>NZ_JAMYVG010000001.1:0-954827 GCF_040323855.1 Mesorhizobium sp. M0028
TTGACTTCGAGGAGACCGATGCTGGCGAGCGCGTAGAGGAGCCGCGACAGACGATCGGGCTCGACTTTGAGCGCGGCCCCAAGGCTGTCGGCAGTCACCGCGCTGCCGCCGAGCCGGGTGAAGATGCCGAGGTCCAGCCCGGCGCGAAGCGCCAAGGCGGGGGGCACCGCTGCGATCAGGTTGTCGATCCGATCAGAATCCACCATGCCACATTCCCTTCCGCGATCCAGAACCGACTTTGAGCTCAACTTGCTGGTTACACCGCATATGTGACACTTCCGTTCGGCATGTCCGTCCACCAGTTTGGTGACAGACCCTCTCTTTATCGAAGGAGAAACACAAGGCCTTCCACCGGCGCCGGCGACAATGGCCTCTTCCGTTCGAAGGAGATCGAGGCGGCGCTCGCCGGAAGCTTCGTGGCCTCGGCACTGGCCGGCGTTAAAGTCGCGGCGGATAATTTGATGAGCGACATGAATGGTCGGCCGACTACCGCGCCAGTCTCGTGGCTGCCGCCAACGCCTGAGACCACCGACCTCGGTTTTGGGAACGGGGCCTTAACGGCCCTTTTCTGTCCGTCCCGTACTTCGGGCGTGTCGTTATCTCGCACTTGCACAAAGTTCTGGTGCGCTGCAATATAGCTGGAGGAATGCGGCCTCCAGCCCGCCTTTCGCAGAAGGGACCGGCATGACGGACATCTCCGCGGCGCGTCTTGTCGTGTCCAGGCCTGTCGCCGATAGCTCGGCAAGAACCAGGCTTGCCTATCTCGACGGCTGGCGTGGCCTGTCGATCGCGCTGGTGCTGATCGGCCATTTCTTCCCCGTTCCCGGCATCAATCTCGGCGTCCTGGGCGTCGAATTCTTCTTCGTGCTCAGCGGCCGGCTGATGGCCGAGATCCTGTTCGTCGAACACTATCCGCTGAAGAAATTCTTCAAGCGCCGGTTCTCCCGCATCTACCCGGCACTGATGGTTTTCGTCGTCGCCGCGGTGGTTGCCTTGTCCGGCACATTCATCGCCTTCAAGTGGAAGGCGGCGCTGACGGCGCTGACGTTCACTTACAACTACGCCGGAATTCTCGTCACCCGCGCCGGCGCGCTCGACCATATCTGGTCGCTCTGCGTCGAAGAGCACGCCTATGTCATCCTGGCGCTGATCGGCGTCGTCGTCTCGGGGCAGTCCCGGGTCATCGTGCTGCTCGGCGCATTGTCGGTGCTGGCCATGGCAAACGGCGCCATCTCCTACTGGGTGCTCGGAATAGGCTACGAGTCCACCTATTGGCGCACCGACGTGCACATCGCCTCGATCCTGCTGTCAGCGGTGATATGCCTGCTCAAGGCCGACGACAGGCTGCCGGCGCTGCTCAAGGGCCCACATGTCGCCCTGGCGGCCGCTGTCGTGGCGGTTCTAGTGTTCATGGCTGCCGTGCCAACCCCGATCCACTATCTGGTCGCGGTGCCGCTGTTGGCCCTCGCCGTCAACTCGCTCGACTTCAGCAGTTGGTACCTGACCGGGTTTCTATCCTCCCGGCCGATGACGATGCTGGGGCTGTGGTCGTATTCGCTCTATCTTTGGCAGCAGCCCTTTTATCAATTCGTCGACATACAAGGCAGTTCGCCGTGGCTGATGTTGGCGGCGGCGTTCGCTTGCGCTCTGTGCAGCTACTACATCGTCGAAAAGCCGACCCGCTCCTGGCTGAACCGCAATTGGTAGGGCGAGGCGGCTGCCGTTCAGCCGGCGATCCGTCTTAGATAATACCGCACGGCTTTCTTGCCGCCGTGGATTACCGCGTCGCCCACTTCCATGAAGCCGAGTGCCGCGTGGAAGGCGTCCGAAGCCGGATTGGGTGGCTCGGCATTGACCTCGCAAGTGACGATCGCCTGGCCGGCGCGTGACGCCTGCTCGAACAGATCCTCGTACAGCCGGCGGGCATGACCCCGGCCGCGCGCATTGGCGCCGACCACGACGCGATCGACATAGACGAAGCGCGGATAGCGCTCGCGAAACCACAGGAAATTCGGGCTGTCGTAGCTTGCGTCCTGGTCGAAGGTCATGATGAAGGCTTCGAGTGCACCGATACGGCGCGCGTAAAACGCTTCGCCAAGCAGGAAGGAAAGGCGCTCAGGTTCGAGCCATGATAATTCCGCAGCGTGCTCGTTGTTGAGCGCGAGGATTGCGGGCTCATCCCGCGGCAAAACCAGCTCGATCGGCAATCGCGTTTCAATCATTTTCTTTCTTCTGTCTTCCAGGATCATGCCCGGGCAGCGGCGATGGTCGCCGCCACCAGTACCTCGTCGGTCACGGTGTTGCGGTATTCGCGGTCGAGGTCGGTGCCGCCCATACCGACTTTCGGGTTGCGATAGCGCATGGCGCTCGGCACGTCCTTGAGCGCGGCGAAGTGCATTTCGCTCACCCCGGTTTTCCTCCGCACCTCGGCAATGTTCTGCGGGTCAAGCCCGCCGCAGCCGAGGATGATGATGCGGTCGCCAGCCTGCCTGACCAGATCGGCGAGCAGGTCCGCGCCCTCCAGCGCCGTGTCGCGCTGGCCGCTGGTCAGCACACGGCCGACCTTGCAGCGGATCAGCGATTCCAGTGCCTCGGTCGGGTCGCGGGTCATGTCGAAGGCGCGGTGGCAGGTGACGTTCAAGCTCCCCGCTGCCTGCGCCAGTTCGCTCATGCGCTGCTCATCGATCGTGCCGTCGGCAGCGAGGCAGCCGATAACGACACCGGCGACGCCAAGCTCGGCAAGCGCTCGGACATCGGCGAGCATCGAACGATATTCGGCCTCGCTATAGAGAAAATCGCCGCCACGCGGCCGCACGATGACGTGGAACGGGATCGTCGCTAATTCAAGCGCCGTGCGCACGGTGCCGAAGCTCGGCGTGATGCCGCCCTCGACCAGGCTGGCACAGAGCTCGACACGGTCGGCACCGGCGGCTTGCGCGGCCAGCAGGCCGTCTATGCCTTCGACGCAGATCTCGATCAGCGGCAGGCGAGGGCGTTCGGTCTCGGTCATGGGCGATCCGTTGATGATTTCAGCTGGCCAGCGGTAGCATCGGGCACGGTGCCTTGAAAGCCGGAAGTGTGGGCTCAATGTGCTTGCGGGCGCGCCTGCCATTCCGCCGCTTGACACATTCATAACTTAAGCGTTATACGTAACTCATAGCTGATGGGTTATTGGTTCTCATGGAGAGCGCGTTGTTGAATAGCCCAGCCAAACCGCAAACAACGGGTCCCAAGTCATGACTGAAGCAACCACAATCGAAACCAAATCCATTGTCGTCGAGCGTCTGATCCCGCATGCGGCTGAAAAGATATGGCGCGCACTGACCGTGCCGCATCTGGTTGCCGAATGGCTGATGGAGAACGACTTTGCGCCTGAGCAAGGCCATCGCTTTACCTTTCGCGCGACGCCGGTGCCTGGCTGGTCCGGCGTGACGAACTGCGAGGTGCTGAAGATCGAGCCGCCACGCCTGCTCGCCTACAGCTGGGGCGACGGCACCGAATCCGACAGCGGTCTGAAGACCGTGGTGACATGGTCGTTGACGCCCGAAGGTAAAGCGACGCGGGTGCGCATGGAGCATTCCGGGTTCCGGTCCGAGGACGAGCGCGGCTACATCGGCATGGGAAGCGGTTGGCCGCGCATTCTCGAGCGGCTTGAGCGGGTGACTGCCTGGCAAAGCTGAATATCCCGGCGCTCGCCTTGCCGCAACGCGGCGGCCGGCGAACTGACAGAACCAAGAAATATCGAGACCCCGGATGTTCGTCGTCCGGGCTTGAGAAAACACGCCCGAAGGAGACCACTATGCAAGCACGATTGAAAAACCCGGTGATGCTCATTCCTGGCGCTCTGCAGGCGCTGCTCGCGCTGGACAAGTCGACGGAAACGGCCGATCTGTCCTATGTGACGCGCAAGCTCGTCCATTTGCGCGCCAGCCAGATCAACGGATGCAGTGTCTGTATCGATATGCATGCACGCGAATTGAAGAAGGCCGGTGAAAAGGATGAGCGCGTCTTCACCGTGTCGGCCTGGCGGGAAACACCTTACTTCACCGACGCCGAGCGCGCCGCGCTGGCGCTGACCGAGGCGGCGACCCGGTTAGCCGACCGGCCAGACCCGGTGCCGGATGCGGTCTGGGATGAAGCCGCCCGGCACTATGACGAAAAGGCGCTTGCCGCACTGGTCGTCCAGATTGCCCTGATCAATGCGTTCAACCGTCTCAACGCAACCACCAGACAGATGGTCGGCGCCTGGGGCTGAACGGGGCCGGGTTCTCGCAAAGCCACATCAGATCCGCAGCTTGTGAGAATTCGCGCGCACGAAGTCGATGAAGGCCCGCAGCTTCGGCGGTACCAGGCGGCGGCTGGGATAATAGAGGTGGAGCGGCTCGTAAGCGGGACAGAAAGGCTCCAGCACCTTGACCAGCGCGCCTGAGGCAAGAAGCGGCGCGGCGAGCCCCTCGACCGCGAAGGCGAGGCCAAGCCCTTGCGCGGCAGCAGTAATGCACAGCGGAAGCGTGTTCACGACCAGACATGCGTCCGGTGTGAAAGCGACTTCGCGTTCATCCACGGTGAACTCCCAGGGCGAGATCGCGCGGGTGCGGGTGAGGGCGAATGCGATGCAGCGATGGGCGGCGAGGTCGGCCGGCCGCTTCGGCGTGCCGTTGCGCGCCAGATAGTCCGGGCTGCCCACCACGACCATCTGCAGGGGCCCGCCCAGGCGCGCGCCGATCATATCTTTCTCGAGAAGCTCGCCGATGCGCAGGCCGGCATCGAACCCCTCGGCGGCGATGTCGACGAAGCTGTCGTCGAAGATCAGATTGAGCCGCACTTCTGGATAAGCATCCATGAACGGCCGCATCAGTGGCTCGATCAGCAGCGGGGCGGCGATCCAGGGCAGGCTGAGGCGCAGCGTGCCGGCAGGACGATCGCGGGTCTCGCGCAGCGCCGCACCAGCCGCCCGGATATCTTCGGCTGCCGGACGCACATGGTCGAGGTATTGGGCGCCAGCTTCGGTCAAGCCAACGCTGCGGGTCGTCCGGTTGAGCAGCCGCACCCCCAGGCGCTCCTCGAGCCCCTTGACCGCCTCGCTCAATGAGGCCGGAGCGACGCCGAGCTTGGCGGCGGCGCGGGTGAAGCTTTTGGCCTCGGCAACCTTGACGAAGGCGACGATGCCGCTGAATTGGTCGAGGCGCATTGTAAGGATTTTCCAAATAGCCCTGTCGAACTCTACTGGTTTTTTCGGCGAACAAAAGGCGTCATGTTGGGTCCGACGAACGGGCCTCGGTGTTGAGAACGGCTCGAATGGGCAAGGAGACAGGACCGATGACAAGGCTCGCTTTACTCGCCGCCGGCACTCTTCTGGCGGTGTCTGCCGCCCCGGCGCACAGCGGGCCACTGGAAGACCGCAATATCCAGCTCATCAAAGACTATTACGCAGCTTACGCGACCGGCAATCCCGAGGCCGTGCGGCCCTTCCTCGCGCCCGACATCGTGTGGCGCATTCCCGGTCATCATCCGCTCGCCGGCGACAAGCGCGGGCCGGACGAGGTGGTCGCCTTCTTCCGCGGCCTGGCCGATGGCAAGTTCAGGGCCGAGCCGATCTTCTTCCAGGCGCAAGGCGACGTCGTTGTCGACGTCCATCGCGGCTGGTCGAATGTCGGCTCAGGTCCCGAGATCGACCAGTTCTACGCGCTGATGTTCCGCATCAAGGACGGCAAGATCGCCGAGGCACAGAATTTTTTGACCGACATGTACCAGTCGGACGCTTTCTACTGGGCGCATTACCCGCTGAAGCCACTGCCCGGCCGACTGGCTGGCGAGCGCTGAGACGGCGGTCTTTCTCGCAACGCGCCGCGCTTCTCATTCCAAGCCAAAGGAGACTTGCGATGCTTAAAACCCTGACACTTGCTGCAGCAACCGCCGTGGCGCTCGCCGCCTCCAATGCCTTCGCCGCACCGCGCATCGAGCGCGTCGCTTTCGCCTCGAACGGTGAGCAGATCGTCGGCGAGCTCTATCTGCCGGAGGACCTGGACGCGGCGAAACTTCGGCCCGCGCTGGTCGTGACCGGCGCCTGGATGACGGTAAAGGAACAGATGCCGGCCCGCTATGCCCGCGAGATGGCCGACCGCGGTTTCATCGCCTTGACCTTCGATTTTCGCGGCTGGGGCGAAAGCGGCGGCGTGCGCCGCCAGTACGAGGATCCTAACGCCAAGATCGCCGACATCGAAGCGGCGGTCGCCTATCTCGCGACCCGGCCCGAGACCGATCAGGACCGCATCGGCGGGCTCGGCATTTGCGCCAGCTCCGGCTACATGGTCACCGCTGCGGCCGAAAACGTCGCGATCAAGTCGGTCGCCCTCGTTGCGCCCTGGTTGCAGGATGCCGAAGGGGTCGAGCAGACCTATGGCGGCGGGGACGGTGTCGCCAGGCTCGAGGCCGCGAGCGATGCGGCCGAGGCGGAATATCGCCGCACCGGCAAACAGGCATTCCTGCCCGCTGCTAGCTTGACCGACGAGCGCGCGGTCATGTTCAAGGTGCCTTACTACACCGAACCCGATCGCGGCATGCTCCCGGCCTGGCGCAACGAGGCCGATCCCGCCTTCTGGCGCGGCTGGTTGAGGTTCGATGCAATCCAGGCTGCTCCGCGCCTGCACCAGCCTTTTCTGATGGTGCATAGCGAGGCGGCTGCCATTCCGCAGGGCGCGCACAAGTTCTACGCGCGGCTGACCAGTTCCAGGCAGGAGATGTGGCTAGACAATGTCACCCAGTTCGATTTCTACGATCGTGCCGCGCCGGTGAAGGCGGCGAGCGATGCCGTCGCCGCGCACTTCCGCGCAACGCTGGGCGGTGCAGGGGAGGCGGGACAATGAGCCTCGTCACCCGCCGGTATGTCTTGGCCTCGGCGGTTTCAGCCGCGATGATTTCCGCCGTCTCGGCGCCCGCCTCGAGCGCTCCGGGAGATGCGCTGACGGTCGAAGACAGGATCGTGATCGCCGAGGCAGTTGCCGGGATCGGCCTCTATGCCGATCTGCGTGAATGGAACCGGGTCAAATCCTATTTCGCGGCCCGTGTCACGACCGACTATACCAGCCTCTTCGGCGGCGAGGTCACGACCAGCGGCCGCGACTCCCTGATCGCCCAATGGCAAGCGCTGCTGCCGGGCTTCGACGCCACCCAGCACCTCATCACCAACGTCATTGTCGAAGGCGCGGAAAAGCATGCGGTTGCACGCAGCCATGTCCGCGCGACCCACTGGATCGGTTCCCGGTTCTGGACGGTCGGCGGCAGCTATCTACACCGGCTGGTGCGGACGTCGGAAGGTTGGCGCGTCAAGGCAATCTCCATCCGCCGCTTGTACGAAGAGGGAGATCGCGCCCTTTTGACCGCCGCTGCCGACCGGGTGAAGGCGGAGGCCAAATGAGTGTTCGGATTTGCGCATGCCCAGTCGCGCGGCGAGGTTGCTCGGAGCAACGGCAACGTGAATATTGATCGAATGTCGGGGCAGGCTTGGCGCATGCGGCATTAGTGCCGCCAACCGCGGAGACAGGACATGACCCTTTCACTGCAGGAGGTTTCCGATCGGCTTGAGATCGAACAGCTGCTTGCTCGCTATTGCTACGCTGTGGACGATCGCGACTGGGAAGCCTATCGGAAAATATTCACGCCCGACGCCGTGCTTGACGACACTGTAACAGGTGGAATCAGGAGCGGTGTGGATGAGCATGTTGCTTATATGAAAGGCGCCCTATCGAAGATATTGATCTCGCAGCACGCCATTTCAACAATCCTTCTTGATCTCCGAGGGGATGAGGCCAGCGCGCGCGTGCATTGTTCATGCCCGATGGTGGTCGACCTCGGCGAAGGCAAAAGGCAGGTCTTCTTCCAAGGGCTCTGGTATCGCGACCGCGTCATACGCACGTCCGAGGGCTGGCGCATAAGTGAACTTGTCGAGGAAGGCTATTGGAATCACAATTTGCCGGAGGGGTTCACGTTCTGACGTCTGTTACGCGCTGTGCTGGATCCGCCACGGACGCTGTTTTCAGACGTGGCAGCTACTGGCGCAACACGGTGTTCTTGGTGCCTTCTTCGACCTGGTCGATGACCAGCAGCTTGACCGGATCGGCGCCGACATTGGTGGCCTGATGCCACTGCCCGATCATCTCGATGATGAAATCACCTGATTTGTAGGTGTTGCTCTTGCCGGTTTCGACGTTGGTGACCTGAAGCGTGCCGGCCTCGACATAGGCATAGCGCGGAAACGGATGCTTGTGGACCGGCAAAGTGGCGCCCGGCGCGATCTGATAGGCCGAGACCAGGACCTGCACGTTCTTCTGCGGCAGCGTGATCGGCTGGCCGGACGCAGTCTCGGTGCGAGAGGCAAGCGGGGTCACGACAACCGGCGTCCCGCTGGCGTCCAGCGCCTGGGCGTTGTTTGCAAACAGTGCAGCCGCGAGCAGCAGCGTCGGCGCCAAGATTATTCGCATGATTCCCCCCGAGCTGCGTCAGCATTGCGCAGCACGCATTGGCGCGCAAGCTTGTCTGTTGAGGAGCGCCTTATCCAGCTCTTCTAAACATGCCCGGCGTCATGCCATGCATGGCCCGGAACGTACGGGAGAGATGGCTCTGGTCGGCGAAACCTGCCGCGATAGCGGCGTCGGCGAGGCCAAATCCCTGTTCGATCAGCGCGCTCGCCCGGCGCAATCGCCGGTCGCGGATATAGGCCACCGGCGTCAGGCCGATCGCCTTGTTGAAGTCGCGGATGACCTGGAACCGGGTCACGCCACCCGCACCGGCAAGCCGCTTGAGGTCGAGCTGCGAGCCGAGCTCGCTTTCGACAAGGTCGCGATAGAGCGAAAACCTCCGCTGCGATCCGGAGCTTTCGACCTCCTCGGCCTGTCCGCTCGAGTCGCCATGCCGAACGATCAGCCGTCGCAGCGCCACGAGCAGGGACGTCTCGGCCGTCATTGTGTCTGGGGATGTCGAGCCCTGGTGTGCTGCCGTCAACGCTGCGGCGAGATTGTTGTCTTCGATAGTCGCGCGCGAAAACACCGGAGCGCCGTGCCAGCCGAGTTCGCGGGCAAGTGCGGTCATCAGCGGCACCGAGGGATAAAACGTCCGGTAGGCCCAGCCTTCGTCCGCCCCGCGTTCGCCGTCATGCCACTCCTCTGGATTGACGACGGCAATGGCGCCTGCCGGGGCGAGAACGCTTTGACGGCCGATGCGAATCCGCTCGCAGCCGGAGGTGATCAGGGCGATCACATAGGTCGGGTGTGTGTGCAAGTCGTAGCGGTGCCGGGTGAAGCGCGCTTCGAACAGGCCAAGGTCGGGGAAGCACGGATGGCGCCAGTATTTCCCGGTCTCCGCCGCTTGGTTTGTCTTTGCCATAGTCAATCCGGTTCAAGACGCTTTTCGTCGGGCCTTCTATGGCAGCAGGATCAAGCCACGCCGCCCATTGCCGGTGTGAGAGGAGGTATCATGTTGCATAATGACCCCATCGCCGCGCTGACACCAGAGGTCATAGGCTGGCGGCGCCATATCCATGCCAATCCGGAGCTCGGATTCAATGAATACGAAACGGCGCGTTTCGTTGCAGAGAAACTGCGCTCCTTCGGCCTCGACGAGGTGCATGAAGGGATCGGCGGCACCGGGGTCGTCGGTGTCCTGCGCAGCGGTGGCGGCACACGCGCCATCGGCCTTCGCGCCGAGCTCGACGCGCTTCCGGTGCTGGAGAAAACCGGCTTGCTCTATGCTTCGAGGAGAGAGGGCGTGATGCATGCCTGCGGCCATGACGGCCACACCGCCATGCTGCTCGGCGCTGCCAAATTGCTCAGCGAGTCGCGCACCTTCGACGGCACCGTCACTTTCATCTTCCAGCCGGCCGAGGAAAACGAAGGCGGCAGCATGCGCATGATCGAGGACGGCCTGTTCAGGCGCTTTCCGGTCGAGGCGGTCTATGCGGTCCACAACTGGCCGGGCGTCAGGCTGGGGACGATCGCGGCCCGTGCTGGTGCGCAGATGGCGGCCGTCGACAATTTCGAGCTGACTTTCGAGGGTCTTGGCGCGCATGCCGCGATGCCGCAGCTCGGCGATGACCCGATCCTGGCAGCGGGCGCCTTCGTGCAAGCCGTCCAGCGCATCGTCAGCCGCACGGTCGACCCGCAGAGCGCGCTTGTCGTCAGCATCACGCAGATCCATGGCGGCAATGTCGGCAACATCGTGCCGGGCAAGGTCTGGCTGCAAGGCACCTGCCGCTTCTTCGAGCCCGGCCTTTCCAACCACTGCGAGACGCTGATTGGCGAGATCGCACAAGGCATCGCCGCCGCGCATTCGCTCAAGGCAAGGTTCGACTACCGGAAGGGCTATCCGCCACTGATCAACACCGCGGACGCGACGGCCCGCGCCGTCGAGGCGGCGGCATCCGTCGTCGGCCGGGAGAATGTCATGACCGAGTTCAGTCTCAGTCTCGGCTGCGAGGATTTCGCTTTCATGATCCGTGAGGCGAGCGGCTGCTATGCGTGGATCGGTGCCGGCGAGGTCGGCCCGGGCGAAGGCCTGCACGGCGACCGCTACGTCTTCAACGACGAGATCGTGCCGACGGTGATGCGCTACTACGTCAACCTCGTCGAGCAGACGCTTGCCGGCAAAGTATCTGAGCTGAAATGAAGACGTCGGTCTGGGGGCCGCAGGTATTTCCCAAGTCTCGGCAAGCTTTGCAGAGGAGATAATCGACTACGTCAGAGACCCGCTATCGCAGGGCAATAGCGGGCCTAGTCCTTCTACAGCAGTTTTTCCGGCGTGATCGGCAGCTCCCGGATCCGCTTGCCTGTAGCGTCGAAGACGGCATTGGCAACCGCTGCGGCAACGCCGGTGGCGCCGAGCTCGCCGATGCCCTTGCCGCCAATCGGGCTGGCATGCTCGTCCACCTCGTCGACGAAGTGGATAATGATGTCGCCGGGAATGTCGGCGTTGACCGGAATGGCAACCCCTGAAAGGTTCTTCGACAGGAACCGCCCGAGCACCGGTTCGTGCCTGCTCTGCTCCATCGCCGCCATGCCCCAGCCCCAGATGATGCCGCCCGTCATCTGGCTGCGTGCGGTGCGGGGATTGACGATGCGGCCGGCGCTGTAGCTGCCGACGGCGCGACGAAGCCTGAGCAGGCCGAGCCCCGGATCGACGCCGACCTCCATGAAAATCGCGCCGAAAGTGCGCATGGCGAGGCCTTTGCCATGCTGCGCCGGATCGAACGAGCCGGAGCCGATGATCTCGCCGATGTCGGTATGACTCATCACGTCGGCGATCGTCTGACCGCCGGCAGCGCCTTTGCGGCGAATATGGCCGTCTTGCATCTCGACCTCGTCGGGCGGCAGATTGGCAAGACGGGCAAGCTGCGAACGTGCATCTTCGGCGGCTGCAAGCACCGCCGCGCCCACCCCCATGGTCGACGATGAGCCATAGGTCGGACCCGCCTCCGGCAGCTGTGTATCGCCCATTTCCAACTCGATCCTCTCCATCGGCAGGCCCAGGACATCGGCTGCGATCTGCGGAAAGATGGTGAGTGTTCCGGTCCCTATATCCTGGGTGCCGGTGCGGATGAGCACCGTGCCGTCCCTGTGCAACCTGACCTCGGCTGCAGGCGTCGGGTTGCGGAAACAGCCCATGCTGCAGGTCGCCATGCCGTAGCCGATCAGCCAATCGCCATCGCGTTGCGGCTTGCGCGGGCGCTCGCGCCAGCCGAACAGGCGGGCGCCTTCCTCATAGGCCTCGCGCAGCTGCTTCGACGACCAGGGCTGGCCGGTGGCCGGATCCGTGTCCGCATGGTTGATCAGACGCAGGTCGAGCGGATCGATGCCGAGACGGTGGGCGAGCTCGTCCATCGCGCTTTCGAGGGCCCAGGTGCCGGGACCCTCGACCGGCGCGCGCAGCGCCGTCGGCATGGCGACGTTCGCGCGCTCGACGCGCTGGCTGAGACGCATGGCCGGCGTGGCGTAGAGACCCTTCGAGGCTTCGGTGGCGAACTCGACGAAATCGTCGGTGACGGTGGTCAGGTTGACCACGTCCTGTTGCACGGCGGTCAGCTTGCCCGACTTGTCCGCCGCCAGCACGATCTTCTGTGCCATGCGCGGCTGATAGCCGAGACAGGAATAGGCATTGGCGCGGCTGAGCGCCAGCCTGACCGGGCGCTGCATGATGCGCGCCGCGGCGGCGGCCAGCACCTGATGCGGCCAGATCCAGCCCTTGCCGCCGAAGCCGCCGCCGGTATGGCGGGAAATCACGCGGACCTTCTCGGCCGGGACATTCATGCGGGCCGCAACCACCTGGCGGACACCGTAGACGTGCTGCGTGGCGTCGTGCAGCGTCAGCTCTCCGTCGTTCCACTCGGCGAGCGTCGCCGAGGGCTCCATGGCGTTGTGATGGCGCGACGGCTGCAGGTAGACGGCTTCGA
The DNA here is from genome assembly GCF_040323855.1 of Mesorhizobium sp. M0028. Lineage (NCBI taxonomy): Bacteria > Pseudomonadati > Pseudomonadota > Alphaproteobacteria > Hyphomicrobiales > Phyllobacteriaceae > Mesorhizobium > Mesorhizobium sp. M0028. Next base: position 12,440 of record NZ_JAMYVG010000001.1, read on the forward strand.
CCATGGCGGCTGCGTTGCTAAGCCCGCGGTCGACCTCGCCCTTCGTAAACGTCGGCTCCAGGAACAGAAAGCCGCTCTCCCTCGGCACGACCGCAGCCTTGTCGATTGCGGTCCATTCGGGTGGTGCCGGCAATTCCGGCTCGGCGAACTCGTAGCGCAACGAGACGCGGCGGGCGCCGGCTTCCGCCGCCTCCAGTGTCTCGCCCAGCACAATTGCAAGCGGCTGGCCCTCGTGACGTATCTCGTCGTTCTGCATGGGCATGAAGCTCTGCGCCGCCGGCGGACCTTCGGCGTGCTGCGTCTGCGTATCCGGCTCGGCCCTTGGCGATGCGAACCGGCCGAATTTGGGCATGTCCTCATGCGTGAGCACGCGCACGACGCCTTCCTCGGCGAGCGCGTCGTCGACCATGATCGACGTCACGCGGCCGGCGGGAACGGGCGCGGTCACCAGCACTGCATAGAGCAGGTCGGGGGCAAAATAGTCGGCCGCATAGCGGGCGCGGCCGGTAACCTTGACGCCGCCGTCAGGGCGGGCAACAGGCTGGCTGATCATCATGACGGCACCCTCGCTGCTCTTTCGATCGCCCGCAAAGCGGCGGTCTTGGCCAGTTCGATCTTGTAGGCGTTCTGCGACAAGGGACGCGCTTCGGCGAAGGATTGCTCGATAGCGGTGCTCAATGCCTCGCGATCGCCGATTTCGGCACCGGCGAGCTGGTCCTCGGCGGCGCTCAGCCGCCAGGGCCGCAGCGCGACGGACCCCAGCGCCACGGCAGCCCGACGGATGGTTTGGCCGTCCATCTCCAGCACTACGGCGGCGGAGACGATGGCATATTCGTAGGATTCGCGCTCGCGCACCTTGAGGTAAGCCGATCGCGGCGCCGGTGCCGGCAGCTCGATTGCCGTGATCAGATCGCCTTGCTGCAACACATTGTCTGCCTCGGGCCGCGTGTCGGGAAGCAGGTGGAATTCGGCTGCCGGAATGCGCCGGCCGCCGCTGCGGTGCGCGGTGACGATGACTGCATCAAGTGCTGCCAGTGCCACCGCCGGGTCGGATGGCTGGGTGGCGATGCAATCCTCGGTCCAGCCGAATATCGCGTGATTGTCGTTGATGCCATGCAATGCCGAGCAACCGGAGCCGAGCCGACGTTTGTTGCACGGCAACTGCTCTTCGGCACGGAAATAGGCACAGCGCGTCTTCTGCAGCAGATTGCCGCCTATCGTTGCGAGGTTTCTCAGTTGCGGCGACGCCGCGTTGAGGATCGCCTGGCTCAACACCGGATAGTCGCGCATGACCAACTCGTGCTGCGCGACGTCGTTGAGATGCGTCAGCGCGCCGATCCTCAAGCCGCCGCCGGGCAGTGCCTCGATCTGATCCAGCCAGTCGAGGCGGGAGATATCGATGATCCGCGCCGGCCCGGCAATGCCAAGGCGCAGCCAGTTGAGCAATTCGGTGCCGCCGGCGAGAAAAGCGCTGTCCGGCGCCGCTCCGGCCGCGATCGTTTCGCCCAGGCTATCGGCGCGCGCATAGACGAATGGGGTCATTGGCTCGCCCTCCCAGCCGCTGCGCGCACCGCCTCGACGATTTGCGGATAGGCCGAGCAGCGGCACAGATTGCCGCTCATCCATTCGCGGATCTCGGCGTCGGAGCCGGTATGTCCCTCCTCGATCAGCGCCGCCGCCGACATCACCTGCCCGGGCGTGCAGAATCCGCACTGGAAACCATCATGATCGATGAACGCCTGCTGCACGGGATGAAGCGCATCGCCGTCCGCCAGGCCCTCGATCGTCGTGACCTCGCGTCCCTCGGCGGACACGGCCAGTATCATGCAGGCATTCACACGCCGTCCGTCGAGATGCACGGTGCAGGCGCCGCACTCGCCGAAATTGCATCCCTTTTTCGTTCCGGTCAGATGAAGCCGCTCGCGCAACAGGTCGAGCAGCGTGACGCGGGGATCGAGATCGGAAAGGCTGTGGTCCTCGCCGTTCACCCGCAACCGCAGTAGGTGCCGATCGTGGAAGTCCATTGGGGGTACCTCGAAGCACATGCCGTCCTAGTCGCAGGGACTCGTCCAGCAATCAGCCGCCCACCTGTCGAGGCGAAATAGGGCGGTCGATTTCGGGGGAAAGGCACTGCCGGTCACGGAAGGCGAAAAACGTTTGGGACCCCGCACGGGATGGGCTGAGAATGCCACGCCGCAAAAAGTGCACCGTCACCGTAGTTCAATACCGGCGCTCGCCTTCGTGGCCGCCTGTGTATCCTGCTGGCCACCTGTGCTGCATTCAAGTTAGCGAAACACGCAATCAACGAGCTAAAAGATAGATATGATGCCAGGGTTAACCGTTTCGTAGCCTAGGCGCGGCTCAGACTTGTTTTTGGGGATTGCGCCGGAGACAGTTCCGGTTGAACGGTAATCCACTTCTGTCTCCCTCTTTTTCTTGATCGTGCCTGACAAATCGGCACAAGGTGGCGTTATTCCTTTTCTGGCTACCACCTTTTTCTCGTGCGCAACGGCGGCGGTGGATCCGGCAATCACAATTGCCGCGCACACGATGGCCAATCTCATCGAATTTCCTCCCCAAGCGCCGGCCTAAGCCGCGGTAGATCTACCGACACTGGGGCCGAAGCTCAGGTCGGCATCTTGGCCGAAGCGCATTATCGCCGAGCCGATTGGCTCTGGCGCGTTATCAGCCTCTTTCAGGTAAAGCGTCTTCCTTCATTTGAGTGAAATCGAGCGATGGTTTCCCTTCGAACGCAGAATTACGGTGACAGTGCACTTTCGCTATGTTGGCCCGCTGCGGGCCTCAGCTGGATTAACCAGCTTCCTGGGCGGAGCATGGGCCTGCTCAATTGTGTTTTGACTATTTGGCTGCACGGGCGCGTAAAATATCCGGTTCGCCCAGTTGTGGGCGGACTAACTCAGGGAGGATAATGTTATGAAGATGAATCGACGTAATGCTCTCGCCCTTGGTGCCACCTCGTTGTCGACCCCGCTATTGGTTGCATTGCCGACTCCGGCAGCGGCCAAGACCTACGGTCCGACTGATGGCAAAGAGATTTTTCCCGGCGTTCGGCTCGTCGAACTGGGAACACGAGACTCCCATATCAAGGGGTACAAGAAAATCGCGATGGAAGACGTCGTGTATCAGCCAAAGGGATCTAGCCCGCTGGGGGATGTCATGGCCGACGACATGGTCTGCACGGTCACTGAAGGCGAGCTGCAGGTTACGGCCGGGGATATGCAGTTCACAGCCAAGGAAGGCGATGTATGGAGCTGCGGTAAGGGTAGCACGAAGGAGGCTGCTACGAACAACGGGACAGTGGTCGCCGTGATGCGGGTGATTAACCTCAAGGCTGAATAAAGCCAAGTTGGCGATCGTGGGCGCAATCCGCGCCCGGGTGGAATCTTGCGGGTTAGCGATCTAACCGGCCAGCGCCATTCCAGTGCCAACGCCGATGGCAGAGGCCCATTAGAAGCTTCCCGGCCAGATCGATGGCCAAGACGCGGATGGCTCCCCAAACGTCTGCACGGGGGCCTTATCGCGCTGGCAAGATCGTCAAACGTCGTTTCCATTCCTGGAGTCTAGATCGACACCGGGAATCTCTGAATTCCCCTGTTTGTTGTCCGCTAATTCAGCATGTCAAAGCAGCGGCTTCTTGCGCTTCGGCGGCCTGTACTTCTCGACCAGCCTGACCTTATCAATATCGTAAGCATCATTCGAACGAACACTTTTCGTCTACGAGGAGGGAAGGGAATGCGGTCGGTGGCGCTCTCAATACCTACACATAGCCGGCCGTCAGCAGTGGTGACGATGGCACAGTTCGCGGAGCCGGTTGCCGTTAAAAAATGTCGCGTTCGCGGAAGATATTTCGGATAACGCACCCACCTAGAAAGCACGGCAACTGCTTTCCTTGTGCCTCGCATAAGGCCTCAGCTGGGTTAACCAGCTCCCTGCGCGTCATTTGCCGATATAGGCGGCCAGCTCGTCAGGCGTCCCCATGGGAAAGGCCTGTTTCAGATGGTCGAGGAATGCGGAGACGCGGGCGCTCAGCAGCCGCCGAGAGGGATAGAGCGTCCACAGGGCGATGTCGGGTCGATCGAGATCCCCCCAATGTACCAGTGTTCCGTCCGCCAGATCATGGCTCACCAGCGACACAGGTAGGCGCGCCGCGCCGACGCCCGCTCGTACCGCATCCCGGACCATGATGAGTGACGACAGCGCAAGGACCGGCTCGATCGCGATTGTTGACCGGCCAGTGGGCGTCTTCACGTCCCAAGCCCCTCGATCGGCTGTCGAACGCATGACGGCCGGGGTCGCCAGACCGTCCGCCGGCCGGGCGAGGTGAGGACTTGCCACGACCACCAGTCGATCACGCAGAAAGGCTCGCCCAACGAGGCTCTCATCCGGATCCGGATTGACCCGGATCACCAGGTCAAATCCCTCTTCGATCATGTCGACGGCGCGGTCTTCGGTCGTGACCTCGAGCCTTACCTCCGGGTATTTCAGGGCGAAGCCGGCAGCGATCTTCCCCATCGCGGTCTGTGAGAACAGCACTGGGGCGCTGATCCGCAACCTGCCTCGCGGCCTTTCGCCGCCTGAGGCGATCGCGGCCGCTGTCTCTTCGAGCTCGGAAAGCAACCGGCCCGTGCGCTCGAAAAGCGCACGTCCTTCTTCCGTCAGCTTCAACGCGCGGGCGCCACGCTCGAACAGCCGTAGATCCAGACTGGCCTCCAGCTCCGCCACGCGTCGGGACAAGGTTGCCTTCGGGCGCCCGGCAGCGCGGGCGGCCTTACCGAAGCCCCCGTGGCGGGCGACCAGATTGAAATCGGCAAGGGCAAGTAGATCCATATGTTCCACCAATGAGACGGCGTGTCCAAATATAACGCCTACCGACACAAATGTGGATCACTAATTTCTGAGCAGCCATCCGGCTCAACTCAGGAGTAACCCCATGACCATTCTCGTTACCGGCGCGACCGGCAATGTCGGCCGCAACGTAGTCGAACAGCTCGTGAAGCGTGGCGCCCATGTGCGCGCTTTGGTTCGCGATCCCTCCAAGGCCAATTTCGCCGCTGGCGTAGATGTCGTGCAGGGCGACCTGCTCGATGTCGATTCCCTACGCAAGGCCTTCTCCGGCGTCTCCACCCTTTTCCTGCTGAACGCGGTGGTGGCCGACGAATACACCCAGGCGCTGGTAGCGCTGGCCGTTGCCCGCGAGGCCGGCATCGAGCGGATCGTCTACCTGTCGGTGATCCACAGCGACCTCTACGTCAACGTGCCGCATTTTGCGGGCAAGTTCGGCGTCGAGCGGATGATCGAGCAGATGGGGCTCAACGCCACCATCCTGCGGCCCGCCTACTTCATGAACAACGACATCACAATCAAGGACGTGGTGACCGGCTACGGCATCTATCCTATGCCGATAGGAGCCAAGGGCGTCGCCATGATCGACGCGCGGGACATCGGCGAGATCGCCGCGATCGAACTCATCCGCCGCGAGCAGGCCGCCGCGCCGCTCCCGTTCGACCGCATCAACCTGGTCGGCCCCGACACGCTGACCGGCGCGGATGTCGCGGCCATCTGGACGGACGTCCTCGGACGCCAGATCACGTATCCGGGCGACGACACCGCCGGGTTCGAGCAGAACCTGCGGCAGTTCATGCCGAGCTGGATGGCCCTCGACATGCGCCTGATGGCGGAGCGCTTCCTCACGGACGGCATGGTCCCCGATGCCGGCGATGTCGATCGGCTGACCGCGCTGCTGGGCCGGCCGTTGCGCTCCTATCGCGACTATGCGGCCGCAATTGCCGGCTGAGCCCCATTACCGATGACCTTTGTCGGGGAGACACATCATGATTTACTCGACCGCTACCGTTCCGGTGAATCCCGGAGGCGAGACCAGGCTGACCCGCGCAGATATGGCAGGGCCTGGAACTCAAGGCGCGCGACGCCCGCCTGTTCCTGCCGGCAGGCCTCTGCACCCGTTGCGACGTCGTGGAGGAGAGCGCGACCCACTTCGTGCGCGAAGCTATGATCGCCGGTACTGATCTGCGCGAGATCGTGACGCTTGAGCAGGAAGCAAGGTCACCTTCTTCCAGGCGACCGGTGCGCGCGAAGGCGCGGAAATCGCCTTCATAGCTAGTGGTCGGGTCATTCACATCAGTTGCGCCAACGGCAATTGCAACCAGCTGGTGAGCGAGCTGCTTCATAAGCACGGACGAAACGCAAAGCCAGTCCGTCAAAACGCGGGTGTAGATGACGTACTGCTTCACGGCTTTGTCCAGTTCAAGCGTTGTGCCTGACAAGGTGGTGGCCGAAGCATTGTCTAACGTCAACGTTCGTTGTGCTTGACAAGAACCGCAAGATTGAATGGAGGGGCACTGTTTGGTCTGACGGCGAGCCGAGTAGCGACGAGCCTCGCATGGGCCTGGTCCATCCCGCCAAAGTCGAAAGTAGGGTGTTCGTTGCGGGAACGGAAGGTCGACGCTGCGGAAGGGGGCATGGGGGTCTTTCGCGCGAGCGGGTTATCCGATCCCCCGCTCAGAAATTTCTACCAAACATTCCTGACGGTTACGGCCCGAGCATTGTACGGTTCTTACATCCTGTTGATGTCGGTCAGGGAGAGAGTACTGTCGTCTCTTCGGCGTGCCCCTCGGGGATGGTCGGATGAGTGTCGTTCAAATTGTCAGTCCAATACGTCAGGCTATTGCTGCACTCCTGAACGGGGCGGCTCGCGGAGACATTGTCTCGATCAAGGCTGCAATAGAACGAGTCCGCGTGACTGCGCCTAATCTGCGGGCATCTGACGAAGAGCTAACTGAGGCTATCCTTGAGGTAGCTTCCGCCACTGGCCTGTTCGTGTGTTTCGACGGCCGGGAGTAGCTCTCAGCCACGCGCCTCACTAATCCGCCTAACGTTCCCCCCCAGCATTCCAGGAATTTTGCTCATTGTGGCCCCGCGAGAGGGGGCGCGCCGTCCTGCTTGATCTTCGTAACTAGCAGGAACAAATCCGCTCGCGGTGCAGTTCGGTCCTTTTAAGCATGCAGGCCCGAACATGGCTGAAATCGATAAAGCCAAACAGAAGGTTATTGCCGAAGTTGTGCGGCGGTGGATCACTTCAGAGGTAATCCGCAATTACCTTCGCAACCTGCTAAATCTGCCTGTAGAAAGGGGAACTGCCGGCTGAGCAAAGGTATTTGCTGGAGGAACTTGATAGGGCCGACAAAGAGTGACGTATGGCCCCCCACTGGTTCAACCCTCCGGTCCCCGTCAAGACACAGCGTACCGGGATCATTCGCAACGTCAACAACGCCGAGACAGCCGGCGAGGAGCTGATGAAGTGGACCAAGCGTGGCCCTTGCTGGGACCTCGCGGTGCGCGTTTGCATGGCCGTGATATTCGACGAGATGGAACCCGAGGAGGCCCGCAAAGCATTCCTGGCTGCCGCGATGGAGGAGGGGACGTTAATTCCCCCAACGACAAATAGCTAAATTGTTTTGCGGTATAAGGTTCTATGTGTCTCTGACCAACACCGCCTTCCAGAAAGGAGCCCGCCGCCGGTGAGGGACAGGCGACGGACCCCCCTCAGCGGCTGCATCCACGAAGACTCGACCGCTGCAAGTTCTAACCCCGCGAGGGCCTACATCGTTCCCTACAACCTGGGTTGGTCGGCAGGCTTGTGCCGCTCTAAGTTCCCCTTATGGCAACCCATTGGTTCTCCCCTCCGGTTCCTGTGACGACTGACCGTGCCGGTATGACCCGGAACGTGAACAACGTCGAGGCAGCCGGACAGGAGCTGATGAAGTGGACCAAGCGTGGCCCCAAATGGAACCAAGCGGTGCGCGTCTGCATCGCCTGCATTTCCGACGAGATGGAACCTGAGGAGGCACGAAAGGCATTCTTGGCTGCTGCCGAGGAGGAGGGGTGCTGCGCTCGTCTGATTAGGGCCGAATGTGCCAGTTACCCGAGCCCAGTACCCAAACATTCCTGATCCCTAATGCAACCATTCCCTGATCTCCGAGTTGCGCGACAGGCGGGGAAGCTCGGTCGACATGACAAAGCGCGACAAAGCTGGGCATAAGTCCCTTGCAGACGCCGTTCGGGAGTTGATCGGAACCGAAGACAATCGTCGTCATGTACACAAGCTGTTTGGGCCAGTCGAAACAGAGCTGACCCCAACCCTAGCTTCATTACTTGAGGCGATTGGTAAGGCCAGAGACGACGAAACTCCCTAGCCGCTCTAAGTTCAGCCTCATGGCAACCCTCGGCATTGGCGCCGACTTGCTGGAGCTTTTCATGAAGGCCCGCGATGCAGGCTGAGCCGGACGAGGAAGATCAGCGCCCTGACCTACCGTTCCAGGGCGGGCCTCGGGTAAGGCATTTCAAATTTAAAAGGAACGTCGGTTAATACCCCTCGGCGTCAGGCTTGACAGCGGTCCCATGTCGATTGTGAGTGCCGCCTTCCTCCTCTATGCGTGTGATCTCGCTGGCAAGCTCGATCTGCTGACCTCTCTTGATCTTGGACGTGCTGTCCACGATGGAATGCGGGAAGCCGTAGCTCGGAATCGAGACGCTTGCCCGGTCCTCAGTGACCCGCCTACGTATCGTGGCCGTGATCGCAACCAGTGCCCCGCGCCAGACGCTTGAGTCTGGAGCGGACGGCGCCTAGTCAAGATGTTGCTAATATACATCGGCCTGCAAGCTTCGCCGTTGGCGAGGCGGCCCAGCGGCTTGGTTGCGGGGGGGACGGCAGCTAGAGGCCGCTGGGCCTTGACGACCAGCGAGCTTAAGAGGAGGCCCTGTGCTGGCTGGTCAAAACCTTGCGCTTAGGGCAACGGAAAAGCATCATTCGAACGAACACTTTTCGTCAACGAGGAGGGAAGGGAATGCAGTCGGCGGCGCTTACCCATTACATAGCCGGCCCTCAGCAGTGGTGACGACTGACACAGTTCGTGGAGTGGCGAGCGGAATCGTCGCTCAGCAATCACATTCTTCCACGATAGGGAATCCCAGACGCAGTGACCATGGTCTTGGCGTTGTCAAAACCGTGGTGTCAGCCAAAACAATGAAAACGCCGGAGCCTTGAAAATACTGGCTCCCCGGGCCGGACGAAACCGCGAACTATGAGCTGCCGATTCCTCTCAAAACTGCGCCGCAGCCCGCCATCAAGACTCGCGAGCGTGACCGGGAGCGCGCCGAGCGCCTCCGATCAACCGGTGGGCCAAAACCATCTTTGAGGCAACGGGCAGTCGCACTCGCGAAGGAGGGCGTTGTGCGCACACACGATCTCACAGACATCGGCGTTCCCCCTGTTATCTAACCCGGATGTGCGAGGGAGGGGCCGCTAATCAAGGTTCGCTATGGAGTCTAGTGAGCAGCAGACGGGGAGGCGGCATAATTACCTTATGCGCGCCTGTCGGAACAACGTGATTGCGGCAAGGAGCGGACGTTGCCCCGCCTATGCGGCTTGCTCACTCTAGCGTCGGGGCGGTCCGCAGACCGTTGAATCGAAAAATCGCTACGAAGCCCACGGGCAGACCTTAGCCTCCGGCGCTGAGCATTTCGACGATTGTTAAATCCAAAGAATCACCACAGGACGGTGGCCGTCGAGCGAGTTTTTAGCAGCCCATTTCCGCAGCCTCTTAATGTGCAACTTGGGAAGCTGCCGACATCAATTCCTCGGGATTCGGCGCTCTGAAGGTGTTGAGGCCATCCTCCAGAACTTCAGTGAAGTTCCAGCGTACGATGCCCGCCCGGTCGATTAGGAACTGACCGACAAGCTGCGCCTGGCTGGAAGCCATCGCCTGCTGATCGACTTCCGTAATCTCATAACCTTCCTTCTTGTTAAGAAATTCATTCATTGCCATGACGTCCATAGGCTCGGGCAACTCGCCCGGAAGATGGAACGGTATCGCCATGACCGTGTCCATCCCGACCTCGCGCAAGCCGAAAGCACGGTGCGAGGCTCGCTCCGGGTCGGATGCGGCGAGAAGATCGGGTGCCGGGTGGTAACGGAAATAGAGCCGCGCCCGCTCGACCGGCGTATTGACCACAGCCAGGCATTCGACGCCTTTCTCCCGCAGGGCCGGCTTAAGTTGCGCCATCGCCGCGACATGGCGCCGGCAGAACGGACAGTGCAGGCCTCGGAACAAACCGATCAACAACGGGCTACGGCCTCGAAAATCATCGAGCGCGATCTTGCCTTCGCGTGAGATCGCATTGAGCACAACATTCGGTGCGCTGTCGCCCGGCTGCAGCGGGCGGTCAACACTACTCGTAGACATGGACAACCTCCTCGCCGCGATCAGTCAGGGAAAGCAGCACACCCAGCGGAGGCGATCAAGTGCTGGGGGCGAAAGCTTCCTGTGCCAAGGCAATAGCTTTCGACCTCTGCCATATTGCCGAGGTCGAGATTACGCGCGTTGCAAGCCCATCATAACACGAAAAAGCATCTGCGTCGCCAGTCCTGCGATCGGCTTGCGAAGAATAGGCGGGGGCGGGCCAGGCCGCTATTCTGCGCTTGATTTCATCTGTCCTCGATGCTCTGACACGAGATCGAAGCGTAGGGAAAAATCGCACGCCGGCGTGCAAAATCGCGACTTGGCGTAGAAAAGGCGATGGCTCCCCGGGCCGGATTCGAACCAGCGACCAACCGGTTAACAGCCGGTTGCTCTACCACTGAGCTACCGGGGAACAGAGGCTCTCATGTGAGTGGGGCAGCCTATAGCAAACCCGTTTCGGCTTTGCAAAGAAGCATTTCGCATTTTTTCGGTGCTTTTTGGCGTAGGGCTTTCTGGCAATGGCCGGCGAGCGCCCTCATATGAGCTGTCTCTCGCCTGTCAGGGAACGGAAAAGGCCGTTGCGGCTTTCTCCGGCTGATGGTGCTACTGATGCAAACGGATCGACATTTCACATGACGGCAATGAGCGACGAACACCCACCGGCCCGGAAAATCTCGGTCTTCGGCCGCCAGTTCACCATGCCGCGCTCGCGCGGCCTCAGGATTGCGATCGGCGTCGTGCTGATCATCGGCGGCATTCTCGGCTTCCTGCCGATCCTTGGGTTCTGGATGGTGCCGATCGGATTGCTGGTGCTCTCCTACGAATTCGCATTGGTGCGCCGTCACCGGCGCCGTTTCGTCGTCTGGTGGGAGCGGCGGCGGCGGCCGGACTGAGATTGCCCTGCTGACGGGCCGCTAGCCGGAAAATGCCGGAGGACGGCGTGCTCCGCCTATGCATTAGCTTCTGCATTACCGAGGTTGGTCGAAGCAGCTTTCCAGGCGTTCGCAAAGCTCCTTGAGGACGGCGGTAGCCGATGCGAGCCGCGCACGGTCGCGCGGCGGCAGGCTGTTTGCGCCTTCTATGCTGAGGCGGTCGATGGCATAGCGCACAAGCTCTGCAGACTGCGACAATCCGCGCGGAGTGCCATCTTCCGTAGCTGCTCGACGCATGGCGGACCCTCCTATCTGCCCAACGTGGCCGCCGGTATCGGGTTCCTCTCGCCGAGAATCGTGCTTAACGATAAGCTAATATGTTGTTGCTAGTATGGTATTGCGTTGATAAGCAGCGCCTCGATGTCGGAAGAACCGTTGGGAATGCATGGTGGCCGCTTGACGGCATTTTCGCCGCAACCTATTGGAGCCGGGTGGAACGCCGGGAGCAATGAGGCCTCGTGGCGGAGTGGTTACGCAGAGGACTGCAAATCCTTGCACCCCGGTTCGATTCCGGGCGAGGCCTCCAATGCCCGAGCCCCCGCGCGTCAGCGCCAGGGGGCTTCAGTTCCGGTCGAAACAGCCGCGGCCTTCGCGCGGCAAGCGGATGGTTGGAACATGAGCGCTGATTTTGCCGAACGCCGGGTGAAGATGGTCGACGGCCAGATCCGCACCACCGACGTGACCAGCGCGCCGTTGCTCGAGGCGATGCTTATCGTGCCGCGCGAGGCCTTTGTCGGCGCCGGCCAGCGCGATCTCGCCTATATCGATGAGGACATCCGTATTGCCGATACGGCCGATGGCCCGCGCTATCTGATGGAACCGTCGCCATTGGCCAAGCTGATGCAGCTGGCCGATATCGGCCCAAGCGCTTCGGCACTCGATGTCGGCTGCGGCACCGGCTATGCGGCGGCGATCCTGTCGCGGCTGGCAAGGTCCGTGGTCGCGCTGGAAAGCGATCCGGCGCTGGCGGAAACCGCCACTTCGACGCTTGCCGCGCTGGGTTGCGGCAATGTCACGGTGGTCCAGGGGCCGCTGCGGCAAGGCCATGCTGCCAAGGCGCCTTACGACGTGATCCTGTTCGGCGGCTGCGTCGGGGAGGTGCCGGCGGGGATGTTCGACCAACTTGCCGAAGGCGGCCGACTCGTCGCCGTGGAGGGGCAGGGCAATTCGGGCGTAGCCCGGCTTTTTTTTAAGACTGGAGGGGTTGTAACGGGAAGACGCGCATTTAATGCGGCAATTAAGCCACTACCTGGATTTGAACGCATTCCCGCCTTCGAATTCTGAGTGATTTTGCCTTGCAGCGAAGGCGCTGTCATGATCGCTTGCGTTTGAACAATCGTTGCTGATCTGCATAACCGGGTGTTTCTTGGGGGCTTTCAGCGGGGGAACGATAAAAAACGCGGCGCCGGCTGATCAGAGGAGAAGCCAGCGTGGCGCAGTTCCCGTGCAAAACGAATGAGGGAATATAACGTGCCGTCTGTACGCAAGTTGCTTTTTACCGCTGTCCTCGTTTCGGCGACCGCGCTTTCTCCAATGGCCGCCTCGGCCGAAACGATCATCGGGGCCCTTTCAAAGGCCTACCAAAACAATTCCTCGCTCAATTCTTCACGCGCCGGCGTTCGTGTCACCGACGAGGGCGTCGCCATCGCCAAGTCGGGCTGGCGCCCGACCATCACCGGCTCCGCAAGCATCGATTATACCGCCAGCCACAGCAACCGGTTGCACCAAAACATCTCGTTGACCACCGGCAACTTCGGCGTCGAGATCAATCAGACGCTGTTTGACGGTTTTCAGACCAGGAACAATGTGGCGGCCGCGGAATCGCGGGTCAGCGCCTCGGTCGAGAGCCTGCGCAACACCGAAGAGAACATCCTTTTCAACGCGGCAAGTGCCTATATGGACGTCATCCGCGACCGCCAGATCGCGGTGCTGACCGAACAGAATCTGCAATTCCTGACCGAGCAGGCGCGTGCGGCGCGTTCGCGCTTCGAGGTCGGCGAAGGCACGCGCACCGACGTCGCGCAAGCCGATGCTTCGCGCGCCTCCGCGGTGGCGCAGTTGAGCGCCGCCCGCGCGACAGCGCTGGCAAGTGCTGCGACCTATCGCCAGATCGTCGGCGACGAGCCGGGCAGGCTCAGGCCGGCTTCGCCGCTGTCGAAGCTGTTGCCGTCGAGTCTCGATGCAGCGATTGCCATCGCATCGGCCGAACATCCGGCCATCCTCGCCACCGAGCACCTGGTCGACGCGGCGGGGTTTTCGGTGAAGTCGGCAGAAGGCGCGCTGCTGCCTCAGCTCTCGGCGTCGGCGGGTGTTTCGAGCGCCTATCGCGGCACCGCGCCCGGCTCGCTCGCCTCGACACAGGATGGCGTAACCAATTCGGCGAACATCGGCGCGACATTGACGATACCGATCTATTCCGGCGGCCGCACCTCGGCATTGGTTCGCCAATCAAAGGAATCACTTAGCCAGGCCCGTATCGAGGTCGATGTCAGCCGCGACACCGTGCGCCAGGCCGTGACATCGGCATGGACGCAATATACCGCCGCGCAGCAAAGCGTCACGGCCAACCGGCAGGTGGTCGCCGCCGCGCAGCTTGCCTTGAACGGCGTCATCGAGGAGCGCAATGTCGGCCAGCGTACCACGCTCGACGTTCTCAATGCGCAGGCGACCGTCATCACCGCCAAGATCAATCTTGCCAGTGCCGAACGCGACGTGGTGGTGGCAAGCTATGCCATCCTCTCGGCGGTTGGCCATTTGTCGGCAGACCGCCTTGCGCTCAATGTGACGAAGTACAGGCCGGAAGAGCATTACAACGCCGTCAAAGACAAGTGGATCGGCCTGCGCACGCCGGACGGCCGCTGATCGCCAGGCCGTGGTTTCAGCCCGCGCTCGAACGACGCGCGGGCTTCCACTCCCGACCCTAATCTGTTGAAATCCGAGATGTCGCCAGATTGGGGATTCTCGCAGGGCGTTCCGTCGGTTACGCTGTCGCCATGATTCGAATCCGGCATTGCCGGACAGGAAATCTGAGAACGAGTCACAAGGGCGGCGGATGTGACGATGGCGACGGCAAGCAGCGTACAGCGCGAACCTTCCATGGAAGAGATACTGGCTTCCATCAGAAGGATCATCGAGGACAGCGATACCGGCCGCAAGCAGCCGGGCGACGCGGACGAGCTGCGCCAGGATCTGCAACCGGCGCCGGCAGCCGGACGGGCAGCGGAGGGCGATGCGTTCCGTTCCGAACTGCGCGGCGGACTGGAGATCGCCAAGCCGGCCACGCGGGCCGAGGTGCAGCCATCATCCGCGCCCGTCAATGCGTATACGGAAGTGCGTCCCGGCCCGGCAAAAGCGCCGGTCACTCTGGCTGAGGTGAACACCGCTCCCGAACCGCCCGCAAAGCCGGATCGGCCTGCGACGGCCAAGGCTGCCGAGACGACGGACACCATCATTGCCGATTGGCGGCGCGAGATCGCAGCGGTCGGCGACGCGATGGCCAAGCCGGACCGGGCCGAGCCACCCCGGACGCCGGACGCCGGGCCAAAAGCCGAGGTTTTCGAAGACGAGGCGACTGCTGGACCTGCGCCGGAGCCTTCTGAAAATGGGCCGCAGTCTTCGGAAAGCGGCCTGGAACCTTCGAAAATCGGCCCGGGACCTTCGAAAATGGGATTGGCGAGTTCGGCGGCCAGCGAGGCGCCGTACTCTCGGCCGGCGATCCTTTCGGAACATACGGGGCGGCAGGTTGCCGCCGCCTTCGGCGAGCTTTCAGACGCATTTGCCAGCCGCAGCAAGAAGACCTTCGACGAGATGGCCGAGGAGATGCTGCGGCCGATGCTGCAGGACTGGCTGGACAACAACCTGCCGACGCTGGTCGAGCGGCTGGTGCGCGAGGAAATCGAGCGCGTCGCGCGCGGCGCGCAGTAAGTTCAGAAACCAGGACCAAAGGCTGTCTCCAGGCGGCGTCTTTATTGAGTTTGGACGCCACCCCTCCGGTGTCGAAATCGCCGCTGCCCCTCATCCGCCCTGCCGACAGGCGCCATCGGCGAAGCATCCAATCTTCCCCGTTGCGGGGGAGATGCCCGGCAGGGCAGAGGGGGGTGCTGTCCCTCCGGCCTCTCAACGATCGCAGCTACGCCTGCAGGCAATTGAATTTCCGAGATTGGGGAAGACAGACGTCGAAGGTGGCGATCCTTCCCACCCCCCTCTGTCCTGCCGGACATCTCCCCCGCAAGAAGGGAGATCGGATGACGCTTTGGCTTTCGCCAACCACCAATGCTGCAAGGCAGGGCAATGAGGGGCAGTGCAACCTGAAGCGATTGCCTTGCAACGATCACTTCCGCGAGTTGCACCTAACCATCCCAGCGCTATCTATTTGGCCATGCCGCCCTTGCGGTTGACTTGGCAACAACCTTCCGATTTACACCGGACCACAAATTCCGGACAGCGCGGACCGTTTTCCCATGCTCGAAAAGACCTACGACGCCAAAGCCGTCGAGCCGAAGATTGCCAGGATATGGGAAGAGGCCGACGCGTTTCGGGCCGGTGCCGGCGCCGAGGAGGGGGCTGAAGCCTTCACCATCGTCATCCCGCCGCCGAACGTCACCGGCTCGCTGCATATGGGCCATGCGCTCAACAACACGCTACAGGACATTCTGGTGCGCTTCGAGCGCATGCGCGGCAAGAACGTCTTGTGGCAGCCGGGCATGGATCATGCCGGCATCGCCACGCAGATGGTGGTCGAGCGCCAGCTGATGGAAAAGCAGATCCATCGCCGCGACCTGACGCGCGATGAGTTCATCGACAAGGTGTGGGAGTGGAAGGCCGAGTCCGGTGGCGCCATCCTCAACCAGCTGAAGCGGCTCGGGGCCTCGGCCGACTGGAGCCGCGAGCGCTTCACCATGGACGAGGGCCTGTCGAAGGCAGTGCTCGAAGTGTTCGTGACGCTCTACAAGGAAGGGCTGATCTACAAGGACAAGCGCCTTGTGAACTGGGACCCGAAGCTGTTGACCGCCATCTCGGATCTCGAGGTCGAGCAGCAGGAGGTCAACGGCAACCTCTGGCACTTCCGCTATCCGATCGAAGGCATGACCTTCGATCCGGAAAATCCGAAGACCTTCATCACCGTTGCGACGACCCGCCCCGAGACGATGCTGGGCGATACGGCTGTCGCAGTCCACCCCGACGACGAGCGTTTCCGGCATCTCGTCGGCAAGAACCTGATCCTGCCGATCGTCGGCCGCAAGATCCCGGTGGTGGCGGACGAGTATTCCGATCCCGAAAAAGGCAGCGGTGCGGTCAAGATCACACCGGCGCATGACTTCAACGATTTCGAGGTCGGCAAGCGCCACCGGCTGCCGGCGGTCAACATCCTCACCGTCAATGCGGCGGTGAGCCTCAAGGACAATGAGGACTTTCTGGCCGGACTGGAAGTGACGCCGGAGCGCCAGGCCGTCTGGGACGGCCTCGATGGCCTGGACCGTTTCGATGCGCGCAAGAAGATCGTCGAGCTGATGGAGGCGGGCGGCTTTCTCGAAAAGGTCGAGCCGCATCGCCATGCGGTGCCGCACGGCGACCGCGGCGGCGTGCCGATCGAGCCGTTTCTGACCGACCAGTGGTATGTCAATGCGGCGGAACTGGCCAAGCCGGCGATCGCCTCGGTGCGCGAGAGCCGTACCAATTTCGTGCCCAAAAACTGGGAAAAGACCTATTTCGACTGGATGGAGAACATCCAGCCCTGGTGCATTTCGCGCCAGCTCTGGTGGGGCCACCAGATCCCTGCCTGGTACGGGCCGGACGGGCATGTCTTTGTCGAAAAGACCGAGGAAGAAGCGCTCGGTGCCGCCGTCGAATATTATCTGGCGCTGGAAGGGCCGTGGAAGGCCTGGGTCGAGGACAAACTCGAGAATTTCCAGCCTGGCGAGATCCTGACCCGCGACGAGGACGTGCTCGACACATGGTTCTCGTCGGCGCTGTGGCCGTTCTCGACGCTCGGCTGGCCGGACCAGACGCCGGAGCTGGAGACCTATTACCCGACCGACGTGCTGGTCACCGGTTTCGACATCATCTTCTTCTGGGTCGCCCGCATGATGATGATGGGCCTGCATTTCATGGACCAGGAGCCGTTTCATACCGTTTATGTGCATGCGCTGGTTCGCGACAAGAATGGACAGAAGATGTCGAAGTCGAAAGGCAACGTCATCGATCCGCTCGACCTCATCGACGAATATGGCGCCGATGCGCTGCGCTTCACCTTGACGGTGATGGCAGCGCAAGGGCGCGACGTTAAGCTCGATCCGGCCCGCATTGCCGGCTATCGCAATTTCGGCACCAAGCTGTGGAACGCGACGCGCTTCGCCGAGATGAACGAAGTGGCGCGCGACGACGATTTCTGGCTGCAGGACGCCAAGCTGGCGGTCAACCGCTGGATCCTGACGGAGCTGACGCGAGCCGCGCGCGACATAACCGACGGCATCACCTCGTACCGCTTCAACGAGGCGGCGGGTGCTGCCTACCGGTTCGTCTGGAACCAGTTCTGCGACTGGTACCTGGAACTGCTGAAGCCGGTGTTCATGGGCACCGACGAGGCCGCCAAGGCCGAGAGCAGGGCATGCGTCGCCTTCGTGCTGGACGAGATCTACAAGCTGCTGCATCCGATGATGCCGTTCATGACCGAGGAACTGTGGGCCGAAACCGCCGGCGAAGGCAGGCAACGGCCGTCGCTGCTTTGTCATGCGGCTTGGCCGTCGCCCGACTTCGAGGACGAGGAGGCCGCCGCCGATATCAACTGGCTGGTCGATCTCGTCTCCGGCATCCGCTCGGTGCGTTCGGAAATGAACGTGCCGCCGGCAGCGATCGCGCCCCTGATGGTGATCGGTGCCAATGAAACGACCCACCAAAGGCTTGAGCGCCAGGCATCGGCCATCAAGCGGCTGGCGCGGGTCGGCGACATCTCGCTGGTCGATGCGGCGCCCAAGGGCTCCGCCCAGATCGTCGTCAACGAGGCGACCATCTGCCTGCCGCTCGGCAGCCTGATCGACGTTACAGCCGAGGCAGCGCGCCTGCAGAAGGAACTTGCCAAGGTGACCGAGGAAATTGCGCGGCTTTACAAGAAGCTGTCCAACGAGAAATTCGTCGCCAACGCACCGGACGAGGTGGTGGAGGCCGAGCGCGAAAAACTCGCCGAATATCGCGAGGCGCAAGAGAAGCTTTCGGTGGCATTGACGCGGGTGCGCGATGCCGGCTGATCGAACAAATTGGGCCGGCTGATAGAGCAAATTGGGCCGGCTGATCGAGCAGATTCGCCGGGTCACGAATCTGCTTTCCAGATGGGCTTCCTGCCACGAAAACAGGCATTCCGCAGCGTAAATCTTGAGGCAAACTGAATGTTTTTGCCCCATTGTTGCCATAATGTAACAATGGGTGGCTGCGCACGCGAAATGCCCAGTTTTGTCGTGATTTAGGCGATTTTCCCGATTTTTCTCATTGATTTGTACCGAGCCAGCCATTTTCCCGCCTTGTCGAGAAGGCCGACACCTTGTCGGAAATGCGTTCGGCCAGGGTGTACATGTACGCACGGCGAATTCGTTGTTGCGCCATTAACCTGAATTGGTTCTAGCTTGATGGAATGACATTCGGGGAGGAGATTCATGTGTTATTCGCGTCTGAAAGCGCTGCTGGGCGCAGCGGCCTTTTCGCTGGCTTTGGTCGGGACGGCGCACTCCGGAGGCTTTGACCGGGGCGGCGTCAACATCGACCAGCTGTTCGACGCGGCGCCATATTCGTTCGATGCAGGCGTCACCTATGTTTCGCCCCAACGCACGCTCAAAAATGTGCAGCGTCTGGACGGCTCGGGGCTGTCGACGTCGGCGGTGGATGTTGGTGGCGACTATGCGGTGCCGCATGTCGGCATCAAGGCCAACATCTTTGAGCCCGTAGACTGTCTTGCCACCTATACCAGACCGTATGGTGCGGACGCAAATTTCGGCATGAACAACGCCTATTCGCCGACAGCGGTCAAATACTCCGTCGACACAGACGATTTCGGTCTCACCTGCTCTTACAAGGTGAACGTCGGCAAGGGCGCCATACGATTCATTGGCGGTGTCTCCTACCAGCAGGTCGACGCGTTTCTGTCCCGCCAGACACTGCTCGCCTTCGGCAATACCGGCCTCGGCGTCTTCAAGCTGTCCGACGAGGCATGGGGTTGGCGTGCGGGCGCAGCCTATGAGATCCCCGAGATCGCTCTGCGCGCCAGCCTGATGTACTCTTCCAGCTATAGATATGACGGGCTGTCGGGAACGGTCGACACGACCGGCTTCAGGGGCGCCTTTCCAGCGGATCTGGTTCCTGGCTCTACCGGCGTGTACCCAGTCTCGGCGTCGGCCGAGATACCTCAGGCTCTGGAATTCAAGCTGCAGAGCGGTATAGCTCCTGGCTGGCTGGCCTTTGGTTCCATCCGCTGGCAGGAGTGGAGCAAGCTTGGCGTCATTGCCATCAATGGCGTGCGCAGTCCGGTAACCGGTGCTCCCTCGCCCGTTTCATTCGACCTGCTTTATCGCGACGGCTGGACGATCACGGGCGGTATCGGTCACAAGTTCACCGACCAATTGTCGGGCGTGGTTTCGCTGACCTGGGATCGCGGCACCTCGACGACCTCCGGCTATCAGTCGGATACCTGGGCCGTGGCCAGCGGCGTCTCCTATTCGCCGAACGACCAGGTCGAGGTCAGGCTCGGCGGCTCGATCGGTGTGCTGACGAGCGGGTCATCGACTTTCAGCGGTGTCGGCGACGTGGCAAATGCCGTCACCTATACCTACGGCAACGACCTGCTTCTCGCCGGTTCGGCTTCCGTCAAGATCAAGTTCTAACTACAAATTTTTAAACGACAAAACGGCCGGGCACTGCCCGGTCGTTTCGTTCGGTGCGTCATCCGTCATTCGGCCAGCGCAACAATTGCCCCCATGATGTTCGCTCCGATAATTGTGACGTTTCGGCAACAGTTTCTGAACAACCCTCGCGCCACCCGGCCGCCTGGGAACATTGCCCATTTCCCGCCATAAACCCGGCGCACCTCGAACTTGTCTCGGGACACGCGCCAAAAGGCTAGGCGAAGAGACAGGCCGCACCGCCCGCGGCAAGGACGAGTATGGACGCCAGAGCGATCTCCAAGGCCAAGCTGCCAAGCCGTCACGTGACCGTTGGTCCCGAGCGGGCGCCGCATCGCTCCTACCTCTATGCGATGGGGCTGTCGGCGGCCGAGATCGCGCAGCCGCTGGTTGGTGTCGCCAGCTGCTGGAACGAGGCCGCACCTTGCAACATCTCACTGATGCGCCAGGCGCAAGTGGTCAAGAAGGGCGTGGCGGCCGCCAAAGGCACGCCGCGCGAATTCTGCACCATCACCGTCACCGACGGCATCGCCATGGGCCACCAGGGCATGAAGTCGTCGCTGGTGTCACGCGAGGTCATCGCCGATTCAGTCGAGCTTACCATGCGCGGCCATTGCTACGATGCGCTGGTCGGCCTGGCCGGTTGCGACAAGTCGCTGCCCGGCATGATGATGGCTATGGTGCGCCTCAACGTGCCGTCGATCTTCATCTATGGCGGCTCGATCCTGCCCGGCAGCTACCGTGGCCGGCAGATCACCGTGCAGGACGTATTCGAGGCGGTCGGCCAGCATTCGGTCGGCACCATCGGCGACGCCGAACTGCTAGAAATCGAGCAAGCCGCGTGTCCGTCGGCCGGCTCCTGCGGCGCCCAGTTCACCGCCAACACCATGGCCACCGTCGCTGAGGCGATCGGCCTGGCGCTGCCCTATTCCTGCGGCGCGCCGGCACCCTACGAGATGCGCGACCGCTTCAATTTCGCTTCCGGCGAAAAGATCATGGAGTTGATCGCAAGGAACATCCGCCCTCGCGGCATCGTTACTATGAAAGCGTTGGAAAATGCCGCGACCGTGGTCTCGGCCACCGGCGGCTCGACCAACGCGGCGCTGCATCTGCCGGCGATCGCGCACGAAGCCGGGATAAAGTTCGACCTTTTCGACGTGGCCAGGATATTCGAAAAGACACCCTACATCGCCGACCTCAAGCCGGGCGGCAAATACGTCGCCAAGGACATGTTCGAGGCCGGCGGCATTCCGCTCTTGATGAAGACGCTGCTCGACCATGGCTATCTTCATGGCGATTGCCTGACGGTGACCGGCCGCACTTTGGCCGAAAATATGGAACATGTTTCCTGGAATGACAGCCAGGATGTGGTCCGTCCCGCCAACAAGCCGATTACCCAGACCGGCGGGGTCGTGGGCTTGAAGGGTAACCTTGCCCCCGAAGGCGCGATCGTGAAGGTCGCAGGCATGGCGGAACTCAAATTCTCGGGTCCGGCGCGCTGCTTCGATTCGGAAGAGGAATGTTTCGAGGCGGTTACGCGCCGTAACTATAGCGAAGGCGAGGTTCTCGTCATCCGTTACGAGGGTCCGCGCGGCGGCCCGGGCATGCGCGAAATGCTGTCGACGACGGCGGCTCTCTACGGCCAGGGCATGGGCGGCAAGGTGGCGCTCATCACCGACGGGCGTTTTTCTGGCGCGACGCGCGGTTTCTGCATCGGCCATGTCGGGCCGGAAGCGGCCGTCGGTGGCCCGATCGGGCTTCTGAAAGACGGCGACTTGATCTCGATCGATGCGGTGAACGGCACGATCGAGGTTGCATTGTCCAAAGCCGAACTGGCGGCGAGGGCAAAAGCATGGAAGGCGCGCACGACCGACTATCAGTCGGGCGCGATCTGGAAATACGCACAGACGGTCGGATCTGCCCGCGACGGCGCGGTCACCCATCCGGGCGGTGCCAAAGAAACACACTGCTATGCGGACATCTGAGTTGTTGAGGTCGTCTGTCCTTTCGGCACTGGTTGCGCTCGCCACGTTTGGCGCGACCTTAGGCGCCGTCGGCCAGGCCATGGCCTTCGACGACAAGGTGTTCGACGACAAGACCGGCGTGAAGCCGCAGTCGAGCCCGTGGGCGGTGTTCCAGTTCGGCTTTTCCGCTTACAAGAACGGCCATAAGGAGCAGGCCGCGGAAGCCTACAAATATGCCGCCGAGAACGGCCAGATCGGCGCCACCTGGAAGCTTGCGCGCATGTATGCCGAAGGCGATGGCGTGGCGCGAGACGACTACGCGGCATTCAAGTTCTTCAGCGAGATCGTCGACCAGGACGTCGAGCCCGGTTCGCCCGAGGAAAGCTATGTTTCGGACGCGCTGGTGGCGCTTGGCGACTATCTGAGGAAAGGCATTCCCGGCAGCCCCGTCGAGGAGAACGAGGTGGCGGCCCAGGAATATTACATGCGTGCCGCCGCCAACTACCGCAATCCGAACGCCCAGTTCGAGATGGGCCAGATGTTCCTCAAGGGCGAGGGCGGCGTCAAGGCCAGCGTCAAGCAGGCCGGACGCTGGTTCCAGCTGGCGGCCGAAAAGGGCCATGCGGGCGCGCAGGCGACGCTCGGCAACCTGCTTTTCCAAAGCGGCAAGATCGTCCGCGGGCTGGCGATGATGACCGCGGCACTCGAACGAGCCTCACCCGCCGACCAGCCATGGATCCGCGGCATGCAGGAAGAAGCGTTTGCCGCCGCCGGCGAAGCCGACCGTCGCACCGCGATTTCGCTGGCCGACGACATCCTGACCAAGGGTGGCGGCGACCAGTAGGCCGGCGGGATTGGTCGATTTAAATCAGTTCTCGGTCGGTTTCGCCGGCACGCCGCCGGGCGCCGGTGTTGATATCGGCGTGCCTTGCAGATGCGGGGCCAGTGTGTTCTCCGGGCAGCCGTCCCGCTGCTTTGTCCAGGACGTGTTGTTGAGCACCATCTCGCAGCGGGCGAGGTGGCTTTGTCCGGCAAGTGTCAGGCAGGCCATTTGACCGATCTGGAACGATTTGCCATTGGCAAGGCATAGCGGAGCGGCAACGGCCGGCATCGCGCCAAAAGCGAGCGCCGCGGCACACGTGCAAAGTGCAAGTCGGATAGTCATGGGAACCCCAGCCACCATGATGATTTCTCATCAAGCGCGCGATTTGTGGCGATAAGAGGTCAACTTCTCAATGTGCCGCCGGACAGCAGCTCCGATCAGGCCGGCCGCAGCGCCAGATCGATCGCCACCGGCACATGGTCGGAGGGTTTTTCCCAGGCGCGCACCTGTTTTTCGATCGAAGCCGAGGAAAACCAATTGGCGGCTTCGGGCGACAGAAGCAGGTGGTCGATGCGGATGCCGTTGTTCTTCTGCCAGGCGCCGGCCTGATAGTCCCAGAACGTAAAGACGTCGGGGGCGTCGGTGACGGCACGCACGGCTTCGGTGAAGCCGAGATTCTTCAGCCGCCGGAACGCCTGCCGCGTTGCGGGCTGGAACAGCGCGTCGCTTAGCCAGTTTTCCGGATATTTCGCATCGGCCGGCTCAGGAATGACATTGTAGTCGCCGGCCAGGACCAGCGGCTCTTCCAGTGCAAGCCGCTCCTCGGCCCAGCGCTCCAGCCGCGTCATCCAGGAAAGCTTGTAGGAGAACTTCTTCTCGTCGTCGATTGGGTTGCCGTTCGGCAGATAGATAGAGGCAACCCGCAAGGCGCCCTTGTCGGTCGAGAACACGCCTTCGATGAAACGCGCCTGCTCGTCGGCATCGTCGCCCGGCAAGCCGCGATTGACCTCGTCGAAACGCAGCTTCGACAGGATGGCGACGCCGTTGAAGCCTTTTTGGCCGTAGGTCTCGACATTGTAGCCGAGCGCCTCGATCTCGGCGCGAGGAAATTGCTCGTCGACCGTCTTGATCTCCTGCAGGCAGGCGATGTCGGGCGCGCTTTCCGTCAGCCAATGGGTCAAATTGCCGATGCGGGCGCGGACGCCGTTGATGTTCCAGGTGACGATTTTCATGACGTCCTCGATAGGCTGGTGGTCCGGAGACTAGCGATCCGGCGGGTGACGTTCGACAAGGCCGATCGTATTGCCTGCCGGGTCCTTTAGGAAGGCCATCCACTCGCTTTCCCCCGCCTGGCCGAACAGGCCTTCGGTGTCGCGATGGACGAGCGCCGGCGGCGCGGTGAAGGGAACACCGGCGGCCCTTGCCGAAGCGTGGAACTCTTCGAGGTCCGATATGTCGAGATAGACGGTGCCGGCCGGCAGGCCGTCGGTGAAAAGCAGGCGCACGTCACCTGCCATGATGAAGGCGATGCCTGGAGGATCGAAACGCGCATGCAGACTCATGCCGAGCACCTCGCGCCAGAAGGCCAGCGTTGCGTCGAGATCGCGTCCGGCGGAAAGCGCGATCTGACGGACCGCGCCGATGTCGGGCATTTCTAGATCGAGAAGCTGGTGCCGCAGCCGCAGGAGGCGACCGCATTGGGGTTCCTGATCTGGAACGACTGGCCCATCAGATCGTCGACAAAATCGATCACCGAGCCGCCCATATAGACCAGCGACAGGTCGTCGATCAGCACGGTTGCGCCGTCCTTCTCGATGGCGACGTCGTCATCATTGCGCCTATCGACCAGATCGAACTTGTAGGAGAAGCCGGAACAGCCGCCGCCCTCGACCGAGACGCGCAGGGCCGTCTTGCCGGCTTCGCTCGCCACGATCTTGGCGATCCGCTTGGCGGCGGCGTCGGTCATCTCGACTTTCATGGCGGTCTTGGCATCAGCGCCCATGGGCGTCACCTTGCTTTCGGTTTCGTATGATAGGTATGAAGCGCGACGGGGCAAGTCAACTGCGGCATACGCTATGACCAACGAGTTGGGCGACATCGGATTCGGCTATCGGCCGCGCGCGGCCTATGCCAGCGACCCGGCGAAGTCGCGCGGCCGGCTGTTCGACGAGGTGGAAAGCCCGACGCGCACGCCGTTCCAGCGCGACCGCGACCGCATCATCCATTCGACGGCGTTCCGCCGGCTGAAGCACAAGACGCAAGTGTTCGTCGCACACGAAGGCGACCATTACCGCACAAGGCTGACGCATTCGATCGAGGTGGCGCAAATTGCACGCGCTCTGGCGCGGGCACTGCGCGGCGACGAGGACCTGGCCGAGGCGGTGGCCCTGGTGCACGACTTCGGCCACACACCCTTCGGCCATACCGGCGAGGACGCGCTGAACGAGAAGATGGCCGCCTGGGGCGGCTTCGACCACAATGCGCAATCGCTGCGCGTGGTGACGCGGCTGGAGCGGCGCTATGCCGAGTTCGATGGGCTGAACCTCACCTGGGAAACGCTGGAGGGGCTGGTCAAGCACAATGGCCCACTGACCGATGCCAAGGGCAAAGGGCTGAAGGGGCCGGTGCCGCAGGCGATCCGCGACTATTCCGAACTGCACGACCTCGAGCTCGACCGCTTCGCCGGTATCGAGGCGCAGTGCGCGGCGATTGCCGACGACATCGCCTACAACACCCATGACATCGACGACGGGCTGAGGGCAGGGCTGCTGACGCTGGACATGCTGGAGGACCTCTCGCTGCCGGGGTCGATCCTCAAGGGGGTGCGTGAGCGCTATCCGGCGCTCGATGACGTACGCACCGGCCACGAGCTGATGCGCCGGCAGATCACTATCATGGTCGAGGACGTGATCGTCTCGACGACGGCCAATCTGGCGCGCATCAAGCCCGACAGCGCCGAGGCGGTAAGGGCGGCCGGCGAGACGATGGTGAGCTTCTCCGCCGAGACGGCCGTATCGGAAAAGGAGCTGAAGGCCTTTCTCTACAAGCATCTCTATCGGCACGCGGAGGTCATGCGGGTGCGCGCCGACGCCGACCAGATCGTCAGGGACCTGTTCGACGTCTATTTCGCCGATCCGCGCGCCATGCCGGATGGCTGGCGCGAAGGGCTCGATCGGGCGGAGGATCGCGTCAAGGCGCGCAGTGTTGCCGATTTCCTGGCTGGCATGACGGACACTTATGCACTCAAGGAACACAGGCGTTTGTTTGACCATACGCCGGATTTGAGCTAGGGCGGGCGCGATTTTGCCGGCCAACGAGCCGGATCCCTGCAAAACCGTCAGAGCCATAGCAATGAACATCTTCGCCGATTTCAACGCGCGAATCATAAAGGCCGTCGAAGCGCTTGATTTGAAAGACAAGGATGGCGTGCCGCCGGATCTGTCGCGCATCGCCGTCGAGCCGCCGCGCGATGCCAGCCATGGCGATCTCGCCACCAACGCTGCCATGGTGTTGGCCAAGCCGACCGGCCAGAACCCGCGCGCGCTGGCCGAAAGGCTGGCCGAGGCGCTGCGCGCCGACGAGGATATCGCGGCCGCCGAGATCGCCGGCCCGGGCTTCGTCAATCTCAAGCTCAAGGACGACTTCTGGCAGGCACATCTGACGGCGCTGCTCGGCGAGGGCCGCAATTACGGCCGCTCGACAGTCGGCGGCGGCAAGAAAACCAATGTCGAGTATGTCTCGGCCAACCCGACCGGGCCGATGCATGTCGGCCATTGCCGGGGTGCCGTGGTCGGCGACGCGCTCGCCAACCTGATGGCCTTCGCCGGTTACGACGTGACCAAGGAATATGTCATCAACGATGCCGGTTCGCAGATCGACGTGCTCGGACGCTCGGTCATCCTGCGCTACCGCGAGGCGCTTGGCGATGAGATCGGCGAGATTCCGGCCGGGCTTTATCCAGGCGACTATCTGATCCCCGTTGGTCAGGCGTTGGCCAGCGAATTCGGCCGCTCCCTACTGCAGATGCCGGACGAGGAGGCACTTGCCATCGTCAAGGACAGGACGATCGACGCGATGATGGCGATGATCCGCGAGGATCTGGCGCTGCTCAACGTGCATCACGACGTCTTCTTTTCCGAGCGGACGCTGCATGCCAACAATGCGAAGAAGATCCGCTCGGCGATCAGCGACCTGACGCTGAAGGGCCACATCTACAAGGGCAAGCTGCCGCCGCCCAAGGGCGAGAAGCCGGACGAGTGGGAGGACCGCGAGCAGACGCTGTTCCGCTCGACCGCGGTCGGCGACGACATGGACCGGGCGCTGGTCAAGTCGGACGGTACCTTCACCTATTTCGCTGCCGATGTCGCTTACCTCAAGGACAAGGTCGATCGCGGCTTCGTTGACCTGATCTATGTGCTTGGCGCCGATCATGGCGGCTATGTGAAACGGCTGGAAGCGCTTGCCCGGGCGATTGCCGGCGACGAGGTCAAGCTTACCGTGCTGCTTTGCCAGCTGGTGAGGCTGTTTCGCGCCGGTGAGCCGGTGCGCATGTCGAAGCGGTCGGGCGAGTTCGTGACCTTGCGTGAAGTGGTCGAGGAGGTCGGCCGCGACCCGATCCGCTTCATGATGCTCTACCGCAAGAACGACGCGCCGCTCGATTTCGACTTCGCCAAGGTGACCGAGCAGTCGAAGGACAATCCCGTGTTCTACGTGCAGTATGCCTCGGCGCGCTGCCATTCGGTGTTCCGGCAGGCAAGCGAGCAATTGGGCGAGGCCATGTTCGACCGCAACCAGCTGGCCGCCGAAGTGGCTTTGCTGACCGACGAGGGTGAGATCGGCCTGATCAGAAAGCTTGCCGAATATCCGCGGCTGATCGAAGCCGCGGCGCTCGCGCTTGAGCCCCACCGGCTGGCATTCTACCTCTACGAACTCGCTTCCAGCTTCCACGGACACTGGAACCGCGGCACCGATAATCCTGACTTACGTTTTGTTAAGGTTAACGACCGACAATTGACGCATGCCAGACTAGGGCTGGTGCAGGCTGTTTCGGACGTTTTGACGTCCGGCCTGACGCTGATCGGAGCCAATGCGCCCACCGAAATGCGTTAGGTTTGAGTAAAAAACCTGTCACCTTTTGCCCACATTGCGCTGGTAAGGGCCAACCCTACGCGACGTCCATGGCGTCCGAATGAGTGCGAGTTCGGGAACAATAATGGCAGACAGAACCCAGCTGAGAGCAGCCGACCACAACGACATCGCCAACGATGATCCGTTCGCGGAACTGACCAGGATCATGGGGTTCGACCCGCGCCAACCGGTCAAACCGCAAACGCCGGCCCAGCCGAAAGCCGCTGCCGCCGGGCCGCCGGAGGGCGAGGCCGATTTCGACATCGATCTCGAGAAGGAGTTGATGGGCGAGTTCGGCGCCGACGCCAATGACAATGCTTCCCCTGTCGAGCTTCGCGAGCCGGCATCCGAACCGGCTACCACGGATGGGATGGAGGACGCGCTTGCCGCCTCGTTCGAACAGGATTTCGCGTTCGACGACAGTGCGGTGGATGATGCTGCTCCTGTTGCGGCCGCTCCTGTTGCCGCCGACGAAATTGCCTCCGGCCCCGAAAGGTCGTTCGCTCCCGCTGTCGAGTCGGAGTTCGACGACGAGTTCGATAACGCCGTCGCCGGCTCGCTCGAAGACGTGTCGCCGTTCGAGGACGACTTGTCGAGTGACGACGAACTTGCCGGCCCTGTCGACCAGGATTTTCGGCTCGACGACGATGTGACGGGCAAGATCGGGGCGACGGGCGAGGACGGACCTAGGGCCGCAGCCGATGCATACGCGCCGGTCGACGAGCCCGCCTTCGACGACGAGCCTGCCTTCGACAATGAGTTCGACAACGCCGTGGCCAACTCGCTCGAAGACGAGCTGATGCTCGAAGAGCATGAGCCGATGGAGCAGGCCGTCGCCGTTGAAACCGCCGCGCAAGCCGCCGCGCCTGCGTTCGATGACGAGTTCGACGATGCCGTTGCGAGCTCGCTCGAAGACGAGCTGATGTTCGACGAGCAGGAGCCGGCGGTCGCCGCCCCGGCATCCCCGGTTGAGGCGGCCGATGAGAATTTTGCCGGCCATTTCGATGATGCCATGGCCGACGTCGACATGGACTTAGACGTTCGCCCGAACGAGCCTGCCGAAATCGAAGAACCAGAGGCCGTCGAGCTTTCCGGCACGGCTGCTGAAGCGGCGTTCGACGACCATTTCGATCTGGGCCTCGACGATGCGCTTGCGGAGGACGTCGAAGAGCCCGTGGCGCAGGTTGCGGCCGAACCAGTGGCGCCGGCCGCTGTCGTCCCGACAGCCCCAGTGGCTGAGGAACGCAGCCTGGAAGACGAGCTGAACGCGCTGCTGGGGGCGATGAGCACACGGCCGGCACAAGCGGCCAACGAACCTCAGACAAGCCAGCAGCCTGCCCAGAAGCCTGTGATGGCTGCTGCTCAGCAGCCCGTGGCGCCCGCAATTCAGGAGCCAGCAGTGGCCGCTGAACAGCCCATGGCGGCGGCTGAAGACGTCACCAACGGACCGGTGCATCCTGTCGACGAACTGGATTGGGAACTCGACGAACACGAGCCCGCTGAGCCGCAGCAGTCCAGTGCCGCCGATGACGCCGATCTTGGCAGTGTCCTCCTCGATGAGCTTGAAGGCGAGGATTTCGGTGTTGAAGCCGCTGCCGGACCTGCGGATGATTTGGACAACGATGCGCTCGATGCCGATTTCGCCAGGAATATCGGCCTGGATCATGACTCGGCCGACAAGAGTGCCGCAGCTGCTTCCGAAGAAGATCCGCTCGATGCGCTGAACTGGCTGACGACACGCGCCACGCCGCCCGAGCCGGCCCGCTCGTGGAGCCGCGTGACGCCGGTCGCACAGCCTCAGCCCGCTTTTGCAAGCCAGCCGGTGGCATCGGCGCGTCCGGCACCACCGCCGCAGCCGGCTGCGGCGCCGTCCTATCGGGCCGCACCGGTCGAAGAGGCGCCGTCCTATGAAGGCCAGGCATCCCGTGAAGAGAGGCCGTCCTATGAAGATCGGCCCGCCTACACGGAAGCTGCACCAACCTCGCATCAACAGCCTTCCGCGTATGACGAGATGCCCGATGTCGAGACGGTCGACGTGCCCGAGCGCGTCGTGGCGCTGGCGGACGATCTCGACATTCCGGAGCTCAACTTCGACGATGACGAGCCGGTGGCGCCCGCCTACGACGATCTTGATGCCGATTTTGCCAGCCTTCTCACCGAAATGAATGCCACGGATATAGCGCCTGCCCCGGTGCGCAGTGCTGGCTACGACGATGAATACGATGCGGGCTTTGCGTCTGGTTATAAGCAAGATCGTGGCGAGACGCGCGCCTATGGCGCCAAGCCTGCGGAAGCCCCCGTCAGCGCGGCGGCCGCTTCCTATGCCGATGCAGCGGACGGTTTCGATCTGGGCCCATTGCCCAGTGGCCAGCCGGTTTCGCAAGCCGACGATTTCACCTTCGATGAGCTCGATTACGATCCCGAATTGGACGAGGAGATGTCGGTTCCGGGTCTTGCCGAACGCGGGGCCGAAAGGCAGCCGCGCAGGCGCGGGCTGCTGATAGGAGCGGTGGTTGGCGCGGTGGCGATCGCCGGAGGCCTTGGCGCCTTTGCGTTGACCCTCGGCGGCAAGAGCGGCAGCGATGCGCCGGTTATCGTCAAGGCCGACAACAGGCCGATCAAGATCAAGCCGGAAAATCCAGGCGGCACCGTCGTGCCGAACCAGGACAACAAGGTCTATGACGCTGTGGTCAAGGGCGCCAAGCCCGCCGAGCCCGTTCAGCAGAAGCTGGTCACCAACACCGAAGAGCCTGTGGACCTGAAAGCCAACGAACCGGAGAGCCGCGTCGTCGATCTTTCGCCCAATGACCCCGACGCCGCGGACGATCTCGACGCGCCCGGCACAGTGGCGTCCGACACCAACGCCTCTGGTATCAACGCGCCTGATACCAACGCGCCTGACACCGATGCGCTTGGCGCCAATGCCGCTGGCGGTACCGAAACTGCCGCCGCACCGGCGCCCAAGTCCGAGGATCGCATCGCGCAGGTTCTGCAGGAGGCCGAGAAGGGTGCCAACCCCGAGATCGTCGCCGTTGCGCCGCGCAAGGTACGGACCATGGTCGTGAAACCTGACGGCTCGCTGGTGGCGCGCGAGGATCCGGCGCCTGCCGCCCCGCAGATGGCTGCTGCCGAGCCGGCAGATCCGGCGCCGCAGCACGTGGCTCCGTCGGCCCAGGCCGACGCCGCCGCGCAGACTGGCACCGTGCCCCTGATCGAGCAGATGACAAGTGATCCGAAGATTGGCGATCAGAAGATTGGTGACCAGCCGAGTGGCGATCAGGCGAGTGGCGATCAGGCCGAAACCACCAAGCTGCAGCCGGCGCCCAAGCCCGACACCAAGGCCGAAGCCAAGGCCCAGCCCTCAGCCAGCAAGCAGTCCGCCAACACCCCGGCCACGGTCCCAGTGGCGCCGCAGCGTCCGTCCGACCAGCCGGTCGACGTAGTCGGCGAAGTCAAGCCCGATCAGGTTGCGGCCGCGGCCGGCGCTGGTTCGTGGTCGATACAGATCGCTTCGCAGCCGACAGTCGAAAGCGCCCAGTCGACTTATCAGGATCTGCAGCGCCGCTACGGCAGCGTGCTTTCCGGCCGCACCGCCAACATCGTCAAGGCCGAAATTGCCGGCAAGGGCACCTTCTACCGCGTCCGCGTTCCAGCGCAGTCGCGCAACGAGGCGATCAAACTGTGCACCAGCTACAAGGCTGCCGGCGGCAATTGCTTCGTGTCCCACTAGCGGCACCAAAAACCTCTCGAAAAGCCGGCGCTCGCGCCGGCTTTTTTGCGTGAACGGAAATCCCTGGAGGCAATTGCGGGCGATTCCCTTTGTCGGCGCGAAGCTCTAAACTGTTCCGCATGACCGAATCAAAATCCATGATCCTCGGCTGCGCCGGGAAATCACTGACCCGCGACGAGATCCGTTTCTACCGCAACGAATGCCCGTGGGGTTTCATCCTGTTTGCGCGCAATATCGGCGAGACCGAGCAGATCCGCGATCTGGTCGCCGCCATGCGCGACTGCGTCGGGCGCGCGGATGCGCCGGTATTCATTGACCAGGAGGGCGGCCGGGTGCAGCGCCTGCGGCCGCCGCTGGCGCCGAACTATCCGGCTGCCGGCGCACTCGGCGCCTTGTGGCGCGACGACCATGACGCCGGCACCCGTGCCGCCTGGCTGATGGCGCGGCTGCATGCCTTCGATCTGCTGCGCTACGGCATCACGGCGGATTGCCTGCCGGTGCTCGACGTGCCGATCGAGGGCGCCAGCGACGTCATCGGCGCACGCGCCTATGGCAAGGAGCCGCGCGCCGTCATCGAATTGGGTCGCGCCGCGGCGGAAGGCCTGATGGCGGGCGGCGTGCTGCCGGTGATGAAGCATATTCCCGGCCATGGAAGGGCCTTCGCCGACACGCATTTCGAACTGCCGACCGTCGACGCCTCGATCGGCGACCTGCAGCGGCATGATTTTGCCCCGTTCAGGGAGCTCAACCATTTGCCGATGGCGATGACGGCGCATGTCGTCTATAGCGCGATCGACCCGAAGAACCCGGCCACGACATCCGGCAAGGTCATCGAAAAGATCATCCGCGGCGAAATCGGCTTCGACGGCCTGTTGATGAGCGACGACACCTCGATGAAGGCACTTTCTGGGGATTTCCCGTCAAAGGCGGCCGCTATCCTTGCGGCGGGCTGCGATCTGGTCCTTCACTGCAACGGCGTGTTTGAGGAGATGGCCGGCATTGCATCGCGAACGACCGGACTTGAAGGCAAGTCGTTTGAGCGCGCGGAGCGGGCGCTGACCTATATCAGGAACTGTGACGTAGCGGACGAGACCGAGATTCGGGCCGAATTTGCCAGTTATTTCGACGCGGTGGCCTAGCATCAAAGGAAGCGAAGTGGCGGAAACATTGGACCTGAAGGCCGGCAAGGCCGCACCGATGGACCGTCTGTGGGCCGAGAACGATGATTCCCGGCTGACCGGCGATCCCGCTTTGGTCGTCGACGTGGCCGGTTTCGAGGGTCCGCTCGATCTTCTGCTGCATCTTGCCCGCAACCAGAAGGTCGACCTGTCGCGCATCTCGATCCTGGCGCTGGCCGAGCAATATCTGGCCTTCGTCGAGAAGGTGAGGGCGCTGCGGCTGGAGCTTGCCGCCGACTATCTGGTGATGGCGGCATGGCTGGCCTTCCTCAAGTCGAAGCTCCTGATCCCCAAGCAGCCCGGCGACGAAGGCGAAAGCGGCGAGGAACTGGCGGCAGTGCTGCAGTTCCGGCTGAAGCGGCTGGAGGCGATGCGCGACGCGGCGGCACGGCTGGTCAACCGCAACCGGCTCGGACGCGACGTGTTTGCGCGCGGCATGCCGGAAATGGTCATCGTCGAGAAGCGAAATGCCTATTCGGCCTCGCTCTACGATTTGTTGACCGCCTATGCCCAGCAGCGCCAAAAGCAGGCGATCACCAATGTGACGATCGCCAGGCGCGGCGTGTGGTCACTCAAGGATGCGCGTGACGTGCTGATCAGGCTGATCGGGTCGCTGCGCGACTGGACGGCGCTCGACAGTTTCCTGGTCGAATATCTGGCTGGCCCGGAAGAGCGGCGCACCGCTGTCGCCAGCTCGTTTGCCGCAACGCTGGAACTGGTGCGCGAAGGCAAGATGGAGATGCGGCAGGACCAGGTGTTCGCGCCGCTTTATCTGCGCGGCCGCGCTCAAGCCATCAAGATAGTCGAGGTGACACCATGAGCGAACGCGCCAACGCTTCGGTCATTCCGTTCAAGGTCGAGGACGACGCCGAGCAAGGCGCGGTTGCCGAGAACCCGGCACAAAACCAGGGGCAGAATTTGTCGCAGAATCCCGGCGAGCGGCTGCATATGGCGGAGGCCGTACGGATGGCCGAGGCGATCGTATTCGCCAGCGCCGAGCCGGTCAGCGAAAAACAGCTCACTTCGCGGCTGCCCGACGGCATCAACATTGCCGCGGCGATGGCCGAACTGCAGCAGATCTATGCGCGGCGCGGCGTCAATCTGGTGCGCGTCGGCGATGCCTGGGCCTTCCGCACCGCCGGCGACCTCGCCTTCCTGATGAGCCGCGACACGGTGCAGCAGCGCAAGCTGTCCCGCGCTGCCCTCGAAGTGCTGGCGATCATCGCCTACCACCAGCCGGTGACGCGCGCGGAGATCGAGGACATCCGCGGCGTCGAGACGTCAAAGGGGACGCTCGACACGCTGATGGAGACGGAATGGGTGAGAATGCGCGGCCGCCGCCGCACGCCCGGCCGTCCCGTCACCTACGGCACGACGGACATTTTTCTCGACCATTTCGCACTGGAGGAGATCCGCGATCTCCCCGGCATGGAGGAATTGAAGGGTGCAGGATTGCTGTCCGGCCGCATGCCGTCGAATTTCTCGGTGCCGCTGCCGCCGGCCGACCCCGATGCGCTCACCGACGACGAGGATCCGCTGACCGACATCGACCTCGAGGAACTCGGCCTTTTGACGCCGCGCGTCACGGACGATTGAGCCGAGCGCCATCTTTAAGCCACAGCCAGGATGGAACTGCGCCGATTGGTAGCGGGCCGCCGTGTCGAAAGTGCGTGACTTCGGCCACTCATTCATGAACTCTGTCGCAGTTCTGTTTGAATCCGAACCCGAAAGCGCATAGATCAGCGTCTGGGAAACCGTTCGAGAGAGATTTGCTATGGGTTCATTTTCGATTTGGCACTGGATGATCGTTCTGGTGATCGTGCTGCTGGTCTTCGGCCGCGGCAAGATCCCCGAGCTGATGGGCGACATGGCCAAGGGCATCAAGAGCTTCAAGAAGGGCATGGCCGACGACGAGACTGCCGAGGACAAGCGCACCGTCGAACACCGTTCCGACGAGACCGTGTCGGTACCGAAGGAAAAGGCCAGCAAAAGCTGAGCCCAAAACTTTGGTTGGCCAAAACTTGAGTCGGCCTGAAACTTGAGTCGGAACGTATAGCCATGTTCGAAGTCGGCTGGACCGAGATGCTGGTGATCGCGATCGTCATGATCGTGGTCGTCGGACCCAAGGATTTGCCCAACATGCTGCGCACCTTCGGCCGCACAACGGCGAAGCTGCGCGCCATGGCGTCGGATTTCCAGCGGCAGTTCAACGACGCACTGAAGGAAGCCGAACTCGACGACGTCAAGAAGTCGGTCGATTCGCTGAGAAGCCTCAATCCGGCAGCCGAGATCAGGAAGCAGCTCAATCCATTCGAGCAGGCCGCCGCCGACGTCCGTTCCGGCGTCGATGCCGTGATGAAACCCAAGCCGGCGGTCGAGGCCGCCTCGACAGAGCAGGCAGCCGAGCCGCTGAAGAACGGCGCGACGACGATGCCGGGCGTCAGCCCGCCGGAGCCGACGCCGGCCACGCCGATCTTTCCGGCGATGACGGACGAGTCCGTCGTGGCGCCGGCAGTAGAGGCGCAAACGACTGCAGCGGCCGTGCCGCAAAAAGCGCCGGCGGCAAAGAAGAAGCCGGCGCCCGCGAAAGCCGCGGCTGCCGTGCCGGCCAAGCCGGAAAAGGCCGCTGCGCCAAAGGTCGCCACAAAAGCTGAGCCGAAAGCGCAGTCATCAGCAGCGAAGAAGCCGGCGACAGCAGCGAAGAAGCCTGCGGCAGCAACGAAGAAGCCGGCCGCCACGAAAACGGCGGGAGCCGCCAAGTGAGCACTTCGGACACGGAAAAGGACGAGATCGAAAAATCGTCGGCTCCGCTGATGGAGCACCTGATCGAGTTGCGCCGGCGGCTGATGTGGTCGATCGGCGGTTTTTTCGTTGCTTTTCTTGTGTGCTTCTTCTTCGCCAAGAAGCTGTTCAACCTGTTGGTGATCCCGTTCAGATGGGCGACCCAATGGGCCGGGCTCGATCCGCACAAGGTCGAGCTGATCTATACGGCGCCGCAGGAGTTCTTCTTTACCCAGGTCAAGCTCGCCATGTTCGGCGGCATGGTCATCGCTTTTCCGTTGATCGCCACGCAGATCTACAAATTCATCGCGCCCGGCCTCTACAAGAACGAGCGCAATGCCTTCCTGCCGTTCCTGATCGCCTCGCCGATCCTGTTTCTGATGGGCGCGTCGCTGGTCTATTTCTTCTTTACGCCGATGGTGATGTGGTTCTTCCTCGCCATGCAGCAGACCGGCACCAACGACCAGGTGCAGATTTCGCTGCTGCCGAAAGTGTCCGAATATCTCAGCCTGATCATGACGCTGATCTTCTCCTTCGGCCTGGTGTTCCAGTTGCCGGTGGTGACAAGCCTGATGACGCGAGTCGGCATGCTGTCGTCGCAAGGGTTGGCCGAGAAGCGCAAATGGGCGATCGTCATCGCCTTCGTCGTGGCGGCGGTGCTGACGCCGCCCGACCCGATGAGCCAGATCGGCCTCGCAATTCCGACGATCCTGCTCTACGAGGTCTCGATCTGGTCGGCTCGCTTGATCGAGCGCAGCAAGGAGCGCGACCGTGTCGCCCGCGAAAAGCAGGACGCCACGGAAGAGGTGGCCGAAAAGCCGGCGGACGCGTCGTCGACGTAGGTGGGGTTACCGGCTGGCATCTTTCTTCCGGCCGCAGCAACTTTGTTCTTGCTTTGTGCCGGCAGCTATGCTACTAATCTGGGTATGGTGCTGATTCGGCGCCGACGACCCGCCCTCTGAGGCGGGTTTTTTTGTTTCAGGTTCCCTTTCGACCAAATGTTGCGAGTGCTGCCGTCTGTGAAGTCGGCGGGACAGATGGCGGCGTGAAGAAACGCCGGCGTTCCCGTCTTGCATCAATGAAAGATGCGGTTTACGCCCTCTGGTCTTTGTTTTGGGCATGTCGTTGCCCCACAACCGCTGCGCATTTTTTGGGCGACATGCCCTCGAGGACGAACAGACCATGCTTGACATCAAATGGATTCGCGACAACCCGAAGGCCCTTGTCGACGCGCTCCAGAAGCGCTCGTGGTCGGCCGAGGCGGCGCAGTCCACCGTCGACGATCTGATCGCTGCGGATGAGGCGCGGCGCGAGCATCTGACCGAGCTGCAGACCAGGCAGGAGCGCCGCAACGCCGCATCGAAGGAGATCGGCAATGCCATGCGCTCGGGCGATGCCGCGCTTGCCGAACGGCTGAAGGCTGAGGTCGGCGAGATCAAGGCCTTCATCCAGAACGGCGAGGCGCGCGAACGCGAACTCGACAAGGCGCTGAACGACGCACTGGCGGTGCTGCCCAACGTGCCGTTCGACGATGTGCCGGTCGGCAAGGACGAGCACGACAACGTCGTCAAGCGCGTCGTCGGCAAGCTGCCGACGCGGCCGAATTGGGTGAAAGAGCATTTCGAGATCGGCGAAGCGCTCGGCATGATGGATTTCGAGCACGCGGCAAGGCTTTCCGGCTCGCGCTTCACGGTGCTCAAGAACCAGCTGGCGCGCATGGAGCGCGCACTCGGCCAGTTCATGCTCGACCTGCATACCACCGAGCACGGCTACGAGGAGATCGTCCCGCCGCTGATGGTGCGCGACGAGGCGCTTTTCGGGACTGGGCAGCTGCCAAAGTTTGAGGAAGATTTGTTCTTCGCCCGGCATGGGGATGGCAGGCTTGGCCTAATCCCCACCGCCGAAGTCCCACTCACCAATCTCGTGCGCGAGGAGATCACGCCGCACGAAAAACTGCCGCTGCGCTATACCGCGCTGACGCCGTGCTTCCGCTCCGAGGCGGGTTCGGCCGGCCGCGACACGCGCGGCATGCTGCGTCAGCACCAGTTCAATAAGGTCGAGCTGGTGTCGATCACCGATCAGGACTCGTCGATTGCCGAGCACGAGCGCATGACCGAATGCGCCGAGGAGGTGCTGAAGCGGCTGGGCCTGCCGTTCCGCACCATGACGCTGTGCACCGGCGACATGGGCTTTGGCGCGCGCAAGACCTACGATATCGAGGTCTGGCTGCCCGGCCAGAATACCTATCGCGAAATCTCGTCGTGCTCGGTATGCGGCGATTTCCAGGCCCGGCGCATGGACGCCCGCTACAAGGACAAGGATGGCAAGGGCAACCGCTTCGTCCACACGCTGAACGGTTCGGGCACCGCCGTCGGCCGCGCTCTGATCGCCGTCATCGAAAATTACCAGAACGAGGACGGCAGCGTAACCATTCCTGAAGCGCTTCGGCCTTACATGGGCGGTCTGGAAAAGATCGAATCGAAATAATGCGCATCCTTCTGACCAACGACGACGGCATCCATGCCGAGGGCCTTGCATCACTCGAACGCATCGCCCGCACGCTGTCGGACGACGTCTGGGTGGTGGCACCGGAACAGGACCAGTCCGGCTATGCGCATTCGCTGTCGATCTCGGAGCCGCTGCGCCTGAGGAAAAT
The DNA here is from genome assembly GCF_040323855.1 of Mesorhizobium sp. M0028. Classification (NCBI taxonomy): domain Bacteria; kingdom Pseudomonadati; phylum Pseudomonadota; class Alphaproteobacteria; order Hyphomicrobiales; family Phyllobacteriaceae; genus Mesorhizobium; species Mesorhizobium sp. M0028. The sequence continues at coordinate 50,796 of NZ_JAMYVG010000001.1, forward strand.
CGGCGAAAAACACTTTGCCGTGCGCGGCACGCCGACCGACTGCGTCATCATGGGCGTGAAGAAGATCCTGCCCGAAGCGCCCGACCTGATCCTGTCCGGCGTCAATTCCGGCGCCAACATCGCCGACGACGTCACCTATTCGGGCACCGTCGCCGGCGCCATGGAAGGCGCGCTGCTCGGCGTGCGCTCGATCGCCATCAGCCAAGCCTATTCCTATGTCGGCGAGGACCGCGTCGTTCCCTATGAGACAACCGAGGCGCTGGCGCCAGCGCTGCTTCAAAAGCTCGTCGCCATGCCGTTGCCGGACGGCGTGCTGCTCAACGTCAATTTTCCGAATTGTGCGCCGGAAGAGATCGCCGGAACTGTGGTCACTTCGCAGGGCAAGCTGGTCCACAGCCTGTGGGTCGACGAGCGGCGCGACGGGCGCGGCCTGCCTTACTACTGGCTGCGCTTCGGCCGCGAGCCGGTCGAGGGCAAGCAAGGCAGCGACCTCCATGCCTTGCGCAATCGGCTGGTGTCGGTGACGCCGCTGCAGCTCGATCTCACCGCGCATGAAATCCGCGATCAACTGGCCAAGGCGCTCGCATGAACTTGAATCACGCTGCAACGGTCGACGACCGCGAAGGTTTCGCTGCCTTCCTGCTTCGCCTGCGCGGCAGGGGCACGGTGCCGAAGGCGCTGATCGCCGCCTTCGAGGCGACGCCGCGGCGCGGCTTCCTGTCTCCGCATTTCCACTCGATTGCCTGGTCGGACCGTATGCTGCCGATCGAATGCGGCGAGGCCATCGAAGGCGCCGACCTGCAGGCGGCGGTGATCGCGGCACTTGCCATCGAACCGGGCAACCGCGTGCTCGAGATCGGCACCGGGTCCGGCTACACGGCGGCGGTGATGTCGCGGCTTGCCGCGCGGATCGTCACCATCGACCGTTACAAGACGCTGGCCGAACAGGCCCGGCAGCGTCTCGAGGCACTCGCCATCGGCAACGTCATCGTGCGCCAGGCGGACGGTTCCAACGGGCTGGCCAACGAAGCGCCGTTCGACCGCATCGTCGCCTGGGCGGCCTTCGACAGCCTGCCGCGTTTCCTGCTCGACCAATTGTCGAGCGGCGGCATCGTCATTGCGCCCATCGGACCCGACGAGGGCGAGCAGGTGCTGGCCAAGCTGACCAAGGTCGGCAGCCGCTTCGAACGCGAGGATATCGGCCTGGTGCGTCTGCAGCCGATCCTGCGCAGTGTCGCGGCGGTCATCTAGGGTGTGTCGATATTCAGGTGAGGCCGGCCTGCAAATTGCGGCTTCCTCCGCTTCCGGTGCTCACGTACCCAAATGTACGCTCCGCTCCGGTTCTCGGAATCCACCATTTTCGGCTCGGCCTGACCTGAATCTCAACACACCCGGCGCTCGATCCTCGAAACATTTTTAAGAAAATTTGCGTCTGATTCTACAGGTTTAACCGACCGGTAACATTAACGCGCTTTAATCAGGCTCAGTTGTACCGGGTCTGTGCGGGTTAGTGCGATGCAATTCAGTGTTTTGAAGGCAAACGGACGCAATCTGGCGCGTGGCTGCGCCGTCCTCATGATCGCAGGGGCTGCGACGGGGTGTAGTTCCCAGGTGGCGCGGTTCAACAGCGTCGACGACGTGTTCACCGCCTCGACCAACAACCAGCGCGCCATCATCGACAAGCAGGATGCTGCCCAGCCCTATCCGGGCGATGTTGCGGCCGCCCCGATCGACGGCAGCCACACCCAGTCGGTCAGCCGCTCAAGCCTCGAACCGGTTACGGCACAGCAACTGCCGCCGCCGGCTCCCGCCCTGGCCCCTGCCGCCCGCCCGGTGCGTACCGCTGCCGCGCCGGCCCTGGCGCCTGCCGCTCCTCGTGTCGACAGGACGGCAACCGGCACCGTTGCTCCGGCGGCAAGGCCGTTCAAGAACGCCGAGCCCGACGCGCCGCGCATGGCGACGGCCGCCGGCGCACCGCATGCAACCGAGATCGTCGTCAAGGATGGCGAGACCATTTCCGGCCTGTCGCGGCGCTACGGCGTGCCGGCCGATGCCATCATGAAAGTCAACGGGCTGAGCGCGACCAAAGGGCTGAAGACCGGCCAGAAGCTCGTCATCCCGGCCTATGCTTACTCGAGCAACGGCGCCGCGCCGAAAGTCGCCGACGCCAAGCCCACGAACGGCACCAGGCACGACCAGCCGGCCGACGCGCCGGAGAAGGTGGCCGTGCTGCCGCAGCAGCCGAAGCTCAGGGAAGGCAAGTCTGCCGCGCAGGTGGATGCCTCGGCCGCCGCAAGCCAGCCGAAGGATGGAAAGACTGCGCTCAAAACAGCCTCGGCGATGGCCAAGCCGGCCGGTGCCGGCGGCACTTACACGGTACAGCAAGGTGATACGCTGTCCGCCATCGCCAGAAAGACCGGCGTCGGCGTCGTTGCGCTGAAACAGGCGAACGGCATGCAGGACGGGCTGCTCAAGATCGGCCAGACCCTGAAAGTGCCGGCCGGCGGAACCGCTGTTGTCGCCGGCGCGAAGCCGGCAAAGGTCGATCCGGTGACGACGGCCACCACTCAGCCACCGGCCAAGACAACGCCGACGCAGACGCTCGCCTCCTACACGCCGCCAAAGAAGGATGCGAAAGTCATCCAGCAGGCCGAGGACGACGATGCGGTGGCGCCGGATGCAACCGGCATCGGCAAGATGCGCTGGCCGGTGCGCGGCCGCGTGATTTCAAGCTTCGGCGGCGGCAAGGACGGCGTCGACATCGCCGTGCCTGAGGGGACGCCGGTCAAGGCAGCCGAAAATGGCGTCGTCATCTATGCCGGCGATGGCCTCAAGGAATTCGGCAATACAGTGCTGGTGCGTCACGAAAACGGTCTGGTCACCGTCTACGGCCATGCCAGCTCGATCGAGGTGCAGCGCGGCCAAAAGGTCAAGCGCGGCCAGGAAATCGCCCTGTCCGGCATGAGCGGCACCACCGACTCGCCGAAACTGCATTTCGAAGTGCGCAAGAACTCGGCGCCGGTCGATCCGTCAGGCTATCTCGAATAGGGAAAAAGCGACTTGCGGGCCGCCTGACCTTCAGCCCGCCGAAGAAGTCCGCTCCGCAAGGTGCGGGCTTCTTCTGTTGCTTTTCTGGACCATGATCGAGTCCGAAACCGGGCTCCTTTTTTGCTACGCTGACCTTCGGTTCGGGATCATGGTCTAGTCCTTGAGCGATTTTCCGAGCCGGCCTGCCAGATCCTGGGTGAACTGCCAGGCGACGCGGCCCGAACGGCTGCCGCGCGTCGTCGCCCATTCCAGCGCCTCGGCGCGCAGCGTCTCGGGATCGATGGCGAGATCATGATGGCGGACATAGCCATCGATCATGTCGAGATATTCGTCCTGCGAACATTTGTGGAAGCCAAGCCACAGGCCGAAGCGGTCCGACAGCGAAACCTTCTCCTCGACCGCTTCCGACGGGTTGATCGCGGTCGAGCGCTCATTGTCGATCATGTCGCGCGGCAACAGATGCCGCCGGTTCGAGGTGGCATAGAAAATGACATTGGCCGGGCGGCCTTCGACGCCGCCTTCAAGTGCTGCCTTCAGCGATTTGTAGGATGTGTCGTCATGGTCGAATGACAGGTCGTCGCAAAACAAGATGAAGCGAAACGGCGCTGCCTTCAGCAGGCCCATCAGCTTCGGCAGCGTGTCGATGTCTTCGCGGTGGATCTCGATAAGCTTGAGCGGCACGTCGGGCTTCGCCGAAGCGTTGACCGAGGCGTGTACCGCCTTGACCAGCGACGATTTGCCCATGCCGCGCGCGCCCCATAACAGCACGTTGTTGGCAGCGTAGCCGGAGGCGAAGCGCTCGGTGTTGTCGACCAATATGTCGCGGACGCGGTCGACGCCGCGGATCAGGCCGATATCGACGCGGTTGACCTTGCGCACCGGTTCCAGATAGCCGGGATCGGCCTGCCAGACGAAGCAATCGGCCTCGCCGAGATCGGTTTGCGGCACCGGCGGCGGGGCTAGGCGGGCGACCGCCTCGATCAGGCGGTCGAGCTTCTGGTGCAGGATATCGATAGGGCTGTCGGTCATCTCTTGTCTTTTTGTTTCGCGGTTTGTTTCGCGTTCAGGACGGGTGCGGTAGGGCAACCTACCTGATTTCAGCGGTTTCGAAACTCGTCCCAAGCATTTGTTCGGGCATGATCTTTTGCGAAAACCGAGCATCGCTTTTCGTGATCACCCTCTAACACGGCTCACCAGGCCGGAAAAGCAGCCGATTTGCCCGGCAGCGCAGTTGCATTGGCAACGTTACCGACTATATTCCGGCCAAATTTGGCGGGGCCGCCTTGCGGCTGTTTTTCAAAGTTCAGGAGTACCTCGATGTTCGTGACACCGGCATACGCCCAAGGCATCGGCGGGGACTCGTCCGCAATGTTTATCCAGATCGTGCCGTTTGCTCTGATTTTCGTGATCATGTATTTTCTGATCATCCGGCCGCAGCGCACGCAGCTGAAGAAGCGCGGCGAGATGCTGGCGGCGGTTCGCCGCGGCGACACCGTTGTCACCGGCGGCGGCTTGGTCGGCAAGGTTACCAAGGTGATAGACGACAACGAGCTCGAGATCGACCTTGGCGGCGGCACCAAGGTGACGGCGCTGCGCTCGACGCTTGCCGACGTGCGCGTCAAGGGCGAGCCGGTGGCGAACCAGAACGCCAAGAAATAACCGAATTGTCGGCGGAACGATCCGCCAGTACGCCCTGACGGACGACGCCATATGCTTTATTTTTCGCGCTTCAAGATGATCCTGATCTGGCTGGCCGTGGCCGCCACAGTGGTCCTCGCTGCGCCCAACCTTTTTTCCGCCAGCACGCTGGCCAAGCTGCCCGACTGGGTGCCGAAGCGGCAGATGACGCTTGGCCTCGACCTGCAGGGCGGCTCGCATATCCTGCTCAGGATGGATCCGAACGATCTGATCAAAGATCGGCTGGAGACGACGCGCGACGAAATCAGGACGCTGCTGCGCGATGCCAAGATCGGCTATACCGGCCTTGCCGGAACGGGCCGCACGGTGCAGGTCCGCATCACCGATCCCGCACAGATCGAGGCTGCCAAGAAGGCGTTGAAGACGTTGACCGATCCGGTGGCGGCCGGCTTGTTCAGCGGCGGCTCGATCCAGGAGATGACGCTGGATGATTCCGAGCCCGGCCTGCTCAAGTTCACCGTCACCGATGCGGGCATCAAATATCGTACTTCGGCAGCGCTGACGCAGTCGATCGAGGTCGTCGGCCGCCGCGTCAATGAACTCGGCACGACCGAGCCGATCGTGCAGCGGCAAGGTGACGACCGCATCCTGGTGCAGGTGCCGGGTCTCCAAGACCCGCAACGGCTGAAGGAAATTCTTGGCCAGACCGCCAAGCTGACCTTCCAGATGGTCGACCAATCGATGCCGGTGCAGGACGCGCTGAACGGCCGTCCGCCGCCGGGATCCTCGGTGCTGTATTCGCAGGACGACCCGCCGGTTCCGTATCTGATCGAGAACCGCGTCATCGTTTCGGGTGAAAACCTCGTCGATGCCCAGGCGACGTTCAACTCCCAGAACAACGAGCCGGTTGTTTCGTTTCGCTTCGATTCGAAAGGGGCGCAGCGGTTCGGCCAGGCGACATCACAGAACGTCGGCAAGCTGTTTGCCATCATCCTCGACAATCAGGTGATTTCGGCACCGCAGATCCGCGAACCGATCCCCGGCGGCACCGGCCAGATATCGGGGAATTTCACCGCTGAGAGCGCCAACGACCTCGCCGTGCTGCTGCGCGCCGGCGCCTTGCCGGCGACGCTGACGGTGATCGAGGAGCGCACTGTGGGCCCTGGCCTCGGACAGGATTCCATTCATGCCGGCAAAGTCGCCGGCATCATCGGTTCGATCCTGGTTGTGGCGTTCATGTTTGTCGCCTACGGCTTCTTCGGCTTTCTCGCCAACATCGCGCTGGCGGTGCATGTGGCGATGATCGTCGGGCTGCTGTCGCTGCTTGGAGCGACGCTGACCTTGCCCGGTATCGCCGGTATCGTGCTGACCATCGGCATGGCGGTCGATTCCAACGTGCTGATCTATGAACGCATCCGCGAGGAGCGACGTGCCGGCCGCTCGGTCATCCAGGCGATCGATACCGGTTTCAGCAAGGCGCTGGCCACAATCGTCGATTCCAACGTCACCTCGCTGATCGCGACCGTGGTGCTGTTCTATCTCGGCACCGGGCCGGTGAAGGGCTTTGCCGTCACCTATGCCATCGGCATCCTGACCACGGTCTTCACCGCCTTCACCTTCACCCGCCTGCTGGTGTCGATCTGGCTTCGCCGGGCCCGTCCGAAGGAGTTGCCGCGGGCGCCTGTGACTTTCGTTCCGCCCGGAACGAAAATTCCGTTTATGGGCATCCGCCGCTGGACGTTCACGCTGTCCAGCGTGCTTTCAGTCCTGTCGGTCGTCGGGTTCATGACCATCGACATCAATTACGGCATCGATTTCAAGGGCGGCTCGCTGATCGAGGTGCAGTCCAAGACCGGCAATGCCGATCTGGCCGACATCCGCGGCAGGCTGACGGAACTCAATATCGGTGAGGTGCAGGTTCAGCAGTTCGGCGAGCCGAACGACGTGCTGATCCGCGTCGGTACGCAGGAGGGCGGCGAGAATGCCGAGCAGACCGTCATCGACAAGGTGCGCGGCGAACTGCAAGACCAGTACGATTTCCGCCGCGTCGAAGTGGTGGGGCCGACGGTCTCGGGCGAGCTTGCCAAGCAAGGCACCATCGCCATGCTTGTCGCGCTGCTCGGCATCCTGATCTATGTCTGGTTCCGCTTCGAATGGCAGTTCGCGGTCGGCGCCATCGTTGCGACCGTGCATGACGTGGTCATGACGATCGGCTTCTTCGTCATTACCGGCCTGGAATTCAACCAGTCGTCGCTGGCGGCGATCCTCACCATCATCGGTTATTCGCTCAACGATACGATCGTCGTCTATGACCGTGTTCGCGAGGATCTGCGAAAATACAAGCGAATGCCGCTGCCGCAATTGCTGAACAACGCCATCAACGAGACGCTGTCGAGGACGACGCTGACCTCGGTGACGACGATCCTGGCGCTGCTGGCGCTGGTGCTGTTCGGCGGCGAGGTGATCCGCTCGTTCACCATGGCCATGCTGTTCGGCGTCGTGTTCGGCACCTATTCGTCGATCTTTATCGCCGCGCCACTGCTTATCCTGTTCAAGCTGCGGCCGCAGGCCACAGCATCCGATGAGGAAAAGCCGGTGGGCGGCGGCAAAGCCATAGCCACCTGACGGCTTGCCGCAAAAGTGGCCAAGGGCATCGTCATCCGCGAGGCGCATTTCCCCGGCCGCGCACCGATCGAGGCTTACGGCAATGGCGGTTTCCGCTTTGCCGACATGTCGCACCGCGGCTCGCTGCTGTGCCTGCCTTCTGGCATCTATGGCTGGGAGCCGGCCGATCCGCTGGCGCTGACGGCAGCGGATTTCACCAAGCTGTTCAACGAGGCCGACAAGGTCGAGATCCTGCTGGTCGGCAGCGGCAAGGATCTGAGGCCATTGCCGGCGGCGTTGCGTGCTGCGCTGAAGGATGCCGGCATTTCCGCCGATCCGATGTCGACCGGGGCGGCAGTGCGGACCTATAATGTGCTGCTGGCTGAAGACCGCGCCGTGGCCGCAGCACTCATCGCCGTCGACTGACGTGGCCGAAAACACCAAAGCCGTCATGGAGACGGTGCGCGCCGCCGATCATGACCGCTATCTCGCCGCGCTCTACGCGCCCGAAGACAAGCGGGACGCGGTGTTTTCGCTCTATGCCTTCAACGCCGAAATTGCCGGCATACGCGATCGCATCCGCGAAGCGCTGCCGGGTGAAGTCCGGCTGCAATGGTGGCGAGACGTCATCGCCGCCGAAGAGGATCGCGCTAAGGTCGGCCATCCCGTGGCGGACGCGCTGAGGGCGACTATTTCCGCTCACCGCCTGCCCAAGGCCGCTTTCGACAATATGCTCGAAGCGCGCGTCTTCGATCTCTATGACGACCCGATGCCGTCGCGCACCGATCTCGAAGGCTATTGCGGCGAGACTGCCGCCGCGCTCATCCAGCTTGCGGCGATGGTGCTCGATCCGGTCGAAGCACCGCGCTTTGCCGAACTTGCCGGCAGGGCAGGTTGTGCGCAGGCGATGACCGGTCTCCTGCTTCTGCTGCCGCTGCATCGTAAGCGGGGACAGTGCTTCGTTCCGGCCGACATTCTGGCTGCGGCGGGATCGTCGCCGCAAGAGTTCGCTACAGGTGACGGCGGGCCGGGCGCGGAACGCGCCGTTGCCGCGATGATCGCGCTGGCACGCGAGCATCTCTCAGCTTTCGAGCAGGGGGCGTCCGCCCTGCCGATTTCACTGCGTCCGGCGTTTCTGCCGCTGGCGCTGACGGGCGCCTATCTCGGCAAGATGGACGGCTCCCGCCATTCACCGCTTGATGGCGCGGTGCGGCTTTCGGCCTTGCGCCGGCATTGGCTCTTGTTCCGGCGCGCAACGCGGGGCTGGCCGGTCGCATAAAGGCTGCCGCGTAGCCAACCCGACAGTTATTCCGCAGCTTCCGCCTGCGCCGGCAGCCCGAGCCATTCGCGGCAATCGGCCAGCGCGCGCGATGTCACCGCGTGCCGCTTGGCGACCGTCTTGTCCTTGCCGCGCAGCCGCTTGCCTTCGATCTTTGGCGCGTCCACGGGCGGGAACAGGCCGAAATTGACGTTCATCGGCTGGAAAGAGCGCTTTCCCGGCTCGTCGTCGGAGACAATATGGCCGCCGGTGATGTGGTTGAGCAGCGCGCCGAAAGCGGTGGTCAACGGCGGCAGCGACGGCGCATGGCCAAGCCTTTCGGCGGCGGCGAAACGCCCGGCGAGCAGGCCGATGGCGGCACTCTCGACATAGCCCTCACAGCCGGTGATCTGGCCGGCAAAACGCAAGCCGGGCCGCGACTTCAACTGCAGCGAAGCGTCGAGCAGCGTCGGCGAATTGATGTAGGTGTTGCGGTGCAGGCCGCCGAGGCGGGCGAACTCGGCGTTTTCCAGCCCGGGAATGGTGCGGAAAATGCGCACCTGCTCGGCGTGCTTCAGCTTGGTCTGGAAGCCGACCATGTTGTAGAGCGTGCCCAGTGCGTTGTCCTGGCGAAGCTGGACGACGGCATTGGCCTTTACAGACGGATTGTGTGCATTGGTCAGCCCCATCGGCTTCATCGGCCCGTAACGCAATGTCTCGATGCCACGCTCGGCCATCACCTCGATCGGCAGGCAGCCGTCGAAATAGGGCGTGCCTTCCCATTGCTTGAATTCGGTTTTCTGGCCGTCGACCAGCGCCTGCACGAAGGCAAGGTACTGCTCCTTGTCCATCGGGCAGTTGATGTAATCCTTGCCGGTGCCGCCGGGGCCGACCTTGTCGTAGCGCGACTGGAACCAGCAGATATCCATGTCGATCGTGTCGAAATGGACGATCGGCGCGATGGCGTCGAAGAAGGCGAGCGCGTCGGCGCCGGTTGCTTCCGCGATCGACTGGGCGAGCGAAGGGGCGGTCAGCGGGCCGGTGGCGACGATCGCCTGGTCCCAGTCCGCCGGCGGCAGGCCAGGCACTTCCTCGCGCCGGATGGTGATGAGTGGGTGCGCTTCGAGCTTTCTGGTGACCGCTTCGGAAAATCCGTCGCGGTCGACGGCCAGCGCACCGCCGGCCGGCACCTGGTGCGCGTCGCCGGCGCTCATGATCAGCGAACCGGCGAGCCGCATTTCGGCATGCAGCAGGCCGACGGCATTGGCTTGCGCATCGTCGGAGCGGAAGGAATTGGAACAGACGAGCTCGGCCAGCCCGTCGGTCTTGTGCGCATCGGTGCCGCGGACGGGACGCATTTCATGCAGGATAACCGGAATGCCGGCTTCGGCCGCCTGCCAAGCAGCTTCGGAGCCGGCGAGACCGCCACCGATGACGTGAATGGGATTTGTGTTCATGAGCGCCGAAATAATCCCTTGGCGCGGCGATTGCAATTACACGAATCAGCCGCGCTGTTGCCGCCACGCGCTGCAATCGTCTACTATTGCGAATGGGTGGGAGTCTCGGGGTCTTTGCCAGAGCGACATTTCTGACAGTCGTGATCGCCGTGGGCGGATCAGCAGCGGCCGGCGAACCGGCCGCGACGGCTTCCAAGCGGATCCCCATATGCCATGGTTACGGTTGCAACTATCGCACGACGCTGGCGCTTGGCCCCAGTGACGGTGCGCGTTTCCGCTCTATCCTGCGTGCGGGCGCGGGTTCGCCCCAGGCCGAGCGCTCCGCTATTTCGAAGGCCGTCCGCTATTTCGAACAGCGCATTTTCCAGGCCATCGGCGTCCGCGACCAGCCGCAGTCGAAATTCGGTGCATCGCGCGTCAGGGGCCAGATGGATTGTGTCGACGAATCGACCAATACGCATGCGTTGCTGGTCTATCTTGCCGAGCGAAAACTGCTCAGGTTTCATAAGGTCGAGGACAAGGCCTCGCGAGGCCTGTTTGTCGACGGGCGCTATCCGCATTGGACGGCGGTGATCAGCGACCGCGGCGGTACAGAATGGGTGGTGGATTCCTGGTATGCGCCGATGGGCGGCGCGCCGGATATTTTTCCGCTGAGCCAGTGGAAGAAGCGAGGCGTGCTGAAGAGCGGCGCGCTGGACTGACGACGGGGACGTCCCGCCAAAACGGCTCCCAGGGCGTTTCGAGCCTGAAAACAACAACACCCGCCGGGGGAGGAGGTCCGGCGGGTGTCGTTTTGTTGGCCGATCCTCGGGAGGAGGTGAAGATCGACCGTATTCGTCATCGCCGGGGAGGAGGTCGGCTTTGACGAAATTCCTTTCGCCATTTGAAAGGGCGCGAAACCCTTTTTAGAAACAACTTAGAAACAACGCCCGCCGGGGGAGGAGGTCCGGCGGGCGCCGTTTTTGTGGTCAACCCTCGGGAGGAGGTGAAGGCTGACCGTATCCGTCAGGGTCGGGGAGGAGGTCGACCCTGGCGAAATTCTGCTGGTTAGATCGCCCTGCGAGCGACCATCTTGATCTCGTCGCGGACTATGCCGAGATCGTTGAGCTGGCGGTTTGACAGGCGACCCAGCTCGGTAACCGTCTCGCGGTAGACGCGCCAGTTACGATAGTTGCGGATCAGGTTCATTGTCGTTCTCTTTCAAAACTGGTTCGGACCATTTGCGGTCCGAAAGGATTAGACCGCCTTGCGGGCGACGTAGTGGATGTCGCCGCGGCTGATGCCGAGGTCGGTCAGTTCACGGGTGCTCAGGCGGCTCAGCTCAGAAACGGTGTCCCGGTAGCGGCGCCAGTTGCGATAGTTGCGGATCAGGTTCATGGTATTCTCGTTTCGTCTTTCTTTCGGATCATTCCGTCTTTGTGTGCACCGTGAAGATAAGAGGGGTCATATCGATTTAAAAGCGCTATTGGTGCATGGCAGCAATGCAAATTGTGCATTGCAGCATTAACGCGCGTCCGGTTTTCCGCCCAGATCGGAAAATGCCGTCAGGTCAAACGCTTGGGCGGACGAGCTAAAAGGGCCAAACAAAGGGGGAGGGGCATGGCGAGCTATTCGTCACGGGTCAGGTTGGATATCGCACGATGGCAGCAGGCCGGCCTGATCGACGCGCCGACAGCCGACGTGCTGACGCGCGACGTCGAGGCCAACGAACGCAAATCGCTGAGCTTCGGCTCGATCCTGGCGATGATGGCGGCACTGTTGTTCGGCGCGGCCATCCTGATCTTCATCGCCGCCAACTGGGAAGTCATCCCGCGGCTGGTACGGGTCGCAGCACTCTTTGCCGTTATCCTTGCCGGCTATGTCGGCGGCGCGGTGCTGAAGATGCGTGACCATGCGGCGATCGGCGAAGCGCTGTGGATCGTGGCGGCAGCAGCGTTCGGCGGATCGATCGCGCTGATCGGCCAGATGTACCATTTGTCGGGCGACGAGGCCTCCGCCGTGGTCACCTGGGGCGCCGGCACGGCGCTGGCGGCGGTGGCGCTGCGCTCGAACCCGCTGACCGTCGCTGCCCTCGGCATCGCCGATGCCTGGCTGTTCCTGAAAGGCTTCGAGTATCGCGCAGAATTCCCGCATCTCTTCGTCGTCATGGCGCTAGTGCTGTTTGCCGTTTCGTTCTGGACGCGCAGCCAGGCGGCGCGCCACCTGATCATCCTGTCGGTGCTGTTCTATCTCGTGCTCCTGGTGACGCGGTACGACACGCTGCAAGTCGCCATTCCGCTCGTTGTCGCGTCGGTGCTGCTTTTTATCGCTGCGATCTTTGCTGCCGGGCCGGTCGACAGGATCTTGCAACTGGGTGGCAGGCTGCCCCTGCACGCGCTGATCGGCTTTCTCACCGGCCTGGCGATGATCCAGTTCGAACTGGCGGATGAAAGCAGCTACAGCAGCGGCTTCGCCATTGCCTCGGCTGTTGCGCTGGCCGGCATCGTCGCGGCGATCGTGCTGGGCGGCCGCGAGAGCCGAGGACTGCGCTGGGTTGCCTATGCGGGCTTCGCCTTCGAACTCGCCATCATCTATGTGGTGATGCTGCAATCAATGCTCGACACGGCAGGCTTCTTCCTTGCGGCGGCGGTGCTTCTCGCCGTTCTTGCTTTCATTATCATCCGCATAGAAAAGCGCATGAACGCTCCGGATATGACAGGAGCAGCAGCATGATGACCGGCAAAAGACTGATCATCTCGGCGCTGGCCCTGGCGCTTGTCCAGATCGGCTTCCTGAGCTGGATCATCGCCGGACGCGCGGCGATCCTGCGCGACGGCAAGCAGGTCCTGCTCAGGGTCGAGCCGATCGATCCGCGCGATCTCTTGCGCGGTGACTATATTTCGCTTGGCTACGAGATTTCGCGCATACCGGTGAAGCTGATCGGCAACATTCCAGCCGGCAAGCTGGCGAGTGACGACACGCCGATCGTGGTCAGGCTGAAGCCGGGCGCCGACGGCTATTGGGGTCCGACCGCGGCTTGGTTCGGGCAAGCGCCGGCGCCGGCAGCATCCGGTGAAGCCGATATCGTCGGACACGTCTCCGAGGGCTCGGATCTCAGCGCAGCCACGACGATCGCGCCGGATTACGGCATCGAGCGCTTCTATCTGCCGGAAGGCGAGGGGATGGCGATCCAGAACGACATGCGGGTGCGGCCGTTCGGCATCCGCGTCGCGATCGCGGCCAACGGCACGGCGCAGATCAAGGCGCTGGTGGATGGCGACAAGACACTGTTCGAGGAGCCGCTTTACTAGATCGCGCTACAGCCTTGGCAATGATCCTCCTTCGGAGGAACTCCGAGTGGCCTGCCACCCGAAGAAGAGCGAAGGGTGGTGCGGATGAAGGGACTCGAACCCCCACGCCTTTCGGCACTGGAACCTAAATCCAGGGCGTCTACCAATTCCGCCACATCCGCATTGCCCGGCCAATCCCATGTAGCCATCATTCTGTCAATGTCAGAGCCCACATCGGCATCATTGGCCGGAATGCAAAGATGGTTGAAAATCAGCGTCGCCTGTGACAAAAGGCGTGTCGAATGTGACGGGACGCGACGATCCGCTTCTGCAGAATGTGATAAGAAGTAGGAAAAACAAAGACTTATTCACATTTTGGAGCGTATTTCTGGAGGATTTGTGCCGCGTTGGGCGGACAAATCGCCAAGTCCCGCACCAAAAGCCATTCCCGGCAAGATCATACCGGCAGGCTGTGAACGGCAGGGGCCGTTTGACGGCCTCATTGGTGGAAACAAAGGTTTTATGATGCAGGTCACCGAAACGCTCAACTCCGGTCTCAAGCGCGAGATCAAGATCACCGTGCCGGCCCGTGACATGGAAGCCAAGCTGATGGCGCGGCTTTCCGACGCCAGGAACAAGGTCCGCATCAACGGCTTCCGCCCCGGCAAGGTGCCGGTGCAGCATCTGCGCAAAGTCTATGGCAAATCGTTCATGGCCGAAGTGGTCAACGAGATCCTCAACGACTCGACCCGTTCGATCATCACCGGGCGCGGCGAAAAGGCTGCCATGCAGCCCGAAGTGATCATGACCGAGGACGAGAAGGAAGCCGAGAAGATCCTGGCCGGCGGCGCAGATTTCGAGTTCCGCCTGAACTATGAGGTCATTCCGCCGATCGAGATCAAGGATTTCTCCGACATCAAGGTGACGCGTCATGTATTCGAAGTGCCTGATGAGGAGATCGATGAACAGGTCAAGCGTGTCGCCGAGTCGGCGCGCACTTATGAGCCGAAGACCGGCAAGGCCGCCGAGGGCGACCGCGTGACCCTCGATTATGTCGGCAAGATCGACGGCGAAGCCTTCGGCGGCGGCGCCGGCACCGATCAGCCGCTGGTGCTCGGCTCGAAGGAATTCATCCCTGGCTTCGAGGACCAGCTGGTCGGCAGCAAGGCCGGCGACGAGAAGCAGGTCACGGTTACCTTCCCGGAAAACTACCAGGCGGCGCATCTGGCCGGCAAGGAAGCCACTTTCGACGTGACCGTCAAGGAAGTGTCGAAGCCCGGCGAACTTGAGATCAACGACGAGATGGCCAAAAACCTCGGCCTGGAGTCGCTGGAGCGCCTGCGCGAGGTGGTGCGCGGTCAGATCGAAAATCAGTTCGGCTCGATGACGCGCCAGAAGGTCAAGCGCCAGTTGCTCGACCAACTCGACGCCGCCTACTCGTTCGAGGCGCCGTCCAAGCTCGTCGAGGCCGAATTCAACAACATCTGGAACCAGGTCAACCGCGATCTCGAAGCCGCCGGGCGCACCTTTGCGGACGAAGAGACGACGGAAGAGGAAGCGCGTGCCGAATATAAGCGGCTTGCCGAGCGCCGCGTGCGTCTCGGCCTGGTTCTCGCCGAAATCGGCGAGAAGGCCGGCGTCACGGTGACGGACGAGGAATTGCAGCGCGGCCTGTTCGAGCAGGTGCGTCGCTATCCGGCCAACCAGCAGCAGGAAGCCTTCGAATTCTATCGCAACAATCCCGAGGCGCTGAATACGTTGCGCGCGCCGATGTTCGAAGAGAAGGTGGTCGACCATCTGCTTGGCCAGATCTCGGTCACCGACGTCAAGGTCAGCAAGGAAGAGCTGCTGGCCGACGACGAGGATACGGAGACGACCAAGGCCAAGCCGGCGAAGAAGGCGGCTGCGAAAAAAGCCGACACCAAGAAGGCCGACGACGACGCTGAAGAGCCCAAGAAGAAGGCTGCGCCGAAGAAGAAGGCCGCCAAGGAGGCTGAATAACGTCCCTGCTGAATTCCAAAAGGCCGCCTTCTCGAGGCGGCCTTTTTCGTTGTGGCGCGGGCGCAACGGATTTCACGCATCTGGCGGTCGAGGTGGCGATACGAAGCTTTGATGATTATCTGCGCTGGGTTGCGGATCGCAGCGGTTGTTGGAGGCATCGTTGAGACAGTTCTTCGGTATCGGAAGCGTGGTCGCGGCGGCGTTCCTGCTTGCGTCGGTCTACGGCATCGCCCAGGCTGACACGGTTCTCGACAACTGGCGGTTCGACAAGACCAGCGACGGTCTTGTCACCGCCTCGCTTTACGCTACCAACAAGCTCATCACCGGCGGCGGCGCATTGAGCTACAGCCCGGTATTGACGATTGCCTGCCGGACCGCCGGCGAACCGCGTTGGAGCGAATGGCTGCAGCTGAGCGATACTGTTTCCGCCAGCCGAACCATCGCCATGTCGGTGACTGTCGACCAATCCGGCAAGCTCAACGAAAGCTGGTCGGTCGGCCCGCGCAGCAGGATGCTGGTGCGCGACGGTGCCGACGGCATCAGGCGACTGATTTCCGCGGACCGGCTGCTGCTGTCCTGGCGGTTCGGGCTGCTGTCGGGGCGCGGCAAAGCCGAGTTTGACCTCGCCGGAGTTGAAGAGGCGGTCGGCCGGATCGCCACCACCTGCAACACCAAATTGCCTTGAGCAGATTGTCCGCATGAAACCTTTGCATGGCCGAACTCTACCTGCCGGCCGGGTTCCGTGGTATGTAGGTGCCGCAACTCCAGGCAGTGGATATCCGTTCTGCCATTCAAGAGCGCATGCCAGCGGACTAGATGTCGGCCTGTGCAGGTCAGCCAGGGCAAATTGGCGATCAGGGAGGAAATGCCATGCGTGCCATTGTGTTTTTTATCATCATGTCGGTCGCGACCGTCATCGCCGGCCCCTCGTGGGCTCAGGATGCCGCGGCGGGTGAGAAGGTCTTCGCCAAATGCAAGGTCTGCCACGTCGCGGACAAGGATCAGAACAAGGTCGGTCCGTCGTTGAACGGCGTCATCGGCCGAACGGCCGGCACGCATCCGGGGTTCAGCTATTCCAAGGCGATGACCGAGGCCGGCAAGTCCGGCGTCAAATGGGATGAGGCCACGCTGACGAGCTACCTTCGCGATCCCAAGGCGATGGTCAAAGGAACGAAGATGGCGTTTCCCGGCCTCAAGAAAGACGAGGACATCGTCAATGTCATTGCCTATCTGAAGCAATTCTCCAAATAACGCGGCTCTTCCGCCGGATCTTGGTATCGCAAACAGGTCGAGGCATAGCCTCGGCCGCAATCTGCCGGCAGTGTCGGTGGGGAGGGCGGCTTGTTGCAAAAAAGACATTGGCCGGCTAGGCTGCCGTTCCCATCGGTGGTCGTCTGAATGTCGACTGAAGAAAGCCGTCTCAAGGATACCGGCATCCGCCTCTCGGAGGCGACGGCGGGTGATTTCCTTGCGCTTTTGAAACCACGGGTCATGGCGCTTGCCGTGTTTACTGCGTTCGTCGGCCTGATGATGGCGCCCGGCGTAATGAATCCAGTTATCGCCGTAATCGCCATCGGCGCAATTGCGGTTGGAGCAGGGGCGGCCGGCGCGCTCAATATGTGGTACGACGCAGACATAGACGCCTTGATGTCTCGCACGTCCAAGCGACCAATTCCGTCAGGCCGCGTCACGCCTGGCGAAGCTCTCGGCTTCGGCTTGGTGCTTTCCGCACTGTCGGTCATGACGCTCGGCGTGCTGGTGGGATGGCTTGCCGCATCGCTGTTGGCGTTCACCATCTTCTTCTATGTCGTTATCTACACGATGTGGCTGAAACGCTCGACGCCACAGAATATCGTCATAGGCGGCGCGGCAGGCGCCCTTCCTCCGGTGATCGGGTGGGCGGCTGCAACCGGCGCAATCGGCATCGAAAGTGTCATTCTGTTTCTGATCATTTTCCTCTGGACGCCGCCTCATTTCTGGGCGCTGGCCCTTTTCAAGGTCGGCGACTATGCCGCGGCGGGCATCCCGATGATGCCGAATGTGGCCGGCCAGCACTCGACCAGAAAACAAATCTTCGCCTATTCGCTGGTCTTGGCGCCAATCGGCGTGCTTCCTTGGGCCTTCGGCTTCGCCAGCGGATACTACGGCACTGCTTCAGCAGCGTTGGGCGCAGGGTTCATTTGGCACGCCTGGAAGGTCCTCGTCGCCGACAAGGAGATGAAGCCGGCAAAGGCGTTGTTTGCGTATTCGATTGTCTATCTTTTCGCGATCTTCGCGGCGCTGCTTGCCGACACCATTGTAATGCGAGTGGTCGCGTCAGCCGGCTATTGAGCCCGGCTAAAAACATCACGTTGGCAGAGCACAAAATCCCAGCAACAGCAGAATAACGATGCCAAGGCCGAGTATGAGAACTGTCCTTCCATCCATGACCTTCACCTTCGTCTAGAAGAGCATATCGAAGAAAGGTGTCCAGAGCTAGTCGGGCTACCCGGGACCTCTTACCCCCGGGGGCCTTCGTACAAAGCGCGACAAGTCCCCCGCATGAGAGTATATTGATCATGGTGCAGGTCGCGGTTTGCGTGGCCAATCACGCAGAACGGCAGCACCGTAAAACGCGACCTTACCGGACCCGGTCTGGAGGAATGGTCATGGCAAGTTTTCACGTGATAGCAGGCGCCAACGAGACGCTGGAACACACCAGAATTCGAAAAATCGGTGTCTCCGATCTTTTTGATGCGCTCAGGCGTGGCGTCGATGATTTCATGGTCAAGCCGTCGCACATCGTTTTTCTCTGCCTGATCTACCCGCTTGCGGGGGTCGTGCTTGCCGTCTGGACATCAGGCAACAACACGCTGCCATTGTTGTTTCCGCTTGTGTCCGGCTTTGCGCTAATTGGTCCGTTCGCGGCGATCGGCCTCTATGAGATCAGCCGGCGACGGGAAGCCGGGCTCGATGCCTCGTGGAGGCACGCCTTTGAGGTCAGAAGTTCTCCGGCGCTGCCGGCTATTGCGGCGGTCGGCATCATGCTGCTTGCGATATTCATCGCCTGGCTTTTGACGGCCCAGATATTTTACCAGACCGTGTTCGGCCCGGCGCCGCCGCAATCGCTGTCCAGCTTCATCAGTGATATATTCGCCACGGGACGCGGCTGGACACTCATCATCCTGGGTCACGCCATCGGCTTTGTGTTCGCCGCGGTTGTGTTGTGCACCACGGTCGTCGCATTCCCGTTGTTGCTCGACCGCGATGTCGGCGCCTACGAAGCCATCCACACCTCGGTGCGCGTTGTCCTGGCCAACCCGATCGTGATGGCAGTGTGGGGCCTTATTGTCGCCGTCGCCTTGATCATCGGCTCGCTGCCAGTGTTCGCCGGGTTGGCGGTCGTGCTGCCGATCCTTGGTCATGCCACCTGGCATGTCTATCGGAAAGTTGTCGAATCGCCGCCGGCTACCAGACCGTGAGCTGAAAAACCTGTCCTCCGCACCGAGCGCCGGTGCGGGGAGGGTGGGGCAGAGCTTTCAATAGGCGGGGTGGCTGAAACGGGCCTGGCGCGCGTCTTTTGTCAGGTCGCGGAAATCCTTGCCGCTCACATGCACCAGCGTCCTATGGTCACCGCCCTCGAAATAGATTTCGGGAGCGTCGCCGAGGCTTTCATCGAGGACCACCGGCACATCATAGGCAGCGCCGATCGGCGGCACAGCGCCGACATCGCAATCGCCGAACAACGAGACCACCTCGTCTTCGGAGGCAAGTCCAAGAGGCTTGTCCATAACATCCTGCAATGTCGCGAGTTCTATCCTGTGCGTGCTTGGAACCACGGCCAGCGCGTAGCCACGGTCGTGGTGAACGACCACCGATTTGGCCATTATGCTGCCAGGCACATGTGCCGCAATGGCGGATTGTCTGCTTGTCGCCGTGCGGTGATGCTCGACGGTGTCGTAGGAAATGCCTTTCTTATCGATGAAGTCCTTCAGTCTGTTTGCGATGGTCATCTTGGGCGCCCCTTGCTGGTGTTCGCGACGCATGTGGAAACGCCGGCATCGCCTGTCGTTTCCGATACCAACAGAAATGGTCCAGCCGTAGATTGTTTCAAGGCGAAGGCTCCAGAACAGGACGGCCTGGATCCGGATTGCATGTCAGGGCCCGGCCCCGAAAAACGCCATTCGGGTGAGAAGGGTGTAGTCCGCTTCGAAGACCATCAGCGTCACGAATACCAGCACCAGCACCGGCGGCAGGATGATTGCATATGTCAGCGCCAGCCGTTCCCAGGCCATGTGCATGAAGATGGCGACGATCAGCCCTGCCTTGAGGATCATGAAGATCAGGATCAGCGACCATCTGAGATAGCCGTGGAGCCCGAAATAGTCGACCAGATAGGAGCAGGTGCTGAGGATGAACAGCCACGCCCAGACCACCAGGTAGAGCTTGATCGGGTGCTCCTGATGAACCTCCGTAGGGGTAACGCTGGTCGCCGTCGCATCATGCGTACGGGCGCTGTCGAGCGTGTGTTGTCCAAGGCCATTTGCGGTTGCTTCAGCCATGTCCTGCCTCTCACCAAAGATAGAAAAATGCGAAAATGAACACCCAGACCAGGTCGACGAAATGCCAGTAGAGCCCCATGATTTCGACGTTTTCGTAGCGGCCCCTCCGGCTGGTGAAGAAGCCGGGCCGTCCGACGTCGTAGTCCCCGCGCCAGACCTTTCGCGCCACGATGATCAGGAAAATCACCCCGATCGACACATGTGTGCCGTGGAAGCCGGTGATCATGAAAAAGGATGCGCCGAACTGTGCAGCGCCCCACGGATTGCCCCAAGGCCGCACGCCCTCGGTGATCAGCTTGGTCCATTCGAAGGCTTGCATGCCGACGAAGGTCGCGCCGAGTGCCGCGGTCAAAAGCATCAGGACTGCCGTCTTGCGGCGGTCGCGGCGGTAGCCGAAATTCACCGCCATGGCCATCGTTCCGCTGCTCGAGATCAGGACGAAGGTCATGATGGCGATAAGGATCAATGGAATGTCGGAGCCGCCGATGCGCAGGGCAAAGACCTCGCTCGGATTGGGCCACGGCACGCGTGTGGAGATACGGTCGGTCATGTAGGAGAGCAGGAAGCAGCCGAAGATGAACGTGTCGCTGAGCAGGAAGATCCACATCATGGCCTTGCCCCAAGACACGTTTTTGAACGCCCGCTGATCCGAGGACCAGTCGGCGGCGATGCCTTGCCAGCCTGCGGGCCGCGGCCCCGTTCGGCCGATGTGGGTCAGTGTCGTCTCAGCCATCCGCCCGTTCCTCCTAGGTCAGCAACCCTCGGCAAATGTCGATTAAAGTCGAAGCCCAGCCGGCCAGAAGAGCGAAGATGGCGAGCCAGACGAAAAGCAGGAAATGCCAGTACATGGCGCACAGCTCGACGCTCAGCCGAAGCCGCTGCGGCCGCGCACCGTTCCAGGCACCGACGGTCGTTCTGCCCAGGCCGACCAGCCCTCCCAGTATATGCAGCCCATGCATTCCCGTTAGCAGGTAGAAGAAGCTGTTGGCCGGATTGGACGCCAGAAAATAGCCATCCGCGCTCAGTTCCCGCCATGCCATAAGCTGTCCAACCAGGAAGGCGAGCGCCGTGAGTCCAGCGGTGGCGAGGCCGAGCCTGACCATGTCCACTTGACCCTTGCGCGCCGCGAGCGAAGCGCACTGCATGGCAATGCTGCTCAAGACCAGTACGCCGGTATTAAGCCAGAGCAGAGGCGGGATGGGCAGCGGCTGCCAATCCGACAGCGCCATGCGCATGAAGTAAGCACTGGTGAACAGCGCGAACAGACAGCCGACGACGGCAAGGAAGACGCCGAGACCGATCTTTGCGGTCGGAAGCGCCGATCGGTCCAGGGCGACAAAATCCCCGACCAAACCTTGCTCGAGCCACGGCCTCGTCATTAGCCGCTGATGCGAGAGCCACCACCCAGCAATGCCGGCGATCACGAGCAGGAAAACCAGAATGACGCTCATGCCGGCTCCCTGGAAGGTCCGAAGGAGCCCGGAACGTTTTGCGGTATGAAGTCCTCCTTGGCGCCCGGTACGCTGTAGTCATAGGCCCAGCGATAGACGATCGGCAGATCCTTGCCGAAATTGCCATGGCCCGGCGGTGTTTCGGCCGTCTGCCACTCGAGCGTCGTTGCCCGCCACGGATTGCCACCAGCCTCACGGCCATGGCGGATGCTCCAGATGAGATTGAACAGAAACACGATCTGGGCAAAACCGACGATAAAAGCCATGATGCTGATAAACGAGTTGAGGTGGTGGGCCGATTCCGTCATCACCGTCATATCGGTCAATTCGTTGTAGCGCCGCGGCACGCCCATCAAGCCGAGATAGTGCATGGGAAAGAAGATCAGATAGGCGCCAAGGAAGGTGACCCAGAAATGGAACCGGCCCAGCGTCTCGTTCAGCATCCGACCGGTGACCTTCGGATACCAGTGATAGATCGCGCCGAAGATTACGATGATCGGGGCGACCCCCATGACCATATGGAAATGGGCGACGACGAACATCGTGTCCGACAGCGGAACGTCGACGACGACATTGCCGAGGAATAGCCCAGTCAACCCGCCATTGACGAAGGTGACGATGAAGGCCAGGGCAAAAAGCATCGGTATGGTGAGGTGGATGTCGCCACGCCACAGCGTCAGCACCCAGTTGTAGACCTTGATGGCTGTCGGAACCGCGATGATCAATGTCGTGGTGGCGAAGAAAAAGCCGAAATAGGGATGCATGCCGCTGACATACATGTGGTGCGCCCAGACCACGAAGCTCAGTGCGCCAATGCCGACGATGGCCCAGACCATCATGCGGTAGCCGAAGATGTTCTTGCGCGCATGGGTGCTGATCAGGTCGGAGACGATGCCGAAGGCCGGAAGCGCCACGATGTAGACCTCAGGGTGGCCGAAGAACCAGAACAGATGCTGGAACAGGATCGGGCTGCCGCCGCCATGCTGCAATTGTTCGCCCATCTCGACGATCGCCGGCATGAAGAAGCTGGTGCCGAGCGCCCGGTCGAGCAGCATCATCACGCAGGCGACGAACAGTGCCGGGAAGGCGAGCAGCGCCATGACGGTGGCGGTGAAAATACCCCAGACGGTGAGCGGAAGGCGCATCAGTGTCATGCCGCGCGTGCGGCCCTGTAGCACCGTCACGACATAGTTCAAGCCGCCCATGGTGAAGCCGATGATGAACAGGATCAGCGAGACGAGCATCAGGATGATGCCCCAGTCCTGGCCGCCTGGCGTACCGGTCATGATCGCCTGCGGCGGATAGAGCGTCCAGCCGGCACCTGTCGGTCCGCCGGGGGCAAAGAAGCTCGACACGAGGACCAGCACGGCCAGGAGATAGATCCAGTAGCTCAGCATGTTGACATAGGGAAAGACCATGTCGCGAGCGCCAACCATCAGCGGGATCAGATAGTTGCCGAAGCCGCCCAGGAAGAGTGCGGTGAGCAGGTAGATCACCATGATCATGCCGTGCATGGTGATGAACTGGTAGTAGGCTTCCGGGGTGATGAAGTCGAACGTGCCGGGGAAGCCGAGCTGCAGCCGCATCAGCCAGGACAACACCAGCGCCACCATGCCGATCGCCGTCGCGGTCGCCGAATACTGGATGGCGATGACCTTGGCATCCTGCGAGAAAACGTATTTCGTCCACCAGCTGTGCGGATGGTAAAGTTCCATTTCCGCGACTTCGGCCGGCGGTACCGCATCTGCAGGTGTGATATCGACCATAGGAACACCTCCGTGCCCTTTTCGGCCATGCCCGACAGTTCGGGCCTGCCGCAATCTTTTCAATGCCGACGGCGCGCCGTCGTTCCGGCGTCTACTCTGCCGAGCCCATCTGTTGGGGCGCGGACAGCTGCGCAAAAGTCTGCTGCTGGCCAAGCCACGCCAGATAATCTTCCTGCGTATCGACCATGACCACGCCATGCATCATCGGATGCCCTTGGCCGCAGAGTTCGGCACACAGGACCTGGAAGGTTCCGGTCTTGGTCGGAGTGAACCAGAAATAGGTGACTGAGCCCGGGATCATGTCCATCTTGGCGCGGAATTCCGGCACGTAGAAATCGTGCAGCACATCGATCGAGCGGAGCAGCATCTTGACCGGTTTGCCAACCGGCAGATGCAGGTCGGCCGCTTCGACCACGACGTCGTCCTGGCCGTTGGCATCAGCGGCGATGACACCGAGCGGATTTTCAGCGTTGACGTCGCGAGTGTCGGATGTGCCGAGCTTGCCGTCCTTGCCGGGCAGACGGAAACTCCATTGCCATTGCTGGCCGACGACTTCGACCTCGGTTGCATCGCTCGGAACGTTGACGAAGCGGCTCCAGACGAACAGGCCGGGAACCAGCAAAGCCGTGACACCGACGGCAGTGACGACCGTCAGCCAGGATTCGAGCCGCCTGTTCTCAGGTTCATATGCCGCCTGATTGCCTTCCCGATGACGGAAGCGGAAGACGCAATAGGCCATGAAAAGAACCACGGCGGCGAAGACGACGCCGGTGATCCAGAAAGTTATGATGATGGTGTTGTCGATATAGTCCCAGTTCGAGGCAATCGGCGTCCACCACCACGGGCTCAGGAAGTGGAACAACACCGAGCCCACGACGATCAGAACGAGTACAAGCGCAACGGCCATGTCCCGTTTCCTCCCGGTATTCCAAGCGGCGCAAAGCCGTCTCGGGAAATACCAAGTGCATCATAACTTGATTTGCGATGAAAATTCTAGAGCCGGCGGTGGGAAGGGCAAAAATACCATTTCTCGGTGCTGGCGGTCCTTCGGTTCGGCGGTGATCAGCGGTAGCGCGCGGCAAACATCGTCAGCGTCGAATAAACGGCAATGGCGAGCATGCCGAATGTGCCCGGAACGGCGATCGTCGGGGATCGTCGCGCGCAGGGTTCGATCCCCTGCTCGACCGACAGCTCGACGAAGGGAGTGGAGCCCCTTTATTGGCCGGCAGATGTCACCCGCCAAACTGTGTTGCCGACGTCGTCGGCGATGAGCAGGGCCCCGGTTTTGTCGACGGCCAGGCCGACAGGCCGGCCGCGCGCCTTGTTGTCCTTGTCCAAGAAGTCAGTCACCACGTCCTGTGCGGCGCCACTCGGATGGCCGCGGCTGAATGGTACGAACACCACCTTGTAGCCATTGAAGCGCGTGCGGTTCCAGCTCCCGTGCTCGCCAACGAAGGCGCCGGCGCGATACGCCTGGGGGAGGCTGGTTGCCGTGTAGAAGGTCAATCCCAGAGGGGCGACGTGGGAGCTCAGCGCATAATCCGGAACGATCGCTTTCGCGACCAGGTCCGGACGCTGGGGCATGACTCGGGGATCGAGATGCTGGCCGTAATAGCTGTATGGCCACCCGTAGAAGCCGCCGTCCTTTACCGACGTCAGATAATCCGGCACGAGATTGGGGCCGAGCTCGTCGCGCTCATTGATCACGGCCCAGAGCGCCCCGGTCTGCGGCTCCCAGCTCAGGCCATTCGGATTGCGCAAACCGCTGGCGAAAATGCGCGACCTGCCGGTAGCCCTGTCCACCTGCCAGATCGCGGCGCGGTCCTTCTCCGCCTCGATGCCGTTCTCGGCCACGTTGCTGTTCGAGCCGATGCCGACATAGAGCAGCGAGCCGTCCGGGCTTGCCACCAGGCTCTTCGTCCAATGGTGGTCGATCGGGCCGCCGGGCAGGGCGGTGAGCGGCGTTCCGGGCGCGGTGATCTTGGTGTCGCCGGTGGTGTAGGGATAGCGAACAATGGAATCAGTGTTGGCAACGTAGAGATCGCTTCCCACCAGCGCCACGCCGAAGGGCGAGCTCAGGTGGTCGAGGAAGACGCTGGTCAGCTCGGGCTTGCCATCGCCATCGGCGTCGCGCAGCAAGGTGATGCGGTTGCTTGGGCCGCTGTCGCCGCCCGAAGTGACCCACGATTCGATCCAGCCCATCACCAAATCCTTGGGCCGTTTGATCGGTTCGCCGCCCGGCGCCTTGGACTCGACCACCAGGACGTCGCCATTGGGCAGCACATAAAGTGAGCGCGGATGCTGCAAGCCGTTGGCAAAAGCCTGGATCTGCAGCCCCTGCGCGACTGTCGGCTTTTCGTCGTTCTTCCATCCTACCACGGAAGCGAGATGCATGGGCGGGAAGAAATATTGGATCGGCTCCGGCAGGTTTGGATTCGGCCCTATCTGACTGCTGGGATCCGGGTCGTTGCCGCTGCACGCTGCAAGAGTGATCGCCGCAGTGCAAGTAAGGATGGACGCCGCGATGCGCCCGGCCTGTCTGATGGAGCTTGCTACGCGCATCAATCCGCCACTCCGACGTGATGCCGGTACACCATGGACCAGCCCAGCCAACCAGTGAAGATGAGGATGAGCACGACAACCGCCGAGAGGATCAAGCCGGTGGGAACGATGGAGGTCCATGCATCGCGGGTGTGCACGAGCATGTTGATCACGGACAACACCAGCGCCAGCAGATTACCGAGCACGTGCGGCCAGGCAGGGGGCTGTGCCCTTATCAGCGGATTAGCCAGAAAATCGATCAACCCCACGATCGCTGCAAGGCAGCCCATGATCACGCCGACGGTAACCAGCCAAGCAGAGAAGTCCGCCCACATCATTTCCGCTGTTCGCCAATAGGCCAGATCCGTCAGCAAGGTGCCGACGAAGCAGGCGATCGGAAACGGCACGAGCATCGGATGAATGGGATGTCCCGCAATCCTGGCCGTCGAACGCGGATTGTCACCGACCATAATGCGCAATCCTTCTCAGATCTCGTCCAAACAAACTGGCATCCGGCCTCTGGGCGGCTGTTGCCGAGAGGCCGGCAGACGAACCATCGATCCGTCAGGCCCAAAAGGGCGCTGGCTGGCTGCGCCTGTTAGGCGGCGGACTGGGTCGGCGGGTTCTGGTACATCATCCAGAGCTCGATCGCGGCCAGGACGGCAACCAGAATGCCGATCACGACATGCACGGTCATCGCCGTGGTCGCCTGGAATCCAAGCACCCAGGGCGATACGAGAACCCACAGTCCGACGACCAGGTTCACCCACTCTTCCCAGACGGCAAATGCCGCGAGAGCGGCAATCGAAAGCACGACAATCAAGATTCCGCTGCCGAGGGCGTTCTGCGTCTGCGGGCCTGCCGCAAAGGCGAAGATCCAGGGAGAGAAGAACAGAATTGCCCCAAGGATCAGGTTGGCTACGTCACAGAGCCTGGCGTTTGTCCACTGGTTCATGGCATCCTCCATAGGGAGCGTTTATGGCTCCCGAGTTCGGCAAGGTGGTGCCTGAGTCCGGCGAGATGCGCCCGAAGCCGCTCACTCCGTGTTACGGCAGTGCCCTTGCCCGGCCGGAGTTCCGCATCTGGCGGTACTCCAGCCAAATCCGGCTATCTAACTGAATTCCGGGCTTTATGTTCCATTCGGCACCGGCACGCCTGGATCACTTGATGGTGATCGAGCGATCCAAAGCCGCAGTGGACATGGTCAGCGGCGACGTGCCAGCGGCGCGGACAGGCTCATTCTTTTCTCGATCCGGTGAAAACATTGGTCGTGGATCGCAGTTCTTGAAGACGAGACGCTCTTGCTCGTCTTGATTGCCGCCGAAGCTTGTTTGAGAGGCGACCGGTCCGGATTGACGCGCGATACTTTCGCTGCAAAGGTATCTTAACGACTTGTTTACCATGCGTCAGTCAGGGTTGGGGGGAATTTGGAACCGTTTCTGGGTGCGAACCGCCTTAATTGGGATGATCGGGCCGAACTGCACTCGACCGACACAACGGGCAGCTACCACATCGAGAATGTGCTGGCAGGCGGATCCAATCTCTATGAGCTGGAAACGCGCGAGGTCGGCGATATTGCCGGCAAGGATATCGTCCACCTGCAGTGTCACATCGGCCTTGACACAATCAGCTTGAAGAATCTTGGTGCGGGCAGCGTGACCGGCCTCGACTTTTCACCCGCGGCGATCGCGGCGGCGCGGGATTTCGCTGCGAAGGCAGGCACCGACGTGCGTTTCGTGGAAGCGCCACTGTTCGAGGCGGTCGAAGCCCTGGGCCGGACCTTTGACATCGCTTACGTTACCTGGGGTTCGGTAAACTGGCTGGACGACGTGTTCCGTTGGGCGCGGGTGGTTGCCGATCTCCTGCGACCCGGCGGCCGGCTCTACATGGCAGAGGGCCATCCATTGATGGTTCAGTGCAATCGAAAGGCCGCGGCTCTGGAGTTGAAGCACGACTGGCGAACGCCGATAGCTCGGCCGCTCGCCTGGAACGAGGAACTGACCTACACCGGCGATGACCGCATCTTGAAGCATCCTCGCTATTATGAGTGGATCCATCCGATCAGTGACGTGGTGAACGCGCTGATTTCAGCTGGTCTGACGCTCGATTTTCTCAATGAGCATGACACGGTTTCGTGGCAGCACTTTTCATTTGCAGTGCGGGCCGGCAAGGATATGTACGGCCTGCCAGAGAACTCTCCCAAGATACCGATGGCCTATTCCATTGGCGCGACGAAGCGGAGCGTCGGCAAGATACCATATCTTGTGTCTCACAAGTCGATTGAGGGCCACTAGCCCAAGGTCAACGCTCTTGACGTACTCGGGTCGGAGCATCGAGGTGTGCAATGGCGCTCGTGTCTGCGGTCTTCCGAGCAAGGCTGATCTCGTTTCATGTTGGTCCGCTTCATGCAGCCTGCCTTCAACATCGCGCGGGCGGTGGTGTCGATGTCGACATAACAGCCGGCGTCAGCCATCGGAAAATGCGAAATTTTTCAGGAGTGTGAAGGTCAAATTAAACATTGAACGCTAATATTCCTCATCGGGTCGACCCGAGAACCTGAAATGGCAATTGAGGAATCGCCTATTGGCTTTTTTCCGCGCTAGGTTCGGCGGCATTAAGGAGGCCGTCTTTTCGTCGGCAAATATTCCGGCGGCGATCGCGTTTGTCGTCATCCTTATCAGCGCAGCGTTCGCGGAGCACCAGAACAAGATC
This sequence comes from Mesorhizobium sp. M0028, assembly GCF_040323855.1. NCBI lineage: Bacteria > Pseudomonadati > Pseudomonadota > Alphaproteobacteria > Hyphomicrobiales > Phyllobacteriaceae > Mesorhizobium > Mesorhizobium sp. M0028. The sequence goes on from NZ_JAMYVG010000001.1 coordinate 79,082, forward strand.
GTCTCGGACCAGGCCGTCCGTGCGGACGTGCTGACCAAGGTCAACCTCATCCGCGCCAAGCTCGAAGGCAATATCAACGGAAACCTTCAACTCGTGCATGGACTGGTCGCTGCGGTCGTAACCGAGCCCTATATGGGACAGCAACGCTTCGCTTCGCTGGCGAGTAATCTGTTTGGCGCGAACTCGCAATTGAACAATATTGCCGGCGCGCCCGATCTGGTCGTTTCCCTGATGTACCCGATGGAGGGTAACGAGCAGGCGATGGGCCTCGATTACCGCAAGAACGAGCGGCAGCGTGCGGCTGCGCTAAGGGCGCGAGACGAACGCAAGCTGGTGCTTGCCGGTCCCGTCGATCTGAAGCAGGGAGGACAAGGCTTTATCGGTCGCTTTCCGGTTTTCGTGCGGAGCGCGGGCAATACGGAAAGGTTCTGGGGCATCATTTCCGCCGTTGTCGACGTGCAGCGTCTCTATCGGGCGAGCGGGCTGCTTGACGACGATCTCGGGATTGACATAGCGCTGATCGGCAGGGACGCTCTCGGCCAAAATGGAGACCAATTCTACGGCAATGAGCGGATCGGCAAAAGCGATCCGGTGACGGCCGACGTTTTGCTCCCGTCCGGTTCGTGGCAGATCGCGGCCATTCCCAAAAATGGCTGGCCTTCGACGCCAAGTAACGCATGGTTGTTGCGCGCGATCATGGCGACGGCCGGGGCCTTGGTTGTGTTCCCCTTCCTGGTCACAGGTCGCCTGATCGGCGAAAGACAGCGCAATTATGCGGAATTGCGTCGATTGTCACGACGCCTGGAACTCGCTCTGGAAGCCTCGGCTATTGGGGTTTGGGAACACGATCTCGCGACCAACGAGCTTACGTGGGATGATCGCGTAAATGAAATATATGGCAAATCAACCGGGGAGCACCGGGGCTACATAGACTGGGCGGGTGCAATCCACCCAGATGATTTGGCTACCGCCAACGCAGATTTCGACAGCGCGGTGGCCAGCGGACGACCCTATTTGTCGGAGTACCGGATTGTGCGTCCGGATGGCGAGGTCCGTCATGTCCGGTCCAAGGCGATCGTTTACCGGGTCGCAAACAACACTCCAAAAATGATAGGCGCGGAATGGGACGTTACAGCCGATGTCCTGCTGAACCAGGATCTGGTTCGAGCAAAACAGCTGTCCGAGTCGAAAAATGCAGAACTCGAGTCGGCCAAAGCGCGCATAGAGCACATCGCGCTTCATGACTCGTTGACCGGCTTGCCCAACCGGCGTTACCTCGACCAGGTACTGGAAGATTACGCGGCAAACGCCAGGCGCTCAGGCGGGCATGCGGCACTGCTTCACATCGATCTGGATCGGTTCAAGCACATCAATGATACGCTGGGCCACGCCGCCGGTGACGCAATGTTGGTTCACGCGTCAACAGTCCTCAGATCGAAGGTCGGCGACGAGGGATTCGTCGCCCGCATCGGGGGAGACGAATTCATCGTTCTGTGCGTGGTGCGCGACGATACCAAGCAACTGGCGCTGCTCGCTGACCGCGTCATCAGCCAGATGCGCGAACCGGTCTACTACCAGGGCCATCGATGCCGTTTTGGTGTCAGCGTGGGAATCGCAGTCGACAACGGAAAAAATATCGAAGCCAAACACCTGCTGGTAAACGCCGATATCGCGCTTTACCGAGCAAAGAGGCGTGGGCGCAATCGATACGAATTCTTCACCGACGCGATGCAAAGCGAAATCGTCGATACAAAGCGGATTGCCGACGAAATTCTCGGCGGCCTTGAGCGCAACGAGTTCATCCCCTTCTACCAGCCCCAATTTGACGCAAAGACGCTCGAAATCGTGGGGGTTGAGGCGCTGGCGAGGTGGAGACATCCAGAAAAGGGTATTTTGGCGCCCGATGTCTTCCTGAGAATTGCGGAAGAACTGAATGTGGTCTCGATCATCGACCAAGCCATATTGAAGCAGTCGCTTTTGGACTTCAAAGAATGGTCCGCTGCGGGACTCCACATTCCGCGGGTATCGGTCAATGTTTCGGCGCGACGCCTTCAAGATGAGGAGCTCATCAAGAGCTTGCGAGAACAAAATATCGAAAAAGGGACAGTTTCATTCGAGCTTGTTGAGTCAATTTTCCTGGACGAGAACGACGACCTTGTCACCTGGAATATCGAGCAGATAAAAGAACTCGGGATTGACATCGAAATAGACGATTTTGGTACTGGTTACGCTTCGATAGTCAGTTTGCTCAAGTTGCAGCCTCGCCGGCTAAAGATAGATCGGCAGCTGGTCACCCCAATCGCCAAATCGCCGCAAAGAAGGCAGGTTGTCTCGTCAATCATTGACATCGGCAAGTCCTTGGGTATCGAGGTCGTGGCGGAAGGTGTCGAGACGATGCAGCACGCACGGATACTCAAAGGCCTGGGCTGCGACATGTTGCAGGGTTATGCCTTCGGCTACGCGCTCGATTCCGACGGACTAAAGGCCTTTGTTCGATCCCGGCGGCTGCGCACAGCCAGCTGAGCGCCAGTCCCCGCATTTACCGGCGCGATCGGCGTTGAGCGTCGCATCAATATGCGCGTGGCAGGCCAGGCCGGTAACAATAAGCCTCAAATAAGCAGCAGGCCCTTCTCAAATAAGCAGCAGGCCCTTCATGCTGGAGTGGCCTTTCCTGCCGATGATGATGTGATCGTGAACGGCAATGCCAAGCGGTTTGGCCGTCTCGATGATCAGCTTGGTCATCTCGATGTCGGCGCGCGACGGCGTCGGATCGCCCGATGGATGGTTGTGAGCCAGAATAATCGCCGTCGCCGAGAGCTCCAAGGCGCGCCTGACCACCTCGCGCGGATAGACCGGCGTGTGGTCAACGGTGCCGACCTGCTGCACTTCGTCGGCGATCAGTGCGTTCTTCTTGTCGAGGAACAGGATGCGGAACTGCTCCCGCTCCTCGAAGGCCATGACCGACCGGCAGTATTCGAGAACCTGCGTCCAGGTCGACAAAAGCTCGCGGCCGGCGATCTCGCCGCGCGCCATGCGCTGCGCCGTTGCGGCAACCACCTTCAGGTCGAGCGCCACCGCCGGGCCGATGCCCTTCACCTCCTGCAGGCGCTCGACGGGCGCGCCGAGGACCTCGGCCAATGTACCGAAGCGTGCCAGCAATGCCTTGGCGACCGGCTTGGTGTCGGCGCGCGGGATCAGCCGAAACAATAGAAGCTCGAGCAGTTCGTAGTCGGGGAGGGTGTTGGGGCCGGCAGCAAAGCGTTCGCGCAGGCGGTCGCGATGGCCGAGATAATGCGGCTTGTCGGCGGCCACCGCCTTCGCGGGCGATCGCACCGGCCTTTCGGGAAAGAAGGCCCGCTCGTCGTCGTCACCGTTCATGGCTGCCCCACCCAGCATTTGCCGGGCAAGGTAACGCCCGATCTGCCAGACACTAGGCCCGCAGGCCGGGGCGGTCGAGGTTTTTTGGCGATAGCGTGAAGATCTCGCAGCCGGTTTCGGTGACGCCGATCGTGTGCTCGTACTGCGCCGACAGCGAACGATCGCGCGTCACCGCGGTCCAGCCGTCCGACAGCACTTTCACATGCGGCCGGCCGAGATTGATCATCGGCTCGACGGTGAAGATCATGCCCGGCCGCATCTCGACGCCTTCGCTGGCGCTGCCGTAATGCAGGATATTCGGCGCGTCGTGAAACAGCCGGCCGACCCCATGGCCGCAGAAATCGCGCACCACCGAGCAACGCTCGGCTTCGGCGTAGGTCTGGATGGCGGCGCCGATGGCGCCGGTGCGGGCGCCCGGCTTGATTGCCGCGATGCCGCGCATCAGGCACTCATACGTGACTTCGAGCAGCCGCTCCGCGGCACGCTTGATCGTGCCCACTGGATACATGCGCGAGGAGTCGCCATGCCAGCCGTCGAGGATATAGGTGACGTCGATGTTGACGATGTCGCCGTCCTTCAACGGCTTGTTATCGGGTATGCCGTGACAGACGACGTGGTTGATCGAGGTGCAGGATGATTTCGTGTAGCCGCGGTAGTTGAGCGTCGCCGGAAGCGCGCCATGGTCCATGCCAAATTCGAAAACGAAACGATCGATCGCCTCAGTGGTGACGCCGGGCGCCACCATCGGCACCAGTTCGTCGAGGCAACGCGCGGTGAGATCGCAAGCCTTGCGCATGCCGATAAAGCCTTCCTCGTCGTAAAGACGGATCTGGCCGGTGTTTCTGAGCGGTGCCGTGGCGGCGTCGAGATAGGTGACCATTTTTATCCGTCTTGCAGGGATGCGAGGCCTGGCTGAGCCCCGCGAGAGAAATTCCCCCAGATTTGGCACTGGAAAGCGCAAGGTTCAAGGACGAACTGCCTACGGAGGCCGAAGACCGGCGATATTCACGCCCAGGGGCATTCTCCTTGCCTGCAGCGGCCCGTGCTTCCGCCGGGTTCATTTGGCTACCGCAGTGACGACACATTTCCAGGCGAGAAGTCGGCCCAAGCATTAGCCGTCACGGCAACTTTTTGCGACGAACGGCGTTGCGGCGGGGGCGTCGGTTCGGGAGAGATCGAATGGACAGACTGCAATTCGAGGTGCCGGTGCGGATCGCGCCTGTGCCCGGCCAGCCGGTCGAGGAAATCTACAGTGTCGAGCAGGCGCTCGATTTCCTGCAAACGTGGCCGGTCCGCCGGAAGGGGCCAACCTACCAGGCCGCGTTCAACGCCTGTTTCGGCGCCACGGTGGACATCGTCGAGACCGAAGACGCATGGCGGGCCTTCATGGCCTTTTGCCGGGTGAGCGGCCTGCTGGCCAGGGACATGATGGTTCCGCGCAAGCGCGGCGGCGAGGCGAGGGGACTGCGGGCGTAGGGAGCCGTCGACATAATCTTCAATTTGTCTGGCAGCCTTTGCCGACATCCTCATCAGAGTGGTGGTCCGGCAAGGTTACGCAGCGCGTTAGCGATGGCATGTGCTAAGTACTTGAGGTCTCTGGTACGCCCAAGGGGAATCGAACCCCTGTTACCGCCGTGAAAGGGCGGTGTCCTGACCGCTAGACGATGGGCGCGCTCAGATGTGAGCGCTTATAGTTGCGTCGCGACAAACCGGCAACCCGTCTGCTGCCGGCTGCGACAACTTTTTTCCTTTGGCTCCAAACCGCGTCTTTCCGACAGCCAAGCTGGTTTTTGCGGCATGATGCAACGCCGCCGAAGGGCCTTCAGTGGCGGAAGAACCTCGCCCTAGCCGCGCCTGCGGCAGCGCCAGTTCCAGTCGCGCTCCGGTCCGACATCGACGTGGACGGATTCGGTGTGGCAGTAGGTGCCGACGCCGCCGCGGCCCGGCATGGTGCGGATATAGCTCGCCAGTTCCCATTTTGAGACGCCGGGAACCTGGATGTCGGCGGCGGCGCAGTACATGTGCAGCGAGTTCTTGGCACCGTTGGCGCGACGGTTGCGGGCCGGATCGCGATAGCCGGAGGTAACCGTCATCTTGCGGCCGTAGTGGCCTTCGATCGTCTTCAGCACGCGAACCAGCGACGGCTTCAAGCAGGCGACATCGACGCTTTCGTTCTGTTTCAGGAGACCGTTGGGTGCCAGCCGGGCGAGGCCGGCGGCGGAGGCGACCTGGTAGGCGCCACCCGAACCTTCGTCCTCGTTGAGGTCGACGTCGCTCTCATCGTCGAGGCCGGATTTGCGCTTGATCTCGAACAGTGCCGTCTGGCGCACGCCGGGCAGCGCATCGGCCGTGAAGTGGCTAGTATCGCCGGCCGATGCCAACTGCACCGGCTTTTCAGCCGGGTTGGCCGAGGCCAGGGTGACGGTGGGCTTTGCCGCGGGCGTCGCCTTGGCCTGCAAGACCGCTGGCTGCCCGCCCGATCTGCTGTTGGCCGGCGATGCCGCCGAAGCAGGCGTAGCGCTGAACAGCGAGGCCAGGAAGTTTTTCTTCGGTGCATAGGCCTGTGGCTGCGGCATCTCGCCGGCGGTCACATAGACCGGGTTGTTCATCGCCGGCGCGGCGGCCTTGGCATCGGGCTTCGATGCGCCGGCATCGGCGGCGGCACTGTTCTGCGCAACAGCGTTGGCCTGTTCAGCCGCCTCGGCGTTTGGTTGCAGCGCTTGCGGCGAATGTCCCGCGATCGTCTCGGCCGACGTGGGAACGGCGATCGGGAAGCCGGCATCGGACTTGGCCCCTGGCTTAGCCATTGGCACATAGGCGACCTGCTCGGGAAGGTTGGCGTCGCCCTCTGCATTCGTCGTCATTTGTGCGGTTGTCATCTGCGACGATGAGGCGGCCGTGCTGGCCTGGGGCGCACCGGCGGCCGTGCTGATTTCGGTGGCCGAGGCATTATAGCCTGGCATGCCGACCGACATGGTCGGGTCGCCGGCAGAGGTGCAGGACGCCAGAAGCACCGAGAAAAGCGCCGCCACAATGGCGCGGCTTTCTCCCTTCGCGAGGCGCGATCCTGCTGATCTCAAAACAAAATTCCCCCTCGATATCCGACCGGTTCGTCATTGGCGCGGCGTCGAAACGTCTCGTCGAAATGACCCTTGTTCCCCGAACCGGAAACGAGACCTGTGTCAAATCTGCAAGCCTCAAAGTAATTTGGCGGCTAGAGGATGAATCAAGGCTGCTCAGGGTTGACGACACCATTTCGCCCGCTTTTGGCGGCGCGTCAACTCACCACACATTACAGATGGTTACACACGCACCTTGACATAGGTGCCGGGGGCTTCGCCTAGAACTTGCATATGCTCGCCCGGTTTGCGGGCCGGTACGCGGGTATTGTCCCTGGCTTCGATCCAGCGCTGCCAGTGCGGCCACCAGGAGCCGGGATGGTCAGTGGCCCCGGCGAACCACTGGTCGAAGTCCCCAGCCGGCTTGCCGCCGGTCCAGTAGTGGTATTTCTGCGCCGCCGGCGGATTGACGACGCCGGCGATGTGGCCGGAGCCGGCCACGACGTAGTCGACCTCGCCGCCGAAATATTTCGAGCCGAGGAACACCGACAGCGCCGGCGCGATGTGATCCTCCTTCGAGGCGAGGTTGTAGACAGGGATGGTGACATCCTTCAGCGAAACCGTGCGGCCCGCCAACTCCATCATGCCTTGCGAAAGCCTGTTCTCGAGATAGCAATTGCGCAGGTAGAAGGAATGGTTGGCAGCGCCCATGCGGGTCGAATCGGCGTTCCAGTAGAGCAGGTCGAAGGGCAGGGGATCCTTGCCGCGCATGTAATTGTTGACGACATAGGGCCAGATCAGGTCGCCCGAGCGCAGCATGTTGAAAGCAGTCGCCATCTTGGTGCCGTCGAGATAGCCTTTTTCGCTCATTGCCTTTTCAACGGCCGCGACTTGCTCCTCGTCGACGAACACTTTCAAGTCGCCGGCATAGGTGAAATCGACCTGCGTGGTGAAGAAGGTCGCCGATTTGATGCGGTGGTCGCCTTCCTGCGCCATCAAGGCCAGCGCTGCCGCCAACAGCGTGCCGCCGACGCAATATCCGATGGCGTTGACTTGCCTTTCGCCGGTGGCCTTTTCAATCGTGTCGAGGCCGTATTGCAGGCCCTCCCTGATATAGGCCTCCCAGCTCTTGGCGCCGTGCCGCTCGTCCGGATTGATCCAGGAGATGACGAAGACCGTGTGGCCTTGCTCGACCGCCCAGCGGATGAAGGATTTTTGCGGGTTGAGGTCGAGGATGTAGTATTTATTGATCCATGGCGGGCAGATCAGCAGCGGCCGCTTGAGCACGGTCTCGGTCGCCGGCTCGTATTGCAGGATTTCGGCGACGTCGCTGCGGCCGACCACCTTGCCGGGCGTGGTGGCGAGATTCTTGCCGATCTCGAAGGGTGAATAATCCGCCTGCCGCAGCTTCAGGTCACCCTTGCCTGCGGCAATGTCCTCGGCCAGCATTTTCATGCCGCGCACCAGGTTTTCGCCGTTCGAGGCGACGGTCTCGCGAAACAATTCCGGATTGGTCAGGATGAAATTCGACGGCGAGATGGCGTTGGACACCTGCCTGACATAAAAGCTGGCCTTGTGGCGGGTGTGCTCGTCCAGACCGTCGGCGTGCTCGACCAGTTCGGCCGCCCAGCGCGAGGTGACGAGATACGCCTGTTTGAGGAAATCGAAAAAGGCGTTGCGGCCCCATTCCGGGTCCTGGAAACGCTTGTCGCCGCGCTCGGGCTTGACCGCATCCTCGGTCTCCTCGGCACCGGCGCCGATGCGCTGAACGGCATTGGCCCAGACGGCCATATAGCCGGAAAACAATCGTGTCTGTGCCTCCAGCGCGCGCTGCGGGTCGGAGAGCCAGTATTCGGTGAGTTTGGAGAACGTCTTCACCATGTCGACGACCGGCTCGGCGACATGATCGCGCACCTCGCCCTTTTCCCGCGGCTCGGCCCATGCCGAGGCGGCCTTGCCGGCCTGCTCGATCATGCGGGCCATGTTCAGAGCGAAGCGTTCCGGGTCCTTAACCAGATATTGCTCGACGGTCGAAGGTTGGTCATCTTCCGCTTTGCCCGAATCGGGTGTTTTGGACATGGTTCGCGGGGTTCCTCCCGAAGCGTTTTGTTGACATATTACCATGGGATATCGGACAGGGTCCAACGTGCTCTAACCCGGCCGCCAGGAAAACAATATGACGATTAATATTGGCACGAACGTTTTTTCCGGCACTGGTCGTTTTTGCCGCATGGCGCTCGTCCTGCTGGCGATGGCCGGTTGCACGAGCAGCAACATAGAAGGTGCAGCGCCCGCCACCGGCCTTGTCGGGGCGAAGGACACCGGTTCCTACCCGAACCTGAACATCCCGCCGCAGGTGGCGGCCGAGCAATTCACCGACGAGGAAAAGAACGCCAAGCTCGCCCAGCTGAAGGCCGAGGAGCAGGGCCAGGCCGCGAAGGGCGGCGGCGTCAAGGTCGCGGACCAGGCTGCGCTGGACCAGCTGGCAAAAAAACACGGCGCCGAGGCGCTGAAGCAGATCGAAGGCAAATGCGACCCCGCTCTCGACCCTAATTGCAAATAAGCTTATACGCGCGACCGCAACCTCACTGTCTGGAACTGCCATGGAAGAATTTCACAAGGTCCGCCGGCTTCCGCCCTATGTCTTCGAACAGGTCAACCGGCTGAAGGCCAGTGCCCGCTCGCGTGGCGCCGACATCATCGACCTTGGCATGGGCAATCCGGACCTGCCGACGCCCAAGGCCATCGTCGACAAACTCTGCGAGGTAGTGCGTGATCCGCGCACGCACCGCTATTCGTCGTCGCGCGGCATTCCGGGCCTGCGCCGTGCCCAAGCCAATTATTATGCCCGCCGTTTCGGCGTGAAGCTCGACCCGGACAGCCAGGTGGTGGCGACGCTCGGCTCGAAGGAGGGTTTTGCCAATATGGCGCAGGCGATCACCGCCCCCGGCGATGTGATCCTGTGCCCCAATCCGACCTATCCGATCCACGCCTTCGGCTTCATCATGTCGGGCGGCGTCATCCGCTCGCTGCAGGCCGAACCGGACGACGGTTTCATCCCGGCACTGGAGCGCGGCATCCGCCATTCGATCCCGAAGCCGCTGGCGCTGATTCTCAATTATCCGTCCAACCCGACGGCACTGGTCGCCTCGCTCGATTTCTACAAGGAGGTGGTGGCTTTCGCCCGGAAGAACGACATCATCATCCTGTCGGACCTTGCCTATTCCGAGATCTATTTCGACGGCAATCCGCCGCCTTCGGTGCTGCAGGTGCCGGGCGCCATCGACGTCGCAGTCGAGTTCACCTCGATGTCGAAGACCTTTTCGATGCCGGGCTGGCGCATGGGTTTTGCCGTCGGCAATGAAAGGCTGATCTCGGCGCTGACGCGGGTGAAATCCTATCTCGACTACGGCGCCTTCACGCCGATCCAGGTGGCGGCCGCGCATGCACTCAACGGCGACGGAGCCGATATCGCCGAAGTGCGCGACGTCTACCGCAAACGCCGCGATGTCATGGTCGACGCCTTCAGCCGTGCCGGCTGGACCATTCCCGCACCGGCGGCGTCGATGTTCGCCTGGGCGCCGATCCCGGAGCCGTTCAAGCACCTCGGCTCGCTCGAATTCTCCAAGCTCCTGATCGAGCACGCCGACGTCGCGGTGGCGCCGGGCGTCGGCTTCGGCGAGCATGGCGACGATCACGTGCGCATCGCGCTGGTCGAAAACGAGCACCGGATCCGTCAGGCAGCGCGCAACATCAAACGCTTCCTCGCATCCAGCGCCAAGCAGCCGAATAACGTCGTACCGCTCGCCGCGCATCGCTGAGTTTTCTACACATCAATCGACCGAATGGGGCGTCGCCGGACATGGCTGAAGCGTTGCGTGTTGGAATTGCCGGCCTCGGCACCGTCGGTGCGTCGGTGGCTCGCGTGCTGCGCGACAAAGCGGCGGAACTGACGCGGCAGTGCGGACGCGACATCGTCGTGTCGGCGGTTTCGGCCCGCGATCCCAAACGCGACCGCGGCGTTGATCTTGGCACAGCACAGTGGTTCGACGACGCCGTCAAGATGGCGCAGACCGCCGAGATCGATGTATTCGTCGAGCTGATCGGCGGCGACGAGGGCGCGGCACGGTCCTCGGTGAAGGCGGCGCTCGAGGCCGGCCGCCATGTCGTCACCGCCAACAAGGCACTGCTTGCCAAGCACGGCGTGTCGTTGGCCGAGATCGCGGAAAAGAGGGGTGTGCTGCTCAACTACGAAGCTGCGGTGGCCGGCGGCATTCCGGTCATCAAGACGATGCGCGAGGCGATGGCCGGCAATTCGGTGACCCGCGTCTTCGGCATCCTCAACGGCACCTGCAATTATATTTTGACGCGCATGGAAGCCGAGGGCCTGTCCTTTGATGCCTGCCTGAAGGACGCCCAGCGGCTGGGCTATGCCGAAGCCGACCCGACCTTCGACATCGAGGGCCACGACACCGCGCACAAGCTGTCGATCCTGACCAGCCTTGCCTTCGGCACGAGGATTGCGGCCAATGACATCTACATGGAGGGCATCTCCAACATCAGCCAGGCCGATATCCGCGCGGCCGGCGATCTCGGCTACCGGATCAAGCTGCTTGGCGTCGCCCAACGCACCGAAAGCGGTATCGAGCAGCGCGTTCACCCGACCATGGTGCCGACGGCCTCGGTCATCGCGCAGGTGCACGGTGTCACCAATGCGGTCGCGATCGAAACCGACATCCTCGGCGAATTGCTGCTTTCCGGCCCCGGTGCCGGCGGCAACGCCACCGCTTCGGCGGTGATCGGCGACATTGCCGACATTGCCAAGAGCCGGCCTGGCTTCCAGCATGGCCCGGTCTTCGGCCGGCCGGCGAAGGAATTGAAGCCCTACAAAAAGGCGCAGATGCGCAGCCATGCCGGCGGTTATTTCATCCGGCTGACCGTGCACGACCGCCTCGGCGTTTTCGCCGCGATCGCCAAACGCATGGCCGACAACGACATTTCGCTGGAATCGATCGTGCAACATGCCGCAGGGCCGGAAACCGAGGCACAGAAGACAGTCATCCTGGTCACCCACGAGACGACCGAGGCGGCGGTGCGCAAGGCCGTCGACGGCATCACCAGGGACAGCCTTCTGACCGACAAGCCGCAAGTCATCCGCATCGAGCGGGCCGGATAGCAGTCTCAAGTTTTGCCTTTAATCGATTGATATTGCTGCGCTTTCAAAAAGGTCCAGCGCAGGTCTTGCTGTTGTCACGAGGCTTTGACACAAGAAGCGCGTCTCTGGCGGGAGGCTAATGCATGTCGCCCAAAAGTGTGCGGCGGTTTTGGGACAACGACATGCATAGAAACAAAGTGCCAACGAGGATTATCCATCGATGAATGTGGCCCAGAACATTGTCGCCGGCCTCGACCGGATACTGACCATGGAATTGGTGCGCGTCACCGAACGCGCCGCGGTCGCGGCCGCCAGATTGCGCGGACGCGGCGACGAGAAAGCCGCCGATCAGGTCGCGGTCGACGCCATGCGCCAGGAGCTTAATCGTCTCGCCATCAACGGCACGGTGGTGATCGGCGAGGGCGAGCGCGACGAGGCGCCGATGCTCTATATCGGCGAGGAGGTCGGTACAGGCAAAGGCCCGGCTGTCGACATCGCGCTCGATCCGCTCGAAGGCACGACGATCTGCGCCAAGAACCTGCCCAATGCGTTGGCCGTCATCGCCATTGCCGAAAAAGGCAGCCTTCTGTTCGCGCCGGACGTCTATATGGACAAGATCGCGATCGGCCCGGGCTATGCCGACGGCATCATCGACATCGATGCCTCGCCGGCCGAAAACATCGCCAGCCTGGCCAGGGCCAAGGGCGTGCCGGTGGCGGAGATCACCGCCTGCATCCTCGACCGGCCGCGCCATGGCGCGTTGATCGAAGCCGTGCGGGCGACAGGCGCCGCGATCCGGCTGATCGGCGACGGTGATGTCGCCGGCGTCATCCACACCACCGACCCGGACGAAACCGGCATCGACATCTATCTCGGCACCGGCGGTGCGCCGGAGGGCGTGCTGGCGGCGGCGGCCTTGCGCTGCACCGGCGGCCAGATGCAGGGCAGGCTGATCCTTGACACGCCGGAAAAGCTGGCGCGCGCGGCGAACATGGGGATCTCCAACCCGAAACGGATCTACCACACGCAAGACATGGCACGCGGGGACGTGCTGTTTGCCGCGACCGGCGTCACCGACGGCAATATGCTGGCCGGCGTCAAGTTCGGCCGCAATTTCATTACCACGCACACGATCGTGCTGCGCTCGTCGTCGCGAACCGTGCGCGAAATCAAGGCCAGGCACCAGGATCTGGAAAAGTTTTGATTTCGACTCAGTTAGCCGTTGCATATTGTGCGCAATGACAAATTGCAGACGGCGCGTCACGTGACGGGGGAAAGACGCTTTTTCCTAGATGTCAGGCAGTCGGCCACCGGCGTTTCCTGGGAACACCGGCTGACCGAGCGTCAGGACATGGCTGCGCTCGCCATCGCGCAAGGCTATGGCGTGCCCGACATCGTGGCACGCGTGCTGGCCGGGCGCGGCGTCACCGCCGAGCAGACCGAGCGGTTCCTGGATCCGACCATCCGCAACCTGCTGCCCGACCCGGCATCTCTGACCGACATGGACAAGGCGGCCTCTCGCATCGCCCAGGCGGTGATGGCCAGGGAAAAGGTGGCGATCTTTGGCGACTACGATGTCGACGGCGCCGCCTCATCGGCGCTGCTCAAGCGCTTTCTCGCACATTTCTCGGTGCCGTCGGAGATCTACATACCGGACCGCATCTTCGAGGGTTACGGCCCCAATCCGGAAGCGATGCGCGAACTCGTCTCGCGCGGCGCGACGCTGATCGTCACCGTCGATTGCGGCACCAACAGTGCTGCTTCCATCGACGCGGCGAAGGCCGCCGGCGCCGACGTCGTGGTGCTCGATCACCATCAGGTCGGCGGGCCGTTGCCGGCGGCGGCTGCGGTCGTCAATCCTAATCGCGAGGACGATCTTTCCGGACAAGGCCATCTTTGCGCCGCCGGCGTCGTCTTCCTGTGCCTGGTACAGACGGCGAAGATCCTGCGCAGCCGGCTGCCGGATGCCGCAGCGCCGGACCTGCTTGGCCTGCTCGATCTGGTGGCGCTGGGCACCGTCTGCGACGTGGTGCCGCTCACCGGCATCAACCGGGCCTTCGTGGTCAAGGGGCTACAGGTGGCGCGGAAACAGAGAAACGAGGGGCTGGCGGCACTGGCGCGGGTCTCGCGTATCGGCGAGCCGATCAGCACGTTCCATCTGGCCTTTGTGATCGGTCCGCGCATCAACGCCGGCGGGCGCATCGGCGACGCAGCACTTGGCAGCCGCCTGCTTGCAACCGACGACCCGGTCGAGGCCCGCACCATCGCCGAGACGCTGGACCGGCTCAACCAGGAGCGGCAATCGATGGAGCAGGAGATGCTGGCCGCGGCGCGCTCAGAGGCCGACGCCGAGCTTGCCGGCGGCAATGGTCCGGCCATCGTGGTCACAGCCAGCAGCAACTGGCATCCGGGCATTGTCGGCCTGCTTGCCTCGCGGCTCAAGGACCATACAAGACGGCCGGCTTTTGCCATCGCCTTCAACGCCAATGGCGTCGGTACGGGGTCAGGCCGTTCGGTGTCGGGCTTCGACCTCGGCCGGCTGGTGCGCGAGGCTGCCGATGCCGGGCTGATCGTCAAGGGCGGCGGCCACGGAATGGCGGCAGGCATCACCGTCGAGCGGGCGAAGCTCGGCGCGCTCCGGGCTTTTTTCGAAGAGCGCGCTGCGGTGGATGTGTTCCGGCTGCAAGGCGAGGAGAGCCTGGCGATCGACGGCGCGCTTGCCGCCGAGGGCGCGACGCTTGCGCTGCTCGATGCGCTTGAGGGGGCAGGGCCGTTCGGCGCCGGGCATGTCGCGCCGGTGTTCGCGCTGCCGCGCCACCGGCTGGTTGATGCGCGGGCGGTCGGCACCAACCATATCCGCGCCGACCTGCAGTCGGAAAGCGGCGGCCGCATCCAGGCGATCGCCTTTCGCGCCGTCGATACTGCGCTTGGCGAATTCCTGTTCAAGAACAGGGGCAAACCGGTGCACGTCGCCGGCTCATTGTCGGGCAATCACTGGAACGGCAACCGCACGGTGCAATTTCGTATCGTCGACGCGGCGCTTGCCTGAGAGCTCGCTGACCGCTCGGCCTAAGCGAGGACGGTCTGCAGCCGCGTCAGTTCGCCGATTTGTGCCATCGTTGCCTGGTAGCCGATACGGATCGCTTCGTCGGCGCGGTGGAATTCGGTCAGGCCGATATGGCTGAGCTTCGGCTGCAGCGACATGTCCGGCGGGTCGCCGGCCAGCCTGGCGCGCGAAATGCGGTCCTGGATGATGTTGAAGGCCTCGACCATGACGCCGGTGATGCCGAGCCGCGTCTCGCGCGACTGACGTTCGGGATCGGCGTGGCCACCCCTTGGCGCGTCTCTCTCGACGATCAGCTCGCCTGCGCTGTGCTTGATCACCGCGGCGCGGCCGAACAGATCGTAGTGAAGGTTCACCGCAACCACGAGCGGCTGCTCGTAGGCACGGCAGACCGAGACCGGCACCGGATTGACCAGTGCGCCGTCGACCAGCACGCGCCCATTGCAGGCGACCGGCTCGAACACGCCGGGCAGCGCGTAGGAGGCGCGCATGGCGGTACTCAACGAGCCGCTCGACAGCCAGATTTCATGGCCGGTGCGGATTTCGGCAGCGACGCAGACGAACGGTTTTGGCAGGTCCTCGAAGCGGATGCCGGCTATGTGCTTGCGCAGCCGTGCGTCGAGCTTCATGCCACCGAACAGGCCGCTGCCGCGTAGATTGAGGTCGAGAAGGCCAAAAATGCGCCGCCTGGTCAGGCTGCGCGCGAATTCTTCCAGCTCGTCAAGTTTGCCGGCAACATAGCAGCCGCCGACCAGCGCGCCGATCGAGGTGCCGGCGATCATCGACACTTCGATGCCGGCTTCGTCAAGCGCGCGCAGCACGCCGATATGCGCCCAGCCGCGCGCGCAGCCGCCGCCCAATGCCAGCGAGATCCCTGTTTTACCTGGAGATTTGGTTTCGGATGCGCCTGCGGCCGAGGAGAGGCCATTGGCCTCCCGAACGTCAGGTCTGTTGCGCAATGACGCCCAGTCGAGCATCACAATCTCCCTTGTCCCACGGTCATCCTACAGGCGGGCCGTATCGAAATCATGAATATACGTGGCTGAAGTGCTGCGAATGGTTCATACTGATGGTGTTTTGGGCTTTCGATACGTTTTTTCCGCATCGAACAGCGGCTTGCTGTCGTCGCTGGCAAGCGTCCCTTTGCCATCGCTCAGCCCCACCGTCCGATAAAAGCATGAACGTCGGCCGGTGTGACAAGTTGCTTCGTGACCCAGCACTTTGACGCGCAACCATATCGCGTCCTGGTCACAATCCGTGAGCATCTCGACGACCTGCTGGACATTGCCCGAGGTTTCGCCCTTCTTCCACAGCGTGTCGCGCGAACGCGACCAGTAGTGCGCGATGCCGGTCTCGAGTGTCAGCGCCAGCGCCTCGGCATTCATGTGCGCGACCATCAGCAGCATGCCGTCTTCGGCATCGGTGACGACGACAGTGACGAGGCCGCCGGCATCGAAGCGCGGTGAAAGGACGATCCCTTCCTCGAGTACCTTCTTGTCAGATGGAGCTTTCGGAAATTCCAATGCCGACATTCGCCGGTCCCTATTTAGCGAAGGCGGCGTGGGTCTGATCAGTTCCGCCGCCGCGCACCATGGTGACGAAGCGGACCTGCTCTTCAGGTGTATCCTTGAAGACGCCGGTGAAGGTCGAGGTCAGCGTGGTGGAGCCCTGTTTGCGGATGCCGCGCATGGCCATGCACATATGCTCGGCCTCGAGCATGACGGCGACGCCGCGCGGATTGAGCACGTCCTGGATGACGCCGGCAATCTGCGCAGTCATCGCTTCCTGGGTCTGCAGGCGGTGGGCAAAGATGTCGACGACGCGCGCGATCTTGGACAGGCCGACAACCTTGCCGTCAGGCAGATAGCCGACATGCGCCTTGCCGATGATCGGCACCATGTGATGCTCGCAATGCGAGTGGAACGTGATGTCCTTGACTATGACGAGGTCGTCATAGCCGGCGACTTCCTCGAAGGTGCGGCCAAGCTCCTCGGCCGGGCACATATCGTAGCCGTTGAACATTTCGCGGAACGCCTTGGTGACGCGCTTCGGCGTGTCGATCAGGCCCTCGCGCTCAGGATTGTCGCCGGTCCAGCGCAACAAGGTGCGCACCGCGGCTTCGACTTCGGCCTCACTCGGCCGGTCGGTGACCGGCTTTTCCATATAGGCCGACTGCGGCATGAGTTTCTTGATAACGGCGTCCATAAAGGCGTCTCCCGTAGTTCCTCTCTCAGGAGGAACGAGTTGAACGGACCACGACCTTTCGGGTGTTAGAAACTCGCCCGGTTTCCAGCCCGTAAGTGGCGTGAACAGATTTGGGCAGGACGAGACTTGCGGTCGCCTTGTCGATACCCGACTACGACCATTATATATGTTCGTGCCGAGCGAAAGGAAGACGCCAGAGCGGCAATCGCTGTTCGCTGGGCGGCGACGGATTGGAAAAATATGATCGACGATGTCTACAATGCGAAAATTCTGGGTTTTGCCGGAAATATCGCACGGATCGGTCGGCTCGACCGGCCCGACGCAACCGCACGAGCACATTCCAAGCTGTGCGGCTCGACAGTGACCGTCGATCTGAAGATGGATGACGGCGTCGTCAGCGATTTCGCGCATGACGTGAAGGCCTGTGCGCTTGGCCAGGCGTCGTCTTCGATCATGGCGCAGCATGTCGTCGGCGCCAGCGCGGAAGAACTGCGCAGCGTGCGCGAGACGATGCTAAAAATGCTGAAGGAAAATGGCCCGCCGCCCGAAGGCCGCTTCGCCGACCTGAAATACCTGGAACCGGTGCGCGATTACAAGGCGCGCCACGCCTCGACCATGCTGACCTTCGACGCAGTGGTCGACGCGATCGGCCAAATCGAGAAGAAGCGGGCGGAACAGGCGGCCTAAACCTCGGCAAGAAAACGCCGGCTTTCGGCGAATTCCGCCCGGACCCAGTCGGCAAAAGCCCTGGCCGGCTCGGAAAGGTCGTTTAGTCTTCTGGCCACCAGCCAATAGGCGCCGGACGCAACGTCGATGTCGAAAGGCTTGACCAGCGCGCCGGACGCAAGTTCTTCGCCGATCTGCAAAAGATCGCCCAGTGCGACACCATGTCCAAGCAAGGCTGCCTGCTTCGAGAGCGAGGCATCCGCCAGCATCGGTCCACGCGCAGGCACGGCTTCAGGGGTCACGCCGGCCGCTTCGAACCAGCGCGTCCAAGCCTGACGGTTTTCTTCGTGCAGCAATGTATAGCGACCAAGGTCGATCGGTTTTTCCAGAGCTGGCCCGGACGCAAGAAGCGCCGGCGACAGAACCGGTGAATCGACGACCGAGGCAAGCTGTTCGGCTTCGCTGCGTGGCCATGAAGTGGCGTGCGCACTGAAGCGTAGAGCAAGTTCAGGCTGATCGCTGCGGAACTCTATCAACCTCGGGTCGACCTCAAGGGAAACGTCGATATCGGGTCGCAACTGGCGAAATCGGTTGAGCCGCGGCACCAGCCATACGGATGCAAGCGACGGCTCGACGCTGACACGGACCACGGACTGCGTCGGGGCCGCCGTCAATTCCGAAAGCAGCCTGTCGATGCCCCCGAAACTTCTGACCAACTGGTCGAGCAGCCGCCGGCCGGTGTCGGTCAACTCGACGCGGCGATGATGGCGGAAGAACAAAGGTTGGCGCAGGAACGTTTCGAGCTCGCGGATCTGGCGGCTGATCGCTGCCTGCGAAACATAAAGCTCCTCGGCCGCACGGCTGAAGCTCAGGTGACGACCGGCGGCTTCGAAGCTTCTAAGAGCCGTCAGGGGGAGGCGTCCGCGCTTCATTCGCATAACTCAGAGTTATCTGACGTCGACGTTATACTCGTTTGAAGAGCAAGGCCAGCGGCGCTCTAATCGGTGCTCAAAGGAGTGCTGCCATGATCCAGTTTCTCAACATCCTGGGCGATGTCGTGCGGATCGCGACATTTCAATGGCATGACGAGAAACCGCATGGCGACTGGTGCGAGGGGAGGCCGCCGACCAGCGTCGCCGCATGTCGGAAGCCGACGCCCGACCGGTACCCGGTTCGCCGTTCGAGGCAGTGACGGGATTGCCGGAACGGCATTGCGTTCCCGGCCCGATGCGCACATCTATCCTGAAGGGAAACGCGACGCGGAGACTGTGGTGGTCGGCCAACATCGGCATGCGCACGGCGCCAGGCCGATTCGACAAGGACGCAACTGGCCCGGCCCGTGGCGCAAGACGCCGGGCCGCGTCTTCGGCACGTCGCTCGTCCGGCTCTACCAGCTGACGCTGTCCGGCTTTGTGGGCAATTCCTGCCGGCATCTGCCGACCTGTTCCGAATACGCGCACGAAGCGATCGCCCGGCATGGACTTTGGGCCGGCGGCTGGATGGGGTTCTTTCGCGTGCTGCGCTGCGGGCCGTTAGGGACGCATGGCATCGACCGCGTGCCCGAAACCCTGGCTGAGCGCTATGTCTGGTTTGCGCCGTGGCGGTACTGGCGGATCGGGAAAAAACGTGGCGACCTAGACAGTTGACCGCAACTGTTCGTTACACAACCGCACCGCTGTTTACGATCTGGTAGGGTTAACCGCAGCTTGCGCGGACATAGCGCATTTAAGACAAAATCGAGACAAGACGCCTCGCTAAGCCGCTCCTGACACCCTTCAGGAGAGATTACCAAATGCGCCGGATAGATCGTCTTCCCTTCGTTTTCGCCGTGATTCTCTATGTCCTGGCGTGGCTGTTGGGTTTTCCGATCCGTGCGCAATCGGCCCCGCTCGGGGACGTCGAATGCACGCTGATCGTCGACGCCGCGAGCGGCGAGACGCTGTACCGGCAAGGGGTTTGCGACCAGCGCGTCAGTCCCGCCTCGACATTCAAGGTTCCGCTGGCGCTGATCGGCTATGACACCGGAATCCTGAGCGACGAGCATACACCGAATTGGGAGTACAAAGCGGAGTTCAACGCGCCGAAACGGGACCGCAAGACCGTCGACCCGACGATCTGGGAAAGGGATTCGGCCCTTTGGTTCTCACGCGAGATCACGCGCCGGCTCGGCAGCAAACAGTTTGCCGGCTATGTGTCCAGATTGGACTATGGCAACACCGACGTCTCCGGCAATTCCGGCAAGAATGACGGCCTCACCCATTCCTGGGTGAATTCTTCGCTCGAGATATCGCCGGTCGAGCAGGTCGATTTCCTGCGCAAGCTGCTGGCGCGGAATCTGCCGGTCTCGGACAAGGCCCATGCGATGACCAATGCGATTGTCCCGACCTTCCGGGCGGGCGGCTGGACGGTGCAGGGCAAGACCGGGACGACCAGGCTTGGCGACGATGCCGACAAGCGCTCGCTTGGCTGGTTTGTTGGCTGGGCGCAGAAGGATGCTCGCAAGATCGTCTTTGCCCGCCTCGTAGTCGATACGAAACGTTCCGACACGCCGAAGGGGCTCAAGACGCGGGCGATGTTCCTGAAAGAGCTGCCGAATCTCCTCGGGTGACCTAAATCCGGCTTTACGGCGCCGAAAACTGCCCATAAAAGACCGCTCGCCGCCGGACGCATCCGGCTCTTACTTGATGTAAGTCGCAACCCCAAAATCGCTACGCAGTTTTGGGCGACGTGCATTTTACCACCCGCGCTCGTTTGCGGGACTGGATAGGAGAATTTAATGCTGAATTCCGTTTCCCTGACATTTCCCGATGGCTCCGTCCGCGACTACGACGCGGCGATGACCGGCGCCGGCCTGGCGGAATCGATCTCGAAGTCGCTGGCCAAGAAGGCCGTTGCCTACAGCATCGACGGCACGTTGCGCGACCTTTCCGACCCGATCGGCAAATCAGGCAAGCTCGAAATCATCACCCGCGAGGATCCGCGTGCGCTGGAGCTCATCCGCCATGATGCCGCGCACGTGCTGGCCGAAGCCGTGCAGGAACTTTGGCCGGGAACGCAGGTGACCATCGGGCCGGTGATCGAGAACGGATTCTACTACGACTTCGCCCGCAACGAGCCGTTCACGCCCGACGATTTCCCGGTGATCGAGAAGAAGATGCGCGAGATCATTGCGCGCAACAAGCCGTTCACCAAAGAGGTGTGGTCGCGTGAAAAGGCGAAAAGGATCTTTGCCGACAAGGGCGAGCGCTACAAGCTCGAGCTGATCGACGCCATCGCCGAGGATCAGGATCTCAAGATCTATGCGCAGGGCGACTGGTTCGACCTTTGCCGCGGTCCGCACATGGCCTCGACCGGCCAGATCGGCAACGCCTTCAAGCTGATGAAGGTCGCCGGCGCCTATTGGCGCGGCGATAGCAACAACCCGATGCTGACGCGCATCTACGGCACGGCCTGGGCCGACCAGGCGCAGCTCGAAGCCTATCAGACGATGCTGGAGGAAGCCGAGAAGCGCGACCACAGGAAGCTCGGCCGTGAGATGGACCTGTTCCATTTCCAGGAGGAGGGCCCCGGGGTCGTGTTCTGGCACGCCAAGGGCTGGAGGATGTTCCAGAACCTGGTCAATTACATGCGCCGCCGCCTGGACGAGCAGGGCTACCAGGAGGTCAACGCGCCGCAGGTGCTCGACAAGAGCCTGTGGGAGACCTCAGGCCACTGGGGCTGGTACCGGGACAACATGTTCAAGGTGACGGTCGCCGGCGACGACACCGACGACGACCGGGTGTTTGCGCTGAAGCCGATGAACTGCCCCGGCCACGTCCAAATCTTCAAACACGGGCTGAAGTCCTACCGCGATCTGCCGGTAAAACTTGCGGAATTCGGCAATGTGCATCGCTATGAGCCGTCCGGCGCACTGCACGGGCTGATGCGGGTGCGCGGCTTTACCCAGGACGATGCCCACATCTTCTGCACCGAGGAACAGCTCGCCGACGAGTGCATCAAGATCAACGACCTGATCCTGTCGACCTATGCCGATTTCGGCTTCGACGAAATCACGGTCAAGCTGGCGACCCGCCCCGAAAAACGGGTCGGCACCGACGCGATGTGGGATCACGCCGAGGGCGTGCTGCAGGACGTGCTCGACAAGATCGCGGCGCGGTCGGGCAACCGGATCAAGACGGGCGTAAATCCGGGCGAGGGCACGTTCTACGGGCCGAAGTTCGAATATGTGCTGAAGGACGCCATCGGCCGCGACTGGCAATGCGGCACCACGCAGGTCGACTTCAACCTGCCGGAACGGTTCGGCGCCTTCTACATCGGCTCCGATTCGGAAAAGAAGCAGCCGGTGATGGTGCATCGCGCCATCTGCGGTTCGATGGAGCGTTTTCTCGGCATCCTGATCGAGAATTATTCCGGCCATTTCCCGCTCTGGTTCGCGCCGCTGCAGGTGGTGGTGGCGACGATCACTTCCGATGCCGACGATTACGCGCGAAAAGTCGTTGCGCAGCTGAAGGCGGCCGGGCTGATCGCCGAAACCGACCTGCGCAACGAGAAGATCAACTACAAGGTCCGCGAGCACAGCCTTGCCAAGGTGCCGGTCATCGTCGTTTGCGGCAAGCGCGAGGCTGAGGAAGAAACGGTCAATGTCCGCCGTCTCGGGTCGCGCGACCAGGAATCGCTTGGCCTCGCGGCCGCCGTGAAACTGCTTTCCGACGAGGCGGTGACACCCGACCGCAAGCGCCGCGCGGCCTGAGCCGGCCAATCAGCAACGAAATGGCGGTGGATCGCTCCACCGCCATTTTCATATGCTTGTCACGCCAATTGTGTAGCGAGCCCCATGCTCAAGCTGAAGATGCGCGAAAGACCGTTTCCCGAGCTCTCCTATGCCGGTCCGCATCAGCCGGCGCTGACGCGCTGGTTCATCCACTCGGTCGAAGGCCTGTCGGGACGTGATCGCTTCGCCGCACTCTATGATTTCTGGCGCCGGCAAGTGGTGCCGAACGGAGAGCGCGTGTTCAGCCGCATGCTGGAGCTGATCGACGTCCGGGTGCGGACCGCCGGTCAATGGCCGCCGGCAAACCTGCCCGACACGCCGCTGGTGATTGTTGCCAACCATCCGTTCGGCATCGGCGACGGTATTGCCGTGCTGTCGCTGGCGGAGCAGCTCGGCCGACCGTTCCGCGTCATGATCCACAGGGATCTGCTCAAGATCCGCGAGATGGAGCCCTATTCGCTGCCGATCGACTTTTCCGAGACCAAGGACGCGCTGAAGAACAACATGGCGGTCCGCCATGAAGCGGTGCGGCTGCTCAAGGAGGGCGTCACCATCGTCGTCTTTCCGGCGGGAGGTGTCGCCACCGCGCCGAAGGGGTTTGGCCGGGCACGCGATCTGCCGTGGAAGGTGTTTCCGGCCCGTCTCGTTCAGGACGCAAAGGCGTCGGTCATCCCATTGCATTTTTCGGGCCAGAACGGCCGGCTGTTCCATCTGGTCAGCGGACCGATGAACATGGCCGAGCGCGACGGGCGTGTGGCGAAATTCGTCGGCAAGGCCTCGCTGACACTGCGCACATCGCTGCTCATCCGTGAATTTGCGCGGCTCTCCGGCAAATCGATCGACGTGCGCGTCGGCGACGTGCTGGGGTGGGACGAACTGGAGCCGCTGCGAGACCGCAAGGCCTTGCTCGACCGCCTTCAGCGCGGCGTCTTCGATCTGGCGCCGGCCGAGACGACTGGCCGCGTGCCGTTGCTGGCGCGACGCATGCGCAAAGCAGCCTAGAGGGGGCGCGGCTTAGTCGGCGCCTTCCTCGGAATCGATGGCCGAAGCTTCGGTTGCCAGGACTTCGATGTCCTGATTGTGTCCGGCCACCACCGTAAAATCCTTCTGGTAGATGCGGTCGCGGTTTTTGGCGATGATGGTGTAGTCGCCCTCGGCCAGCACCATCGAGGCAAAGGCGCCGACGGTCTCCTTGATCGGGTCGCCGGACTCGTTCAGCAGCGACCAGGAGGTGTCGGCGATCGCCTCGCCGCCCGGCTCGCGCACCAGCTTCATGGTCATCTCGGCGGCACGATGCTCGACCGTCGCTTCGGTCAGCTTGCCGGCCTCGACGCGGATGTCGGAGCGGATGACCGCGTTCACAGCGCCATAGGTCGAAACAACGTGGTAGGTGCCGGCATTGAGCCGCACGACGCTGTTCGGCTCGACATCGGGTATGATCAGCGCGCGATCGCCATCGGCCGCGGCGTGGCTCTCATAAATCGAGAAGCGCAGCTTCTTCGGCGGTATGCGCACCCCTCCCGACAGCACGGCATCAAGCTTGAGGCCGCCGGCATCGAGCACGAGGCTCTCACGCTTGGCTTCCTTGCCGACGGTGATGCGCTTGGTGGCGCCGGCCCGCCCGTAGGAGGCATGGACCAGATAGGAACCCGGCTCGAGCTGGAATACGGCGGTGCCGCCATGAGCGGAGGCGACCATCGGCAGCTTGCCGTCGCTGGCCGATTCGGGCTTGAAGACGCGCCAGACGATGCCGCGCGTGATGTCGGCACCCTTGTCGGTCAATTGCGCCGACAGCGTGATCGCCCCGCTGCTGCCCAATGCCAGCGATGTCTCGCTTTTCGGAGGCGCATAGCCCGAAATTCCGGGAAGTTTCAGATCACTGAGGCCGTCTACATTCTGGGCGGCGGCAAGCGAAACCGGCACCATCAACAGTGCGGCAGCGAGCCATATCAGGAAAAGACGCAATGTCCCCTCAAACATGCCTTGCGTTGAAGCCCAATGCGGTGGCAATTTCAAGGCTTAAGAGTCCGGTCGGCTTCTGCTAGAGGGCTCTTTGTCCGGCGCGTCGCGCCAATGCCCGAGCCGCCCGATATCCCGATGGCGCGCTTCAGCTCAAATTCCAGGAGACTTGCGCCCATGGCGTCGCCGATCATCGATTTTCTGCTGACCCGAAATTCCGCGCCGATCCCGGATTTGAAAGAGCCGGCACCGGGCGATGCGGAGATCGCGACCATGATCGCCGCCGCCTCGCGGGTGCCGGATCATGGCCGGCTGGAGCCCTGGCGTTTCATCCTCTATCGCGGCGAGGCTCGCGTCGAGATCGGCAAGGAGTTGGCAGCACTTGCCGAACAGCGCGAAGGGCCGTTGCCGGAAGGCCGCCGCAACCAGGAATTGGCACGCTTTTCGCGGGCGCCGCTGGTCATCGGCGTGATCTCGATCCCCAGGGAAAATCCAAAGATCCCGCAATGGGAGATGTTCTTGTCCGGCGGCATGGCTGCGATGAACCTGCTGCTTGCCGCCAATGCGCTGGGCTACGGTACCAACATGATCAGCAACTGGTATTCCGACGTGCCAGAGGGCAGGGCGATCCTCGGTCTGGCGCCGCATGAGCGGGTCGTCGGTTTTGTCCATATCGGCTCCTATCAGGGGCCAGCGCCGGAGCGGCCACGGCCCGATCCGGCAAAGCTCTACGCCGACTATTCGGGGCCGTGGGTGGGATAATTTTCGACCCGGAACCAGACCCTAAGCGTCAAGCCCCGCTGCCCTGGCTCGCGCCAGGAGCCGCTCGGCGAGCTTGAGATGCGGCCGGTCGTACATCTTGCCGTCGATGCCGACGACGCCGGGGTTTCCCGCCGCCTTGAATGCCTCGACGATCGCCAGCGAATTTTTCACCGCTTGCGCCGAAGGCGTGAAGGCGGCGTTGATGACCGGCACCTGCGCCGGATGGATCGCCATCTTGCCGGTGAAGCCGTCGCGCTCGGCCTCGGCGCATTCGGCCTCGAAGCCGGCCATGTCGCGAAAATCCGGAAAGACGGTGTCGATCGCCGCGACTTCCGCGGCATTCGCCGCAAGCAGGGTCATGGTGCGGGCGAAGCGGAATACATCCGTGTAGCGGCCATTCGCGTCGCGCGTCGAGCGCGCGCCGATTGCCGCCGACAGATCTTCCGCGCCCCAGGTGACGCCGACAAGCCGCGCGCTTGCCTTGGCGTAGGTCACGGCGGCCAGAACGCCGGCGGCCGTTTCTGTGATGATCGGCAGGATCTTTATCGCGCCATCCGGCAGGCCGCTTTCAGCTTCGTGCACCCTGAGCTTGGCCGAGAGATGCTGGACATCCAGTCCGCTGTTCGACTTAGGCAGCATGATGCCGTCGGGCTTCACTGGCACGAGCGCCGCCAGATCGTCGTCGGTCAGTCCGGTCGAAAGGTCATTGACGCGCACATAGATCGCGGAGTTGGTTCGGTGCCTGTGCCCGGCGAGGAAACGCGCCGCTGTGTCGCGCGCCAGCCCCTTGTTTTGCGAGGCAATCGAGTCCTCGAGATCGACGATGACCATGTCGGCGCCCGCGCCAAAGCCCTTCTCCAGCTTCTTTTCCGAATCGCCGGGAACGAAGAGCAGGGAACGCATCGGCTATGCCTTTTTCATCATCATGGCTTGCCTCGTGCATCTGGCAACCAGCACGTCGTTCTGGTTATAGGCGCGGTGCTCGAACTCGACGATACCGCGGTCCTGTTTCGACCTGGAATCGCGCACCGAAACCACCGTGGTCTCGACGCGAATCGTGTCGCCATGGAAGACGGGGTGCGGAAACACCGTCTCCTTCATGCCGAGATTGGCGATGGTGGTGCCGACGGTGATGTCGTTGACCGAGATGCCGATCATCAGGCCAAGCGTGAACAGCGAATTGACCAGGGGCTTGCCCCATTCGCTCTTGGCGGCGAAGTCGAAATCGATGTGCAGCGGTTGCGGGTTCAGCGTCATCACCGAAAACAGCATGTTGTCGCTTTCGGTCACGGTCTTGCGCAGCGTGTGCTTGAACACATGGCCGACAACGAACTCCTCAAGGTAAAGGCCGGCCATGGTCTGTCTCCTCCACTGCTTAAGGGTTGATAGGCGTTGCATACCGGGCTCGCAAGCCAGTTAACGAACATGGTGAACCGTTCGTAAACCATTTGTGCCTACGGTCTCGACAGGCGCCAGAAGCGTTCTGGCAAAGGGCGTAAGCAGGCGACATGGTCGTTTCGCATTTCCTGAAATGGATCCACACGGCAAAGGTGTCGGAGCGTGCTGCGGCGGCAAGCGCGCTGGCTCGCGCCTATGTCGACTCGGACCTGCCTTTCGAGGACCGCTGCGCTGCCGACGCGGCGCTGACGTTGCTGCTCGATGACGCATCGTCGAAGGTGCGGCTGGCGATCGCCGACGCGCTTTCCATGAGCCATCATGCGCCGCCGCAGATCGTCAGCGCGCTGGCTTCGGACCAGCCCGAGGTGGCCGCTTTGGTACTGGCGCGCTCGCCGCTGCTTACCGATTCCGACCTGATTGATCGGGTTGCCGGCGGCCAGAAAGCGACGCAGAAGGTGATCGCCGACCGGCCGCGCGTCTCGATGTCGGTTGCGGCGGCGATCGCCGAGGTCGGTGAGCCGGAAGCCTGCACCACGCTGCTCGCCAATAGCGGCGCCGACATCGCATCCGTCAGCTTTCGCCGCATGGCCGAGCGTCACGGCCATCTGCCTCTGGTGCGCGAGGCGCTGATCGCCGACATCCGGCTGCCCGCCGACTGCCGGCATATGCTGCTGGTCAAGCTAGGGGAGATGCTCAAGGGGTCGCCATTGGTGCTGGCGCTGATGGGCGCCGCCAGGGCCGAGCGCATCACGCGCGATGCTTGCGTCAAGGCTTCGGTGACACTGATCGAAGGCACGCGGGCGGAGGAACATACCGCACTTGTCGAACATCTGCGCCTGCGCGGCGACCTGACCGCAAGCTTCGTCATCCGCACCATCGCGCACGGCAAGGTCGACTTCTTTGGTTCGGCGCTGGTCGCGCTCAGCCAGCAGCCCGAGCAACGGGTGAGGGCGCTGCTGGCCAGCGGGCATGACATAGCGTTGCAGGCACTGTTCCGCAGCGCCGGGCTTGCCGCCGCCACCCACGCCATCATCCTGCGCGCGCTGAAGGTCTGGCGTGAGGTCGCCAATGGCAAACGCCTCGCCGGCGTCCAGGAAGTCAGCTGGCTGATGCTGAAGGAATTGGGCGGACAGTCCGCCGAAGGCGATCTCGCCAGGCTGGTCAAATCGATCCATCTCGATGCGCTGCGCGAGAACGCACGCGGGCACGCGCTGGCGATCGCGGCTGCTTAAAGCAATTCCAGGAAAAGCGTGAAACGGTTTTCCGACTTGCGTCAAAAAATAAAAAACTGAGCGGTTCGGCGTTTCCGTGAAACGCTGAACCGTTCCAGGCCTCATCCTTCGCGAAAAATCCGGAAAAGTCTTGCGCACAGTGACAGCCGCCGTCCGCGGCTCGCCTAGCAGAAGACGCTCAGATATCCAGCACTTCCGTCGCGGCGAATTCCGCGCGTTCCTGGATGAAGCGGAAGCGGGCCTCGGGCTTGGTGCCCATCAATGCGTCGACCGCATCCTTGGTCGCCGCCTCGGCGTCGATGACGTCCACCCTGAGCAGCGTGCGCTTTCTCGGGTCCATGGTGGTTTCTTTGAGCTGGGCGGCCATCATTTCGCCCAGCCCCTTGAAGCGGCCGATTTCGACTTTGCCGCGCCCGGTGAATTCGGTGCGCAGAAGTTCGTCCTTGTGCGCATCGTCGCGGGCATAGGCGACCTTGCCGCCTTGCCGGATCGAGTAGAGCGGCGGCACCGCCAGATAGAGATGGCCGCCGCGGACCAGGCTCGGCATCTCCTGGTAGAAGAAGGTGATCAGCAGCGAAGCGATATGGGCGCCATCGACGTCGGCGTCGGTCATGATGATGACCCGGTCGTAACGCAGGTCCTCGTCGCGGTATCTCGAGCGCGTGCCGCAGCCCAAGGCCTGGATCAGGTCGGATATCTGCTGGTTGCCGGCCAGCTTGTCGTTACCGGCGCTGGCGACGTTGAGGATCTTGCCGCGGAGCGGCAGCACCGCCTGGCTGGCGCGGTCGCGCGCCTGCTTTGCCGAACCGCCAGCCGAATCGCCCTCGACGATGAACAGCTCGGCGCCGGCCGCTGCATTCTGCGTGCAATCGGCGAGCTTGCCGGGCAGGCGCAGCCTGCGCACGGCGCTCTTGCGCGACACTTCCTTTTCCTGGCGGCGGCGCACCCGCTCGTCGGCACGCGCGATCACCCATTCGAGCAGTTTCGAAGCTTCCTGCGGATTGTCGGCCAGCCAATGGTCGAACGGGTCGCGGATGGCGCTTTCGACGATGCGGATCGCCTCGATCGTCGCCAGCCTGTCCTTGGTCTGGCCGACGAATTCCGGTTCGCGGATGAACACCGACAGCATGCCCGCCGCCGAGATCATCACATCCTCGGATGTGACGATCGAAGCGCGCTTGTTGCCGACCAGATCGGCATAAGCGCGCAAGCCGCGCGTCAGAACGTTGCGGAAGCCGGCCTCGTGCGTGCCGCCTTCAGCTGTCGGAATGGTGTTGCAATAGGAATTTATAAAACCGTCGCCGCCGAACCAGGTCACCGCCCATTCGAGCGAGCCGTGACCGCCCTGCTTCTCGCTCTTGCCGGCGAACATTTCACGGGTCACCTGGAATTCGTCGCCGAGCGAGGCTTTCAGATAGTCCTTGAGGCCGCCCGGAAAATGGAATTCTGCCTTGGCCGGCGTCGTGTCCTTTTCCTTGATCAGCGAGGGATCGCAGGTCCAGCGGATTTCGACACCGCCGAACAGATAGGCTTTTGACCGCGCCATGCGGTAGAGCCGCGCCGGCTCGAACGCAGCACCCTTGCCGAAAATCTGCTCGTCTGGATGGAAGCGGATCTTCGTGCCGCGCCGGTTGTGCACCTCGCCGAGCTGCTCCAGGCCGGTCACCGGAACGCCTCGCGAGAAGCGCTGGCGATAGAGCTTGCGCCCAATCGCAACCTCGACCTCGAGATGGTCGGACAGCGCGTTGACCACGGAAACGCCGACACCGTGCAGGCCTCCCGAGGTCTCGTAGACCTTGCTGTCGAACTTGCCGCCTGAATGCAGCGTGGTCATGATGAGTTCGAGCGCCGGCTTCTTGAATTTCGGGTGCGGATCGACCGGAATGCCGCGGCCGTTGTCGGTTACAGACAGGTATCCGTCGGCGGAAAGCTCGACATCGATGAAGGTAGCATGGCCGGCGACCGCCTCGTCCATCGAATTGTCGATGACCTCGGCGAACAGATGGTGCATCGCCTTGTCGTCGGTGCCGCCAATGTACATGCCCGGGCGGCGGCGCACCGGCTCCAGCCCCTCCAGCACCTCGATATCGGCGGCACTATAGCTCTCGCTGGCATCGCGGGGCGCCGGCCGCTTCGCCGCCTGCACCAGCGGGTCGGCCGGGCGCGCGGCGCGAGCCGGTTGCGGCTGCTTGCCCAAATTGCCGAAAAGATCGTTATTGTCGTCCATGCCGGTCCTGGATTCCGATGCTGCGAATCACCACCCGATACTGCCACGCTTTTTGCGGGCAGGCGACGGAGGTTCCTGTTACGTTCGAGGATAGAGCCTCTTACTGCAAAACCATTCGACAACCAAGCGGCGGAAATGGGGTCGAAGCTTGGAGCATCGACGCTTTGTAAACCTTGTCCGAAGGTTACGCCGCAAGGTTGGCTGAAAAACGATATCCGCGGACTGTCGCTGACCTAGAATGCAGCGAAACCCTCAAGAGGCTGTCGCTTAAGCATGTTGGATTACAGTTCGCTCCTGCTCGCAGCGGCGCTGTCGGGCACGTGCCTCAGCATCACCATGTTTGCGATCTGGTTCACCGCGCCACAGGCACGCTTTGTGCTGACGGTGGCGTGCGGCATTCTCGTGCTCGTCGCACATGTGGTCTTGTTTTGGCATTACACAAGAGATCCAAGCCCCTGGCTTTGCCAGATCGTGCTTGCTCTTCTCAGCCTCGGCTTCCTGATTATCTGCCTGTCGGCCATGCAATATCTCAGCATGCGCGACTATAGGCGCGCCATCTTGCCGACCTTGGCTGCGATGGCTGTTTGCGCGGGCGCGACGTATCTCGGGTTTGATGGTGTCGGCTTCATTGTCACCTATGCGACGGTAACGGCGCTACTCTCGCTTATCGGGGCGATGTTCTGGATTGAGGGTGGTCATGATCGCCGGATATTGCTGGTCGTATCGTTCCTGAGCGGCGTCTGTGCGCTGTCGTTCGGACTTTGCGGCGCGGTCCTGCTGGTCAAGGGCCAGTGGGTGCTCGGCGTAGCACCGGACAATTGGGCCGAGCGGGTGAATTCCGTCGTAGCCGTCGCCTGCATGACCGGGCTTGGCGCATTAACGCTCTCCCTGCACCATTTGCAGGCGCAGATCGAATTGAAGGCCGAGACGATGACCGATCCATTGACCGGGCTGATGAATCGGCGGGCGTTAACGGCACTCTACGGCGAGCGGGTCTTCGGTCCGTTTATGTCCGTCGCCATGTTCGACCTCGACCATTTCAAAAGGACGAACGACGTATTCGGTCATCCGGTCGGCGACCAGGTCCTGCGCCGCTTTGCCGCCGTCATCAGGAAATACGCCAGAACCGGCGTCGACGCCTTCCGGCTGGGCGGCGAGGAATTCGTGCTCGTCATGTCGCGGATGACGGAAGAAAAAGCCTATGACATTGCGAGCAAGATCAGCGTCGCCTTCGGTACGGAAGTCGTGGCCACCCAGCTTGGTCCGTTGCGAAGCACAGTCAGCGGCGGCATCGGCTTTGGTGGGACGAGCGGCACCGGTCTCGATGATGTGCTGGCCGAAGCCGACGCCGCGCTCTATGCGGCAAAGCGCGCCGGGCGAAATCGCGTCATCGCCCGGGACAGGGCGAGCAAGGCCGACGGGCCGGCCTTGCGTTCTGCCTGATTGAGGCTTCTATCTTCTTGTTAGACCATGATCTTGTCCGAAAACCGGATTCCACTCTTCGGGATCATGGTCTACTCCGCCGCACCCAGATATTCCGACAGCGGCGGGCAGGAGCAGACCAGGTTGCGGTCGCCAGCGACGTTGTCGATGCGTGACACCGGTGGCCAGTATTTTGCCGCCGTATCGGCATCGCCGGCGGGGTAGGCCGCTTCCAGGCGCGAATAGGGATGGGTCCACTGGCCGGCCAACGCCTCGGCGGCGGTATGTGGCGCATTGACCAGAGGATTGTCGGCCAAGGGCCATTCGCCCTTCGCCACCTTGGCTGCCTCGCCGGCTATGGCGATCATGGCTTCGCAGAAACGATCCAGCTCGCGCTTGGGCTCGGATTCGGTCGGCTCGACCATCAGCGTGCCGGCCACCGGGAACGACATGGTCGGCGCGTGGAAGCCATAGTCGATCAGCCGCTTGGCGATATCGTCGACGCTGATGCCGGCGCTGTCCTTGAGCACGCGGGTGTCGAGGATGCATTCATGCGCAACGCGTCCGTTGCGCCCCTTGTAAAGCAGGGGGAAATGCTCGCCAAGCCGCGTCGCCACGTAGTTGGCGGAGATGATCGCCGTCTCGGTCGCCTGCTTCAGGCCGGAAGCGCCCATCATGCGGATATACATCCAGGTGATCGGCAGGATCGAGGCGCTGCCGAACGGTGCCGCCGCCACGGCATGGGCCGAGCCTTCGGTGACGTGGCCGGGCAGATATGGCTTCAGATGCGCCTTGACGCCGATCGGGCCGACGCCGGGGCCGCCGCCGCCATGTGGAATGCAGAAGGTCTTGTGCAGGTTCATGTGGCAGACATCGGCACCGATATCGCCGGGACGGGCGAGGCCGACCAGAGCGTTGAGATTGGCGCCGTCGAAATAGACCTGGCCGCCATGGCTGTGGACGAGCGCACAGAGGTCGCGCGCGCCTTCCTCGAAAACACCATGCGTTGAAGGATAGGTGAACATCAGCGCCGCGAGGTCTTTTGCATGCTCGGCCGCCTTGGCCTGCAAGTCTTCCATGTCGATATTGCCGTCCTCGGTGCAGCGCACGACGACGACACTCATGCCGGCCATGGCCGCACTTGCCGGATTGGTGCCATGCGCCGAGGACGGGATCAGGCAGACGGTGCGATGGCCTTCGCCACGCGACAAATGATAGCCGCGAATGGCGAGCAGCCCTGCATATTCGCCCTGGCTGCCGGCATTGGGCTGCAGGGTCACCGCGTCGAAGCCGGTGATCTCCGCCAGCCAGCCTTCCAGCTCGTCGATCATGGCGCGATAGCCTACCGAATGGCTCGCCGGGGCAAAGGGATGCAGGTTGGCGACATCGGGCCAGCTTACCGGCATCATTTCGGCGGCGGCGTTGAGCTTCATGGTGCAGGAGCCGAGCGGGATCATGGCGCGGTCGAGCGCCAGGTCCTTGTCGGACAGCCGGCGCAAGAAGCGCATCATGTCGGTTTCCGAGTGGTTTTCGCGGAAGACGGGCTGGGTGAGGAACTCCTTGCCGCGCGGTTTTCCTGGCATGGAACTGCCGGCGGCAACGCCGGCCTTGGCGCCGAAAAGTGCTGCGATCGCCTCCAGATCGGCCTCGGTGGAGGTCTCGTCAAAGCTGATGCCGACATGGTCGGCGTCGATGACACGCAGCAGCCGGCCGGTCTTCTCGGCGGCGGCGGCAAGTGCGGCGGCTCTGCCCTTCACTTCCACGGTCACCGTGTCGAAGCGGCTTCCGCCGAGCACCGAAACGCCTGCTGCCTTGAGGCCGGCAGCCAGGCGGTTGGCCAGCGTGTGGACGCGGCCGGCAATCGCCTGCAGCCCGGCAGGGCCATGCCAGATCGCATAGGCCGTCGCTATGTTGGCGAGCAGCGCCTGTGCGGTGCAGATGTTGGAGGTCGCCTTGTCGCGGCGGATATGCTGCTCGCGTGTCTGCAAGGCCAGGCGATATCCGGGACGGCCCTTGCTGTCCGTCGACTGGCCAACGAGCCGGCCGGGCATCAGCCGCGTCAGCCTGTCGGACACGGCGCAATAGGCGGCGTGCGGCCCGCCAAAGCCCATCGGCACGCCAAAACGCTGCATCGGGCCGACGGCGATGTCGGCGCCAAGCCTGGCTGGCGCGTCGGTCAGCGTCAGGCCCAACGGATCGGCAATGAAGACGACCAGCGCGCCGGCAGCGCGGGCCTTGTCGATCGCTGCCTTGTGATTGCCATAGACGCCGAATGTATCGGGCCAGGAGACCAGCAGGGCGGCGGTGTTGTCGTCGATCACCTCGCCGTCGACCTCGATGCCGAGCGGTTCGGCGCGGGTGCGAACGACGTCCAGCGTCTGCGGGTGCGGCGTGCCGGCCAGTGCCACCTTGGTGCGCTTGTCGCGATGATGGCGCAGCGCAATGCCGACCGCTTCGGCCACCGCCGTCGCCTCGTCGAGCAGCGAGGCCGACGCCACCGGCAAGCCGGTCAGCTCGGTGACCAGCGTCTGGAAGTTGAACAGCATTTCCAGCCGGCCCTGGCTGATCTCGGCTTGGTAAGGCGTGTAAGCCGTATACCAGGCCGGGTTCTCGAACAGGTTGCGCTGGATCACCGGCGGCACGTGGACGCCATGATAGCCGCTACCGATGAAGCTCTTCAGCACCGTGTTCTTTGCCATCGTCGCCGCGAGCTCGGTCAGCGCTTCCGCTTCGCTTGCAGCGGCGGGCAAGGCCAATGGACGGTCGAGCCGGATCGACTTCGGCACTGCCTGGCTGATCAGCGTCTCGACCGAGGGAACGCCGATCGTGGCCAGCATGGCTCTGACGTCTTGGAGGCCCGGGCCGATATGGCGAGCCGAGAAGGGGTAGGGTGCTGCGGTCATCTTGCTGGTCCTGCTATCAACCAATATGGGCTTTGTAAGCGGCTTCATCGAGGAGGCCGTCGAGCTGGCTCTCATTGGCCAGCTTCATCTTCCACAGCCAGCCGTCGCCGGTTGCCGCCGAATTGACGAGCGAAGGATCGGCCGACAGCGCGGTGTTGGCTTCGGTGATCTCGCCGTCGACTGGTGCGTAGACGTCCGATGCCGCCTTGACCGATTCGACCACCACGGCCGTATCGCCCTTGGCCAGCTTTTTCCCTGGCTCAGGCAGTTCGACGAAGACGAGGTCACCGAGCTGCTGCTGCGCGTAATCGGTGATGCCGACGGTGGCGATGCCGCCCTCGACGCGAAGCCATTCGTGATCTTCGGTGAAATAGGTCTTTGCCATTGAAATCATCCTTTGCGGTAGCGATGGGGCGTGAAGGGCAAGGGGTGGATGTCGACCGGGATTTTCGTCCCGCGGACATCGGCGAACAGTCTTGTGCCGGGCTTGGCAAGCGGCGTCCGGACGTAGCCCATTGCCACCGGATGACCGGCCGAGGGGCCGAAGCCGCCTGAGGTGACATGGCCGGCAGGGTTGCCGTCGGCGTCGAAAAGGGCAGCACCGGCGCGCACCGGCTGGCGGCCGTCCGGCTTCAGGCCGACGCGTTTTTGCGCCGGGCCGCGCTCCAGGATGGCGCGCAATGCATCGGCGCCGATGAACGCGCCAGAGGCGCGAACCTCCTTGGGGATGGCCCACATCAGCCCGGCGCTGGCCGGATCGATCTCCGGCGTGATGTCCAGCCCGTGCAGGCACAGTCCTGCTTCGAGCCGCAGGCTGTCGCGGGCGGCAAGGCCGATCCACATCACTCGCTCGTCCTCGAGCAACCTGGTGACGAGGGTTCGCGCGTCCGCTTCCGGCAGGCCGATCTCGAAACCGTCTTCGCCGGTATAGCCCGACCGGCTCATGAACCAGTTTTCGCGCGGCTCGATGCCGTGCATGAACACCAGCGAACCGGTCTCGATGCCGGCGCGGGAAAGGGCAGCCCATGCCTCGGGGCCCTGGATGGCCAGGAAGACGCGGTCGAGCGCGTCCACCTTCACGTCGAAATCCTCGGCAAGTTCACGCAGATGCTTTTCGTCGGCGGCGGCGTTGCCGGCATTGGCGACCATCATGAAGCGCTCGACGCCGAGCCTGGTGACGATCAGATCGTCGAGTATTCCGGCGGCCTCATTGAGGAAGAACGTGTATTTGGACTGGGAAACCTGAAGCGCGCCGGCATCGAACGGGCAGGCGCGGTTCAGAAGCGCTGCTGCGCCCGGGCCGCTGATTTCGAACAGCTTCATGTGCGAGATGTCGAACAGGCCGGCATGCTCGCGGCTGTGAAGATGCTCCTTCATCACGCCGGCCGGATAGGTCAGCGGCATCGACCAGCCGGCGAAGGCGCCGAAGCGCGCACCGGCTGCCATGTGCAGATCTTCGAGGGGAAGGTGTTTGGTGTCGTCGCCCGTCATGTCATCTCCAGAGTCGCACGCAAGCGGTCGCGAATGGCGACCAGTCCGTGCCCCTCTGTCTGAAGCCTGAGAGACTCGCGCCCCGTAACTCTGTCGGCAGCGCTTACACCTTCGGCGCGGGGGCAAGCCCCGACTTTCCAGAGTGTCTTTCCCGTCTACGGTTCTTTTGCCTGAGAGATTTCGGGCGATTTCCCCTTCGGCGGCAGCTCTCGCTGCTCTCTCCCGCAAACAGGTAGGACTCGGTTAAGAGCCCTCGACTCGTCATCCATAGCCCGTGGACGACACCTTGTCACCTGCCAGCGACATTTTTACTGGCAGTCTTCTGCGGGCCTTCTTTACAGGCAAGCCTTCGCTAACCACGCCGCTTGCCGGTTTCTCAAGACCTTGCTGATATGCCGGATAAGGGCCGGCAATTGCCGGCGGCGGGCGGGGAACAAAATGGGCGAATTGATCATGAGCGCGCCAGTGGCCGGGCTGACCTCGAAAAATCGGATCACGGCGGAAGACGTGGTCATGCTGCGCGGCGAAGTGTTCGGCGACGGCGTGGTAACGCGCGGCGAGGCCGAGGCGCTGTTTGCGCTCGACGCGACGGCGAGGGACAAATGCGCGGAATGGCTCGAGTTTTTCGTCGAGGCCGTCACCGACTTCATCGTCCACCAGGAACAGCCGGCCGGCTATGTTTCCCAGGACAATGCCGACTGGCTGATCCGGGCGATTTCGCGCGACGGCATGGATGACAGCCGAACCGAACTCGAGCTGCTAGTGCACGTGCTGGAAGTTGCCAAATCATCGCCGAGCACGCTTTCCGGCTATGCGCTGGAGCAGGTCGCTCATGCGGTCGTGGATGGCAAGGGGCCGCTGACGACCGGCGGCAGGCTTATCCCTGGGTCGATAGCCAAGGCTGAGGTCGAGCTGTTGCGCCGCATCCTTTACGCCTATGGCGGCGATGGCAACATCGCCATCAGCCGCGCCGAGGCCGAGGTGCTGTTCAAGATCAACGAGCGGACAGTGGCGGGCGACAATGATCCGTCGTGGAACGATCTGTTCGTCAAGGCGATCGCCAATTTCGTCATGTGTTCGGCCGGCTACGAAGCGCCGGTGCGCGATGTGGCGCTGCGCCGGGATGCTTTTTTCGAGCAGGCCGATCCGGAGATCGGCGGTTTCTTCAGCCGCATGGTGTCGGGTGGCCTGTCCGGCATTATGGAGGCCTATCGTTCACCGGGCGACGTCGAGGCCGAATGGGAATCGAGGAACAACGCAGCCGAGGCTCTGGCCCGCCGCGCCGAGACGGTCGATGCCGGCGAGGCGAAATGGCTAGCTGAACACATCGGCGACCGGCCGCTGCAGGAGAACGAGCGTGCGTTGCTGACGCTGATCAAGCACGCCTCGCCGGAAATCCACCCGGCGCTCAAGCCGCTGATCGACAAGGTCGCATAACAGGTCGCCAACCTATTGCTTGGCAGGTTCCGGCTTGGCGCCGGTGTCGAACCGCGACATCCATTTGAAGCTGCCGAACCAGTAGCGGCGCACGCCGCCTATGGTGCCGTCAGCGGTACGCGCGCCGATCCAGTTGTTGACGTATTGGATGAGGCGGACATCGTCCGGCCGCATGGCAAACGCCTCCGGCGTCCGCAACAGCGGACCGCCCACCATTTTCAATTTCGCGTCATAGAGCCTGGCGGCCATTTGCGGCGTTGGCGATGTGGCGACCATCGCCTGTGCGTCGCCGCCGATGATCGCGGCGAAAACATCTGAGGTATTGTCGAAAGACAGGATGGTCGCCTTAGGAAAAGCTTCCTTCGCGGCGGCTTCATCGGTGGAATTGGACAACACGGCGATCTTGTATCCCGGCGCCGCTACTGCCTTTCCCGGCCTTTTCCCAAGGCTGGCGATCGTCGCAACCATGCGGATATCGGCGGTACCGGTCTGGTTGGAGAACACCACCTCGCGTGCGCGTTCCGGCGTGCTGGCGTAGCCCGCCGCGATCATGTCGAAATCACCCTTGAGCAGTCGTGTCTTGAGGTCGTTCCAATGCACCTCGACCAGCTTCAGGTCGACGCCGAGATCAGACGCCAGCGCATTGGTCAGGTCGACATCATAGCCGGCGAACTTCCCGTCGGCCTTCTTGAGGATCCATGGCGGGTTGAGCGCCACGCCGACCGTCAGTGTCTTCTGGTCGATGATGCGCTTGAGGCTGTCATCCGCCCGGGCTGGCAGCAGCGACAAAGCCAACCAGGCAGAAAGGGCAAGTATAGTTGTGGCGATCATCTTAGCGCGCATTAATATAACCTCGCTGAGCCCGTCCGGTTGTCAGATTTACACAGAGGTGCCATTCTGTCGATAGCGGACCCTGATGGAGAGTTGCGATGTCGGCACGGATGGCGGTTAGCAGTTCGATGATGTTCCTGGTTTGCATCCTGGGCAACCCGGCGAAGCTTTCGTTGCTGCCGGCGGCAGCGCAGGCTGCGGGGGCAAAACGCATGGTCTGCTCCAGCGCCGATTACCGCTATTCCTATTGCGGGATCGATACGCGACGTGGCGTGCAGTTGACCTCCAGGCTTTCGAAGGCGCGTTGCGTATATGGTAGAAGCTGGGGCTATGACGGCGGCGGCATCTGGGTCGACAATGGTTGCTCGGCCGAATTCGCAGTCGCCGGCCCCAACCGCAATCCCTCTGCTGGCGACGTCGCTGCAGCCATTATCGTCGGCGGCGTGGTAGGCGCCATTCTCGACAACGGCAATTCGCACCGCCATCATTCCGACAATTACTATCCGAAGCCGCGCCCGCGCCGTTACGACCAATCGATCGATCCGACGCCGCAATTCGACAATCAGGGCAATCCCAACTTCGATACCCACGGCAACTACCAAGGACCGCACGGGCTGGGGAAGCTTGTTACCCCTGACGACAATCCTGATCTGAATCCGGCCCTGCGCAGCGACGGCGACGACAGCGACGACGACAGTTAGATGAGGCTTAAGTCAGGTTTCGGTCAGATGCCGCCGTACCAGTCGTAGCCATTGTCCTCCCAATAGCCGCCTCTGCCGCCGCCGACATTGGCGAAGCCGTCGACCAGCTCGATCTTGGTGAGGTATTTCGGCATTTTGTAGCCGAGCTGGCGCTCGACGCGGACGCGCAGCGGCGCGCCGTTTTCGACCGGCAACGGCTTGCCGTTGAGGCCATAGGCAAGGATCGTCTGCGGATGACGGGCATCGATCAGGTCGATCGAGCCGTAATATTTGATATCGCCGGCAAGGCTGCGGTCGATCGTATCGAGGCAGTGGAAGATGACGTAGCGCGCCTGCGGCTTGACCACCGCCTGGTCGAGCACCAGCGACAGCGGCGTGCCGGTCCATTTGGCAATGCAGCTCCAGCCCTCGACGCAGTCGTGGCGGGTGATCTGGGTGCGGCTCGGCATGTTCATCAGTTGGTCGCGGCTCAGCGACAGCGGTTTTTCGACGAGGCCGGAAACCTCCAGCCGCCAGTCGGCGAAATCGTTGGCGAGCAGGCCGTTGTAGAAATCGTCGTCGGGCGCTGTGACGCCGTTCGGCCGCTGCGGCTGGCGAATGTCGGCCTCGGTGAACTCCGGCGCCAGCGCGTCACGGCCGGCAAGCAGCCGCTGCGCCCGCCAGGTCAGGCCATTGGCGCTTTCGAGGAAACTGCGCAGGCCGTCGCCGACGCCAAGCTGGCTGTCGAAGGCATCGCAGCCCGAAAGCATGATGCCGGAAAGGCCCAAGCTGGCCGAGGTCAGGAACTTTCTTCGGCTTATCTGTAGCTTGGGGCTGATCTCGAATTTCGCCATGTCAGGCGCTCCTCTCGGGTGCTTTGTCGCCATGCGCCGGCGGGTCGGTTCGGTACCAGCCGGTGATGATCGAACGCAGCTCGTTGATCGGGCCGGCGGCGAGGATCATCAGGATGTGGATGATGAAGAAGGCGACGAGCAGCAGCATCACCGTGAAATGAATGGTGCGCGCCGTCTGCCGGCCGCCGAGCAGGTCGTTCAGGAATGGCAGTACCGAGTTCATGCTCGGCGACATGGCCAGGCCGGTGACGATCATCAGCGGCAGCAGCACGAACAGCACGCCGCCATAAGCCATCTTCTGCAGCGTGTTGTATTCGCGCCTGTGGTGGAACCGGAACCTGGCGTGGTCGACAATGTCTCGCGGCAGCCGCCTGATATCATCGAGGCGCGGGGCAAGATCGCGCCGCAAATGGCCGTTGATCAGACTGGCGACCAGCCAGACCAGCAGCGTGGTGGTCAGCACCCAGGCGAAAAAGAAATGAACGACGCGCGCGGTGCCGAGATCGTAGTAGGAAGGGATCGTCGCCCAGGACGGGAAGGCGCGGGAGGTCTCCTGGCCGGCCGGACCCGACCAGCCGAGCACGCCGGTGGTATCGAAGCGCTTGCCGAAGATGTCGGTGTAGCCGCGCGGGCCAGTCACCGTGTTTTCGGCGCCAATGGCGAAGATGGTGTTGTTGTAGCCAAAGCCCGACTCCTTGCCGATGTAGAGCTGTGGGCGGGCGTTAAATATTTGCAGACCGGAAAGCAGCATGAAGAACAGCGCGATCGCCCACAGCCAATGCGTCAGCCGCGTCCAGCGCGACTGCCGATAGATCAGCGTCGCATCGCTCGGCGCGGCGGTATCTGCTTCGGCGGCTTGGTTTCTGGCAAGCGATTCCATCTGTTGTTCCCTCCGGCCGCACGTTCGCCGCGGCCTGTCAGATCTCTTCTCCTCCCAATACGTCGCCAGCTTAAGCGATGTTTCACCCGATCCCGGATTTATTACGGACTGCCGAGGCTGACTGCGAGGTTGACCGCGGCTGCCACGATCACCGTGTTGAAGAAGAACGACAGGATCGAATGCACAAGCACGACACGGCGCATTTGCGAGGTTGTGATGTTGGTGTCGGCAGTTTGCGCCGTCATGCCGATCACTGTCGCAAAATAGAGGAAATCCGAGCCTTCCGGCCGTTTGCCGCCCGGGAAGTCGAGGCCGCCGACCGGAATTTTCTTTTTGGTGTCGCCATCCATCGCGTCGCCGTCCAACCAATAGAGATGTGCGTAGTGAAGTGCCGCCATCGCATGGATGGTCAACCAGCCAAGCGGGATAGACAACAACGCCACCGTAAGCTCGACGGGATCCGCGCTCTTCTCCCTGTTGATCAATTGAAACAACGAGATGATGGCAATTGCGACCACAACCAGCGTGACCGCGAAGATGGCCAGCACCGGCAGGTCCGTGTCGCCTGCATTCTTGCGCAGATAGCTGCCAGTAAGCCGCGGCATGTGAGCGACGACAAGACAGAGATAGGCGGCAAAGAACACATTGGCGCCGATCGAATAGGCAAGCGGCGCACGCCAGATCAGCGCTGCGGCGAAGGCTGCCACGCCGATGCAGGCCGACAGCGCGAACGGCGTGTGGCGTTGCATGGGCATCCTGGTGGGGGTACCGGTCGTCATGGTTTCAGTCCGCTGAGGCGGATTTCAGCGCCCGCCGCAAGATGCGGTCAAGCTCGCCGAGAAACCGCGAGCGATCCTGCGGCGCGAAGCTCGAATTGTAGCCCTTGCTTTCGCCGGTCTCGCGCAGGTGCTGCTTGAGGTCGCGCATCGCCACCGCCATGCCGATCGTCTCAGGCGTAAACGGGCGTCCCGTCGGGCCGAGTACATGGGCGCCAAGCGCCACCGCGCGGGCAGCAAGCGGGATGTCGGCGGTCACCACGATGTCGTTGGGCCGGGCATTTTCGACAATCCAGTCGTCGGCGGCGTCCGCACCCTTGGAGACGACGACATTGCGGATCATCGGATCGCGCGATGGACGCAAGCCGCCATTGGAGACGAAGGTGACGACGATGCCGTGCCGCTCGGCGACCTTTTCGACCTCGGCCTTCACTGGGCAGGCATCGGCATCGACGAGAATAGCGGGTGCGGGCATCGTTGTTCCAAATGTGAAAGAGCCGGGCGACGTCGCCCGGCTCGATCGATGATAGTCGAGCGGCTACTAGGCCGGCAACGCGCCGGATCTCTTTGCCGTCCAGGTGGCGATATAGTCCATCAAGCCAGGATTGAGGCAGTCATAAGGCTCGAGCCCGATCGACTTCAGCTGTGACCTTATGCCGTCCATACGGCTCGGATCGACACCGGATTCGATGATCGACGAGACGAAGGCGGTGAAGCCCGGAGGCGACCAGCCGTCCTCCTGGAAGCGCTCCGGATGGATGAAGGACAGCCCCTTGAAAGCGTGGTCGCGCTCGACCGGGCCGTGCATGTGGACGCCGCAGCCGGTGCAGGCATGGCGCAGGATCAGCGCGCCCGGATCGACGATCCTCAGCTTGTCGCCGTTTTCGGTGACCGTCACGTCGGTTGTACCGGCCACCGCCACCACCGAGAACAGTGCGCCTTCCGGCTTCCAGCATTTGGTGCAGCCGCAGGCATGGTTGTGGGCGATCTGGCCCTTGACCTTCACCTTGACCGGATTGCTGGTGCAGGCGCAGACCAGCGTCCCGCCGGCAAAGTCGGCCTTTTCCCTGGGCAGTCCATTGTCGATTTTCGGATGCAGTTTTTCCGGCATTTTTGTCTCCTCCCTTGTTGAACATGTGCATTTTCGGCCGCTGGCTGATTGGCCGGCGGCTTTCTCCTCCTCCTCAGTAAACTACCACGCTCCTGATCGACTTGCCTTCGTGCATGAGGTCGAACCCCTTGTTGATGTCCTCGAGCTTCAGCGTATGGGTGATCATCGGATCGATCTGGATCTTGCCGTCCATGTACCAGTCGACGATTTTTGGCACATCGGTGCGGCCGCGCGCGCCGCCGAAGGCGGTGCCCATCCAGGTGCGGCCGGTGACCAATTGGAAGGGTCTGGTCGAAATCTCCTGGCCGGCGCCGGCGACGCCGATGATGACCGACTTGCCCCAGCCGCGATGCGAGGCTTCCAGCGCCTGGCGCATCACCTTGGTGTTGCCGGTGCAGTCGAATGTGTAGTCGGCGCCGCCGATCTGGTCGGCACCGCGCTTGGTCATGTTGACGAGATGCGGGACGATGTCGCCGTCGATCTCCTTCGGATTGACGAAATGCGTCATGCCGAATTTCTCGCCCCAGGCCTTCTTGTCGTTGTTCAGGTCGACGCCGATGATCAGGTCGGCGCCGGCAAGGCGCAGGCCCTGGATGACGTTGAGGCCGATGCCGCCAAGGCCGAAGACGACAGCGGTCGCGCCTTGCTCGACCTTGGCCGTGTTGATCACCGCGCCGATGCCGGTGGTGACGCCGCAGCCGATGTAGCAGATCTTGTCGAAGGGGGCGTCGGCATTGACCTTGGCCACCGCGATCTCGGGCAGCACGGTGAAGTTGGAGAAGGTCGAGCAGCCCATGTAGTGGAACAGCTTGTCCTTGCCGATCGAGAAGCGCGACGTGCCGTCAGGCATCAAGCCTTGACCCTGCGTGGCACGGATGGCGGTGCAGAGGTTGGTCTTGCGCGACAGGCAGGACGGGCACTGCCGGCATTCCGGCGTATAAAGCGGGATGACATGGTCGCCCTTCTTGACCGAGGTGACGCCCTTGCCGACGTCGACGACGATGCCGGCGCCCTCATGGCCGAGGATCGCCGGAAACAGGCCTTCCGGGTCGGCGCCCGACAGTGTGAACTCGTCGGTGTGGCAGATGCCGGTTGCCTTGATCTCGACCAGCACCTCGCCATCACGGGGACCTTCGAGGTCGACCTCCATGATCTCCAGCGGCTTTCCGGCGGCGACGGCGACAGCGGCGCGCGTTTTCATCAGGCAATCCTCCCATGGCAGTCTGCAATCCAGGTTAGATTTAACTTACCACTCAGCTCTGCGCTATGCACGAAGCGACGTTCTGATCCCGGATTTTCGTCAGAGCTCGCCGATTTGCGTCCGGGATAGGCTCCGACTTTGCCTTGACCGGCCCCCTGAAGCCCATAAAACGGGAAGCCCGGAAAAGAAGGGCAGCCGAGGGACGAGGCCTGCATGTTCACAAAGATCCTGATCGCCAACCGTGGCGAGATCGCCTGCCGTGTGATCAAGACGGCGCGCAAGATGGGCATCGCCACCGTCGCGGTCTATTCCGACGCCGACCGCGATGCCGTGCATGCCGAAATGGCTGACGAGGCGGTGCATATCGGCCCTTCTCCCGCCGCGCAAAGCTATCTGGCCCCGGAAAAGATCATCGCCGCCTGCAAGGCGACAGGGGCCGAGGCCGTGCATCCCGGCTACGGTTTCCTGTCCGAGCGGGCATCCTTCTGCGAGGCGCTGGAGCAGGAAGGCATCGTCTTCATCGGCCCGAAGCCCAAGGCCATCAAGGCAATGGGCGACAAGATCGAATCGAAGAAGTTCGCCAACGCGGCCAAGGTTTCGACGGTGCCCGGCTGGCTTGGCGTCATCGAAAACGTCGCCCATGCCGAAAAGATCGCCGGCGAAATCGGCTATCCCGTGATGATCAAGGCCTCGGCCGGCGGCGGCGGCAAGGGCATGCGCATCGCCTGGAGCAAGGCCGAGGTGCGCGACGGCTTCGACCGGGCGCGCTCGGAAGCCAAAAGCTCGTTCGGCGATGACCGCGTCTTCATCGAGAAGTTCATCGTCGATCCGCGCCATATCGAAATCCAGGTGCTTGCCGACGCGCATGGCAACACGCTCTATCTCGGCGAGCGCGAATGCTCGATCCAGCGCCGCAACCAGAAGGTCGTAGAGGAGGCGCCGTCGCCGTTCCTCGATCCCAAGACCCGCAAAGCCATGGGCGAGCAGTCTGTGGCGCTGGCCAAGGCGGTCGACTACCAGAGCGCCGGCACGGTCGAATTCATCGTCGATAGCGACAAGAACTTCTATTTCCTGGAAATGAATACGCGCTTGCAGGTCGAGCATCCGGTGACGGAACTGGTCACCGGCATCGACCTGGTCGAGCAGATGATCCGCGTGGCGGCCGGCGAAAAGC
Organism: Mesorhizobium sp. M0028; assembly: GCF_040323855.1. NCBI lineage: Bacteria > Pseudomonadati > Pseudomonadota > Alphaproteobacteria > Hyphomicrobiales > Phyllobacteriaceae > Mesorhizobium > Mesorhizobium sp. M0028. Next base: position 123,718 of record NZ_JAMYVG010000001.1, read on the forward strand.
TCGCCATCAAACAGGGCGACATCAAGCTGAACGGCTGGGCGGTGGAAAGCCGCCTCTATGCCGAAGACCCGTATCGCAACTTTCTGCCGTCGATTGGCCGGTTGACGAGATACCGGCCGCCGGAAGAGGGGCAATTTGGCGAAATAGTCATCCGCAACGATACTGGCGTCACCGAAGGCTCGGAAATCTCGATGTTCTATGATCCGATGGTCGCCAAGCTGTGCACCTGGGCGCCGACACGGCTTGCGGCAATAGATGCGATGTCGGAAGCGCTGGACAGGTTCGTTGTCGACGGCATCGAGCACAACATACCGTTCCTGGCGGCGCTGATGCAGCATCCGCGCTGGCGGGAAGGGCTGATATCGACCGCTTTCATCGCCGAGGAATACCCAGACGGCTTCGCGCCGATCGTGCCAGACGCCGAGGAGAAAGCGGTGCTGGCCGCGATCGCCACCGCGGTCGAACTGCTGCGCCGCGACCGGCTCGACCGGCTGGGCGGGCGGCTGGCGCCGCATTCCGGCGCCTTGAAACGCGATTGGGCGGTGAAGATCGGCCGGGATTATCTTTCGGTCGCCATCGTCGAAGGCATGATTTCCATTCCGATGGAGCTCGACCTCACAATCGACGGCGACAAGGCACTGAGGGTGACCTCCGACTGGCGGCCGGGCGATCTCATCTGGCGCGGCAAGGTCGGCGGCCGCAAAGTCGCGGCGCAGGTCAGGCCGGTGCTGAACGGGTTCCGCCTTGCCTGGAAAGGCATGTCTGTGACAGCCCGCGCCATGCTGCCGCGCACCGCCGAACTCGAAAGGCTGATGCCGGAAAAAGTGGCGCCGGACACGTCGAAGATGCTGCTCTGCCCGATGCCTGGCCTCGTCGTGTCGATCGCGGTTGCCGAGGGGCAGGAGGTCAAGGCCGGCGAGACGCTGGCTGTGGTCGAGGCGATGAAGATGGAAAACGTGCTGCGCGCCGAGCGCGATCTCATCGTATCGAAGCTCAACGCCAAGCCCGGCGACAGCCTTGCGGTCGATGCGGTGATCATGCAATTCGCGTGAGGCTGAAATCCGCCTCGGCGCCGGCCTGGGACGTTGGAGATTAGCGAAAGCCGAGGTGACGGCCAATCTCCCCCTCGTGGGGGAGATGTCCGGCAGGACAGAGAGGGGCGCGAAGAAACGCGACCTTGCAATGGGTTGGCACGCTCAGTGGAGGAGGGACAGGCGAGGCCGTGAGGAATTCGCTTTTTGCCGTCGTGGCGTATTTTGTTCTTGCTTTGTGCCGGCAGCTATGCTACTAATCTCGGTATGGTGCTAATTGGCTCCAACGACCCGCCCGCTGTGGCGGGTTTTTTGTTTCCGGCCTGAGGTCGGCGGGACAGCGCCCCTCTCTGTCCTGCCGGACATCTCCCCCACGAGGGGGGAGATTGGCAGCTTCAGCGGTTGCTCTAAACTTCCAAAGCTCCAATCGCTTCCGCTGGACTCGTGTTACCCGGTGCCGGACAATACATCTTCATCGACTGAGTCCTTGTGAGGCGGCGCGAAAAAACCATGGCGAATGAGAGACTTCCACGCGATCCCTTGCTGCGCGAGGCCTATGCAAAGGCGTCGCGGGCGGAGCAGGCGGCGCGTCGGTTCATTCATCTGCGCGTGCATTCGGCCTATTCGCTGCTCGAAGGTGCCTTGCAACTCGGCAAGATCGTCGGCCATGCGGTGCAGGATGAATGCCCGGCAATAGCCGTCACCGATACCAACAATCTGTTCGGCGCGCTGGAATTCGCCCAGAAAGCCGGGAAGGACGGCATCCAGCCGATCATCGGCTGCCAGATCGACCTCGCCTTTTCCGGCGAGGCGAGCGACAGCCAGCGCGACCGCAGGCGGCAAGGACCGGAGATGCGGCCCGTCGTACTGATCGCCGCAACCGAGGCCGGTTACAGCAATCTGGTCAGGCTGGTCAGCCGCGTCTACCTCGAGACACCGCCCGGCGAAGCGGTGCATCTGACGACCGAGATGCTGCAGGGCCACTCCGACGGTCTGATCTGCCTTACGGGCGGGCCGCGAGGCCCGATCGGCAATGCCTTGAAAGAGGACCGCCGCGAACTCGCCGAGACCCGGCTCCTGGCGCTCAAGGGCCTGTTCGGCGACCGGCTCTATGTCGAGCTGGAGCGCGTGTCCGGCTACGACCGCACGATCGAGCAGTCGTCGGTCGACCTCGCCTACCGCCACGATCTGCCGCTGGTTGCCACCAACGAGGCGTTTTTCTTTTCTCGTGAAGACTATGAGGCGCATGACGCGCTGATCGCCATCGCCGAAGGCTCCGTGGTTGCGGCCGACAATCGCCGCCGCCTTTCGCCCGACCACTTCCTGAGAAGCCAGGCCGATATGGCGAGGCTGTTCGCCGACCTGCCGGAAGCAATCGACAACACCGTCGAGATCGCGCTGCGCTGCTCCTACTATCCGAAGACCCGCAACCCGATCCTGCCGCGCTTTGCCGGCCGCGATGTCGCCGACGCCGAAGCGGCGGTTAAAGCGGAGGCGCAGGAGCTTGCCCGGCAGGCGCATGAAGGGCTGGACGCGCGGCTGGCGGCGCATGGGCTCACACCCGGCTACACGGCCGACCAGTATCGCGAAAGACTGGATTTCGAGCTCGGGGTCATCGAGAAGATGAAATATCCGGGCTATTTCCTGATCGTTGCCGACTTCATCAAATGGGCCAAGGCACAAGGCATTCCGGTCGGCCCGGGCCGCGGTTCGGGCGCCGGCTCGCTGGTTGCGTATTCGACGACCATCACCGACATCGATCCGCTGCGCTTTTCGCTGCTGTTCGAGCGCTTCCTCAATCCCGATCGCGTGTCGATGCCCGACTTCGACATCGACTTCTGCCAGGACCGGCGCGAGGAGGTCATCCGTTACGTCCAGCAGAAATACGGCCGCGACCAGGTCGGCCAGATCATCACCTTCGGCACACTACAGGCGCGCGCGGTGCTGCGCGACGTCGGCCGCGTGCTGCAGATGCCTTACGGCCAGGTCGACAAGCTGAGCAAGATGGTGCCGTCGAACCCGGCCAATCCGGTCAAGCTCGCCGACGCCATCGCCAACGAGCCGCGCTTTGCCGAAGAGGCCGAGCGGGAGCCGATCGTGCAAACGCTGCTCGACACGGCGCAGAAGCTGGAAGGTCTCTACCGCCACGCCTCGACGCACGCCGCCGGTATCGTTATCGGCGACCGGCCGCTGTGGGAACTGGTGCCGATGTACCGCGATCCGCGCTCGGACATGCCGGTCACACAGTTCAACATGAAGTATGTCGAGCAGGCCGGGCTGGTGAAATTCGACTTCCTTGGGCTGAAGACGCTGACCGTGCTGGACAGGGCGGTCAAGCTGATCCGCCGCCGCGGCATCGAGATCGATCTCGCCCACATTCCGCTCGACGACCCGGAAACCTACGCCATGCTGTCGCGCGGCGAGGTGGTCGGCGTGTTCCAAGTGGAAAGTGCCGGCATGCGCAAGGCGCTGATCGGCATGCGGCCCGACTGTATCGAGGACATCATCGCGCTGGTCGCGCTCTACCGGCCGGGGCCGATGGAGAACATCCCGACCTACAACGCCAGAAAGCATGGCGAGGAGGAGATGGCGTCGATCCACCCGAAGATCGACCATCTCGTCAAGGAGACGCAAGGCGTCATCGTCTACCAGGAACAGGTGATGCAGATCGCGCAGGAGCTTTCCGGCTATTCGCTGGGCGAAGCCGATCTGCTGCGCCGCGCCATGGGCAAGAAGATCCGCGCCGAGATGGACAAGCAGCGCGAGCGCTTTGTTTCCGGTGCGGTCGAGCGTGGCGTCGGCAAGCCGCAAGCCGACTTCATTTTCGACCTGCTGGCAAAGTTCGCCGACTATGGTTTCAACAAATCGCATGCTGCCGCCTATGCCGTCGTGTCGTACCAGACCGCCTATCTGAAGGCGCATTACCCGGTCGAATTCCTGGCCGCATCGATGACGCTCGACATGGGCAATACGGACAAGCTCGCCGATTTCCGCCAGGATGCGCTGCGTCTCGGCATCGAAGTGGTGGCGCCATCGGTGATGACGTCGTTCCGGGATTTCGAGGTCGGCGAGAACCGCATCTTCTATTCGCTGGCCGCGCTCAAGGGCGTCGGCGACGCGGCGGTCGAGCACATCGTCGCCACGCGCGGCGAAAAGCCGTTCAAGAGCCTCGCCGATTTCTGCGAAAGGGTAGATCCGAAGATCGTCGGCAAGCGCGTCTTCGAAAGCCTGATCATGGCTGGCGCGCTCGACTGCTTCGGCCACGACCGCGCGGCGATGATGGCCGGCGTCGAGCGGATGATGGGGCTGGCATCGCTGGCGCAGCAGAATGCCGTCACCGGCCAGCATGACATTTTTGGCGCTTCGCTTGGCGCACAGTCGCGGGCACTCAACCTGCCGGCGACCGACCCCTGGCTCGCCGCCGATCGCCTGCATCGCGAATTCCAGGTGGTTGGATTCTATCTCTCGGCGCATCCGCTCGACGAATACAAGGCGGCGCTGCAGAAAATGCGGGTGCAGACCTGGGGCGAGTTTTCGGCCGCCGTCAAACGCGGTGCTGCCGCCGGCCGGCTCGCCGGTACCGTCACCACCAAGCAGGAACGCAAGACGCGCACCGGCAACAAGATGGGCGTCGTGCAGTTTTCCGACACGTCGGGCCAGTATGAAGCGGTGCTGTTTTCGGAGGGGCTGGCACAATACCGCGACCTGCTCGAACCCGGCCGCTCGGTGGTGATCACCGTTTCGGCCGAGGACAGGCCGGAAGGCGTCAATCTGCGCATCCAGACCGTGCAGTCGCTGGAGGACGAGGCAAGCCGCATCCAGAAAGCGCTGCGCATCTTCGTCAGAAATGACGCACCGGCATCGACAATCCAATCGCAACTTGGGCAGCGTGGCGACAGTCAGGTGAGCATCATCGTCATCAAGGAAGGCGGCGAGGGCGAGGTCGAGATTGAGTTGCCCAACCGCTACCGCGTCTCGCCGCAGATCGCGTCGGCGATGCGCGCTGTGCCAGGCGTGGTGGAAGTGGAGCTGGTGTAGCCGGCTGCCCGGCTGGCAACACTGGACGGCTGGTGGCCCAAACGTTATCGCAGTCGCCATGAATGCAATAGACAAGAGTGGAGCGCAGGATTCTTCAGCCTTGGCGCGGCTCCGCGACATGCTGCGCAAGCTATATCACGGGCGCACAGCGGCGGCGTTCCGGTTTCAGCTTGCGGCTGTTGTCATCGACCTCGCCATCATTGCCTTTTTTATTGCCACGCCGGTGATACAGAAGTCGTCCTCGTTCCTCTGGCTGGACTACTCCGTGGCAGCACTCGTCGCCGCCGACATGATTGCCCGGCTGCTTGCCTCCAACGACATGCTGCGCCTGATGAGACAGCCGGCGTCGTGGATCGATGCCTTCATCCTGCTGACTCTGCTGATGCCTACGGCGCTGGCCAATCTCGGTTTTTTGCGCATCCTGCGGCTGTGGTCGCTGTCGCGTAGCGGCGCGCTGTGGCGATTTCTCGAGATGCGCGGCTTCAGGCGATGGCGCGAGGCGAGCCGCGCGGTCATCAATTTCCTGACGTTCCTCTTTGTCATCACCGGCTTCGTCTACACCTTCTTCTTCCGCACCGTGGGCGGTCTCGAGGGCTATGTCGATGCGCTGTATTTCACCGTCGCCACAGTTACCACGACCGGCTTCGGTGACATCGTCCTGCCCGGCGTGGCCGGCAAGCTCACCGCGATCGCCACCATGATCATCGGCATATCGCTGTTCGTCAGGCTTGCGCAGGCGCTCTTCCGTCCCACCAAGGTGTTCTTTCCTTGCCCGCAATGCGGGCTGCAGCGGCACGAGCCCGACGCCGTCCATTGCAAGGCCTGTGGGCACGTTCTGAACATACCCGACGATGGCGATTGAATTGCAGGGCTACGATGCTGCGACCTCAGCCGGTTTGGCGGCTTTTTTCTGCAGATTGAGCAGATTGCCGAGCAGGATCAGCGCGCCACCGCCAGCGGTGAAGGCGTCGATCTGCTCGTGATAAAGCAGCCATCCGATCACCGCCGACAGCGGTACGCGCAAAAAGTCCATTGGCGAGATGACCGTCGCATCGGCATAGACAAGTGCGCGGGCCATGCAGAAATGCGACGACATGCCGGTAAACGCGATCAGCAGGATCCACGGCCAGAGCTCGAGCGGCGGGTTGCGCCATTCGTATAGCGCCGGGACGAGGCCAAGCACCGACTGGATGATCAGCATCCAGAAGATGATGCGCACGACGCTGTCCGTCCGCGTCAGCGACTTGACGAGAACCACCGAGACGCCGAAGCAGACTGCGGCTCCCAGCACGATAACATGCCCCGGATTGACCGCACCGACGCCCGGGCGCACGATGATCATCACGCCGATCAGCCCCAGCACGATTGCCGCAAGCCGTGGCCGGGAGAGCCTTTCGCCGAGGAAAGCGACCGCCAGCAGGGCGGTCCAGATCGGCGTGGTGAATTCGATCGAGATCAGCACCGCAAGCGGGATCAGCGTCAGGGCGTAAAGCCAGGCAGCCTGGCCGGTATAGTGGACGACGTTGCGGGCGATATGGGCCAGCGGACGCCCGGTGCGCATCGCCGCAAAACCGCCTGACATCATGACCAGCGGCAGCAGGATGAAAAAGCCGATCACCGAGCGCAGCTCGAGCACCTGGAAGACGTTGAGCTCTGCCGTCGTGGCCCGGCCGGCGACCGACATCGCCAGGAACGAGGCGATCGACAGCGCCATCCAGAACGCGGCCTTGGGGATCGAGGGTGCGGGTGCCATGCGCGCTATGTCGCAAGCCGGGGCTTTCATCGCAACCGCTAGCCGACGCATTCGACTGGGCCAGCCGTGAAGCGTTGCAAACAGTGATGTTGAAGCCGGAACCCGCCGCTGAGGGAAGCGTTGGTCCCTCAGTGTTTGCGTGCCGTGTTTTGGATACCAACGAGGAGCGGTCCGATGAAATCACTCGCACGATTTGTACTTGCCGGCTGCCTGACGGCCGGGGCCGGCGCAGCGCATGCCGACGATCCGGATTTTCTTCGCTCATTCCAGGGGAATTTCGCCGGCAAGGGCATCGTCAAGGTCACCACCGATGCGCCGACGGTGAATGTCTCCTGTCACTTCAATTCCGACGCGACGTCGAACTCATTGTCGCTCGACGGCAGCTGCCGCGGTCTTATCTTGGTGACGCGCGACATCAGCGCGGACCTCAGGTCCAGCGGGACGAAATACAGCGGCACCTATGTCGGATCGCGCACCGGGCCGGCGCAATTGAGCGGCAGCCGAAAAGGCAACGCAATCAATCTCGGCATCCGCTGGGCCAAGGAGGTCAATGGCGATCGCAAGGCGCAAATGACGGTCGAGAAGAATGGCGAGGACGGCATGCGGCTGACCGTTATCGACGTCGACCCGAAAACCGGCGAGCGCGTGATTACCAGCCGGATCGATCTGCGGCGCACTTAGCACTATCACTCCTCGATCGGTTCGGGCGGGTGCGCATCACGGCCCTTGCCGAAGGTATAGCCGGTTTCCACCGCCCTGCGGCCGAACTTGCCGCGCAGCGTGTCGATGGCGCCTTCGGCCATGGCGCGCTTGCGTGACTTGACGTCGACCAGGTCGGGCGGGTCCGCCCGGTCATCGTCGGAGAGATCGCTGACGCCAATGCCGAGCAGCCGGTATTTCGTGCCATCCGCTTCCTTGCGTAGCAGCTCGAGCCCGGTCTGAAAGATGCGGTCGGCCAGCCGGGTCGGATCGCCGAGCTGGCGATTGCGCGTGCGGATCTTGAAATCCTGGGTCTTCAGCTTGAGGACGACGGTGCGTCCGGCAATGCCGGATTTTTTCAGCCGGGCCGAGACTTTCTCCGCCAGCGCCCTCAGCACCGAAACCAGTTCCTCGACGGAGGCGATGTCGGTGTCGAAAGTGGTTTCCGCCGAGACGCTTTTCGCGTCCTGGTCGGGAACGACGCGGCGGTCGTCCTCGCCGCGCGAAAGCCGGTAGAGCCGGTCGCCCATGACGCCATAGCGGCGCATCAGGTCGCCGCGTTCCATGCGCTGCAGCTGGCCGATGGTGCGGATGCCGTCGCGCTCGAGCGTGGCGGCAAAGGCCTTGCCGACGCCCCAGATCAGCGTCACCGGCTGCTCGGCCAGGAAGCCGATAGCCTCGGCCTCGCCGATCACCGAAAAGCCGCGCGGCTTGCGGAAGTCCGAGGCCACCTTGGCCAGGAACTTGCAATAGGACAGGCCTGCCGAAACGGTGATGCCGATCTCCTTTTCGACGCTGAGAGCGAAGCGCGCCAGCACCACCGCAGGCGGCAGGCCATGCAGGCGCTCGGTGCCGGCGAGGTCGAGGAAGGCCTCATCGATCGAGAGCGGCTCGACCAGCGGCGTCAGCGCCTGCATCATGGCGCGCACCTCGCGGCCGACGCGGACGTATTTTTCCATGTCCGGCGGGAGGACCACCGCGTCCGGGCAGGCTTCGAGCGCCTTGAACATCGGCATTGCCGAGCGCACGCCATGGATGCGGGCGATATAGCAGGCGGTGGAGACGACGCCGCGCTTGCCGCCGCCGATGATCAACGGCCGGTCCTTCAATGCCGGGTTGTCGCGCTTTTCGACCGCCGCGTAGAACGCGTCGCAATCGATATGGGCAAGGCGCAGCCGGTAAAGCTCGGGATGGCGCGCAAGCCGCGGACTGCCGCAGCGCTCGCAACGGCGTGCCTCGCTGCGCTGAAAATTCAGGCAGTCGCGGCAAAAACCGTGTTCGGGATTGTTGACAGGGGCCGCCATCGCTGCGAACATAAAGAGAACAAATGCAATGGTACGTCAGGACGGACGCCACGACAAGGCGGTGGGCCGGGAGAGAGCTCATGAATACGACCATAGCGCCGCTAGTGCCCGAGCTTTGGGCGGATTTCGAAGATCTTTTCGGTAAGCAAGGCGCCTGCTACGGCTGCTGGTGCACACATTTCCGGCTGTCGCCGGCAGCGCGCCGCGCGAGCGACCGGGAGCGCAACAAGGATCATATCAAGGCGCGGATCGAGGCCGGGCCGCCGCCCGGCCTGCTGGCCTTCGAGGACGGCCGGGCAGTCGGCTGGATGCAGATCGGCCCGCGCGCCGACGTGCCCGAATGGAACAACCAGGGCAGGGGGTCGGCGCCGCTCGACCCCGCCGATGCCACCGATCCCGGCGTCTGGGCGATCTCCTGCTTTTTCATCCGCGCCAAGGCACGCGGCAGGGGCCTGTCGCACCGCCTGGTCACAGGCGGCATCGACTTCGCACGGGAAAATGGTGCCCGGCTGGTCGAGGCCTGCCCGATCGATCTATCGAAGGATTCGCGCTCGATCGGGCTGTTCGTCGGCTCGTCGCGGGTCTTCGAAAAGGCCGGGTTCCAGCGATTGGTCGAGCGCAAGCCGGGCCGGCCGCTGGTGCGGCTGGTGCTTTAGGCAATGCCGCGGGCGACATCGATCCGTCCGGCTCGCCTTGCGGTTGTGATGGTAATTCCCTACCAGTGATAGAAACGGTTTGACGGCCGCGAATAAGTGAGGATCGACATGAAGCGCGTTTTGCCACTTGTTTTACTGCTTGCCTGCAGCGGACCGGCCTTCGGCCAAGCGGTCGACAGGCAAGGGGCGAAGCAGCTTTCCGACGATCTGGCGCGCTATATCGGAAAGAAGCTGTTCGATATCGGGTTCGTGAAAATTTCAGTCGACGGCGATGCCTACAAGCTCGCATTCGACTTCAAGCCAGTCACGGATTTGATGGCAAAGCCGCAAGCCTTCAAGTTCGACATCACGCCTTACTTCATCTTGGTCAAGCCGCGCAAAGATGGACACTGGGACGTTTCGGCGGACGTGTCCCCGAAGGGGTCTATCGATTTCGTTGGCCCTGAGGGGGCGCAGCACATCGACTTCTCCGTGTCGGACAACAAGTTCACCGGAGTTTATGACCCCGACCTGGCCGCTTTCGCGAGCGCAACCGGTTCGATGGCTGGCATGACGATGACCACCCGAGAGCCCAAGCAGCAGGCGGATGTCACGGTCGGTCCTGGCACTGCCGTAATAGTTTCGACCAAATCCGCAAACGGCGGCGTCGATTTCACGGTGACGGAAAAAATAACGAACTTCGCCGAAACGATCAAAGTCAACGATCCCAAAAGTGGGTTGAGTTTTCCGGCTGCTGTAAAAGCGCCTGAACTTTCTGTGGATGCGGCCGGCAAGGGTTTGCGGACAAAGCCGCTGCTCGACCTGCTTGCTTTCATCGTGGCGACTGATGATGCAGCCAAATTCAAGGCGGATGGGGCGGAGTTCAAATCGCTTCTGACGGCAGCACTGCCGTTGTGGGAGCGGATCGACGGCACCTACGGCTTCAAGGACCTTGTGGTGGAGAGTCCGGTCGGCAAGTTCGGTGCGACGCAACTGAATACCGCTGTCGGCATGGACGGCATCGCCAAGGAAGGCAAGATCAACTACGCGTTCAAGGTTTCCGGCCTGACAATACCGCAGCAGGTGCTGCCCAGCTGGAGCGTTGCGTTGCTGCCGACGGATATCGACCTCAACTTCGGCGGCGCCAACATCGATCTGGACAGCATGGCGAAGAAAACCATCGAAACCCTTGATTTCAGCAAGGATCCACCGCTGCCGGCAGATTTCGGCAACCAGATCTCCGCCGATTTCCTGGCCATGACGCCAAAGGCCATTCTCGGACACAGCACGATCAAGAACGGCAACATCGAGATTGCGATGGAAGGCGAGATGACCTTCCCCGGCAAGAAGCCGCGTGCGGACGTGACAATCGACATCACCGGCTACGACAAGATCGTGGAGACCTTGCAGACGGCGGCGAAGACGGACCCGCAGGCCGCGCAGTATTTTACCGGCGCGCTGGCGATCAAAGGGTTTGGCAAGACGCTGCCGGACGGCCGGCTTGAATGGGTGATCAACACCAAAGCCGACGGTTCGGTGACGGTCAACGGCGCCATGCTGGAGCCGGCCGACCCCGTTGGGACGGACAACAGTGGGGAAGAGGCAACGCCATAAAGCACCAGCAGTGGCCCATCGTCTGCGGAAGGCTCTTCGATCTGCCCGCAGTCTCGGCATCGTGGCTTATGTCGAATGCTCATGATTGTCGTCGCCGAGCGGCAGTGCCCGCAACGCCTTGCCCACTGCGGCCGGCGGCGTGCCGGTTTCCTCCGAAAAACGCATCAGCGTCGGCTCGTGGGCGAGGATGAACTGCAGCACGCCGGCCAGGAAACCCGGCTCGCCGGCCGCCCGGCGGATGGAATGGGCCTCGATGCCGGTGATCGCCAGGAAGCGGGGCAGAAGTTCCGGATCGGCGGCGACGAAGCCCAACGCCTTTACGGCAATGGTTTCGGCTTCCTCGCGCATTGACGCTGCGTTTGCCATCGCTACTTTTCCTTCGTGGGGGAATCGTTCTGTTTTCGCAGTAGTGGCAAGTGTTGCCGGCAGCAAGCTCGCCGACCTGGAATCCGAACGCTTTTCCGGCGGCCGGTTTCCGTTTCGTCAATCATATTGCCGTATAGTGGGAACAGGTTTGGTGCGTGCCGACAAGGGGCGCATGACGGCACCCTTCGAGTGGAAGGCCAGCCGGGACGGGAAATCGATGCCTAAAAAGGTTATGATCGTCGAGGACAACGAGCTCAACATGAAGCTCTTTCGCGACCTGATCGAAGCGAGCGGCTACGAGACTGTGCGTACACGCAACGGCCTGGAAGCGCTGGATCTGGCGCGGCAGCACAGGCCGGACCTCATCCTGATGGACATCCAGTTGCCCGAAGTGTCCGGCCTCGAGGTGACCAAATGGTTGAAGGAGGACGATGATCTCCACGTCATCCCGGTCATTGCCGTCACCGCCTTCGCGATGAAGGGCGACGAGGAGCGCATCCGCCAGGGCGGCTGCGAGGCGTATATTTCCAAGCCGATCTCGGTGCCGCGTTTCATCGAAACCATCAAATCCTACCTGGGCGATGCCTGATGTATCTTTCCAGCCGAGCCGGAGCTTTGTGACATGACCGCGCGGATCCTGGTCGTCGACGATATCCCAGCCAATGTCAGGCTGCTGGAGGTTCGGCTGCTCGCCGAATATTTCGAGGTTCTGACCGCCACCAACGGGCCGGATGCGATCGAGATCTGCGAGAACGGCAAGGTCGACGTCGTGCTGCTCGACGTGATGATGCCCGATATGGACGGGTTCGAGGTCTGCCGGCGGCTGAAGGGTGATCCGGCGACATCGCACATCCCGGTCGTGATGATCACCGCGCTCGACCAGGTTTCGGACCGGGTGCGCGGCCTCGAGGCCGGCGCCGACGATTTTTTGACCAAGCCGGTCAACGATCTGCAGCTGATGACGCGCGTCAAGAGCCTGGTCAGGCTGAAGTCGCTGACAGACGAGCTGCGGCTGCGCGCCTCGACGACGCGCAATATCGGCATCGAGGAGCTTTTGAGCCGCAACTTCGCGGCCGACGACGCGGTGCCGAAGGTGCTGCTGGTCGATGAGCGCAAATCCTCCTTCGAGCGCATCCAGAAGATGCTGCGCGGCAGTGCCGATCTCGACGTCGCCACCGATCCGCATGCCGGTTTCTTTCAGGCTGCCGAGTTGCCCTACGAATGCGTGATGATTTCGACGGCCTTTGCCGATTTCGACCCGCTGAGGCTCTGCTCGCAATTGCGCTCGCTCGATCGCACCCGTTTCCTGCCAATCATCCTTCTGGCGGACGAGGGCGAGGAGGGGCGCATCATCCGCGGCCTCGAACTCGGCATCAACGACTATCTGATGCGGCCGATCGACCAGCAGGAGCTGACCGCGCGGCTGCGCACGCAGGTGCGCCGCAAGCGCTACAACGACCAGCTTCGCGCCAGCGTCACCCAGACCATCGAGATGGCGGTGACCGATGCCCTGACCGGCCTGCACAACCGCCGCTATCTCGACAGCCATCTGCAGACGCTGTTCGACCGCGCCGTGGCACGGCGCCGGCCGCTGTCGGTGATGATCACCGATCTGGACCGCTTCAAGACCATCAACGATGCGCATGGCCATGACGGCGGCGATGACGTGCTGCGCGAATTCGCCCGGCGGTTGCGCAAGAATGTGCGCGGCATCGACCTTGCCTGCCGCTTCGGTGGCGAGGAGTTCGTCGTGGTGATGCCCGACACGGACGGTGCGGTAGCCGAAAAGGTCGCCGAGCGCATTCGCGCCGAAATCGCCCAACTGCCGTTTGCCGTCGGCGCAGAAGGAAAGGCCATCGAAGTCACCGTCAGTGTCGGCGTGTCGTCGGTGCTGAAAGGGGTGGACACGGTCGCGGCGCTAATGAAACGCGCCGACCTCGCGCTCTACGAGGCCAAGAGCGGCGGCCGCAATCGCGTCGTCGCCAAGGCGGCATAGCCCGGACACCAATTAGCCAGTCAACGCGACAAGGTTACGAATTTACCTTAATCCAAGCGATTTGCGAGGCTTGGTTAAGAAACTGTTGATTTTCATAAGTTGGTGCGCAAATGTGCAGCCCTTAGACGTAACCGGCACGAGGCTAGATCGCCGGTTCGACCCGAAGAATACCCCATGATGCTCAGGTCCGCCGCATCTCCTGGGTCCGTGGGGTCGGCCGGCCGGCGCTGGCACATAGTGGCCTCCTCGTACCGCTGCCAAACGCCGGCCGGCCCCCAATTTCAAAACACATCAGGACTCTGCGTCAGCATCCAGAAAATGCTGGCTTTTTGTCGTGGCAGGTAGGCCGCCTTTTGATCAGCACGCTGGGGGTACGCATGTGCCTGCAGCCGATTGACAGAGTCCTGTCTTCTATGCAGAAATTTTGGTTGGACCATTGAGCCATTTTTTGGTGACCCGTTGGCATGACCGAATTCGGCCTTTCGCCCATACAGGCAACTGCTCGCGACGACGCGGTGCTCAAGGCCCTGGCCGGCTTTGTGATGCGGGAAGCCCTCGGGCCCGGCCAGAGACTGCCGACCGAACGCATCCTTGCCGAGCGCCTCAAGGTGAGCCGCAACACCGTGCGCGAGGCGCTGACGCGCTGGGAAGGGCTCGGCCTGGTCGAGCGGCGGCAAGGCAGCGGCACTTATCTCAAGGGAGTGGTGTCGCTGGACATGCTGCACATGCCGCTGACGCTGGCCGGCGGCAATGATTTCACCAGCCTGATGCAGACGCTGGAAATCCGCCGCGCGCTGGAGGCGCAAGCAGCCGCCCTTTGCGCCGTTCGCGCCGGCCAGGCAGATCTCGTCGAGATCGGGCGCAAGCTCGACATTATGGAGCAGGCCTTCCACACGCGCGCCGGCATGTCGGCGGAGGAGGACTGGGAATTCCACCAGTCGATCTACCGCGCTTCCGGCAATCCGCTGTTCGAGCAGATCATCGCCGCCATGCACGAGCTGTTCCACCGTTTCTGGGAACATCCGCTCGGCGTGCGCGACTTCGGCCACGCCAGCTTTCCTTACCACCGCACCATCTACGAACGCATCGCCGCGCACGATCCGGAGGGAGCCCGGGCCGAGGCGCTGAAGCTGATCGCCACCGTCGAGGACGATCTGAAACGCGGTGCGGCCAAACTCAAACTCTCAGGCCAGAAATGAACGACCATCCCGCCGGTTTCGAAAACGACTATCTCGCCGAGGCTGCGACGCTTCTCGCCCATGACGAGCCTTTTCCCGGCGGTGCGGTGGTGCCGCCGATCTACCAGACTTCGCTCTTCACCTTCGCCAATTATGCCGAGATGGCCGACACATTCGCCGGCAGGCGACGCCAGCCGATCTATTCGCGCGGTGACAACCCGACGGTGATGGAGTTCGAGGCGCGTGTCGCCGCCCTCGAAGGCGCGCAAGCCGCGCGCGGCTTTTCCAGCGGCATGGCAGCGATCAGCGCCACGGTGCTTGCTTTCGTCAGTGCCGGCGAGCGAATGGTCGTCGTGCGCAACTGCTACGGCGATGCCTACCGGCTGTTCGAACGGCTGTTGCCTCGGCTCAACATCAAGGTCGACTACGTCGACGGTTCCGATCCGGACGCGGTCGCCGCAGCACTTCCCGGCGCCAAGCTGCTCTACCTGGAAAGCCCGACGTCGATGATGTTCGAGCTCCAGGACGTAACGCATCTGGCGCGGCTGGCCAAAGAGCAGGGCATCATCACCTCGATCGACAATTCCTGGGCGACGCCGGTGTTCCAGAAGCCGATTTCACACGGTGTCGACCTGGTGCTGCATTCTGCCTCGAAATATCTCGGCGGCCACAGCGACACAGTCGCCGGCGTGGTGGCCGGTTCGGCCGCCCATATCCGACACATCAACGAGCAGACCTATTCCTATCTCGGCGGCAAGCTTTCGCCTTTCGAGGCCTGGCTGTTGCTGCGCGGGCTGCGCACATTGCCGCTGCGGTTGCCGCACCACATGAAGAGCGGGCTGACCATCGCCGAGCGGCTGAAGGCGCATGGCCATGTCGAGCGGGTCAACCACCCGGCCTATTCCAACCATCCAGGCAAGGCGACGCTTGCCGGCTATGCCGGGCTGTTCTCATTCGAAGTGACGGAAGACGTCGACATCCCGGCTTTCGTCGATGCGCTGAAACTCTTTCGCATCGGCGTCAGCTGGGGCGGCCATGAGAGCCTGGTCGTTCCGGCAAAGGCCTCGCTCGAGCAGACGCCGGGCCTGAATTCGATGGCGCGCTTCGGCGTCAGCCCGCGAACCATCCGCTTCAGTGTCGGATTGGAAAGTGTCGAAGACCTGTGGGCCGACGTTGCCCAGGCCTTCGACCGAGCAAAAAGATAAAAGGAGCCGTTCAAAATGGGAGTGCTGAACATGAAAAAACTGAGCATCCTTCTTGGTGCCGTCGCGGGTCTCGCGATTTCCGCCGGCAGCGTGCTGGCCGATTCCACCATCAAGATGGTCGAGGTCATTACCAGCCCGCCGCGTACCGAATTCCTCAAGAAGCAAATCGCCGAGTTCGAGACGGCCAATCCGGGCGTCAAGGTCGAGCTCGTATCGCTGCCTTGGGGCCAGGCGTTCGAGAAGTTCCTCACCATGGTGCAGGCCGGCGACACGCCCGACATCGTCGAGATGCCGGAACGCTGGATGGGCCTCTACGCGACCAACGGCCAGCTCGAGGACCTCGGGCCATACATGGCCAAATGGGACGATGCCAAAACGCTGGGCGAGCGCGCCAAGCAGTTCGGCTCGACGGTCGACAACAAGCAGTACATGATCCCTTACGGCTATTACCTGAACGCGCTGTTCTGGAACAAGAAGCTGTTCAAGGAGGCCGGCCTGGACGGTCCGCCGTCGACGCTCGACGAATTCGTCGAGGACTCCAAGAAGATCTCGGCGATACCGGGCAAATACGGCTACTGCCTGCGCGGTGGCCCGGGCGCCTTCAACGGCATGCACATGTTCATGAACATTGCCGCTGGTAAGGGCGGCTATTTCAACGAGGACGGCACCTCGACCATCAACGAGGAAGGCTCGGTCAAGGGCCTGCAGATGCTCGCCGACATGTACAAGAATGGCCTGGCGCCGAAAGATGCGGTGAGCTGGGGTTTTAACGAGACCGTCACCGGCTTCTATAGTGGCACCTGCGCCATGCTGAACCAGGATCCCGACGCGCTGCTCGGCATCGCCGACAAGATGAGCGCCGACGACTTCGCCGTGGCGCCGATGCCGGTCGGGCCGAGCGGCAAATCCTATCCGACGCTCGGTTATGCCGGCTGGGCGATGTTCGCCAATTCCCAGCACAAGGACGATGCCTGGAAGCTGATGGCGACGCTGTTGTCGCCCAAGGACAATCTGGAATGGGCAAGGGAAGTCGGCGTCATTCCGATCCACAACGGCGCCGACCAGGACGCTCACTTCAGGACCGAGCAGTTCAAGGGCTGGTTCGAAGAACTGAACAACGGCGACAAATACGAGATGGTGACGCCGCCGACGCATCTGGAAAACCTCGGCAATTTCGTCGACCAGGTGGCGATCAAGAATTTTCAGGAAGTGCTGCTTGGCCAGAAGGCGGCCAAGGACGTGGCCGACGAATGGGCCAAGTTCCTGACCAAGGAACAGCAGGACTGGCTGGCCAAGAACAAGAAATAGCTTTTCTTCCTTCTCCCCGTTCACGGGGAGAAGGTGTCACGAAGTGACGGATGAGGGGCGGCGCCAACCCGTCGTGGCTCGTGCTGCCTCTCATCTGCCTGCCCGTCCTCCGCAGCAGCTGCGCTGCAGCTGCGGAGGGTAGACCGGCATCTTTTCACCGTAACGGGGAGAAGGGCGCTGTCCTCGACGCTGCTCAGGAGACAATCCAGCACCAATGACCTATGCCGTGTCCGAAATACGACCTGCCGGCAAGCCACGACGCAAGCGGCTGTCTCACGCCGCAATCGAACCCTGGCTCTATCTCAGCCCGGCGATCGTGCTGCTGGTCGTCGTGCTCCTGGTGCCGCTGGTCATCGGTATCGGCTACTCGTTCCGCAAGTTCTCGGCATTCAAATCCGAATATGTCGGGCTTGGGCAGTATCAGGCGATGCTGTCGGATCCCGTGCTCGGGCAGGCGCTTGTCAATACGCTGTGGTGGACGGCAGCCAGCCTGTTCTTCCAATTCTTCCTCGGCCTTGGCCTGGCGCTGCTGCTCGACACGCCGTTCCGGGGCAGAAAGATCGTGCAGGCGGTGGTCTTCCTGCCCTGGGCGGTGCCGTCCTTCCTCTCGGGCCTGACCTGGGCCTGGCTGTTCAATCCGATCATCGGGCCGCTGCCCCACTGGCTCTATGCATTGGGGCTGAAAGCCGAGCCGACCAACGTGCTCTCCGATCCCTCGACAGCCATGTGGGGGCCGATCGTCGCCAATGTCTGGTTCGGCGTTCCCTTTTTTGCCATCACGCTTTTGGCGGCGTTGAAGTCGATACCCTCGGAATTGCATGAGGCGGCGGCGATCGACGGCGCCTCGCCGTGGCAGCGCTTCACCAAGGTGACGCTGCCGTTCCTGGCGCCGACCATCGTCATCACCGTCATGCTGCGCACGATATGGATCGCCACCTTCGCC
This sequence comes from Mesorhizobium sp. M0028, assembly GCF_040323855.1. Lineage (NCBI taxonomy): Bacteria > Pseudomonadati > Pseudomonadota > Alphaproteobacteria > Hyphomicrobiales > Phyllobacteriaceae > Mesorhizobium > Mesorhizobium sp. M0028. Next base: position 141,788 of record NZ_JAMYVG010000001.1, read on the forward strand.
GACCTGATCTTCGTCATGACCGAAGGCGGGCCTGCCGGTTCGACCGCCACAGTGCCGGTCTATATCTATGTCAGCGCGTTCAAGTCGCTGGACAAGGGCTATGCCTCCGCGGTGGCGGTGCTGCTGCTTGCGCTGCTCATCGTCTATGCGATTGCACTGATCGGCATCCGCCGCTCGCTGGTGAGGCACGTCTGATGATTGCCGGACGCTCCGTCTCCTCGCGCGTTCTCGGCGGCATCGGCCTTTACGGCGCCATCGCCGCCTATATGGCCTTTGCGCTGTTCCCGATCTTCTGGACGTTGAAGATCTCGGTCACGCCGGAGCGGCTGCTCTATTCCGAAGGCATCACTTTCTGGCCGTCGCAAACGACGCTGCAGAACTTCGTCACCGTGCTGGAAGCAACCGATTTCCCGCGCTATTTCCTGAACAGCGTTATCGTTTCGGTGTCGACGGCAGCCTTCGTAACGGTCATTGCCACGCTGGCCGGCTACGCCATGTCGCGATTTTCCTTCCGTGGCAAGGCGACCCTGGCCATCCTGCTTCTGCTCACCCAGACCTTCCCTCTGGTGATGGTCATTCCGCCGATCTACCGCATCATGGGGCAGATCGGTCTCATCAACAGCCTGACCGGGCTCGTCATCATCTACACCGCCTTCAATACGGCCTTTGCGACCTTCCTGATGCAATCCTTCTTCGACGGCATCCCGCGGGACCTGGAAGAGGCGGCGATGATCGACGGCTGCACGCGTCTGCAGGCGATGCGCAAGGTGATCGTGCCGCTGACGCTGCCCGGCATGGGCGCGACGCTCGGCTTCGTCTTTACCGCCGCCTGGAGTGAGTTGCTGTTTGCGCTGATGCTGATTTCCAGCGACGACCAGAAGACCTTCGCGGTCGGCCTGCTCACCTATATCGGCAAATTCGCGGTCGACTGGGGGCAGATGATGGCCGCTTCCATCCTGGCGCTGATCCCGGTCTGCATGTTCTTTGCCTTCCTGCAACGCTACCTCGTCACCGGCCTTACCGCTGGTGCCGTCAAGGGATAGATCGATGGCCTCCGTCACTCTCGACAAAGTCCGCAAAGACTATGGAGCCGTGCGCGTCCTGCACGCGGTCGATCTCGAAATCGCCGACGGCGAGTTCGTCGTCCTGGTTGGGCCATCCGGCTGCGGGAAATCGACCCTGCTGCGCATGATCGCCGGGCTGGAGGAGGTCTCCGACGGCGAAATCCATATTGGCGAGCGCCTGGTCAACGACATCGCGCCAAAGGACCGCGACATTGCCATGGTATTCCAGTCCTACGCGCTCTATCCGCATATGGACGTGTCGAAGAACATGGGTTTCAGCCTGATGCTGAGGAAGGCCGGCAAGCCGGCGATCGATGCAAGGGTGGACGGTGCCGCCAAGCGGCTCGGGCTCGATGCGCTTCTGCAACGCTTGCCGCGGCAATTGTCCGGCGGCCAGCGTCAGCGCGTCGCCATGGGCCGGGCCATCGTGCGCGACCCGAAAGTCTTTCTCTTCGACGAGCCGCTTTCGAACCTCGATGCCAAGCTGCGCGTCCATATGCGTGCCGAGATCAAGGCGCTGCACCAGCAATTGAAGACCACTTCGGTCTATGTCACCCATGACCAGATCGAAGCAATGACAATGGCCGACCGTATCGTCGTCATGCATGACGGCCTCGTCCAGCAAGTCGGTGCGCCGCTCGATCTGTATGACCGACCGGTCAACATGTTCGTCGCCGGGTTCATCGGCTCGCCCGGCATGAATTTCCTGCCTGCCGTGGTTGAAAAGACCGCCAAGTCGGATGCCGTACTGGCCGACGGCCAGAAGCTGCGGCTGCCGGACGGGTTGCCGCTCAGGGATGGCGATGCGATCACCGTCGGCTTACGGCCGGAGCATATCCGGCTTGCCGACAATGGCGCGCTGAAAGGCGAGGTGGGCGTAGTGGAGCCGCTCGGCCTGTCGACTCAATTCTACACCAAGCTTGCCGGCCAGCAGGTGTGCGTCTTCGCCATGGGTCGGGCCAGTGTGAAACCGGGTGAGGCCGTGCGCCTGTCGGCCGACCCGGCGTCGCTGCATCTGTTCGATCCGGCAAGCGGTGATCGCATCGGCTAGTCCTGCATCCCCGAAACGAAAAACGCCGCCCGGAAGGCGGCGTTTCGGTACTGCGAGAGAAAACCGGATTACTTGATCTTGGTTTCCTTGAACTCGACGTGCTTCTTGGCGACCGGGTCGTATTTGCGGAACGACAGCTTGTCCGTCTTGGTGCGGCTGTTCTTGCTGGTCACGTAGAAGAAACCGGTGTCGGCGGTCGACAGAAGCTTGATCTTGATGTTTGCGGCTTTGGCCATGATGTTCGTCCGTTAATGTTCGTGAAGTTTTGGCCGCTGGAGCACGGGGAAACACCCGGACGCGGGAAACTTGCCGCGACACATAAAGAACGCGCCCGGAAAGTCAACCCTTGTCCAGGTTCAAGCGTCTTCCGTGACTGGCAGCGCCTTCTTCCAGTCTCCAGTCGTGTTCCACCAGCGGTTCGGGTTGGCGCGGTCGTCGAGACCCTTGGAGCGGCTGGCAAGCAGCGGCTGAATGCGGATCACCGGCTCCTGATAACTGTGAACCTGGTAAATCGCTTCGACGACGCGAGCGGCGAGCTTCTGGTCGTCGGGCAGTTCGAACGACACCTCGACAGTGCCCGGCCGCCTGCGCAATTCCGTCTCGGCGCCGGCGGCGGCACCTTCAAGCGGCCGGTAGCGTTCGATGCCGTCCGCTGACTGAAAGGCATTGCTGTCATATTTGCCCATTCTGAGCGGCGCGATCGCGACCACCGCCTCCATGATGCGGTCGACATCGGCGGCCGGTGCCTGAAAGGTCACCAGCAGCAGCAATTCCATCCGCAGCGATTTCGTCTCAAAGCCACTGTCGATCATCCGAGGTCTCCCTGCTTATGCACTTTGAGGGAGCATATACGCGAGCGCTCCTGACATGGTAGTGTCAGTAGTTAGTCAGCAGTGGGAGCAATGTCGGCAGCGGGCCCACTCAGAGGATTTTGCGGAGCAGCCTGGTGCCAACCAGCACGATATAGCAGGCGAAGAACAGGCCGAGCGCCCAACCGAAGCCCGACGGCCCGAAAGCATCCATGCCGATGCCGATTGCCTGCGGGCCAAGCACCATGCCGACACCGTAGCAAAGCACGAAGGCGGCGTTGGCGGAGGCCAGTTCGTGGCCGGAAAGCTGGGAACCGAGATGCGCCAGACCGATCGTGTACATGGCGGCGACCACGCCGCCCCAGACGAACAGAAGCGCTGCCATCAAGTGCCAATTCTGCGCGAAGAACGGCATAAAGACGGTGCCGACAAGCCCGACCGTGGCACAGGCCATCAGCAGATAGCGGCGGTCGCTGACGCGGTCGCTGATCATGCCGATCGGGATCTGCAACAGCACGTTGCCGAGCCCGATCATAGTGAGCAAAAGAGCTGCGTCGGCCTCGGAGTAGCCGATGCGGTTGCCGTAGACCGGGAACAGCGCAAAGCCGCCGGTCTCGACCGCACCGAACACCAGCACGGCCGCGGTCGCCGTCGGCACCAGCCAGATATAACGCAGGAAATTGCTGATTTCGCCGTCGGCGACGATCGTCGGGCTCTCGTTGCGTGCTGCCAGAACCGGTATGGCAGCGAGCGTCACCAAAGCGATGGTGACGCCGAAGGGCAGGAAGCCGCTGCTGCCGAGATGAGCGAACAGCCATGGCCCGGCGGCAAAGCCGAGAGACAGCACGGTGGCATAGATGCCGAGGACCAGTCCGCGCCGGTGTGGCGGCGCCGAGGTGCTGATCCAGAATTCTGAGAGGATGAACAGCACCGTCAGCGCGACGTGCAGCAGGACGCGCAGCGGAAACCACATCCAGAAAGCTGGCGCGAAATGGAAACCGACAAAGGCCAGCGCCCCGGCGACGATCATGGCAAGCATCGTCCAGGCGACCCCGAACCGCATGGCAAGCGGGGTGGCGAGCGGCGCGCCGGCGATCGAGGCGAGGCCGGCGACCGCGGTATTGAGACCGATCATCGACGCCGAATGACCACGCGTTTCCAGGATGACGCTGAGCAGCGGCATGCCGAGGCCGATGGCGATGCCGACGACGCTGATCGAAGAGATCGCCGCGACCATCGGCAGCCAGTGTACGCGTTCCTCGCTCTGCGGCTGGGTATCGACTGTCATGGAATGCCTGGCTGCTCTAGAGAATTTCGCGGACGAAGCGATTGCGGACAAGCCGATAGAACGGCACGGGACCGCCGGGCCTCAGCAGCGGATCCTGGGCGAGCCGCGTTTCCAGCTCCTCCAGGACCGTGCGCGTGATGTCTGGAACGTCAGCTTGACTGGCCTTGGCCAGCGGCAGCCAAACGACGTCTTCCAACTCGTTGGTCGGACCGCCACCCGGCAGTTCCACGGCGACGTCGTCGCGCCATGCGGCGAGAAAGCGCGTATCGAAGCGGCGCACCCGGTTGGGCGGCGTGATGGCGCGTGCGACGAAGCGCAGCGCTTGCAGTGATGGAATAACACTGTGTTCGACAAAGCCCTGCCAGTCGCGCTTGGCGGTCGCGAAGGTGCCTTTTTGGCCGATCAGCAGGCCGGCCTCCTCATAGGTTTCGCGGATTGCCGACAAGGCGATGGCGCGGGCGCGGGCCGGGCTGGTGCGACCGATGCCAGCGGTCAATCTCGCTTCTTCCTCGGGATGAAGTGCGGTGGCTATCGGGGTGCGGCTGTCGGCCGGATCGGTGCGGCCGCCGGGAAACACGAATTTGCCCGGCATGAAGGCATGACGGGCGTGGCGCCGGCCCATCAGCACCAGGAACTCGTCGCCCTTGCGGTCGAGCAGGATCAGCGTCGCGGCGTCGCGCGGGCGTATAGGTTTGGCGTCGAGCGCGATCCGCTCAACCTTGTCGGCCTCCGCCTTGGTCATAACGTCCATGCGCTCGACCTAGCGGAATCTTCTCCGATGCGAAAGTGGCGTCCAGCCATGCGGATTTGCGCCAGCCTCGGTTTCAAGCCTCGGGATGCGACTCGATCAGATCTTTTTCACCGCCAAAGCCGTGCATATAAAACGCCCATTGCAGTCCGATGACAGCGCCCTTGACCGGTTGCAGCAGGACGACGGCGAGAATGATGGTCAATGGCACCCAAATGGCAATGTGCTGCCAGGTCGACAGCGTCGAGGTCGCCTCGACACCCATGAAGGCGCCGAGCACGATATGGCCGACAATGACCACCACAAGATAGGCCGGCAGGTCGTCGGCGCGATGGTGGTGAAGTTCCTCGCCGCAGTGATCGCATTTGTCGACGGTCTTGACGAAGGCGCGAAACAGCTTTCCCTCGCCGCAATGCGGGCAGCGGCCGAGCATGCCGCGCTTCATTGCCGTCAATAGTGGCCGGGCGGTCCGGCCCGAGTGATGTTCGCCGCCGAAGGCCCGTTCTTCCACCTGCAGTTCTGTTGGCATTACCGTCTCCTGCCGCGCGTGCCTGGGCGCGATTGCGACGCCCGGGCGCGGCCTTTGGCCTTGTGGAACGACCGTTTGGAGCCGGGCAGCGGCTTTGGTTCGGTCAGCATCTCGAAACGCATCGCGCCGGCCATCGGCGCCACCTCGATCAGGCGAACCTCGACGCGGTCGGCAAGCTGATAGCCCTTGCCGGTGCGTTCTCCGAAAAGCGATCGGGCAGTTTCGTCGTATATATAGTAGTCGCCGCCCAGCGTTGAAACCGGAATGAAGCCATCCGCGCCGTACTGCGGCAATTGGACAAACAGTCCCGATTTGGTGACGCCCGAGATGCGGGCGTCGAAACGGTCGTCGATGCGCTCGGCGAGATAGGCGGCGATCAGCCGGTCGACCGTGTCTCTCTCGGCGGCCATCGCGCGGCGCTCGGTCGCCGAGATCAGTGCTGAGACCTCTTCCAGCCGTTCCGCCTCGTCCTGCGTCAGGCCGCCCGGACCAAGGCCGAGTGCGGCAATCAGCCCACGATGCACGATCAGGTCGGCATACCGGCGGATCGGCGAGGTGAAATGCGCGTAGCGCTTCAGGTTGAGGCCGAAATGGCCGATATTGGCAGGCGAATATTCGGCCTGGCTCTGCGAGCGCAGCACCACTTCGTTGACCAGTCCCTCATTGTCGGCGCCGCGCACGCGAGCGAGGATGCCGTTGAACTGGTTCGGCCGCATCTGCGCACCGCGCGCCAGCGACAGGCCGAGCGTCTGCAGGAATTCGCGCAGCGATTCCTGCTTGGCGAGCGAGGGCGCATCGTGGATGCGGTAGACCAGCGCCTGCCGCTTCGCCTCCAGCGTCTCGGCGGCGGCGACATTGGCCTGGATCATGAACTCTTCGATCAGCTTGTGCGCGTCGAGCCGCTCCGGCACGACGACCTTGTCGACGGTGCCGTCCTGCTTGAGCAGGATCTTGCGCTCCGGCAGATCGAGCTCGAGCGGCTGGCGCGTGTCGCGGCCGCGCTTCAGGATCGCGTAAGCGTCCCATAGCGGCCTCAGCACCGCATCGAGGATCGGGCCAGTCGTGTCGTCCGGTGCGCCGTCGATCGCCGCTTGCGCCTGCTGATACGCGAGTTTCGCCGCCGACTTCATCATGATGCGATGGAAGGAGTGCCTGAGTTTGTGGCCATCAGCCGAGAAAGTCATGCGCACCGCTATCGCCGGACGATCCTGGGCCTCGCGCAGCGAACAGAGGTCGTTCGAGATGCGCTCCGGCAGCATCGGCACGACACGATCGGGGAAATAGACCGAATTGCCGCGCTTCAGCGCTTCGCGGTCGAGCGCCGTGCCATAGCGCACATAGGCGGCGACATCGGCAATGGCGACGGTGACGATCACGCCGCCGGCGTTCGTCTCGTCGGTGTCGGGCATGGCGAACACCGCGTCGTCATGATCCTTGGCGTCGGCCGGATCGATGGTGAGCAGCGGCAGCTCGCGCCAATCCTCGCGGCCGGCAAGCGTCGCCGGCTTGACCGCCTCTGCCTCGGCGATGACGTCGGCGGGCAAAATATGCGGAATGTCGTGCGCGTGGATGGCGATCATCGAGACCGCCTTTTCGCTGGTCAAGGAGCCCAATACCGCCAGCACCTTGGCTCTCGGCAGCCCGTAACGGGAGGCCCGCGCCGGCTCGACCTCGACCAGGTCGCCATTCTTGGCGCCGTTCTGGAATTCCTTGTCGACGACCAGCTCCGGCTGGCGCCTTTCCACCGGCTCGATGCGGAACGTGCCGTCCTTCAGCACACGGAAAACGCCGAGAACCGCATCGGTGCGCTTCTCGAAGATCTTCATCACCCGGCCCGTATAGGCCGGGCCTGCCGGATCGTCGGTTGGAAAGGTCTTGGCCAAAACCCGGTCGCCGATGCCAGGCGTCGGGCCATTGCCGCCGCGCGACACGCGGATCGCTATGACCGGAGGTTCGCCATTGCCGATCGCTTCGGTCGGGTGCGCCAGCAGCACGCCGTCGGCGTCGCGGCTAAAGATGTCGAGCACCGCGACGTGGGGCAGGGCCCCGACGCGGGCAAGCCGCTTGCGCTCCTTGGTCAGCAGGCCTTCGTCCTGCAAATCGCGCAACATGTCCTTCAGCCAGATACGGTCTTCGCCGCGCAGCGCGAACGCCTTGGCGATGTCGCGTTTTCCGGCGCGGTCCGGATTTTCTGCGATGTAACGCAGTATCTCGTCACGCGAAGGCCGGTAATTGTCCCTGACCTTGGCACGGGTATCGGCGGTGCGCAGATCGCCGTGGCTTCTTCCGGAGACTTTGCGCGCCAACCCGTCCTATCCCTTTTTCCTGGCCGCCGGTTTTTTGGCCGCTGCCGCTTTCTTCACAGGCGCGGCCGCTTTGCGGAACGGCTTTCTGCCGCCATTGCCGCCCTTGGCTTCCTTTTCCGCAATCAGCGCCACCGCATCCTCGACCGTCACCGATTGCGGATCCTTGCCCTTCGGCAGCGTCGCGTTGACCTTGCCGAAATTCACATAAGGCCCGTATTTGCCGTCACGCACGACGATCTTGCCGCCGCCGGCAGGATGCTCGCCAAGCTCCTTCAGAGCAGCGGGCGTGCCCCCATTGCGGCCGCCCTTGCCTTTCAATTGCTTCTCGGCGATCACCGAGACGGCGCGATTGAGGCCGATCGAGAACACGTCCTCGATGCTGTCGAGATTGGCGTAGGTGCCGTCATGCAGCACGAACGGCCCGTAGCGCCCCAGCCCGGCCGAAATCATCTTGCCGGATTCCGGATGCTTGCCGACGTCGCGCGGCAGCGACAGCAGGGCGAGCGCCTTTTCGTGATCGATCGAATCGACAGTCCAGCCCTTGGGCAGGCTGGAGCGCTTGGCATCCTTGCCGTCGCCGCGCTGGATATAGGGGCCGAACCGGCCATTGCGCAGCGTGATCTCCTCGGCGGTATAGGGATCCTTGCCGAGCACCTTGGTGCCGTCTTCGCCGCTGCCGTTCTCGCCATTGGGATTGGCTGCGTCGCCGAGCTGGCGGGTGAAGGAGCATTCGGGATAGTTCGAGCAGCCGACGAAGGCGCCGAATTTGCCGAGCTTGAGCGACAGGTTGCCGGTGCCGCATTTCGGACATATGCGGGGGTTGGAGCCATCCTCGCGCGTGGGAAACACCAGCGGCGCCAGTTCCTCGTTCAACGCATCGAGGACGTCGGTGACGCGCAACTCCTTGATGTCGGCGACGGCGCCGGAAAAATCCTTCCAGAAATCGCGCAGCACATCCTTCCAGGCTAGCTTGCCGTCGGAGATTTCGTCGAGTTTCTCCTCGAGCGAAGCGGTGAAGTCGTACTCGACATAACGCTCGAAGAAGCTTTCGAGGAAAGCCGACAATAGCCGGCCCTTGGCCTGCGGCACCAGCTTGCGCTTGTCGATGGTGACGTAATCGCGATCCTCGAGCGTCTTCAGGATCGCCGTATAGGTCGACGGCCGGCCAATGCCCAGTTCTTCCAGCTTCTTGATCAGCGACGCCTCGGAATAGCGCGGCGGAGGCTCAGTGGTGTGCTGGGTGGCGTTGATCGCCTCGCGGGTGAGCTGCTCGCCGGCACGGATCTCGGGCAGGCGGCGGCTTTCCTCGTCTTCCGAATCTTCTTCCTTCTGCTCGATGTAAGCGGCTAGGAAGCCGTCGAAGCGAATGACCGAGCCGACAGCACGAAGCTCGGCGGTACGCGAACCGTTGATCGCCTCAATCTCGACCGTGGTGCGCTCGATCTCGGCCGGCTGCATCTGGCTGGCGATGGCGCGTTTCCAGATCATCTCGTAAAGCCGCGCCTGGTCGGCGTCGAGATACTGCCTGACGGAAGCCGGCGTGCGCATGAAATCGGTCGGACGGATCGCTTCGTGCGCCTCCTGGGCATTCTTGGCCTTGGCGGAATAGACGCGCGGCTTTTCAGGCAGGTATTTAGGGCCGAATTCCTTGGCAATCGCATCGCGTGCGGCAGAGATCGCCTCCGGCGCCATCTGCACGCCGTCGGTTCGCATATAGGTGATCAGGCCGGTGGTCTCGCCGCCGATCTCCATGCCCTCATAAAGCCGCTGCGCCACCTGCATGGTGCGGTTGGCCGAAAAGCCGAGACCCGATGAGGCTGCCTGCTGCAGCGTCGAGGTGGTGAAGGGCGGGCCGGGATTGCGCCTGGTCGGCTTGGCTTCGACCGACACTGCCTTGAAGCTGGCGCCTTCGAGCATCGCTTTGATGTCGTCGGCCTGCGCCTTGTTGGAAATGTCGAGCTTTTGCAGCTTCTTACGCTCGAAGGCGGTCAGCCGCACCTCGAAATTTTCCTTGCGCGGCGTGCCGAGGATGGCGGCGACCTGCCAGTATTCCTCGCGAATGAAGCGCTCGATCTCGGATTCGCGGTCGCAGACCAGACGCAGTGCCACCGACTGGACGCGGCCGGCCGAGCGGGCGCCGGGCAGCTTGCGCCACAGCACCGGCGACAGCGTGAAGCCGACCAGATAGTCGAGCGCGCGGCGGGCGAGATAGGCATCGACCAGCGGCGCATCGATCTGGCGCGGATTGGCCATCGCCTCCAGCACCGACGCCTTGGTGATGGCATTGAAGACGACGCGGCTGACCGGCTTGTCCTTCAACGCGCGCTTCTGTTTCAGCACTTCCAGGACATGCCAGGAGATCGCTTCGCCCTCACGGTCCGGATCGGTGGCGAGGATCAGCCCGTCGGCGTCCTTGACTGCCTTGGCGATATCGGCGAGACGCTTTCCAGACGCGGTGTCGACGGCCCAGGACATGGCAAAGTCCTCATCCGGGCGCACCGAGCCATCCTTGGCCGGTAGATCGCGGACATGGCCGAACGAGGCCAGAACCTTGTAGTTCTTGCCCAGGTACTTGTTAATTGTCTTCGCCTTGGCCGGCGATTCGACGACGACGACGTCCATACGGTCTCATATCAGTTGTGATGCGGCAGAAGAATTCCGCTGCGCGCGACGAAATCTCGTTCAATGTGTCGCTCACATGGCCGCGCTTTTGCATCCGGTCAAGGCCAAGCAGTCAAAATGCGGCCCTGCACCGAATGCGCAACCCAACGGCGCGCCTTGCGATTTCCGCAATCCTGGACAAGGGAAATGGGCAGCCTATCGCTGGACAAACCCGGCAATTGATCCTGGAGAACGGGACAAACTCTCCCGCGGATATAAGAGAAACATCGAGCACGCGCCAGCCCTGCTTGAACAGACGCTGTGAACTGCGCAATGTGCAGCCCGGCATTTGCTCGGACAGTCGCACGGAATTGCTGTGCTGAAAAGCTGGCCGCCGGGGTGGTTGGGTCAACGTCCCGGCGACCAGCCGTATTACCGCCTGTTACAGCGGATCAGAGGCTCAAGGCTCAGTCGGCTTTGGCGATATGCCAGACGCCGCCGACGCCCTCGCCGGTGACATCGCCGGCCTTCTTGTCCTTGATGAACGTGTAGAGCGGCTTGCCTTCATAGGCCCACATCCTGGTGCCGTCGGTGCGGTCGACGATCGTCCATTCGCCCTCGGCCTTGGCGTTGGCGTCAGCTTTCAGTGGCGGCCAATTGGCGGCGCATTTGTCGTAGCAATTCGACTTGCCGGCCTCGTCCTTGTCATAGGTGTAGAGCGTCATGCCGCTGGCGTCGGTGTAGATCTTGGTGCCGCCGACTTCTGCTTCCTTCCACGCCTCGGCGGCGTAGGACACGACGGTGCCGAGCAAAAGCGCGGCCATGCCGATTGCGATCGTTTTCATGGACCTCTCCTTGGATGATTCGAAAAAGCGCGCGGAACAACGCGCTTCGTTTGATCAACGCTGCCTGGCGGCCCTTTCTTCCCGGGCTGTTTTCCATAGATCCAGGCGAGGGCGACGACTTGCTGGGGCCACGCGATGGTGATTGGCGGATGGCCGTTGTCGCGGCTATATGGCTGCGCAGTCATCGGGAGACGGAAATGGCATTGGACGTCGGCTATGTCAGCGCGATCGGGGCGGGAGCGATTTCGTTCCTGTCACCTTGCGTGCTGCCGTTGGTACCGCCCTATCTGTGCTACATGGCCGGCGTGTCGGTCGACGATTTCCGCGGCGAAGCCGGCATTGCGGCAAAGGCTGGCGCGCGAGGCGCGCTGGTTAATTCCTCCATCGCCTTCGTGCTCGGCTTCTCGACCGTCTTCGTCGCGCTGGGCGCCGGCGCCTCCACTATCGGCCATCTGCTACGGGTCTGGCAGGAGCCGCTGGCAATGGCGGCCGGAGTGCTGATCATCCTGATGGGGCTGAATTTCCTCGGCGTATTGCGCATCCCTTTGCTTTCACGCGAGGCGCGCTTCCAGTCACAAGGCAAGCCGGCCAGCCTGATCGCCGCTTACGTCATGGGCTTGGCCTTTGCCTTTGGCTGGACGCCCTGCATCGGCCCGGTGCTGGGGCCGATCCTGACGCTTGCCGGCGGCCGCGAGACGGTGGGCGAGGGCGCGCTGCTGCTTGCCGCCTACTCGCTCGGCCTCGGCATACCGTTCCTGGTCGCGGCGCTGTTTTCCGGCGCCTTCATGCGCTTTCTCGGGAAATTCCGCGTCCATCTCGGCCGCGTCGAAAAAGCCATCGGCGCGCTGCTGGTCGTGGCCGGCGTGTTTTTCCTGACCGGCGGCGTGCAGGCGGCGTCCTATTGGTTGCTCGAGAATTTTCCGGTGCTGGGGCAATTGGGATAGGTTTGCCGCCCGGCCGAGGCGCGAGGCCGTAACTGCGGCACAAGGTACCACAGCTACGTGGTCCGTTCAGCCTCCGAAATAGCTTGGCTGGTCGATATCGACGATGAGCCCGGGTCCGCTCGGCGCCCAGCCCAGCAGCGCGCGGGTTCGCTCGCTTGAAGTCGGGACATCCATCGCCGCGAACATCGTGAACCAGCCAAAATGATCGCCGGCCTCTTCGGCGGACTTGGCGACGATCGGCACGTTCAGGCGCCGGCCGATCACGCCGGCGATGTCCTTGAACGGCACGCCTTCTTCGGCGATCGCGTGATAGCGCCCGCCACCGGCGCCATGCTCGAGCGCAAGCCGGTAGATGCGGGCGGCATCGAACCGATGCACGGCGGGCCAGCGATTGAGCCCTTCGCCGACATAGGCCGACACGCCCTTCTTGCGAGCAAGGTCGATGAGGATCGGAACAAAGGCGTGGTCGCCCTGGCCATGGACCGACGGCGGAAGGCGGACAACCGACGCGCACACCCCGCGTGCCGCCAGCGCGGCGGCTGTCGCTTCGGAGGCGCGGGGATACGAAGCGGAAGCGGGGACAGGCGCATCTTCCTCCGTCGCGATACGGCCCCGCGCCTGTAGCGCGGTTCCGGAGGTGACGAGCAGGGGGCGCTCGGAGCCTTTGAGTGCACCGCCCATCGCCTCGATGGCGCGCCGGTCCATTTCGCAGTTTTGCGCGAACTTCGAAAAGTCGTGGTTGAACCCGGTGTGGATCACCGCATCGGCGGCTGCCGCACCCCTGCGCAGGTTCTCCAGGTCTTCGAGGTCGCCTCGATGCACCTCGGCTCCAGTCGCGGCAAGCGACTTGGCCGACGCCTCCGAGCGGGCGAGGCCGAGCACCTGATGGCCGGCACCGATGAGTTCTTGAACGACGGCAGAACCGACGAATCCGGTCGCTCCGGTAAGGAAAACACGCATCACGACTTCTCCTTGTTCATTTCTGACCACGACCATGTTCGCGGCCCGGTGACGTCGTGATAGGCGCTTGAGAAAATACGATCTATGCGGTAAAGTCCGTATTATCTTCGCAATCGTCCGGAATGACCCATGGATCCCCTTTCAGATGTGCTCTCGCTGCTGAAGCCGCGAAACTATATGTCGGCCGGCTTCGATGCAGGTGGTGACTGGTCGATCCAGTTCCCCGACCAGCAGCAAAGCATCAAGACGGGAGCGGTGGTCTCGGGCCGGTGCTGGCTGTCGGTGGAGGGCGTTGCCGACGCAGTGCACCTTGAGACGGGGGACTGTTTCCTGCTGCCGAGCGGACGGCCTTTCCGCCTTGCAAGCGACATGGGCCTGGCGCCTGTTGAAGCCGTCAAGATTTTTCCGCCAGCGCGAGCCGGCGGTGTCGTGACCCACAATGGCGGCGGTGATTTCTTTCTGGTCAGCAGCCGCTTCGCGCTTGGCGGCAATCATGCCGGCATCCTGTTGCGGATGCTGCCAGCCATTGTGCATATCCGCAAAGAGTCGGACCAGTCTGCGCTGCGCTGGTCGGTGGAGCGGATGATGCAGGAGCTGCGCGAGCCACAACCGGGCGGCTTTCTGGTGATCCGGCACCTCGCCCACATGATGCTGGTTCAGGCGCTGCGGCTGCATCTTTCGGAAGGATTGAAAGGTGGCATCGGCTGGCTCTTTGCCCTGGCGGACAAACAGATGGGCGCGGCGATCAGCGCCATGCACGACGATCCGGCGCATGGCTGGACGTTACAGGAGCTGGCGGAACGGGCCGGCATGTCGCGATCGACCTTTGCGCTTAGATTCAAGGAGACGGTCGGCGCATCGCCCATGGACTATTTGACGCGCTGGCGAATGCTGCTGGCCGGCGACCGGCTGACGAATTCCAGCGATCCCGTCGCCGTCATCGCGCTGTCGCTCGGTTACGAATCCGAAAGCGCCTTCAGCACAGCCTTCAAGCGGGTCATGAACTGTTCGCCACGGCAATACGGTCGTGGCCGAGCCCCCGGCTTCGCATCACGCAACGAGGCGGAAGCCGCCTGAGCCGATCGGCTTGAGCGTCTCGCGGGTTGGAGGTTCCACCGTCTCACCGGAATTTAACCGCATTGGTGCAGCATGGCGCCGGTGCTACTAACGCTTCGATTCCAGACTCCTTTCAACGGTTGCTGTCCCCATGAGCCAGAGATCCTGCCTGTCCATCATCCTCGCTGCCGGTGAAGGCACGCGCATGAAGAGTGCGGTGCCGAAAGTGCTGCACACAATCGCCGGCCTGCCGATGGTTGCCCACGTCGTCAAGGCGGCTGAAGCCGCCGGCAGCGGTGATCTGGCGCTGGTGATCGGCCATGGCGCCGACGAGATGCGCAAGGCGGCACTCAAGTTCGCGCCGAAGGTCGAGACTTTTGTTCAGGAAAAGCGCCTCGGCACCGCGCACGCCGTGCTTGCCGCGCGGGCAGCGATATCAAGGGGTTATGAAGACATCCTGGTGATGTTTGGCGACACGCCGTTAATCGATCCGGAAGCACTGGCGGCGGCGCGGCTGAAGCTGGCCGAAGGTGCGGCTGTCGTCGTGGTCGGCTTCCGTACGGAAAATCCTTCGGGCTACGGCCGGCTTATCGAAAAGGCCGGCAAGCTCGTCGCCATCCGCGAGGAGAAGGACTGTTCGGACGAGGAGAAGAAAATCACCTTCTGCAATGGCGGGCTGATGGCGGTCGCCGGCAGGCATGCGCTGAAGCTGCTCGATCAAGTCGGCAGCAAGAACGCCAAGGGCGAGTATTATCTCACCGACATCGTCGAGATCGCCGCTGCGCAAGGACTTGATGTCGTCGCCATCGAAGCCAGTTTCGAAAATGCGCTCGGCATCAACAACCGCGCCGAGCTTGCCCAGGCGGAAGGCATCTGGCAGGCGCGCCGGCGGCATGAAGCGATGCTTTCCGGCGTGACGCTGATTGCGCCAGAAACCGTGTTCTTCTCGCACGACACCGATATCGGGGCCGATACGATCATCGAGCCCAATGTCTGGTTCGGGCCGGGCGTGAAAATCGCCACGGGCGCCAAGATCCATGCCTTCAGCCATATCGAAGGCGCAACCATCGCGTCGAATTGCGATGTCGGGCCGTTCGCGCGGCTGCGGCCCGGGGCCGATCTGAGAAACAAAGCCAAGGTCGGCAATTTCTGCGAGGTAAAGCAAGCGATCGTCGAGGAGGGCGCCAAGGTCAACCACCTGACCTATATCGGCGATGCCCGCATCGGCGCAGGCGCCAATATCGGCGCCGGCACCATCACCTGCAATTATGACGGTTATTCGAAATTCTTCACCGATATCGGCGAGGGCGCCTTCATCGGCTCGAATTCCTCGCTGGTGGCGCCGGTGTCGATCGGCAAGGGCGGCTACATCGCCTCGGGCAGCGTCATCACCGAAAGCGTGCCCGACGATGCACTGGCCTTCGGCCGTGCCCGCCAGCGGACTCTGCCCGGCAAGGGCAAGGAGTTGCGCGAACGGTTCGCTTCGGCCGCGGCTGCCCACAAAAAAGGATAGCCTAACGGAACTCAGCGACAAGCTGGATTTCCCCAACGATTGCATCGTTGAAGGCGGACAGGTCTTCGGCCGGGATCCAGTATTCCAGATGCGCCCGGCTGCCGGCATGCTGGACGCTGTAACGGTCCAGAAAGCTGCGGCGCACCTCGAAACGGGTCACGAAACCTGATCCGCTCGCGGGCACATTCCAGTCTCGGGCGATCTGGGTGGCATAGGCCTCGCTCGTTACCGGATAGAAGATCGGCTGATCGGCAAGTCGAGGAGGAAAGGCGCGCATCCCTGAACTCTGGATCAACTCCAGTTCGCGTGGCCCAACCGGACGCCAAAGTGTCACCGTGTCAATTCGTTCGTTCATGGCCGCATCATGTCTTTGACTGATTTCAGGAGCCTTGAGGCGAGATAGGATATATGAGCGGAGAAACTGAGCAATTGCAGTAACCGGATTGCAAGAGCGCTCTGTGATGGTGCATCTGTGCAGGATAGTCCGGCTGATACCGGACGAAATGGAATGTGATTTTTCGCGGTAGCCAGGCAGTCTCTAAATAGTGCCGGGTTTGAAGTCAGAGTCGGGGGAAGCGCCATGTGCGGTATCGTTGGAATAGTCGGTAACTCGCCGGTCGCGCCGCTTATCGTCGATGCGCTGAAAAGGCTCGAATATCGCGGCTATGATTCGGCCGGCGTCGCGACCATCGATCATGGCCATCTCGCCCGTCGCCGTGCCGAAGGCAAGCTGATCAATCTCGAGCGCCGGCTGAAGGACGAACCGCTCGGTGGCACGATCGGCATCGGCCACACGCGCTGGGCAACGCATGGCGTGCCGAACGAGACCAATGCGCATCCGCATTTTTCCGACGGGCTCGCCATCGTCCATAACGGCATTATCGAGAATTTCGCCGAATTGCGCGATGAGTTGATCCGCGACGGCTATACGTTTTCCTCGCAGACCGACACCGAGGTCGTCGCCCATCTGGTGGCGCGCGAACTGGCCAGGGGCCTGAAGCCGGTCGAGGCCGCGCATCAGGCGCTGAAGCGGCTGGAAGGCGCCTTTGCGCTGGCCATCATGTTTAAGGGCGACGAGGATCTGATCGTCGGCGCCCGCAATGGCCCGCCGCTGGCCGTCGGACATGGCGATGGCGAGATGTTCCTGGGCTCCGACGCCATCGCGCTTGCCCCGTTCACCAACTCGATCACCTATCTGGAAGACGGCGACTGGGCGGTAGTGCGCCGCAACGACGTTGCCATCTTCGACATGGACGGCAACAAGGTCGACCGCAAACGCCAGCAGTCGCTCAGCACGAGCTTCATGGTCGACAAGGGCAACCGGCGCCATTTCATGGAAAAGGAAATCCACGAACAGCCGGAAGTGATCTCGCACACGCTGGCACATTATGTGGATTTCGTCGGTGGCGTCTCGAAGCCGCTCGACCTGCCATTCGATTTCGCCAAGATCGACCGGCTGGCGATTTCGGCCTGTGGCACCGCTTATCTCGCCGGGTTGATCAGCAAATACTGGTTCGAGCGCTATGCGCGACTGCCGGTCGACATCGATGTCGCCTCGGAGTTCCGCTACCGCGAGATGCCGCTGTCGAAGACCGATGCCGCCTTCTTTATCTCGCAATCGGGCGAGACGGCGGACACACTGGCGTCGCTGCGCTACTGCCGCAAGGCCGGCATGAAGATCGGTGTTGTGGTCAATGTGCGCGAATCGACCATGGCGCGCGAATCCGACGTCATCCTGCCGACACTGGCCGGCCCGGAGATCGGCGTCGCCTCGACCAAGGCGTTCACCTGCCAGCTCTCCGTGCTGGCTTCGCTGGCGGTGCGAGCTGGTATGGCGCGTGGAACCATTTCGCCCGAGCAGGAGAAGACACTGGTGCGCGCGCTATCCGAAGCGCCGCGTTACGCCAACCAGGTGCTGAAGCTCGATGGGCAGATCGAAAAGATCGCTCGCGACCTCTCGCACTACAAGAATGTACTTTACCTCGGCCGCGACACCAATTTTCCGCTGGCCATGGAAGGCGCGCTGAAGCTCAAGGAAATTTCCTATATCCACGCCGAAGGCTATGCCGCCGGCGAGCTGAAGCACGGGCCGATCGCACTGATCGATGAGAACATGCCTGTCATCGTCATCGCCCCGCACGACCGCATCTTCGAAAAGACGGTGTCGAACATGCAAGAGGTGGCGGCGCGCGGCGGCAAGATCATCCTGATCACCGACAGCAAGGGCGCTGCACACGCTACGGTGAAGACGATGGAGACGATCGTTTTGCCGGACGTGCCGGAAATCATCTCGCCGATCATCTACGCGCTGCCGATCCAGATGCTCGCCTATTTCACCGCCGTGTTCATGGGCACGGACGTCGACCAGCCTCGCAACCTGGCGAAATCGGTAACGGTGGAATAGGTCTCGTTTAAAAACTTCGCAATTCCAAAGCGCCTTCGGGTTCAGTAGTGTCGCGTTGCAAACACACGCTGCGGTGAACCATGTCGGATGCTCTCAAGACCTCAGGCATGACCCGGCTGAGAAACTATTTCCTGACCGGCTTCGTCGTTTGCGCGCCATTGGCGATCACCGCCTACATTGCCTGGTCGCTTATCGGCTGGGTCGATTCCTGGGTGAAACCCTACATCCCGGTACGCTACAATCCGGACACCTACCTGCCGTTTCCAGTGCCGGGTTTTGGGCTGATCGTTGCCCTGATCCTCATCACCTTTATCGGTTTCCTGACAGCCAATATCGTCGGTCGCGCCATCGTCAACTTCGGCGAGCGCCTGCTTGGCCGCATGCCGCTGGTGCGCGGCATCTACGGCTCGCTGAAGCAGATTTTCGAGACCGTGCTGTCGAACAAGGGCGACATGTTCCGCCAGGTCGGGTTGGTCGAATATCCGCGCAAGGGGGTCTGGTCGCTGGTCTTCGTCGCCAGCGAGAAGGAAACCGAGATCAACCAGAAGCTCGACCAGCAAGGCGATCCGCTGATTGCGGTGTTCATGCCGTGTACGCCTAACCCGACTACGGGCTTTCTGATGTATGTACCGAAATCCGACATCGTGCTGCTCGACATGACGATCGAGGACGGAGCCAAGCTGATCGTTTCGGCCGGCCTGGTGGCGCCGGCGGTCAAAATGGTGACGGTGAACGGCGAGCAGATCCACGGCGCGCTCGCCAATCCGCCGCTCGACGCGATGCCTCAGCCGGCGCGCAGGAGCCGCACGGCCTCGTCGCGGCCGAATAGATAGAGCAGCAGGCGCAGCGCCGTGCCGCGTTCGGACTGCAGTTCCGGATCACGCGACAGAATCAGCCGCGCATCGTCGCGGGCGGCCTCGAGCAGGTCGGCATGCGCCTCGATGCGCGCCACCTGGAAGCCCGGCGTGCCGGATTGGCGGGTGCCGAGCAACTCGCCTTCGCCGCGCAGCTTCAGATCCTCTTCGGCGATGCGGAAGCCGTCCTCGGTCTCGCGCATCACCGACAGCCGGCGTTTGGCCGTCTCGCCAATCGGGTCCTTGTAGAGCAGCACGCAGGACGACGGCTTGTCGCCGCGCCCGACCCGGCCGCGCAATTGGTGCAACTGGGCAAGGCCAAAACGCTCGGCATGCTCGATGACCATGATTGTTGCGTCAGGCACATCGACGCCGACCTCGATCACCGTGGTGGCGATCAGGATGCGCGTTTCACCCTGCTTGAAGGCGCGCATCGCCTCGTCCTTGTCGGCGCCCTTCATGCGGCCATGCACCAGGCCAATCCGATCACCGAACAGCGGCTTCAGCGAGGCAAAACGGTCCTCGGCCGACATCAGCTTGATCTCCTCGGATTCCTCAACCAGCGGACAGATCCAGTAGATTTTCTGGCCATCGGCGACAGCGTCGAGCATGCGGCCGATCAGCTCGTCGAGCCGTTCAAGCGGCAAGGTGACGGTGCGGATCGGCTGGCGGCCGGCCGGCTTTTCCGTCAGCTTCGACACGTCCATGTCGCCGAAGGCAGTCAGCACCAGCGTCCGCGGTATCGGCGTTGCCGTCATCACCAGCATGTCGGGCGCATCGCCCTTGGCGGTGATGGCAAGGCGCTGGTGGACGCCGAAACGGTGCTGCTCGTCGACGACGGCGAACACGAGGTCATGGAACGTCACCCTTTGCTGGAACAGCGCATGGGTGCCGACGACGATGTCGATGTCGCCATTGGCCAGCCCGGTCAGCGTGTCGGCGCGCTCGCGGCCGTTTTCGCGGCCGGTGAGGATGGCGACGCGCAAGCCGGACCGTTCCGCCAACGGCGCAATCGTTGCGAGATGCTGGCGCGCCAGGATTTCGGTCGGCGCCATCAATGCCGCCTGGCCGCCTGCCTCGACGGCACGCGCCATGGCAAGCAGCGCGATCACCGTCTTGCCGGAGCCGACGTCGCCCTGCAAAAGGCGCAGCATGCGTTCGGGGTCGCCAAGATCGGCGTTGATTTCGGCAAGCGCCATTTCCTGCGACATGGTCAGCGAATAAGGGAGTGCCGCGCGCAATTGTTCGACTATGCGGCCGTCGCCAACGAGTGGCCGGCCCGATAATCGGCGGACCTTGGCCCGGACCAGCGCCAGCGATACCTGGCCGGCCAAGAACTCGTCATAGGCAAGGCGCCGCCACGCCGCGCCGTCGACGGAGACGTCGATCGGGTCGGCAGGATTGTGGACCCGGGTGAGCGCATCGCCGAAAGCAGGAAAGGCGTGGCGGCGCCGGAACTCGCCGTCCTGCCATTCGGGCAGCACCGGCAGGCGGGCCAGCGCTTGGCCAATCGCCCGGCGCAGCACCTTGCCCGAGAGCCCGGCGGTCAGCGGATAGACCGGCTCGACCAATGGGAGGTTTTCTGCGTCGCCGGCAAGTGCGATATGGTCGGGATGAACCATGGTCGGGCGGCCGTTGAACCATTCCATGCGGCCCGAGACGACGACATGCTCGCCTACGGGCATCGCTTTTTCGAGATAGGCGGCATGGGCATGGAAGAAGGTCAGCGCGATCTCGCCAGTGTCGTCATGGGCGTAGACCCGGTAGGGTACCGACCTGTTGCCACGCGGCGGCGGCTGGTGGCGGTCGATGCGCACATCGAGCGTGACGATTGCGCCCTCGGCCGAACCGGCGATGCCCGGCCGGTTGCGGCGATCGATGACAGTATGCGGCAGCACGAACAAGAGGTCGCCGGCGCGCGCTGCCCGGTCGCCGAGATCCGCCGCCACGACTTTCTCGATCAATACGCCAACCTTCGACCCGACGCCAGCAAGCGAGGTGATCGGGACAAACAGCGGATCGAGGAGGGAGGGACGCATGATGTCAGCTTATGTTGCGCCGGCCGGAGCGCAAGGCTGACACCGCCTTCTATCCACGCTATATGCGCCGCCTGGGCAAGGATGTTGCACGATGACCGGAACGACTCGATCAAGCGAGGGGCTCGATACCCGCCGCCGCAAGCTTCTGTTTCGTTCGTGGCACCGCGGCATGCGCGAGATGGACCTGATACTCGGCAGCTTCGCCGATGCCGAGATCGGCGCCTTGACCGGCGACGAAATCGACCAATATGAGAGGCTTCTCGACATTCCCGACACCGAATTCCTGCCTATCGTCACCGGCGAGCGCCCGGTTCCGACGGATATAGATTGTGCCGTCCTGCAAAAAATCCTGGCTTCGCGCCGGGACATGACCTTCTGAACAACGTGTAGCCATGAGCCTTATCCCTACGATCGGTCTGCCGAAAGGCCGCGCCGGCCAGTTCATTGTCGATGGCGTCGCCGACGGCTACGAAGCCTTTGCGCTGGTGCAGGCTGCGCACGAGATCGCCCCTGACAAGCCGGTGCTTTTCGTGGCACGCGACGGCCAGCGTCTGCCGGCGATCGTCGAGGCGCTTGCCTTTGCCGCGCCGGGCCTGCCGGTGCTGGAACTGCCGGCCTGGGATTGCCTGCCTTACGACCGCGTCTCGCCCGGCGCCGATGCCGCCGCAAGGCGGCTCGATGCGCTGGCAGCAATGATTGCGCTGGCGAAGAGGCCGCACCGCGCCGTCATTCTCACCACCGCGAATGCGTTGCTTCAGCGCATTCCGCCGGCGGAACTCGTCGAGGCGCAGACCTTTCACGCCAAGCCCGGTAACCAGATCGACATGAACGTACTGGTGTCGCGGCTGGAGACTTCCGGCTTCGAGCGGGTACCGACGGTGCGCGGCATCGGCGAATTTGCAGTGCGGGGCGGCATCCTCGATCTCTTCGCGCCCGGATGGGCGGAGGCGCTGCGCCTCGATTTCTTCGGCGATACGCTGGAATCGATCCGCGTCTTCGACACCGCAACACAGAGAACCACCGGCCAGCGCAAGTCGATGGCGTTGCAGGCGATGAGCGAGGTGGCGCTGACGCCGGAAACCATCAGCCGCTTCCGCCGTGCCTATATCGAAGCCTTTGGCGCACCCTCGCGCGACGATGGGCTCTATGCGGCGGTCAGCGAGGGCAGGCGGTTTGCCGGCATGGAGCACTGGCTGCCGTTCTTCTATGAGCGGCTGGAAACCGTCTTCGACTATCTACCCGACGCGCCTGTGGTTTTCGACCATCTGGCGCATGAGGCACTGGCCGAGCGCCACACTCTGATCCTCGACCACTACGAAGCGCGCAAGAAGCAGGCCGACGGCGCCTTGAAGGACGCGGTGCCCTACAAGCCGGTGCCGCCGGATCTGCTCTATCTGTCGCCAGAGAACCTGATTGCCTCGCTTGGCCCGCGCGAAGCAATAGACTTCACGTCGTTCGATGCGCCCGATGCCGGTGCGAAAAAGGTGTTCCATGCCGGCTCGCGCCACGGCCGCAGCTTCGTCGAGGAACGCGCCGACCCTAGCGCCAACGTTTTCGACGTCGTCGTAAAACACATTTCCGACGAGCGCGCTGCACGCCGCCGCGTCATCGTCGCCGGCTGGACCGAGGGTTCGCTCGACCGGCTTGGTCAGATCCTGGCCGAGCATCATCTTGGCAATCTGAAGCCGGTGGCGACGCTTGCCGAAGCCGAAAGGCTTGAGCCGGGGCAGGCGGGACTGGCCGTGCTGCCGCTCGAATCCGGCTTCGAGACGGAGAAACTGGTCGTTGTCGCCGAGCAGGACATTCTCGGCGACCGGCTGATCCGACGCTCGAAGCGCAAGAAGCGCGCGTCCGACTTCATCGCCGAGGCTTCGGCGTTGTCCTCGGGCGATATTGTCGTCCATTCCGATCATGGCATTGGCCGTTTCATCGGGTTGCGTACCATCGAGGCGGTTGGTGCGCCTCACGATTGCCTCGAAATCCACTATGCCGGCGATGATCGGCTGTTCCTGCCTGTGGAAAACATCGAGCTGCTGTCGCGCTATGGCTCGGATTCGGCCGAGGCGACGCTCGACAAGCTTGGCGGCGGCGCCTGGCAATCGCGCAAGGCGCGGCTGAAGAAGCGCCTGCTCGACATGGCCGGGCAGCTGATCCGCATCGCCGCCGAGCGGCAGATGCGGGCCGCACCGGCGCTGGTGCCGGCGGAAGGCCTCTATGGCGAGTTTGCAGCGCGTTTTCCCTATGAGGAGACCGATGACCAGCAGACGGCGATCGATTCGGTCATGGATGATCTAGGCGCCGGAAAGCCGATGGACCGGCTGATCTGCGGCGATGTCGGCTTCGGCAAGACCGAAGTTGCACTTCGCGCCGCCTTCATCGCGGCGATGGAAGGCGTTCAGGTGGCGGTGGTGGTGCCGACGACATTGTTGTCGCGCCAGCATTTCAAGACCTTCTCGCAGCGCTTCTCGGGCCTGCCGATCCGTGTCGCCCAGGCCTCGCGGCTGGTCGGCGCCAAGGAACTGGCCGAGGCCAAGAAGGGCATCGCCGAAGGTCAGGTTGACATTGTCGTCGGCACGCACGCGCTGCTCGGCTCCTCGATCTCGTTCAAGAATCTCGGCCTGCTGATCATCGACGAGGAGCAGCATTTCGGCGTCAAGCACAAGGAACGGCTGAAAGACCTGAAGACCGACGTCCACGTCCTGACTTTGTCGGCGACGCCGATCCCGCGAACGTTGCAGCTTGCCTTGACCGGCGTGCGCGAGCTGTCGCTGATCGCTACGCCGCCGGTCGACCGCATGGCAGTGCGCACCTTCATCTCGCCCTTCGATCCGCTGGTCATCCGCGAAACGTTGCTGCGCGAGCGCTACCGTGGCGGCCATTCCTTCTATGTCGTGCCGCGCATCAGCGATCTCGCGGAAATCCATGATTTTCTGCGCGAATCCGTGCCTGAGCTGAAAGTGGCGGTGGCGCATGGCCAGATGCCGCCGGGCGAACTCGACGACATCATGAACGCCTTCTATGACGGCCAGTACGATGTGCTTTTGTCGACCACCATCGTCGAATCCGGCCTCGATATCCCGACCGCCAACACGCTGATAGTGCACCGCGCCGATATGTTCGGACTGTCGCAGCTCTATCAGCTGCGCGGCCGTGTCGGCCGTTCGAAGGTGCGCGCCTACGCGCTGTTCACACTGCCCGCCAACCGCAAGCTCACCGATACAGCCGAGCGTCGGCTGAAAGTGCTGCAGTCGCTCGATACGCTCGGCGCCGGTTTCCAACTGGCTAGCCACGACCTCGATATCCGCGGCGCCGGCAATCTGCTCGGCGAAGAGCAGTCGGGCCACATCAAGGAGGTTGGTTTCGAGCTCTACCAACAGATGCTGGAGGAGGCGGTGGCCGAAGTGAAGGATTCCGGCGAGGTGCAGGACGGCGGCTGGTCGCCGCAGATCGCCGTCGGCACAGCGGTGATGATCCCGGAAAGCTATGTCCCGGACCTGCAGCTCAGGCTGGCGCTCTATCGCCGTCTTGGCGATCTCGAAAATACGGAAGAGATCGATGCTTTCGGCGCCGAGCTGATCGACCGGTTCGGGACGCTGCCAGAAGAGGTAAAACATCTGTTGAAGATCGTCTTCATCAAGGCGCTTTGCCGCAAGGCCAACGTCGAGAAGCTCGACGCCGGGCCGAAAGGCGTCGTCATCCATTTCCGCAAGCGGGAATTCCCCAATCCGGTCGGGCTGGTCAAGCTCATCGGCGAACAGGGCTCGCTGGCCAAGATCCGGCCCGACCAGAGCGTCGTCTTCAGCCGCGACTGGCCGACCCCCGAAAAGCGGCTGGCAGGCTCGGCGGTTGTCATGACGCAGTTGGCACGGCTGGTGGAGAAGGCGGCGGCGTAGCAGGGTGTCGCTGGTGCTCTGGGCACAGCCGCACCGGCACTTTCACCGTGCCGTGCCCATTCGCCACGCGGCCAATTCCGGTCTAGAATAGGAAATCGGCTTCGTGTATGGAGCCGCGACCCCATATTGGGCGGATTGGCGGGCGATGGCGTCCGTGCGAAAGAGCGTTGGGTGCTTCGATGACGAAATGGTCGCCGAATTCGTGGAGAGCTAAGCCGATCCAGCAGGTTCCTGCCTATCCGGACCTTGTCGCGCTGAGGAACACGGAAGCCCAGCTCGCCACCTTTCCGCCGTTGGTTTTTGCAGGTGAGGCGCGCAAGCTGAAGAAGCAGCTTGCAGCCGTCGCTGCCGGGGACGCATTCCTTCTGCAGGGTGGCGATTGCGCCGAGAGCTTCGCCGAGCATGGCGCCGACAATATCCGCGACTTCTTCCGCGTCTTTTTGCAGATGTCGGTGGTACTGACCTTCGCCGGCGCGCAGCCGGTGGTGAAGGTCGGCCGTGTCGCCGGCCAGTTCGCCAAGCCGCGCTCGTCCGACAATGAGACCAAGGGCGGTGTGACGCTGCCCAGCTATCGCGGCGACATCATCAATGGCATCGAGTTCGATGCCAAGTCGCGCATTCCCGATCCTGCGCGGCAGGAGATGGCGTACCGCCAGTCGGCGGCGACGCTCAACCTGTTGCGCGCCTTCGCCCAGGGCGGCTACGCCAGCCTGGAGAACGTGCATCAATGGATGCTCGGCTTCGTGTCCGACAGCCCGCAGGGCGAGAAATACGAGTCGCTCGCCAACCGCATCACCGAGACGATGGACTTCATGAAGGCCGTCGGCATCACCTCGGAGACCAATTACGCACTGCGCGAGACCGATTTCTACACCAGCCACGAAGCGCTGCTGCTCGGTTATGAAGAGGCGCTGACCCGCGTCGATTCGACTTCGGGCGACTGGTACGCCACCTCCGGCCACATGATCTGGATCGGCGATCGCACGCGCCAACCCGACCACGCGCATGTCGAATACTGCCGTGGCATCAAGAACCCGCTCGGCCTGAAATGTGGCCCGTCGCTGACGCCGGACGGCCTGTTGCAGCTCATCGACCTGCTCAATCCGGAGAACGAGCCTGGCCGGCTGACGCTGATTGCCCGCTTCGGTTCCGATAAGGTCGCCGAACATCTGCCCAAACTGGTGCGCGCGGTGCAGAAGGAAGGCCGCAGCGTGGTGTGGTCGTCGGATCCGATGCATGGCAATACCATCGAGGCCGCCGGCTACAAGACACGGCCGTTCGACCGCATCCTGAAGGAGGTGCAGACCTTCTTCGAGGTGCATCGCGTCGAAGGCACGCATCCCGGCGGCATCCACATCGAGATGACCGGCAAGAACGTCACCGAGTGCACCGGTGGTGCCCGCGCCATCACCGCCGAAGAGCTGCAGGATCGCTACCACACCCATTGCGACCCGCGCCTCAATGCCGACCAGGCGATCGAGCTGGCCTTCCTGGTGTCCGATCTGCTCAAGAAGAGCCATCCGGTCCAGCACAAGCAGGCCGTCAACGGCTGATGCGATCTGAACTTTGATATATTGAAAAAGCGCCGGAGAAATCCGGCGCTTTTTGTATTCAATCCGGCGGGCGTCGCATTTGCTGGTGCGTAACGCGCGCAAAACTGGAATCCTGCCAAGCGATGGCAATTGCATTGGGAGGCCGAGATGGCTGACAGTCACAGCGGATCATGCTTGTGCGGGGCAGTGCGGTTGCAGACGCGAGGACCGCTACGCGGCGTTATCTACTGCCATTGCTCGCAGTGCCGAAAGCAGAGCGGGCATTTTTATGCCGCGACCAATGTCGCCGATCGCGACATCACAATCGCCGGCGCAGAGAACGTCACCTGGTACGAGGCATCTTCGTTTGCCAGGCGCGGTTTCTGCAAGACATGCGGATCGCTGCTGTTCTGGAAACCGATGGAGGGTGGCTACGTTTCGGTCATGGCCGGCCTGTTCGACGCGCCAACCGGACTTCAAGGGGAATGTCATATCTTCGTCGGCGACAAGGGCGATTACTACGCGATCGACGATGGGCTGCCGCAGTTCGAGAAGTCGACGCCGTCGATCAAGGTAGCAGACGGCTGATTTTTGAAGAGGCCGCCTTATTCCCTTGATCCAGCCATTGCGCTATCCCCTGCCGGTGATTCCGAAGGGTTTTGGCATGCAGCGGCTGATCGACGCTTTTTACAATTCGGTGCGGGCGTTTCGCAAACTGGCCGCCGGCGAGGAGGCCTTCCAGCTGGAACTGGTCCTGCTTGTGCTTGCGCTGCCGCTCGGCTGGTTCCTTTCAGAATCGTGGCGCGGCTATGCCCTGCTGATCGGCGCGGTGCTGCTCATGATCATGATCGAAGTGCTGAACACCGGCATTGAGGCGGCATGCGACGCGTTCAGCCGGGAATTCAACATCGACATCCAGCTGGCCAAGGATTGCGGTTCGCTGGCAGTGCTGATTTCGGTGGTGATCGTCGCTGGCGTCTGGGGCGTCGCAGTCATCGAGCGCATCGTTGGGGTACCGATCTGAGGTTTCAGGCACCACATGCCGGTTAATCGAGGAGACCGATATGGCCGATACCGCCGGATTTCTGCTGCTTGAACGTGAGGGCCTGCCGGACGATCTGCGCTGGCTGGTGGAAAAATATCCGCGCGAGGACTGGCAGGCGCATGCCAACATCCACGGCATGGCCAATATGTGGCTGCAGCGGCACGACATGTTCCGCGACCTTGGCGGCATGCTCACTAACGGCATTGGCGATTATCGTGAGGGCAGGCTGAACGCGCCGGAATTCGCACGCTGGTTCGCGCCGCGCCTGAATCATTTCCTCGGCAATCTCGATGGCCACCACAATGTCGAGGACCATCACTATTTCCCGGTCTTCGCCAGGGCCGAGACTCGTCTGAAGCGCGGCTTCGAAATCCTGGATGCCGATCACCACACAATCCATGAGGGACTGGAGCGCAATGCCGAGGCGGCAAATGCCTTCATCGGCACGCTTCAGGAGAGCGAGGACAAACAGCGCTTCGCCGCCGATGCCTATGCCGACGAGAACAGCCGGCTGATCGCCATGTTGACCCGGCATCTTGCCGACGAGGAAGACCTGATCATTCCGCTGATCCTCGAGAAGGGCGACCGCGCGCTCGGCATTGATTGACGATCAGCTTCCCTTGCGAAGCTCCTTCTTGGCGAGGACGTGCGACGCCAGCCAGCCGAGGATGGCCACAACGAGACCGATGACCAGGGCGATCAGCAACCGCTCGTGGCGGGCCAGCGCCTGGCCGACGATGCGCTCCGCGCCCAGCCCGAAGACATAACCGACAGTGCAGAACAGTGCCGCCCAGACTACCGACGAGATGGCGTTGAGGATGACGAAGCGCGCTGCGGCGATGCCCGACAGCCCGGCTGCGATACCACCGACCAGGCGCAGGCCATAGATGTAGCGGTTCGACAGCACGAAAATGTTGGGATGAGAGGTGACAAGGCGGTAGGCGTGGCTGAAACCCGGCCGGGCTCGGAGTCCGATCACGAATTTATGGTCGGCGAAGCTCCGTCCCAGGATGAAAAAGAACGTGTCGCCACCGAAGGCGCCGAGCGCCGCCGCGAGGAAGGCCTGCCACGGGACGAAGACATGCTGATGCGCAAAGAAACCGCCAAGGATGGCGGCGCTTTCGCCCTCGGCGACGCAGCCCAGAAAAACCGCGACCAGCCCATATTGCTCAATGAGACGATGAATGGCTTCCGTCATGAAGACGTCCGCTGCTTCGACAGAATCTCGTCGATGCGCTTCACCTGCTCGGCCAGCCGGGCGATCTCGTCTCGCATGCCGATGATCTGGCTGTGGCGCAGTTCGTCGAGCTTTTCATGCAACGCCATGATCTCGATCTCGGCCTTGAGATTAACCTCATAGTCGTGGGCGGCGTCGATACGATCGCGCTCGGTCTGGCGGTTCTGCGCCATCATGATCACTGGCGCCTGCAGGGCAGCAACCATGGAAAGCACGAGATTGAGGAAGATGAAAGGATAGGGATCGAAGGCGGCGCGCGACAAGAGCCAGACATTGCCTGCCGTCCACAGGATCAGGAAGCCAATGAATGTCAGGATGAAGGACCACGAACCGCCGATCCGGGCGATGGTGTCAGCCAGGCGGTCGCCAAACGTCTGGTGAAAGGCGACGGCCTTGTTGGTGTCCTTGGAGATCGTGGTGCGCTCGAGCGTTGATTGCAGCACCCGGCTTTCGAGCGCGCTGAGGCCGTCCGGCTTTCGCTTCAGCCAGCGGTTTGCCAGGTCCTCGATCGTTTTGTTCATCGTCGCCTCCGTCGTCAGCGATAGAGGTAGAAGCTGCCGGTTCATACGGGAAGTGGTAGATTGACGCGATGGGGTCAGGAAACAATGGTGGATTTTCAGAAGATTCGCGCCCGTGCGGCGAAACGCAAAGGCGGTGAGGCAGCGCTGACGTCGCTGCTGGGCCCTACGCCCGACAATGCCGCGCTGGCAAAGATTGCGGATGACCGGATCCTGTCGACCATGGCCGAACGGGTCTTTGCCGCCGGCTTCGTCTGGCGCGTCATCGAGCAGAAATGGCCAGGTTTCGAGGAAGCATTTCTTGGCTTCGAGCCGAAGCGGCTGCTGTTCCAGCCTGACGATTTCTGGCACGATCTCACCGCCGACAAGCGCCTCGTGCGCAATCCGCAGAAGATCAAGTCGGTACGCGACAACGCAGCCTTCGTCGAGCGCGTGTCGAAGGAGCATGGCAGCTTCGGCAAGTTCCTCGCCGACTGGCCGGCCGGCGATCAGGTCGGGCTGATGGCTTATCTCGGCAAGCACGGGAGCCGGCTCGGCGGCAATACCGGCCAGTATTTTCTGCGCTGGCTGGAGTGGGACGCCTTCATCGTCTCGGCCGACATGGCGGCAGCGCTGCGCGACACCGGGCTCGACATCGCGCAGAGCCCGACATCGAAGAAGGACCTAGACAAGATCCAGGTGCAGATCAACGCCTGGGCGGCGGAGACCGAGCTGCCGCGCCGACACATTTCGCGCATTCTGGCAATGTCGATCGGCGAGAACCATCCGCCGGAGACGCTACGCGAATATATGGGCGAATAGGACCGATTGTTTGGTCCAAACGAACGCCATTGCCCGACGAATTTTGCCGCGCTAAACCCACAGGCATGATCGACAAGACCGCTCCAGACATATTGCGCATCGCCGTCGCCCAGCTCAATCCGACGGTCGGCGACGTCGCCGGCAATCTTGCCAAGGCGCGCGAGGCGAGGGCGGATGCCGCCCGCCAGGGCGCCGATCTCGTGCTGTTCACCGAGCTTTTCCTGGCCGGCTATCCGCCTGAGGATCTGGTGCTGAAGCCCGCCTTCCTGAAGGCCTGCGAGCGGGCTGCCGAGGACTTCGCCGGCGATACCGCCGATGGCGGCCCGGGCGTCATCATCGGCACGCCGCTGAAGCGCAAGACCGGCACGCACAATTCGATCATCTTTGCCGATGGCGGCAAGATCCTTGCCGAACGCTACAAGCTCGATCTGCCGAATTACGGTGAGTTCGACGAGAAGCGCGTCTTCCAGGCCGGACCCGAGATCCAAGGGCCGGTCAATTTCCGCGGCGTGCGGGTGGGAGTGCCGATCTGTGAAGATATCTGGGGCGAGATTGCCGTCTGCGAGACGCTGGCCGAAAGCGGCGCGGAAATCCTGCTGGTCCCGAACGGCTCGCCCTATTACCGCGGCAAGGTCGACGTCCGCCACCAGATCGTCATCCGCCAGGTCATCGAATGCGGACTGCCGATTATCTATGCCAACCAGCTTGGCGGCCAGGACGAGCTGATCTTCGACGGCGCGTCGTTTGCCATAGGCTCTGACAAGACGCTGGCCTTCCAGATGAGCCAGTTCGAGGAGACGGTCAACGTCACCACCTGGAAGCGAAAGAATGACGTCTGGGTCTGCTCTGACGGACCGATGTCGAAAATCCCGGAGAAGGAGGAGGCCGACTATCGCGCCTGCATGTTGGGCCTGCGCGACTACGTCAACAAGAACGGCTTCAAGAATGTCGTGCTCGGCCTTTCCGGCGGCATCGATTCGGCGATCTGCGCGGCACTTGCCGTCGATGCGCTCGGCGAGGAACGGCTGCGCGCCGTGATGATGCCTTACCGCTACACTTCGACGGACTCGCTCAAGGACGCCGAGGACTGCGCCCGCGCGCTCGGCTGCCGCTACGATATCGTGCCGATCTTCGAGCCGGTCGAGGGCTTCCTGCACACACTGACGCAGCTTTTCGAGGGCACCAAGGAAGGCATCACCGAGGAAAACCTGCAGAGCCGGGCCCGTGGCACCATCCTGATGGCGATTTCCAACAAGTTCGGCTCGATGGTGGTCACTACCGGCAACAAGAGCGAGATGTCGGTAGGCTACGCCACGCTCTATGGCGACATGAATGGCGGCTTCAACCCGATAAAGGACCTCTACAAGATGCAGGTCTATGCGTTGTCGCGCTGGCGCAACGCGCATGTGCCGCCGGGCGCGCTAGGCCCGTCCGGCGAGGTGATCCCGAACAATATCATCGACAAGGCGCCCTCGGCGGAACTGCGCGAGAACCAGACCGACCAGGATTCGCTGCCGCCCTATCCAGTGCTCGACGACATATTGGAGTGTCTGGTCGAGAACGAGATGGGTGTCGACGAGATCGTTGCGCGCGGCCATGACCGGGCGACGGTGACGCGCGTCGAGCACCTGCTTTACGTCGCCGAATACAAGCGCCGGCAGGCAGCGCCCGGCGTGAAGATCACCAGGAAGAATTTTGGCCGCGACCGCCGCTATCCTATTACCAACCGGTTCAGGGATGGCGGGTAGGCGATTGGCTGCATAACGGTTTAGCCATGGCCAACTTTGAAATCAGCTTCGACCTGTCGCAGATCGACTTCCGGGCGACGTCCGACATTTTGAAGGAGAGCTATTGGGGCAGCGGCCGCAGCGATGAACTGCACCGCCGCGCCTTTGCCAACTCACTGTGCGTCGGCGCCTATGTCGGCGGCAATCAAGTCGGCTTTGGCCGGGCGATCACCGACCGTACGGTATTTGCCTATCTCGCCGACATCATTGTCTGGCCCGGGTATCGCGGGCAAGGCATCGGGACCCGGCTTGTCCAGGCGCTTATCGACCACCCGGATTGCAAGACTGTCACCCACTGGAGCCTGTCTACCAACGATGCCCACGCGGTCTACGAGAAGCTCGGCTTCAGGCCTTCCACCGACGGCCGCTATATGCGCCTCGACCGCGTCCCGGCAGCCTGAACAGAGGCAGCGCACAACCGACCGTTGTTGCAAAATCGTCTCACTGGTTGGACCAGATGCGCTTTCGACCATCTACTGACTTGGGGCGGCGTTGAGGCGTCTCTATAAACGCCTTTCCGCGATCCCCTTGGGGAGGACCGAAATGCCAGGATTTGACATCGTTATGCGAGGCCGCGAAGCCTAGGTCCCAATCGGTGAGCCCGAAGGTTCTTACCTTTGCGGCGAAGCCGAGCTGAGAACAGGCGTTCGTCGATGCCGGTCGCCGCCCGTATTCGGGCGAGCCGCCAAATGTGCCGAACCTCCGCTTTCCTTGGGTGCTAATTCGCCCGACGCGGTTTTTTCAATTTCGACCTTTCCGGGATCGGGCTCGTTTGCGCCCGAATGACATCATGGCTCGTTTTCGAATAGATTTGCGCGCGGGCGCCTTTCGCAGCGTTCTTGGTTTTACGCTCAGTCATTGGCGGCGCCAGCCGTGGCGGCTTTCGCTGATCATGGCCACATTCCTGCTGTCGACCCTGGCCGACGTGCTGACGCCGCTCTATTCCGGCCGGCTGGTCGACGCCGTTGCCAGCAGTGCCACTGCCGACGATGTCGCATGGAATGCCGCGACGGCTGCCTTTTCGATGCTGGTGGCCCTGGCGCTCACCGGTGTCGTGCTGCGCAATCTCGCCTTCATGGCCATCGTCGAACTGACCCTGAAGATGATGGCCGACATCGCCGCCGATGCCTTCCACCGCGTCCAGCGCTTCTCCACCGACTGGCACGCAAACAGCTTCGCCGGATCGACGGTGCGCAAGATAACGCGCGGCATGTGGGCGCTCGACCTGCTCAACGACACGATCCTGATCGCGCTGCTGCCGTCGGTCGTCATGCTTGTCGGCTCGACGCTGTTGCTCGGCTGGTTCTGGCCGCTGATGGGCGCGGTCGTCGCGACGGGCTCGGTGCTGTTCATCGCCGTGACGACGATGCTGTCGCTCGGCTATGTCGCCCCCGCGGCAAGGCTTGCCAATGCGTGGGATACGCGGCTTGGCGGCTCGCTGGCCGATGCGGTGAGCTGTAATGCCGTGGTCAAGGGTTTTGGCGCCGAGGAGCGCGAGGAGACACGGCTTGCCGACGTCGTCGCCAAATGGCGCGCACGCACGCGGCGCACCTGGGTGCGCGGCACCGTCAACGGCACCACGCAAGGCACGATGCTGCTGCTTTTGAGGGCAGCGGTCATTGGGTTCTCACTGCTTTTGTGGTCGTGGGGGCAGGCGAGCGCCGGCGACGTCGCCTTCGTGCTGACCTCATTCTTCGTGCTGCAAGGCTATCTGCGCGACATCGGCACGCATATCCGCAATCTGCAGCGCTCGATCAACGATATGGAGGAACTGGTCGACTTCCAGTCCGAACCACTCGGCATCGAGGATCGGCCCCGCGCCAAACCGATCCGGATCACCGATGGCCGTATCACCTTCGACAATGTCACGTTCCACTACGGCAACCATCGCTTGCCGCTTTATCGCGACTTTTCGGTGGATATCGCGCCGGGCGAGCGGGTCGGGCTGGTTGGCCATTCGGGCTCCGGCAAGACGACATTCGTCAAGCTGATCCAGCGCCTCTATGACGTGACTGCGGGCAATATCCTGATCGACGGCCAGGATATTGCCAATGTCGCGCAGGCGTCGCTGCGCGCACAGATCGCGATCGTCCAGCAGGAGCCGATCCTGTTCCACCGGTCGCTGGCTGAAAACATCGCCTATGCCCGGCCGAGCGCCACGCAGGCCGAGATCGAACACGCGGCGCGCTTGGCCAGCGCGCATGACTTCATCGCCGATTTGCCGAAAGGCTATGGCACGCTGGTCGGCGAGCGTGGCGTAAAGCTGTCGGGCGGCGAGCGTCAGCGTGTTGCAATCGCACGCGCCTTCCTCGCCGATGCGCGCATCCTCATCCTGGACGAGGCAACGTCGAGCCTCGATTCGGAATCGGAGGTGCTGATCCAGCAGGCGATGGAGCGCTTGATGGTCGGCCGCACGACGCTGGTCATCGCCCACCGGCTGTCGACCGTGCGCGCGCTGGACAGGCTTCTGGTGTTCGATCGCGGCCGCATTGTCGAGGAGGGATCGCATGACCAACTGATCCGGCTGCAAGGCGGCATCTACCGCCGGCTGTTCGAACGCCAGGCGCTCGAACTGACCAAGGGCCTGGTGATCTGACGGTTACGGCGCGGCGCGTCTTAATGGACGCGCGGCGCTGCCGTCTTTTCTTCGTCTTCGTCATGTTCTATGTCTGCCGCAGAGCGCGGGGGCGCGTCTTGTCAACAGCAAAACCATCCGGTACGCCCCGCTCATGACAGTTACCGTCCGTTTCGCCCCGTCACCGACCGGCCGCATCCATATCGGCAATGCGCGCACCGCTTTGTTCAACTGGCTGTTCGCCATCAAGAACAAGGGCCGCTTCATCCAGCGCTTCGACGATACCGACGTTGCCCGTTCGACGCAGGAATTTTCCGACGCCATCCTTTATGACCTGCATTGGCTGGGCATCTTCCCCGATGCCACGGAGTATCAGTCGCGGCGGGTCGAAATCTATGATGCCGCACTGGAAAGGCTGAAGGAGGCCCGCCTCGTCTATGCCTGCTATGAGACGCCTGAAGAGCTCGACCTGAGGCGCAAGGTGCGCCGCACGCGTGGCCTGCCGCCAGTCTATGGCCGCGAGGCGCTGACGCTGGCACCCGAGCAGGTCGCGGAATATGAGGCCGATGGCCGGCGGCCGCACTGGCGCTTTCTGCTGCCCAACTTCAGCAGCGATCCGCTGCAGCCGGAGCGCACCGAAATCCACTGGAACGACCTGGTGCGCGGCGAGGAGACCGTCGACCTCGCCTCGCTTTCAGATCCCGTTCTGCGGCGCGAGGACGGCACCTATCTCTACACACTGCCTTCGGTGATCGACGACATCGACATGGGCGTCAGCCATGTCATTCGTGGCGACGACCACGTCACCAATACCGGCGTCCAGATAGCCCTGTTCCGGGCGCTCAGCGCCGAGCCGCCGGTGTTCGGCCACCACAATCTTCTGACAACAGCATCAGGCGAGGGGCTTTCCAAGCGCACCGGCGCGCTGTCCATACAGAGCCTGCGTGAGAGCGGCATAGAGCCAATGGCGGTCGCTTCGCTGGCGGTACTCGTCGGTACCTCGGAAAACGTCGTGGCGGTGCCGACGATGGCTGAACTTGCCGAGCGCTTCGATCCGGCGGCAACATCGAAATCCGCCGCCAAATTCGATCCGGACGAGCTCTTCGTGCTCAACCGCACGCTGCTGCACCACATGCCCTTTTCCGAGGCGCGCGACCGGCTGATCGTGCTCGGCATCTCTGGCGAACAGGCCGAGCCTTTCTGGCTGGCGGTGCGCGGCAATCTCGACAGGCTGGCCGATGCGGCGATCTGGTGGCGCACACTTCGCGACGGTCCAGAGGAGCCGGCGGAGTTTTCCGACGATGACCGCGACTTTCTTCGCCAGGCGTTCGAACTGCTGCCGGAGGAGCCTTGGAACGGCACCGTCTGGAAAGACTGGACCGGCAAAATCCGAGCGGCGAGCGGCCGTAAGGGCAAGGCGCTGTTCATGCCGCTGAGGCTGGCGCTTACGGGACAGCCTTCGGGTCCGGAGCTTGCAGATCTGTTGCCGCTGCTGGGTCGGGAAGGAACGTTGGCCCGACGACCCTGACCTTGCGCTGTTCGGGCGGCGGCAGGGACGTCAGCGAAGGCACGGGTTTGACGGCAAGGCGTCTGATCGCCTCACGGTCGAGGCCGCCTTCCGCGTTGGCCAAGGTCTCCGGGTCGGCGCCCGGATCAGGCCTGGCAACCGGCACCGGAATGAACGGAGTGGTCTCCACGTTCGCTTCGGATCGTTCCGGGCTGGGCGGGTTGCCGGCGATGATTTCGAAATTCTGCGCGGCATTGCAGCCGCATGCCGGCGGCCGTGGCATGTCGGACTGCTTGTAGAGGTAGGCCGTCGGCAGTTCGATATAAGGCCTGCCGGTCACCGAAGACGTCATGGACGCCGAATCGCTGTTCATGCCGCGCGTGTAGAAAACCTGCATCTCGGTGCCGGGGCAGCTCGATTCGCAATTCTTCTGGTCGCGCTCGAAATCGCCGAGCGAGGCAGCATTCGACATCGGGAAGAAATAACCGTCGCAGGTCCGCACACACATGGTGCGGAATTCTCCTCGCGGCTGGCCCATGTCGGCGTTGTTGAGCAGGGTGCGGATGTTGCCCGGCTGACTTAGCTCTTCAGCCTGGCTGGGCTCTTCACGCTGGTCGGGCGCATCGGATTCACTGCCCAAAAGCTGCTCGAGCAGGTTTCCGTTGCCGTTTTCATCGCTGGCTTCGCGAACCGGTGCGGGCTTTGATGGCGCCGCTTCGTCGCGGCAGCCATTGGCGTCAAGCGAGGTCAATATGCGCGCGCGATCGCGTCGCGAACCACCGCTGTCAAGCTCAGCGCGCTTGGCCTGCAAGTCGTCGAGATTGGCAGCCATGCGATCGATGGTGGCGTCGAGTGCCGCGCATACGTTGGCGTTGCGGCGAGACAGCGAAAAGCCGCAGCCGGCGCTGCTGGATTGGCTGACGGCCTTTGAAATCTGCTGGCGCTGCCGGGCGATCGCGTCGTCATATTTCCTGAGCAAGGCCGGTTTGCCGCCGCCACCACGAGAAGCGGCAGCAAGATCGGTTTCAAGCTGGCGGCAGAGGCGGGAGGCGGCCTGCGCCTGAGTGACGGCGATGTCGCACAGTAGCAGGGCACCGAGCAGCGCGGCGGCCCGCGTCAGCTTCCAACGTGCGCCCGTCATCGCTCCGGAACTCCGCCTGTCTGCCGTTCTGAAAGCTACCGCGCTTGCGGTTAAGCGTTTGTTTAGCATATCGCTGATTCCGGCTTCAGCCCAAATCGGCGATGGCTTGCGCCTTGTGCGCGGCTTCGACCACAACCAGCGCGTCATATCGACCACGCCGCACGGCATACTCGGACATTGTCAGGACCGCGACACCCTGGCGTTGCACGAAAAAGGCGTATTCGCCCAGAAGAATGCCTGGATCCAGCAATGCCCGGAGGCTTGGCATGACCGCGATTACCCGTCGAGCCGCAGTGCAATTTGGTCTTTTGTGCCTGGCGATGCCGGTTGCCATGGCGCAGGAAAAGCCCATCACGCCGGATTGGGGCACCAAATTGGTCGAAGCCGCCCGTGAGCAGATCGGCGTCACCACGCTCTACGATCCGACCTATACACGCCTGGCCTATCCGGGCGGGGACGTTGAGCCCGAGCGGGGTGTGTGCACGGATGTCGTGATCCGTGCCTATCGCCGCGCCTTCGATCTCGATCTGCAAGAATTGGTGCATGAGGATATGCGGGCCAATTTTGCCGCCTATCCGAAGGCTTGGGGCCTGAAAGCGCCCGACCGCAACATCGACCACCGCCGTGTGCCCAATCTTGCGGTCTATTTTGAGCGGCGCGGTGCTGCCTTGCCCGTCAGCCAAGACCCCGCCGACTATCGGCCTGGGGATCTCGTCGCCCAGATGCTGCCCGGCAATCTGTCGCATATTGCCATCGTGTCGTCCAATCGCTCCACTGTGGTGCCGACAAGAGGGCTGGTCATTCACAATATCGGTGGCGGCGCCAGGGAAGAGGACACTTTGTTTGCCTTCAGGCAGACAGGGCATTTCCGGTTCGGGCCAATCTGAGAAAGCCCACGGCTAGCCCAGATCGACGATGGCTTGCGCCTTATGCGCGGCTTCGACCACGGCCAGTGCCGTCATATTGACGACGCCGCGCGAGGTGACCGACGGCGTCAATATGTGCGCCGGGCTGTCGGTGCCGAGCAGGATCGGGCCGACATGCAGCGCGTCCATCATCGTGCGCAGCGCGGTCAGCGTGATGTTCGCCGAATCGAGATTGGGGAACACCAGCAGATTGACTTCGCCCTTCAGCCGCGAATGCGGATAGACGCGCTGGCGCAGCTGCTCCGATAGCGCCGAGTCGGCATGCATCTCGCCGTCGCATTGCAGGTCGGGCGCGATGCGCGCCAAGATCGCCGCCGCCTGCCGCATCTTCATGGCGCTTGGCGAATCGCGGGAGCCAAAATCCGAATGCGACAGCAGCGCTGCCTTGGGCTCGATGCCGAAACGCTGAATCTCCTCGGCCGCCAAAACGGTCATCTCAGCAATCTCCTCGGCGGTCGGATCGACGGAGACATGGGTGTCGGTGAGGAAAATGATGCCGCGCTGCGAAATCAGCATGGAAAGCGTCGACAGGTCGCGATCCTTGATGCCGGCGCGCGGCCCGATGATCAGCGTCACGTTGCGCAAATGGCGCTCGAAACGGCCTTCGAGGCCGCAGACCATGGCGTCGGCGTCGCCGCGCTTCAGGGCAAGGGCGGCGATCACCGTATTGTCGGTGCGCACCATGGTGCGCGCCGCTTCCGTCGTCACGCCACGGCGGCCGGCAAGCTCGATCAAGAGATCGACATAATGGCGGTAACGCGGATCGTCTTCCGGGTTGATCAAGCCGAAATCGACGCCGGGCTTGATGCGCAGCCCATAGCGTTTCAACCGCACCTCGATGACGTGCGGGCGGCCGATCAGGATCGGTTCGGCAATGCCTTCCTCGAGCACGACCTGCGCGGCGCGAAGCACGCGCTCGTCCTCGCCGTCGGCATAAATGACGCGCTTGGCGCTCGACGTCTTGGCCATCGAGAATACCGGCTTCATGACTAGGCCGGAGCGGAAGACGAAGCGGTTCAGCTTGTCGATATAGGCGGCGAAATCGGTGATCGGACGGGTCGCGACGCCGCTCTCGCAGGCTGCCTTGGCGACGGCAGGGGCGATGCGCAGGATCAGTCGCGGGTCGAAAGGCGAGGGGATCAGGAACTCCGGACCGAAGATCGGCGTCTCGCCGGAATAGGCACGCGCGGCAACGTCGGATGGCTCTTCGCGGGCGAGCGCTGCAATCGCTCGCACGGCGGCCATCTTCATCTCTTCGTTGATGGCGCTTGCGCCGCAATCCAGCGCGCCACGGAAGATGTAAGGAAAACAGAGTACGTTATTGACTTGATTGGGGAAATCGGAGCGGCCCGTGCAGATCATCGCGTCGGGCCGTGCTGCCCGTGCCGCTTCCGGCATGATCTCGGGATTGGGGTTGGCCAGCGCCAGGATCAGCGGCTTGGGCGCCATGTGATGGAGCAGTTCCGGTTTCAGTACGCCGGCGGCTGACAGGCCGAGAAACACGTCGGCGCCGGGCAGAACGTCGGCCAGCGTACGCGCCTCGGTGTCCTTCACATAGGGGTCTTTCCAGCGGTCCATCTCCTCGACGCGGCCCTTATGGGCGACCCCGAACCGGTCGGTGACCCAGATGTTTTCGACCCGCGCGCCGAGCGAGACCAGAAGGTTGAGGCAGGCAAGAGCGGCAGCGCCGGCGCCCGACGTGACGATCTTGATGTCGGAAATGGACTTGCCGGCGAATTCCAGCCCATTGAGCACAGCGGCGGCGACGATGATGGCGGTGCCGTGCTGGTCGTCGTGGAAGACCGGTATGCCCATGCGGGCTTTCAACTGCTCCTCGACTTCGAAGCATTCCGGCGCCTTGATGTCCTCAAGGTTGATGCCGCCGAAGGTTGGTTCCAGCGCGGAGATCGTCTCGACCATGCGCTCGATGCCCGGTGCGTCGATCTCGATGTCGAAGACATCGATGCCGGCGAACTTCTTGAACAGTACGGCCTTGCCTTCCATCACGGGCTTGGAGGCGAGCGGTCCGATATTGCCGAGGCCCAGCACCGCCGAACCGTTGGTGACGACGCCAACAAGATTAGCGCGGGCGGTATAGTCGGCGGCGGTTGCCGGATCGTCGCGGATTTCAAGACAGGGCGCCGCGACGCCCGGCGAATAGGCAAGCGCCAGGTCGCGCTGGTTGCCGAGCGGCTTCGTCGCCTGGATTTCAAGCTTTCCGGGCCGGGGGTGCTTGTGGAAGTAGAGCGCTGCTTCGTCGAGGTCGGATCGCGCCGCCTTCTTGCTTTCGCCTGTCATGACGGCCGCCTCCTCGGTTCAGTCCGTTTGGTGTTCGAGTCTCTTAGCATGCAGCCGCGGCTTTTCGAGAGGTGATATGTCGCAAGTGCGACGCTTATGGCTTCACGCCGCCGTCGGGCCGTCTGGTCTGCCATTGAGATGTCGGGACGACAGGCGGGTGCTGCGGCGAGCTGCGCCGCCGAATGTCTGCTCGGGTGGTTTGCGGATGATTAGGTATTCTTTCGCTAGTCCGCTGTGGCGCTGTTGCTCTCATAAAGTACACGAAAGAAACTCTTAGAATAGCGGTCGTACCACGCGGCAGCCCACTCACCGACAAGTCGCTCTGTCGACGACACCCTACGCCGGTAGTCGACTGTTCGGCGGACACCTCCTTCCTCAAGATCAATGTCCAGGTGGGTAAGCTTTGGGGTCGCATCCGAAAACCTGAGATACATATATGCAAACACGGCGATGTGACGTTTTCCCATTGACAAGCAACGATTTTCAATCGCCACCACGGCAGACTGGACTGTCGCGAAATCCTCTAGCCTAACCGCTCGTTCTAGACGAACGAAGTCAAGGAACAATCTCCTGTCGGCAATTGCAAGGCTGCCGTCGGCCGTGGTTCGAACCCCGTGTGACAGCAGTTTTTGCTTAACAAAGCGATAGATAGAAGACGCCATCCGCCGGTCTCATTTTCGATTGCGAGGCAGGACATAGCATGCGGACTAACCCTAGTCCTTGTGAACTGAGTGCCGTTTTGAGCATAATGTCGCCGTGTCTCGGGCTGGCCTGAGGGCGCCCGTAACGGGTCGAAAGCGGTCAGGGGAAACCCGTATTTCTGTCTCGCTCCTGCCATTCAGGAAGTCCGGCCGCTCTTATCCGCTCGATACGGCGGATGGCATGACTAATTGATTTGGCCGCATATGGCAGGTTTTCAGGAGTTTGCAGGTGGCGAAAGTAGCTACGCGCTGCCGCAAGCGATGTGCGCCAAATCTCTTCAGAGGCGTATTCCGTGTCCACAGCTATGATCCATGCTCTTCCGACAGGATGCGATGCCCGTACTTGCCGCGTCGCCAATCTCACAGCTTTAGAATAGTCGCATAGGGTTACGCAAAGGGTGTAAGACCGACGCTACGCTCCCGTCCAAAGACGGCTCCGCAGCGACTGCACCTCTTCCCGCGAAAGGGGCGCGCTCTCGTCTGACAGGAAGAACAGAACCTCCGAGATGCCATCGTCCGCAAAGTTGAAGTCGTCGCTCATGATCAGCGCATCGGCAATGTAGGCGGCTGCTTGGATCGGTAGGATGCCGTCTGCCAGCTGACCAACCAGCACGTCTACATGTCGACGATTAATGATCGTATTTGGCCCGTCAGTGATGATGACATGCCCCACGCAGCCGGGCTTGGATGCGGCGGCTACGCATTCGTTCACTTCGGCTTCAATCTCCCGCCAAAGCTCGTCGGGTGGTTTCTCGCCGTTGAGGAAGGATATGAGGGACGAGTGTTGCATTGCGGACCTTATGCTTACGGCTCCAACGTCCGCAATGGGTGGTAGTGGGTCAGTTTGAAGTCAAAAGGGACAGCCTGAATTGCCATGTGCTATGTCTCCGGTATGAAGACCTATGATTTTGATCCTATCGAGTTCGCCAAATTAGAGTTCCTATTGGCTCACGCCGTTAGTTTTCTCCATCAAGAGCGGAGCAAGGCCGAACTCGATCAATTCCGGGCCAAATTCTTCCCAATTGTTCATGATGCATATTATCAGGTTTTGGGATCCAAGATTGACGGACGCCAGTATGAGGCAATCTCTGAATCTGATCCTTGGGCTCCGGAGTTGCCTCCGGAGCGGGTTATCGAACTCCTAGCTGAGATATTCAAAGCTTAGATTTCAAACCGACCCACTACCCAATGGGTCGCTTCCCGCCGTTACCAGCGGGTGCCAAGCCTTGGATTCCGCCATTAGAACGCGCTGACGTAGAGACCTCCGTCCACCGGTATGTTCTGCCCGGTCAGGTAGCCGGCATGAACCGAGCATAGGAAGGCGCAGATCTGGCCGAATTCCTCCGGCGTGCCGAGCCGTTTGGCCGGAACGTCGGCGCTGATGCGCGCCTTGCGCGCGGCGGCGGCGGCCGGATCTTCGGGCGTGCCGGCCTCGTGCGGGCCGCGCAGCCGGTCGGTGTCGAGCTTGCCCGGCAGCATGTTGTTGATCGTCACATTGCGGTCGATCACCGTCCGCGCGACGCCGGCCAGGAACGAAGTGAGGCCGGCGCGCGCGCCGGACGACAGGTCGAGGCCGGGGATAGGAACATAGACCGACAGCGAGGTGATGTTGACGATGCGGCCGAAGCCGCGCGCCGCCATGCCGTCGATCACGGCCTGAACCAGCTCGACCGGCGTCACCATGTTCTGGGTGACGCCCTCGAGGATGTTTTCGCGATCGAGCGCACGGAAATCGCGAAGCGGCGGACCGCCATTGTTGTTGACGAGGATGTCGGGATCGGGGCAGGCGGCAAGCAGCGCCTTCTGGACGTCGGGTTTGGATACGTCGCCGACGATCTCGGTCACGCTGACGCCGAATTTCTTGCGCAGTTCAGCGGCGGCTTTGGCCAGCACGTCGGCGTTGCGGCCGTTGACGACCAGATCGCAGCCTGCCTCGGCCAGCGCCATGGCGCAACCGCGTCCCAGCCCCTTGCTCGAGGCGCAGACTATGGCCTTCTTGCCGCGAATACCGAGGTCCATGGTGATTTTCTCCTCTGATTGCCGCGGCAACCTACCCGTATGGCTGGACCAATCGCAACCGTCATACGGTTGTTGCATGAATCGGGGCATAGCCTCACGCGAAAGCAACGGTGACAAATGATGTCCGGCGCAGAGCCCCGCACTTTCCGCAGCATGTTCATCTCCGACGTCCATCTCGGATCGAAGGCGGCCAAGGCCGAGTTCCTGATCGATTTCCTGCGCCATCACGATGCCGATATCATCTATCTCGTCGGCGATATCGTTGACGGCTGGCGCTTGAGACGGAGCTGGCACTGGCCGCAGAGCCACAATGACGTGGTCCAGAAATTGCTGCGCAAGGCGCGCAAGGGCGCCAGCATCACCTACATCGCCGGCAACCATGACGAGTTCGCGCGGCAGTTCCAAGGTGTGCA
This sequence comes from Mesorhizobium sp. M0028, assembly GCF_040323855.1. NCBI lineage: Bacteria > Pseudomonadati > Pseudomonadota > Alphaproteobacteria > Hyphomicrobiales > Phyllobacteriaceae > Mesorhizobium > Mesorhizobium sp. M0028. Next base: position 185,192 of record NZ_JAMYVG010000001.1, read on the forward strand.
TTTCGGCGGCATTGTCGTCGCCGATCGCGCCATCCACGAGACCGCCGATGGCAAACGCCTTCTTGTCATCCATGGCGACCAGTTCGACACCGTCGTCCACAATGCGCGCTGGCTGGCCTATCTAGGCGACTATGCCTATGACGCGGCGATGCTGGTCAATCGCGTCATCACGCGCCTGCGCCAAGTGCTCGGCCTGCCTTACTGGTCGTTCTCGTCCTGGGCCAAGGTCAAGGTCAAGAAGGCGGTGAATTTCATCGGCTCGTTCCAGACCGTGCTGACCGAGGAGGCGCGCCGCTTGCATGTCGACGGCGTGATCTGCGGGCACATCCACCATGCCGCGATCGAAAGCTACGAGGACGTGCAGTACATCAACACCGGCGACTGGGTGGAGAGCTGCACGGCGGTGGTCGAGCATTTTGACGGCCGGATGGAGATACTGCATTGGGCGCATGTCCTGCCGGAGACTCCGGTCGGCAGCGAGGTGCTCGTGCCGATCGACATCAAGGGCAGGGCAGTCCAGGCGGCTTGACCAAACCCGGCCTCACCTCGCTTTAATCGGTTAGTCCAGCGGTTTCATCCACTTTTTCGCCGTGTTATGCAGCGGCTGGTGTGGTGGGCCGACCCGGCTGAATGCCGTGCCGACGGATCGCCTGTTAATGTCCTCGCTGCCGCCGCTTTCGCCCGAACAGCTCGTCAAGCCACCCCATTTCGAACTGCGCATGAGCTTGATCTTCTTCACGCTCTTCGTTCCGCTCGGAACGCATGTGCCCTATTTCCCGCTCTGGCTGCAGGCGAAGGGGTTCCATGCCGAGCAGATAGCCGTGATCCTCGCTGCGCCGATGTTCCTGCGCGTGGCGACGACGCCTTTTCTTACCGCTCTGGCAGACAAAGCGAGCGACCGCGCCAATGTCTATGTCGCGCTGGTCGCCGCATCGCTGATCCTGTCCGCCGGCTACCTCCTGCCGCCGACCTACGCCACGGTACTTGCCGTGTCCCTGGCGCTGACCGTCGTCTGGACGCCGCATTCGCCGATTGCCGATTCGCTTGCCCTTTCAGGTGTTCGCCGCTTCGGCTCGAACTACGCCGGCATGCGCAAATGGGGCTCGATCTCCTATCTCTGTGCCAATCTCGCCGGCGGTTTCATCCTGTCGGCAAGCGGTGCGCAGGCTGTTCCGGTGATCATCTTCGCGGCACTGTGTGCCGCGCTAGCCGCCGGACTGATTGCGCCGCGCCTCGGCCGTCCGCGCCGCGCCTCGCCGCTTTCGGCCGCCGATATCCAGCAATCGGCACCGAAACTCCTCAACCGGTACTTCCTCTACTTTTCGACCGGCGTCGGCGTCATCACCGCCAGCCACGCGTTTCTCTACGGCTTCGTGTCGATATACTGGAAGTCGATCGGCATCAGCGATTCGGTTGTCGGGCTGCTGTGGGGGTGGGGCGTCGTCGCCGAGATATGCATGTTCGTCGTCTTCACCCGGGCTTTCGCCTCCTGCTCGGTCGTCTCGATCATGCTGATTGCCGGGATAGGCGCGATCGTGCGCTGGATTGCTTTCCCCCTGATCTGGCCGCTCGGGCTTGGCGTTGGCGGGTTCTTCGCGATCCAGACACTGCACGCCGTCTCGGTGGCGCTGGTGCTGATCGGCCTGCAAAAGATGATCGGTGAGACAATCGCGGAAGAACGCACCGGGGCGGCGCAAGGCATCGCCTATTTCTCCAACGGCTTCTTCATGGCGGTGGCAACGCTGATTTCAGGTCCTCTTTACGATCGCTTCGGCGCGAATGGCTTCTTTGCGATGATCCCCATCGCCCTGACGGGCCTGGCGCTGATCGGGCTTGCCGCGCGTTCAGCCCCACAGCGCTGGCTCGGGCGGTGACACCAGCGAACCTTGGTAGACGAGACCTGGAACGCGGTCGCGGGCTAGCAGCAACGGACCGTCGAGATCGACGAAATCGGCATCCTGCGCCAACAGCACGGCCGGCGCCATCGCAAGCGATGTGCCGACCATGCAGCCGACCATGACGCCAAGACCCAGTTCGCGGGCGCGGTCGCGAAGCACGAGTGCTGCGGTCAGGCCACCCGATTTGTCGAGCTTGATGTTGATGGCGTCGTAGAAGCCGACAAGCGCGTCGAGGTCCTTCGCCTCGTGCACGCTTTCGTCGGCGCAGATCGGCACCGGATGCGCGATGTGGCGAAGAATACCGTCATGTCCCGCCCGCAGCGGCTGTTCGATCAAGGCGATACCGTGATCGGCGGCAAAGGCGAGGTTTGCGACGATATTGTCGTCATTCCAGCCCTCATTGGCGTCGAGAATGATTCGGCTGTCGGGTGCCGCCGCCGTCACTGCACGGATGCGGGCGATGTCGTTGTCGCCGCCGATCTTGACCTTGAGCAGCGGGCGCTGGGCGTTGGCGCTGGCTTGCGCCGCCATCGCCTCGGGCTCGGCGAGCGACAGTGTGTACGCCGTCTCAACCGCCCGTAACGGAACGGTTCGTATCATATGCGCCACCGGTGTTCCGCTGATCTTCGATTCCAGGTCCCAGAGCGCGCAATCGATGGCATTGCGTGCCGCACCCGCAGGCATGGCACCGAGCAGGGCGGTGCGGCTGATGCCGCCCGCGATCTCACCGCGCATCGCCTCGATCGTGTCGCGCACACCCTCCACGGTCTCGCCATAGCGCTTGTAAGGGACGCATTCGCCGCGCCCGGTATGGCCGTCTTCGCTGATGGCGCAGGAAATCACCTCAGCCTCGGTCTTCGAGCCGCGCGAAATGGTGAAGGTCCCGGCGATAGGAAAGCGCTCGGCCTCGACCGAAATGACACGCGCCATATTTTTCTGCTCCGGCTGTGCAACAACGATGATATCGGCAAATCGACAGGTCGGCCCCGTCAGGCTAAACAGGACGCCATGTTGACCATCCGCAAACGCGACGCAAGCGGCCCTGCCAAGGAGCCCGACCACCAGCCGCGCATCGCGATCGGCGAGGAGGGCGGCGTTCTCGGCTGCGCTTTCTCGGGAAGCTGGACGACACGTACCGTGGCGCTGGTCGACGCCGAGATGCGCAAGATCGAGAAGCGCGGCGGTTTCAAGACGCTGGCGCTCGACCTCTCACAAATCGAGAAGATGGACACTGCCGGAGCATGGCTGATCGACCGCCTGGTCAGCAGCTTCGAAAAGAAGGGCGTCGAGATCACGATGCAGGGGCAGAGCGAGATCGCCTCGATCCTGCTTGGCGCCGTCGGGGACGCCGTTCGACGCGAGCCCGAATCAGGTCCGGCAAAGCCGCCCAACTTCATCATTCGCGGGCTCGAGGCGGTTGGCCGGCGCGTTTATGAGATGCGCGACGATTTCCTGGCCGCAATGAACATCCTCGGCGCCACGATACGCGGCTCGCAGATGAAGCTTGGCCGCGGCCATGCCGTCAACATGGCGGCGATCTTCAACCAGATCGATCGCATGGGCGTTGGCGCCATACCGGTGGTTGTGCTGATGTCGGCCATTGTCGGTGCGATCGTCGCCCAGCAAGGCGCCTATCAGCTCAGCTATTTCGGCGCCGATATCTTCGTCGTCGACCTGGTCGGCGTGCTGATCCTGCGCGAGCTCGGCGTGCTGATGACGGCGATCATGATCGCCGGCCGCTCCGGTAGCGCGATCACCGCCGAGATCGGCTCGATGAAGATGCGCGAGGAGGTCGATGCGCTGAAAGTGATCGGCCTCAATCCAATCGGCGTGCTGGTGTTTCCGCGGCTGGTCGCGCTGGTCGTCGCGCTACCTTGCCTGACGATCATCGCCAACTTTGCCGCGCTGGGCGGCGGCATTTTGGCTGCATGGCTCTACTCCGATATTGCACCGGCAGCGTTCATTGACCGGCTGCGTGTCGCAATCGACCTCAGCACCATCTTTGCCGGCCTGATCAAGGCGCCTTTCATGGCCATGATCATCGGCATAATTGCCTCGGTCGAGGGCATGAAGGTTGGCGGCAGCGCCGAATCGCTTGGCCAGCATGTGACCGCCTCAGTGGTGAAGTCGATCTTCGTGGTCATTATCCTCGATGGGCTTTTCGCCATGTTCTATGCAGCGATCGAGTTCTGACATGGCGCTGCCGGGCACAAACACGACCAAGGTGGCGGAGAAAGCCAAAGAGGACGAGATCGTGCTGTCGGCGCACGACGTCACGGTGTCGTTCGCCGACCAAATCGTTCTCGACAAATTGTCGCTCGACATCTGGCGCGGGGAGATTCTCGGCTTCGTCGGTGCCTCCGGTGCCGGCAAATCTGTTCTCTTGCGCACCATCCTTGGCCTGACGCGCAAGCAATCGGGAACAATCAAACTGTTCGGCGTCGACGTCGAGAAGGCAAGCGAAAGGGAGCGCCTTCGCATCGACATGCGGCTTGGCGTGCTGTTCCAGCACGGCGCGCTTTTTTCGGCGCTGACCGTCCTCGAAAACGTCCAGGTGCCGATGCGCGAATATCTCGATTTGCCGAAGAAGCTGATGGACGAACTGGCCATGCTCAAGGTCGAGCTGGTCGGACTGCCGCCGGACGCGGCGCAGAAATTCCCTTCCGAGCTTTCCGGCGGCATGATCAAGCGTGCTGCGCTGGCGCGCGCTCTGGCGCTCGACCCGGATATCGTCTTCCTCGACGAACCGACTTCCGGCCTTGACCCGATCAGCGCGGCTGAGTTCGACGAATTGGTCGTCAAGCTGCGCGATACGATGGATTTGACCGTGTATATGGTCACGCACGATCTCGACACGCTGTTTACCGCGTGCGACCGCGTGGCGGTGCTTGGCAAAAAGAAGGTGCTGGTCGAGGGCACGATCGACGACATGCTCAGGAGCGAGGAACCCTGGGTAAAATCCTATTTCCGCGGAAAACGCGCCCGGCAACTTGATCTTGCGGCGCGCGCATAGCCATAAGTGAGCAATGGAAACCAGGGCCAACTACGTCATTGTCGGCATTTTCACGCTGGCCGCCATCCTCGCGGCTTTCGCTTTCGTCTATTGGACGGCGGCGATCGGCGACAAGGGTGAGACGACCATATTGCGCGTGCGCATTCCAGGGTCGGCTTCGGGACTCGGCCGTGGCAGCTTCGTACTGTTCAACGGCGTCAAGGTCGGCGACGTGCGCCGTGTCTATATCGACGTCGACAATCCGACCGCTGCCATCGCCGACACCGAAATAGACCGCAATACGCCGATCACCAAGTCGACGCAGGCCGATATCGGGCTTGCCGGCCTCACCGGGCAGGCCAATATCGAGCTCAAGGGCGCCGACCCCAAGGAGCCAAAACTCCTCGACGAGGCGGAAAAGGAAGGCCGTGTCGCTGAGATCGTTGCCAACCCGTCGGCGGTCACCAATCTGCTGCAGACGGCGCAGAACATCTTCACCCGCGCCGACAAGGTCCTTTCGGAGCTCGAAGGCTTCACCAAGGACGTTCGCGGGCCGCTGACGCAGACGGTCAACAATGTCCAGACCTTCTCCGATGCACTGGCCAGGAATTCGGACGGGGTCGACAAGTTCCTGGCCAGCGTCAGCTCGCTGGCGGACGAATTGAAGGGTGTTTCGGGCAAGCTCGACGGCACTCTGAAGGCGGCGGAAGGGCTACTCAACGCCGTCGACAAGGACCAGATCAAGAGCATCGTCGCCAATGTCGACACGGTCACTTCCAACCTCAAGGAAACCAGCAAGCAGTTCGACACGGTCATCAAGAACGTCGACACTGCGGTCGGCTCGATCAACGACTTCGCCCAGAAGACGCAAGGCACGCTGGCCAAGGTCGACGGCGTTCTCGACGGCATCGATCCGGCTGAGGTTCGCACCGCGCTGGCCAACATCCAGAAGGCCAGCAAAAACGCCAACGAGGCTGCCGCCGATATCGCCAAGGTGACCAACAAGTTCGCCAACCGAGCCGACGACATCGATGAAACCATCAAAGACGCGCACCAGCTCGCAGGCCGCCTCAACGATGCCTCGGTGCGAGTCGACGGTATTCTTGCCAAGGTCGACAAACTGCTCGGCTCCGGCCAGGCCGACGGCGTCATGGCCGACGCGAGAGCGACGCTGAAATCGTTCAAGCAGGTCGCCGACACGCTGAACGCCCGTCTCGGTACCATCACCGACAATCTGGCGCGATTCTCGGGACAGGGGCTGCAAAACGTCGAAGCGCTGGTCCAGGACAGCCGTCGTTCGATCACCCGCATCGAGGAGGCGGTAACCGATCTGAGCCGCAACCCGCAGCGGATCCTGTCCGGCGGCGAGGGCGAGGTCCGGCAGTTCGACGGCAGGGTGCGCCGTTGACTTCGGCCTCCGCCCACAGCAAGAACATAGCTTGCAGATACGCGTTGTTTCCACGATCCGGGGGGGATCGCGTTTGAAGTCGATCAGTTCAGGCAGCATCAGATCGAGTGGGTTGAAGAGCGGGGCGGTGTTGCTGGCGCTTGCGCTTGCAAGCTGCGCGGCCTTGCCTGGCGGCGGACCGGCACCGCTGGACACGTTCGAGCTTTCGGCGCCGTCGCTGGAAGCGCGTGCCCACAGCCGTCGCCAGATCCTCATCGCCCAGCCGTCGGCGCTCAAGGCGCTGGACAGCCAGAACATCGTCATCAAGCCATCGCCGCGATCGATCCAGTATCTCAAGGGCGCGCAATGGGCCGACCGGCTGCCGATGATCGTACAAGCGCGGCTGGCAGAGACGTTCCAGCGCTCGGGCAGCTTCACCGGCGTCGGTAAGCCGGGCGAGGGGCTGGCAATCGACTATCAGGTGATCGTCGAGATCCGCTCGTTCGAGGTGCGTGTCGATGGCGGCCAACATGCCGAGGTCGAGCTGTTCGTGCGCCTGTTGAACGACCGCAACGGCGAAGTGCGCGCTTCGAAGACGTTTAGCGCCATCGCGCCCGTTTCGGGCAGCGGCAACCAGGCCTATGTCGGCGCGCTCGACGCGGCGTTCGGTGATGCGGCCGGGCAAATCGTCCGCTGGACGGACACTGTCATCTGACGCGGCCGGAACTGCCGGGCGCAGCTAGGATCAAACTCAATCATCTGACTGCCCCAATGGCCGAGATGGGTGGTAGGTTGCCGTTCGGCTCATCTGCCAGGACGAGCACGTTGCGCCAAAGAAGGCGAAGGCGTTGTGCGTCGGCTAGCGAGCTTCGTAACAGTTGCTCAACCGGACACGACAAGTGCCGACGGTCCAATTGATCGCTGATAGTAATCCGTCCTGGCCATGCTAAAATTTAACGTCCCCGACGTCGCCAAATCGGGGAATTGCGACCAGTTGACGACGCGGGAGGTCGACGGACAAACCACGAACAGACCACAGGGAGGAAGCAATGTTTCGGACACTAATTCATCTTGCATTCTTGACAGCGTCAATTGTTGCCCTGCCATCTTACGCGGCCATGGCCGACGACACACAGATTGCGCGCGGCGAATATCTGGCTACGATTGCCGGCTGCAGCGACTGCCACACACCCGGTTACTTCTTCGGGAAGCCCGACATGTCGCGCTTTCTTGGCGGTTCAGATGTGGGCTTCGAGATTCCTGGTCTTGGTGTCTTTGTCGCCCGCAATATCACGCCTGACAAGGAGACCGGTATCGGAAGCTGGACCCCGGAGCAGATCGTCACCGCGGTCCAGACCGGCGAACGGCCGGACGGCCGTATGCTGGCGCCGATCATGCCTTGGCGCGATTTTGCGCATCTCACCGCGGATGACGCCATGGCTATCGCGGCATTCCTCCAAAGTGTGAAGCCGGTCAGCCATCAGGTTCCCGGCCCGTTCAAACCCGGGGAAACGGTGTCGGCTTTCATGATGCGGATTATGCCGCCGGGGGAAGCCGCAGCCGCTGCAACGAAGTAGGGCGGCTTTGATCGGAACGAGATTTTTCTCGCCGAATAGTGGGTGAATGTACCGCCTTGGAGATGGTGAGGCCCGATATCGGAACGGCAAAAATGGGTCGAATTCGGTCGTTCAGAGTGTTTGGTTTTTGACCCTAGAGCATTCTGCCCAATGGTGTTAGTTGGCACCGCAGAAATGCGGCTAAACAACAGATAGAGCAGGATGCCTCGTCATTTGAACGCATCCTGGGGTGTCGCTTCATGCGTTGATAGGATCAAGATCAGCACGGCGCGAAAAAGGCGGGAATTTCCCGCCTTTTTCATGTTCCATTGTCGTCTGATCAATGCAAGCGGCCGCTGGCGTGGGCCAGCATGGTGTAGACCTTGCCGGTATCCGACGTCAGGTAGGTCTGCGCCATGATGTTGTCGCGGTCGTTGCGCGACACGTCTTTGAGCAGCTTTTCGAAATCGTCGCAGTAACGATCGACAGCAGCGCGGAACTCCGCCTCCGACTGATATTTGCGGCGGATCTCGTCGAACGTCTGCTGGCCCTTCAGCGTGTAAAGACGGCGCGTGAAGACGTCGCGCTCGCCGCGCCGGTATCGGTTCCACAGCTCGATCGAGGCATCGTGATCGATGGCTCGGGCGATATCGACGGAGAGCGAGTTCAGCGATTCCACGACATGAAGCGGCGAACGCGGAGCGGGAGCCGGGCGCGGCGCTTCGGCAGGCGCCGCCGGCTTGGCGTCGTCTTCGCGCGATGCACCGGTCAGGAGGTCGCGCACCCAGCCGCCTTGCGGCGTGCGGCCGTTGGGGTCGCGCTGGCGCAGCGCTGTGTCTGCGGGACGTTCGAGGTCGAGCGTGCCGCGCAGCGCCGTCTCGCCCGAAGGCGCCTGCGGTGCATGGCGCTGTTCCGGAGCCGGAGCCGGAGCCGGGCGGCGTGGCGGCTCGGCGGCGCGTGCGGCAGGCGCTTGCGGCGCCGGACGCAGGTTGCGCTGTTCCGAACTGTCGGCGCTGCGGCCAGATTTGGCAACGATTTCAGAAAGTTCCTTCAGCGCGTTGATCTGCTCGGAAACGGCACGGCGGATAGCCGTGGTTGATTCCTTTGCCTCTTCCGGCATCTCGATGACGCCTTTCTTGAGCTCGGCTCGGGTGAGGTCGAGCTCGCTCTTGATCGAGCCGGCGGTGCGCCGCATTTCCTCGGTCGCATCGGCAAAGCGCTTGGTAGCCGAATCGACCACTTCGGAAATCGCGGCACGGATCTTGTCGGCGGATTCCAGCGTCTTGCCTTCGGCGTTCTGCAGCGTCTGGCCGACCAGATTCTCGAACGAGCGCATGACCCGTTCGAGATCTTCCGACTTCTTAACAAGGCCGACGGCGAGGTCCTCCAGCGACGATTGCCTTTCGAGCGTGTGCTCGAGGTTGCTCTGGGCCGAGCTCAGCAGATCCGAGGCGCTGGATAGCAACCGGCTGTGCTCGTCGAACTTGGTGGCGATAGAGGCAACCTCGCGCAAGGTCGAGGACGACAGCTCGGTGAGCCGCGTCGTGTTCGAATCGACAAGGCGCGCCGAGCTGGCGAAAGTCTGGGCGGTCTTTTCCGTGGTCGCCGCGAAGCTTTGCGTGCTCCCAGTCAGGCGTTCGTCGACCTGGCCGAGATTGGTCGCCGCCTGCTCGATCAATTGACCGAGCTGCGAGCTGGAGGCGGTCATGCGGCCGATGAGGTCGGCAACGCTGTCGGCAAGCGTCGAGCGCGCGCCTTCGACGGCCGACAGAGTTTCGGCCGTGCGGCTGGCGAGGGCGTCGACGAGGGCGGCGTTTTGAGTGCGCAGCTTCTCTGTCGCACGTTCGGTGACCTCTTCCATGCTCTTTTGCAGCTCGGAGCCGCCCTGGGCGAAGCGCTCGACCAGAGGCCGTGCCGTCTCGTCCAGGATTTTCGATATTTCGGCCGAACGTGCCGCAAGCATCGTACTGAGCTCGCGAGTATTGGCACCGATGGTCTTTGCAGCGTCGTTGGTGCTCTGGCCGATATGCTGGCCGACCGCGGTGAAGGTTTCGGCGATCGTGTTGGCACGCGAGACTAACTGCGCCTCGGCGTTCGAGACCTGTTCGTTGAGCTTTTGGCCCATTGTCTCGGCAGTGTAGGCGAGGCGGTTCTCGACGCTGGCGACCTGCTCCTCGACGCGGGCCGCTGTGGCGGCAGCACTCGAGGCCAGGCGTTCGTCGGCACCGGCAAGCAGCTGCTCGATTTCACGGGCATGGACGGCGAGTTCCTGGCCAGTCTGCCTGGCGCGTTCGGCAACCCGCTGCTCGGTGCTGGTGAAGGCACCGACAATGTTGTCGGCATGTTCGCCGATTGCGGTGCTGCTGTCGGCGATACGGGACACCAGGCGATGATCGGCCTCCTCGAAGATGCGGCCGATCTCGGACGCACGTGCCGAAAGTGCTTCGGAGCCTTCGGCAATGCGCGAAATAAGTTGCTGGTCGGCGGCATCGAAAATGCGGCCGAGATCCGACGCACGTGCCGCGAGAGCTTCGGCGGATTCGCCGATGCGCACGCCCAGCCGCTCGTCAGCTGTTTCGAAATTGCGCAAGATGTCGCCGGCACGTGCAGCCAGCGACTGGGCCGTTTCGATGGCGCGAGAGACCAGCCTGTGGTCCGCCGCGTCGAAGGTACCGGCAATCTCACTTGCTCGGGTTGCCAGCTGATCGGCCGTCTCCTGGGCGCGCGCGAGCAAGGTGTTCGACGTGTCGTCGGCGCGGGCAATCAGTGCGCTCGACGTATCCTCGGCGCGGGCGGCGAGGCGACGATCCGCCTCCTCGAAGGTGCGGGCGATGTCCTCCGCCCTGGCGAGCAGAGCGGCCGAGGTCTGCTCGGCGCGCTCGGCGATCTTGCGGTCGGCATCGCTGAATGCAGCGCCCGCCTGCTCATGCAGAGCGCTGGTGACTTCCATGACCTTCTCGCGCAGCGCCCCGGCGACGAAGACCGCGCTTCTTTCGAGCACACTGCGAACGTTGTCGACACCCGTCGACAGCGCCCGCTCCATGGTGCTGGCGCGCTCCTCGATGATGCCTGTCTGCCGGCTGAACGCCTGCTCGATCTTTTCCACGTCGGCAGCGATGGCATCGGAGATGTCGGTGCTCCTGGCGGCGATCTGGTCGATATGGCCGGACAGCGAACGGTCGACATCCTTGCGCGTGTCGGCGAGCCTGGAGAGATCGTCCTGCAATGCGCGGGTCAGCATGTCGCGGCCCTCGGTCAGCTTGCCGACATGACCGGCGACAATCTCGTCGACCTCGCTGCGGCTCAATGCAAGCCTCTCCAGATCGGCTTCCAGAGCGCGCCTGAGGATGTCGCGGCCTTCGGCAAGCTTCTCGACCTGGCCGGCAACCAGCCCATCGATGCTCGAGCGGCTTTCGGCCAGCTTGGCGAGATCGTCCTCGAGCGCCTTCGACAGGGTCGAGCGGTCCTGGACGAGCTTCTCCGCGTGGGTAGCGACAAGGCTGTTGACGTTGCCGAGATCGGCCTCTAGGGCGCGCGAAAACTGTGCGCGATTGTCGGTTAATAGCTGCGACTGGTCGGCGATGGCGCCCCTGATCGTGTTGAGATCGGCCTCCAAAGCGCGTTTGAGGATGTCGCGGCCTTCGGCCAGTTTCTCGACCTGGCCGGAAACCAGCCCGTCGATGCTCGAGCGGCTTTCGGCCAGCTTGGCGAGATCGTCTTCCAGCGCGCGCTTGAGGATGTCGCGGCCCTCGGCCAGCTTCTCGACCTGACCGGAAACCAGCCCGTCGATGCTCGACCGGCTTTCTGCCAGCCTGGCGAGATCGTCCTCGAGCGCCTTCGACAGGGCCGAACGGTCCTCGGCGAGCTTGTTCATATGTTCGGAGACGACGCCCCGCACGGTCTCGAGATCGGTCTCCAGTGCGCGCGACAGCTGACCGCGATCCTCCGCCAGCTTCTCGGATTGACTGGCAATGACGCCCTTGACGGTGCTCAGATCGGCTTCCAGAGCGCGTTTGAGGATGTCGCGGCCCTCTGCCAGTTTTTCGACCTGGCCGGCAACCATCACATCGATGCTCGAGCGGCTTTCGGCCAACTTGGCGAGATCGTCTTCGAGCGCCTTCGACAGCGTCGAACGGTCTTCCGCGAGCTTGTTCATGTGATCGGAGACAACGCCGCGCACAGCCTCCAAGTCGCTCTCCAGTGCCCGTGACAGCTGGCCACGGTCTTCCGCCAGCTTTTCGGACTGGCCAGCGATGACGCCCTTGATCGCGTTCAGGTCCGATTCCAGCGCGCGCTTGAGGATATCGCGGCCTTCGGCAAGCTTCTCGACCTGGCCGGCAACCAGCCCGTCGATGCTCGACCGGCTTTCGGCCAGCTTGGCAAGATCGTCTTCAAGCGTCTTCGAAAGCAGGCTGCGATCATCGGCGAGCCTGCCCGAATGATCGGCGATCAGACCTCTGATGTCGGACAGGTCGTTCTCGAGCGACTGGGAAAGACCGCTGCGGTCTTGCGCCAATTTCGCCGAATGGGCCTCGATGAGGCCATTGATGCCGGCGATGTCGGATTCCAGCGCACTGGCGAGTATGGCGCGACCCTCGGCGATCTTTTCGACTTGACCGGCGACAAGGCCATCGATGCTGGCGCGACTGTCTGCCAGCTTGCCGAGGTCGGCCTCGAGCGCGCGCGAAAGAATGCTGCGGCCTTCGGCGAGCTTTCCGACGTGCCCGGCAACCATTTCATCAATGATCGTGCGGGCTTGTACGAGTTTTCCAGAGTCTTCGTTCAAGGCCTGGGCGAGCCGGTTGCGGCCCTCTTCAAGGCTTTCTAGATGGCTGCCCAGCGAAGCGTCGATCGCTGCACGCGATTCGTTGACCTTGCGCAGATCCTCTTCAAGGGCGCGCGAGATCAGGCCGCGGCCTTCGGCAAGCTTTTGCACCTGGTTGGTCACCGCCGCATCGATTTCGGCGCGGCCCTCGGCGAACTTCGCCAGATCGGCCTGCATTGCCGCCGCCATCCGGTCGCGGCTTTCGGAAAGTTTGCGGCTGTGGTTTTCGACGGCTTCCTCGATGCCGGCGCGAGCATCCGCAAGCCGCTGGATGTCCGTATCGAACGATCGCGATACGACATGGCGCGCCGCTTCCATGCGCCCGGCGAAATCGCCGGCGCGGGCTTCGAGCATGGTCGAGGTCGATGAGATGATGTCGGCCATGTCGGCGCCGATCTGGGTCTTGCCCTGATCGATCATCGCCGACAGCGTCTCCTTGCTATCCTGGAAGGTGTGGGCGATTTCGCGCGCACGCTCGACCAGCGTCTCGTTGATCTGGCGTGCGCGAGCCTCCAGCGCGGCGTTGAGCTTCTGCGTACCGGTGTCGAGCGCCTCGGCGCGGGTCTGGAACTCGCTGATCAGCGCCTGGCCACGTTCGGCAAGCGTCCGCTCGATGCCGTTGAGGCTGGCTTCGAATTCGGAATTGAGTGTGCGCGCGGCACCGCCGAGCAGCGACACCATGCCGGTCGTGCGGTCGTCGAGCAGGTCGGTCAGCGACCGCGTCAGGCCATCGGTGGTGTCCGTCAGCTTGGCGATGCGGGTGTCGAGCAGGCTGGCGAAGGCCTCGCCCGACGTCGACAGCCGGTCGGTGATCGATTCGAGCCGGCCTTCCACCGAATCGAAGATCGACATCGAGCTCCCGTTGATCCTGTCGATCAGCGTGTCGCCGGATTCGTTGATCGTCATCGACAGCTTGGTCGAGGCGTTGAGAATGCTGTCGCGAATGATATCGCTGGCGGCGTTGATCTCGTCCTTCAGCGTCTCGTGGGCACCGGTGATCGAGGCGCGCACACGCTCGGCATGGGTGACGACCGCTTCGCGCTCGCTGCCCAGCCCGTCGACCAGCGAGCGGATGCGGGACTCGTTCTCCGAATAGGAGCGCTCGATCTGGTTCACCTCGCTGTGAACCAGCGTTTCGAGCTCGACGGCGCGCGCAAGCGTGCGTTCGATGCCTTCGCCCATGGCCGCCACCTCGCGGCGAACCGCTTGGCCGATCATCATGACGCGATCCTGGGCAAGATTTTCCGGCTCGGCCAGACGGAAGGCCACCTCGGTCATCGACTGCGCGGCAAGGCGCATCTCCTGAGCGCGGCGAATCATCACTGCGAATGCCCAGAACAGGATTACGGGCACGATTGCCGCGACCGCCAGGCCGATCAGCTCGGGACGGGCGAAAAACTGATCGAAGGTGCGGATGTTCCAGATGCCAGGTCCGAACAACAGGTTCGCGAGGCCACCGGCGCCGGCGATCCAGGCCAGCGAAACAAAAGCCACGACCCAATAGATCGTGTTCGAGGCGCGCCGGTTGAGGGTGTGCAGGAGCGTCTTATAGTCTTTTTGACGATCGTCGTTGGCCGGCGAGAAAGCTGGCGGCTGCGAGCCATTGCGCGTTGCGACGGGACGCAACTCAGCCGGCTTGGCTTTTGGCGCGGGATTTAGGTTCTGGCTTTGATTGGCGGCGGGTGCTGCATTCTGGGCCTGGTCGGGGGCAGGCGCCTCGTTCTGGCTGCGGCCTTCGCGCGCCAGTTCGTCGGCGGCTTGCGATATCTGCGCTTCCAGATCTTCCATGGATGCCGCGATGTCGAAGTCGCCGCCGGCATCGCCGCTCAGATCGATATCAAGTGCCTTTTCGAGTTCCCTGGCTACGTCGCTGTCGAGCGTTTTTGTCGTCGTTGGTTTCTTCGCCATGCCTTCGCTACCCTGTACAAGCTGCCGTGGGACTTATGGTTGTGCTTATTGATTCTGCCTAACGTGTCCCGCGCAGGAGGCTGAAAATGGACCTGTCGTATCGTAATGACACAGCGGGGTAAAGAAAACATGCATTCCGTCCGATACGTAAAACTTTAAATATAAGGTTAACACAGCCGTGATTCCGGCGCCGTTATCGCGACATTTTTCCGGGTCAATCATTAACCCGTTGTCCACCGGATACGCCTATTTTTTGCGGCGGTCGAAGAACGGAGTCTCAAAGTGATACGTGGCGAAAACGGCATTGCCTTCTCGATGCCCGGCGGTGACGTGTCAGGGACAGCTGGGGCGCGGCCGATCGATCTGGCGCATCTTGCGCGCCAGACGATGGGCGATCGGAGCCTCGAGCAAGAGGTGCTGGCACTGTTCGTGCAGCAGGCGCTATCGGTGCGCGACAAGATCGTCGATGCGGATGTCAGGCAGCGGCTGCTACTGGCGCACGGGCTCAAAGGCTCGGCGCGCGGGGTCGGCGCCTTCGCCATTGCCGATTGCGCCAGTGCGATCGAATGCCGGCCCGACGACGCCAGCACGCTGAAGCGCCTTGGCTCACTGATCGAAGAAGTGCGCGACTTCGTCGCCGCCATCAGCCGATAGAACTTATTCCCAAAACGCCACGCAGCGGCGCTTTCGCGCCGCAGTTGACTTGTCTGGCAGAGTGATTATGTCGGCTCAGACTCCCTTCAGGTGACAAATGACCAAGCTGACCTTCATCGCCCATGACGGCACGCATTTTGACGTGGATGCCGAAAACGGCTCGACCGTCATGGAAAATGCGATCCGCAATGCGGTGCCGGGAATAGAAGCGGAATGCGGCGGCGCCTGCGCCTGCGCGACCTGCCATGTCTATGTCGACGAAGCCTGGACGGCGGAGGTCGGCGAGCCGGAAGCCATGGAAGAAGACATGCTGGACTTCGCCTACGACGTCCAGCCGAATTCGCGGCTGTCATGCCAGATCAAGGTGCGCGACGCCCTCGATGGGCTGGTCGTGCGCGTGCCGGCCCGCCAAGGCTGAAGCCGATTTTTGCCGCTGCCGCTTGGCAGCGGACCAATGGTCATGCAGTGTCGCGCCGTTTTCCCATAAAGGCGCATGCTTCATGACCGCTATCACCAAGACGGACGTACTCATTGTCGGGGCAGGGCCTGTCGGCCTGTTTGCCGTATTCGAGCTCGGCCTCTTCGACATGAAGTGCCATCTGATCGACATACTCGACCGGCCCGGCGGGCAGTGCGCCGAACTCTACCCGGAAAAGCCGATCTACGACATTCCGGGTTGGCCCTCGATCTCGGCGCAAGGTCTGGTCGACAAGCTGCTTGAGCAGATCGCGCCGTTCAAGCCCGAATTCACCTATAACCGCATGGTTTCGAGCCTGGAAAGGCTGGAGGACGGCAGCTTCCGCGTCACTACCGACGAAAACGAGGTGTTCGAAGCCAAAATTGTGGTGATTGCCGCCGGCGGCGGCTCTTTCCAGCCGAAGCGGCCGCCGATTCCAGGCATCGAACCCTATGAAGGCAAGAGCGTGTTCTACTCGGTGCGCCGGATGGAGGACTTTCGCGGCCATGACCTCGTCATCGTCGGCGGCGGCGATTCGGCGCTCGACTGGACGCTGAACCTGCAGCCGGTGGCCAAGAGCGTGACGCTGGTGCATCGGCGGCCCGAATTCCGGGCAGCGCCCGACAGCGTCAACAAGATGTATGCCATGCAAGAGATGAAGCAGCTGGAATTCCAAGTCGGACAGGTGACGGGCCTGACCGGCAGCGACGGCCAGCTAGCCTCCGCCACGATCAAGGGGCCGGAGGGCGATGTCGAAGTGCCGTGCACGCGGATGCTGCCATTTTTCGGCCTGACGATGAAGCTCGGCCCAATCGCCGAATGGGGCCTCAATCTCCACGAAAACCTGATCCCGGTCGACACCGAAAAATTCCAGACGTCGGTGCCCGGCATCTTCGCCGTCGGCGACATCAACTGGTACCCCGGCAAGCTGAAGCTGATCCTGTCGGGCTTCCATGAGGTCGCTCTAATGGCACAGGCAGCCAAGCGCATCATCAGCCCCGGCGAGCGCATCGTGTTCCAGTATACGACTTCGTCGACCAGCCTGCAGAAGAAGCTCGGCGTGGTCGACTGAAGCTCGCCGGATTTCACCAGGCCGGTCTACTCCGCCAGGGCTGGGGCCGAAGCCTCGGCATGGCCGCGAAGCGTTTTCTCCGGCATCAGCCAGAGCGTGATGAACGACAGCAGCAAGGTCGCGGCGGCGGCAAGAAAGATCATCACGAACGGCGTGGCTGAGGCGATATGGCCGGCCGTCTGCGTGCCTTCGCTGGCCAGCGGCAGCCCGTAACCAAGGGCGACGGCACCAAGCATGGCGACGCCAAGCGCACTACCCAGCGAGCGGAGGAAGGTGAGAACGCCGGTCGCCACGCCAAGGTGCATGCGATCGACGGCGTTCTGGACCGAGACAGTGGCAACCGGAAAGGTCGTGCCTGTGCCCAGGCCTATGCAGGTCGTCAACACCTCGACAAGCAATAGCGAGGCATGCCCGGCGACCAGGCTGAGCACGCCGAGGCACAGGATCGAGAAAACAGTTCCGACCATGGCAATGCGCTTGTAGTGGAAAAAGCGTGGGATCATTCGCGCGCTGAATGTCGCACCGGCCACCGTGCCGAGCATCAGCCCAAGCAACGCGGTGCCAGATTCGCTGACTGACAGGCCGACGACCGATTGCAGGTAGACCGGCAGATAGACCGACAAGCCGACATTGGCGGCCTGCAGCAGGAACATCGACAACGTGCCGGCGAGAACGATCGGATTGCCGAGCACTTCCAGCGAGATCAGCGGTTCGGCCGCGCGCATCAGCCGCAGCGCGAACGCGCTCCAGAACACCGCTGAGCAGGCGAGCAGTCCAAGGATTTCACGCGACAGCCACGGATACTCGCTGCCGCCCCAGTTCAAGGCAAGCAGCAGCAGCGAGGTGGCCGCGACCAGAAGCAGCGCGCCGAGGCCGTCGATGCGGTGATGTTTTGCAGCGATCGGCAGCTTCTTGAGCGGATTGTTAATGATCGCCATCGCCAGCAGGCCGAGCGGAATGTTGATCCAGAAGATCAGCGACCAATGCAGATGTTCGGCGAAGGTGCCGCCGAGCAGCGGCCCGGCGATGCTGGCGACGGCCCAGGTGCCCGAAATCCAGGCGGCGTAGCGAGCCCGCTCGCGCGGCGGCACGAGGTCGCCGATCACGGTCTGCGTCAGGGCGAAGAGCCCGCCGCCGCCGGCGCCCTGGATCGCCCGGCCGACAACCAGGACCAGCATGTTGGGGGCCGTGGCGCTGACCAGCGACCCGGCGAGAAAGATCAGGATTGCCGCATAGACGGTCGGCCGGCGGCCATAGATATCGGAGATCTTGCCGTAGAGCGGCGCCACTGCGGTCGCGGTCAGAAGATAGCCGGTTACGATCCACGGCAGATATTCGGCATGCCCGAGCAGACGTGCCATCGTCGGCATCGCCGGCGCGACGATGGTCTGGTCGAGCGCCGCCAGCAGCATTGACAAAAGCACGCCGCCGATGATGGCGTTTTTCTCGGTTTCGGTCAGCGGCGTGCTGGTTTCCACCATCGCTTGCTTGTCGATAGCCTGGTCCATATCCGTTCATCCATTATGCCTGCGTGCACTTCCGCGACGGGCTGGGAAGCATCTAGTACGCCGATTGGCGTTTGCCGGAGGCTGATCCCTGCGAACCTGGCATATGTCGTTCGCTATAGGCCGATTTCGACAGCGGCTCGAAAGTTTTTCGAAGCTGGCACTATGCTTCGCCAAATTGGCTTTGTTCCAAATTTGGCTTTGTCCGACGCGGAGTTCAGCCGGGAGCGAGCCGTCCATTCTCAATGCGCTCGATGCGATAGTGCAAAAGCCGCAGGATGCGGCTTTGGAAATTGACGCTTTCCACACGATCGAAGCGCATCTGGTCCTGGTCGTGCTTGGCAAGCATGGCCGCTGTAATTTTCGCGGCCTTGGCCTTGGCCAATTCGCAGGTCTTTTCAGGGTAGCTCGCCTTCAAGGCGTCTTCTAGTTCGCGGCCATGGTTCTTGGCAATCTCGACGTGGCGTTCCTCATGGCGCTTGATGTCGGCGGACAAAGTCTCCCAGAACAGCTTGACGCCTGCATCGGCTTTGCGCGGGCGGCGCCACTCGGGAAGGATAACCTTGACCTTGACGGTAACGGCAGCGTCGGCAATCCAGCACGAGCCCGGCTTTTGCGCATAACTGACGCGGGTGGTGAACGCCATCTGGGTGGCGCCGGGATGCCGCGACCCGGTGCTTTTCACCTGAGGCCCGAGTTTCGACAGCTGGGTCCCGATGTCGTCGAGCGTCCTGCCGCCGATCGGGAAATAACTATATGTCTTGACGAGAGTCGTAGCGCCGGCCGGGAATGCGGTCAGAGCGAGCATCAGGGCGCAGAGGAGGGATCGTTTCATCGTGTTGCCTCTTTGCCCACCTTGCTTTACCGCCGTCTCCGGCGCAACGGAATTGATCCCCGGTCATGACGTGGGATCGAACATGGTTGATGGGCAATGATGACAGGGCGATGGCAGCTGGCGCATGGGCGCCATCTTGACCTTGGCGGCAAGGCCATCGTCGTCGGCATCCTCAACGTCACGCCGGACAGTTTTTCCGACGGCGGGCTGTTCGATGCCCCGGAAAAAGCGGTGGACCAGGCGCGCCGTATGGTGGAGGAGGGAGCCTCCGTCATCGACATCGGCGGAGAATCGACGCGTCCCGGTGCCTCTCCGGTGTCTGCAAAGGAAGAGCAGGCCCGCATAGTGCCCATCATCGAGGCGCTCGCGACGTCTGGCGGAACGCTGATCTCGGTCGATACCTATCGCCAGGATACGGCGCGGCTTGCCGTCCAAGCCGGTGCACATATCGTCAACGACGTCTGGGGCCTGCAGCGCGAGCCGGGCATTGCCAGCGTCGCTGCCGAAACCGGCGCCGGCCTTGTCATCATGCACACGGGACGGGACCGGCAGAAACTGCCCGACGTGATTGCCGATCAGCTCTTCTTCCTCAGGAAGTCGCTGGAAATCGCGCAACGGAGCGGTGTTGCCGACGACCACATCGTGCTCGATCCGGGCTTCGGCTTCGCCAAGGAGACAGCCGCGGAAAACCTTGACCTGATGGCACGGTTTTCCGAGCTTCGTGCGCTGGGCTTTCCGCTGATGGCCGGCACATCGCGAAAGCGCTTTATCGGCACCGTCACCGGCCGCGACGCAGCGGCAAGGGGCGCCGGAACCGCCGCCACAAGCGTCATCCTGAGGCTCAAAGGCGCGCATCTTTTTCGCGTCCACGATGTCGCAATCAACGTGGATGCGTTGGCTATTGCCGATGCTATGCTCGCACGTGAGATCGGGGAAAGCTGAGCCATGTATGTCATCCGCATGAAGAACTGCGCCTTCTTCGCCCGGCACGGTGTGCTGGACGAAGAGGAGACGCTCGGCCAGCGCTTTTATGTCGATGCGGCGCTCACGGTAGACCCCGGGCGGGCGCTGGTCGACGATTCTATCGAGGACACCGTCAATTACGGCATCGCCTTTGCGGTCATCGAAAAGATCATTACCGGCGAGCGGCGCTTTCTGATCGAAGCGCTGGCGCTCGAAGTGGCGAGGGCGCTGACGGCGCGGTTTCCGCAGATCAAAAAGGCCGAGATCACCGTGCGCAAGCCGAACGCCCCGGTGCCGGGTGTGCTCGATCATGTCGAGGTGACCGTTGTCTGGCCAGAATAGTAACAACAACACCGTCTATCTCAGCCTTGGCGGCAATCTCGGTGATCCGGCGAAGTCGATGGCTGCGGCACTGGGCATTCTGGATGCCGACGAGAGCACGCGCGTCGTTGCCGTTTCGTCGCTCTACCGAACGCCGCCCTGGGGCAAGCTCGATCAGCCGGATTTCCTCAATGCGGCGGCCGAGATCTCGACCGCGCTTGCGCCGCGGGCTTTGCTCGACCTTTGCCTCGACGCCGAGCGAAAACTGAAGCGGGTGCGGGAGGAGCGCTGGGGTCCGCGCCTGATCGACATCGACATTCTGGTGTTCGGTGACCGCATCATCCACGAGACCGGACTGGAGGTGCCGCATCCGCGCATGCTGGAGCGCGCCTTCGTGCTGGCACCGCTGGCAGAAATTGCACCGAAGCTTGTGGTCGACGGCAAGAGCGTGTCGGAGCGACTGGCCGCCGTCGACACGTCGGGTATTGAACGGCTGCCGTCAGGCCGGAAATGGTGGAAGACCTGACGCTGCCGCCATTGGTGGCCGAAAATCAGCCGGAAAACCCACCACCGTCGAGGAACATTTGTTCGTCCGGTGTCGTCTCCCGGCCAAGCATCCTGTTTCGGTGTGGAAAGCGGCCGAAGCGCTGGATGATGTCGCGGTGTTCTACCGCATATTTCAGATAGGACGGGGCTTTGGCGGCGGTAAGCTCCATCGATTTGAGCTGATCGGCGAGATCCTCCGAATGCTCATAGGGCAGATAAAGAAAGACGCGGAGCTCTTCGTCGAGCGCCAAGTCATGGCCGGCAGCGATCGCCTTCCCGGCAAAATGCCGCGCCAGCGGGTCCGTGGCGTACATGTGGCCAGTGCCGCGAAAGCAGTTTCGCGGAAACTGGTCGAGCAGGATCATCAGTGCCAGCGACCCTTCGGCGTGTTCGGACCAGCCGTCGCATTCGCGGCGGGCGGCGGCGAAGTGCAGATCGAGAAACCGGGTGCGGAAGTCGGCATCAAAAGCGTCGTTCTTCTCGAACCATGCGTCCTCCCCGGCGTGGCGCCAGAATCTGGTTACGGAGAGCGCGCGTTCGTCCAGTTCATCCATCATTCGCATCTTCCCAAGGATTAATCGGCCGGCTCGGATTTCTGCAGCACGCCGGCGGTTTCCTCATTGAGCGCCTGACCCGCGCGGCGTGGTGTGCTGAGCGGCGTCGGGATGGGGGTGCCAATATTGCCTTTGAGGAAGCGCCGTCCGGCGCGGATGCCTTCGGCCTGTTGAAGCTCGAAACGGGCAGCGTCGCGGCGGCGGACGTCCTCGACTACCTCGGCGACCTCTTCCGGGTCGACGCCGAGGGCTTCCAGCGTCGAGCCGCCGAAGACAAGCGCCGATTCGAACGTCTCGCGGAGCTGATAGTCAACGCCGGCACGGATGAGCTGCAACGCGGTGCCGCGGTCGAACGCCCGTGCCAGCACTGTCAGCAAGGGAAACTCCGCCTTGATCAGTTCCGCGATGCGCACGGCGGCATCGGGCTTGTCAACGCAGATCAGCACGGCGCGTGCCCGCCCGGCTCCCGCGGCTCGCAGGATGTCCAGCCGCGTGCCGTCGCCGTAATAGACCTTGAAGCCGAAATCGGCCGCTGCTTGGATCATTTCGACCTCGTTGTCGATGATCGACACGTCGATGCCGCGCAACAAAAGCGGCTGGCTGGCGATCTGGCCGAACCGGCCAAAGCCTATGATCAGCACGCTGCCGGTCAGGCCGTTGGCGACATCGACGCCTTCAAGCGACTGCTCGTCGCGCGGCGTCAGATACCGCAGTGCAATGATCGCCAACGGCGTCAGCACCATGGAAATGATGACAATGGCGGTCAGCATCGCATTGGCTTGGCCGTCGATAATGCCCACCGCAGCCGCCGCGGAATAGAGGACGAAGGCGAATTCGCCGCCTTGCGCCATGAAGACGGCGCGCTCGAGCGCTTCCCGATGGTCGGTTTTGAGGACGCGGGCAACGATATAGATGCCGATCGCCTTCATCACCATGTAGGCGACGACATAGATGGCAATGAGCTGCCAGTTGACGACGACGACATGCAGGTCGAGCGACATGCCGACGGCGAGGAAGAACAGCCCGAGCAGAATGCCGCGGAACGGTTCGATGTCGGCCTCCAGCTGGTGGCGGAAGGTCGATTCCGACAAAAGCACGCCGGCCAGGAAGGCGCCCATGGCCATCGACAGGCCGGAAAGCTGCATGGCGAGCGCTGACCCGAGAACGACCAGAAGGGCAGCTGCGGTCATCACCTCACGGGCGCGCGCATCCGCCAGGATACGGAAGAACGGATTGAGCAGATAGCGCCCGGCAACCACCAGCCCGACGATCGCGGCAAGGCCGATGCCGACCTCCGTCAACCTATCCGACAGGCTCATATCGGCGCCGCCCGGCGCGAGGAAGGCGATCAGCGCCAGCAGCGGCACGATGGCCAGATCTTCCAAAAGCAGGACCGAGACGATGCGCTGGCCCTTGGGCGTTGCCAGGTCGCCGCGTTCTTCCAGCAATTGCATGACGATTGCCGTCGAGGTGAGTACGAAACCGGCGCCAGCGACGAAGGATTGCGCGATCGGGAAACCTCCCGCCAGGCCGACGCCGGTCAGCAGAACCGCGCAGACGCCGACCTGCAGCGCACCAAGCCCGAAAATCTCGCGGCGCAGGCCCCATAGGCGTGACGGCTGCATCTCCAGCCCGATGATGAACAGGAACATGACGACGCCGAGTTCGGCGACATGAAGAATGGCTTCCGATTCGGAAAAGACGCGCAGCCCGAATGGGCCGATCACGACGCCGGCCGCCAAATAGCCGAGGATGGAGCCAAGTCCCATGCGCCTGAAGATCGGCACCGCAACGACGCCGGCGGCAAGCAGCGCCACCACCTGGATCAGATCGCTGTTCGATGCCTCTGCCGCCATGCCTGCCCTTCCGCTCTCCTGGGAGTCAAGCGGCCAAGATAGGGGCTTCGGAGCGGATCGAACAGTGTGAATCCGGCGCATTGTGCAGGCGATATTGCAGGCGCACTGCACAGGATAATGGCCTTCCAGGCGTTGCTTGTTTTCGCTATCCGGCGCTAAGGACGCCCGGCTTCGGCCAGTGGAGGGTGAGCGACGATCAAGTCACGGCCCTTTTTGAGGAGATGACTGACATGAAGAAGTTTTTGCTGGTTGCCGTTGGCATCGCGGCACTTGCCGGCTCTGCCTGTTCGAAGGCGCCGGAGTGCACGACCGAGATGCTGACCAAGAAGGCTCAGGACATGACTGCGGCACTTCAGGCTGCTATCACCAAGGATCCGGCCAAGGCAGCCGACCTCACAGCCAAGGTCCAGGCGGTCACAACCAAGTATCAGGGCGGCACGACAGCAGCCGAGGCCTGCAAGGCCTATGACGAGTTGATTGCAGCGATCAAGGGCTGAGCACCCATCTGCATGTCAAGGACGGCGGCGGCGTTTGGTTGCCGCCTTTTCACGCCGAAAGCTCAGTTCGGAGTTATGGAGCCGACCTCGACTGCATCGATCCGCTTCAACTTCATACCGATGACCGGGACCAGCTGCTGGTCGACCCGCACGGCAACGGTCACCGTCATCGAATTGTCGTCGGGGACAAGCGCCTGCATCACGCCGCGCAACTGATTACGATTAATGGTGAAAACCACCTTGTGCGCATCGACGACATTGCCGCCGATAATGTCGAGGCCGGAGCCGGCGGCCCCGCCCATGAAGCTGCCCTTGTAGCCCTGCCGGCCCATGTGTTCGATCGTTGCCGACATCTGCTGGGTGAACATACCGACCCGGCAGCCGCCGTCGAGCGACATGCCGACCTTGCCGTCAGGCGTCGAGCCAATGAAGCTGCAGGTGAATTTCGTGCCCTTGTATTTGCCGGCAACGATTTCTCCGGGGCCGACCCATTTGCCCTCGACCGATCGAAAGAACTGCTTGTCCGGTTCCGCCGCCGAAGCCTTTCCGGCAATGCCGATGGTTGCGACAAGGGCGAGCGCCACGTGCAGCACGTTGGACAAAATAACGCTTTTCATCGACGACACCCGGCAACAAAGAGACTGGTTTGGACGCTTCCGACCATGAACAAGATTGGTTAATGCTTTGTCACCCCAAGGCGGTAGTCACGTCTCGGAAGCGGATGTTTCTTTTTCTTTCTTTGCCGCAAAGGAGGTCAGCGCGGAAAGGAAATCGCCCAATCCTGGACGCCTGACGGCGTTAAAGGGCAGGGGCCTTGCCGTTTCCATCGCTGCAATGCCGATGCGCGCCGTCATCATGCCGTTGACGACGCCTTCGCCGAGCTTGGCCGAGAGCCGAGCCGCAAGGCCATGGCCGACGATCTGCTGGACGAAACTGTCGCCGACGGCGATCGACCCAGTGACCGCGAGATGGGCGAGAACGCTGCGCGCCAGGCGAAAAAAGCCTAGCGTGCCGGGGCGGCCGCCATAGAGCTCCGACAGACGGCGAATCAGCCGGCCGGCTTCGAACACGACATAAGCGACGTCGACCAGCGCGCGCGGACTGACCGCGGTCACCAGGGACACGCGCTTCGCCGCTTCGAGGATCATCATCTTGGCGCGGGCATCGAGCGGGCCGAGGATCTCGGTCTCGGCCAGCCGCACCAGATTGCCGCCATCGATGATCTCGCCGCGCAATTCGGCCAGCGAGCGCCTGCCGGCCGCGGTTTCGGGCTTGGCCGCGACAAATGCCGACAACTCGTCGACCACGGCGCGGGCGGCCTTCGGATCATCGCGGGCAATCGCATCGAGCGCCCGCTTCTGCAACTTTTCGACCTCGGCGAGGCGAGCAATCGCCACGAATTCGCGGATAAGGATGACTACAAGCGCCAGGATGGCGATCAATGCCATTCCGGCCGCCAGCCAGCCCAGCCACTCGGCGCGCTCGAACAGGTCGCGAATCAGCTGGTCGGTCCAGAGGCCAAGGGCGAGCGAAACCAGAACGCCCAGCGCGCCGAAGAACAGGCAGCCAAGCAGCGAACGTTTTCGCGGCGCAATCGCCGGCGGCGGTTCGGCAGCGACGACATCAGGCTCGTCGAAGACGTCGATCTCCGCCGGTGTGACCACGGCAAGATCCGCCTTCACGTTACGCGGCTTTCGCGCCGGCGCGGCCTCGGCCCCGGAATGGCGAGCCGTCGGATCTACCTTCGGCTGGGGCTCCGGCTCGATGCGAAAGGCCGCCGGTCTGCGGGGCGCGCTCATGCGAGATGATCTCCGATCAGGAACTGCACCGCGCGGTCGAGCCTGATATGCGGCAGCGACAGCGTCACGCCCTCGGCCGTGCGCTCGAGTTTCGGCGGGCGAAAGCGCACGAAGCGGATCGCCGGGTCGTCATCGTTCTGCTGGTGCTTCGATTCGAAACCATCGAACACCGCATCAACTTTCTCCGGCAAATCACCGGGAAATATGGCTGTTTCGGTCTTTCCGTCAAAGGTTTCGCCATTGATTTTTTCGCCACGCAATGGCGTGCCGATAATGACCGGCAAAGTCTCACGGCCCTGCTTGACCGTGCCTTCCCGAGTCGCGCGCATGGCCGCCATGGCGACGACGTCGACGTCGGCACCAGTGAAATTCGCCCGCGCCACGGCGCGGTCGGCAAGCCGCCGCACGATCGCCTGCAGCCGGTCGTGGCTTTCGTGGTGCAGATGGTCGGCCTTGGTCGCGGCCACCAATATGCGGTCGATGCGTCTTGAAAACAGGTCGGTCAGGAAGTTGCCCCGGCCGGGCCGGAAACAGGACAGGATTTCGGTGACCGCGCGTTCCAGATCGGCCATAGCACCGGGGCCGGCGTTCAATGCCTGTAAGGCGTCGATGAGCACGATCTGCCGGTCGAGGCGCGTGATGTGTTCGCGAAAGAACGGTTTGACGACATACGTCTTGTAAGCCTCGTAGCGCCGCTCCATCATCGCCTGCAGCGATCCGGAGCGGGCGCGCCCGAGGCCGAGTTTCGGCAGCGGCGCAAAGGTCAGCGCCGGCGATCCTTCAAGATCGCCGGGCATCAGGAAGCGGCCGGGCGGTAGGGTCGAAAGCGCCCGCTCGTCAAGCTTGCAGGCCTTGAGGTAGGCGGCGAAGCTCTCGGCGAGACGGCGCGCCGTCATCTCGTCGGCGTCGTCGTTGGGGTCGACGGAGGCAGAGAGCGCCTGCCATTCCCGCGAAAGATCGACACGCACCGGCAACACGGCCATCTCGAAGGCCTCACGCGAAAAATCGGCGTAGGACTTGCCGAGCAGCGGCAGGTCGAGCAGCCATTCGCCGGGATAATCGACGACGTCGACGGACAATTTGCCGGCGGAAAACATGCGGCTCCAACCGGAGGCCGATTCGTATTCGATGGTGAGCCTCAGTTCGGAAATCGCACGCGTCGAGTCCGGCCAGACACGGTCGTCGACAAGAGCCGCGATGTGATCCTCGTACTGGAAGCGTGGTACGGCGTCGTCCGGCTGCTCTTCGAGAAAGGCCCTGGCGATGCGCCCCGATTTTTGTGCCTCAAACAGCGGCAAGCGTCCGCCATGGACCAGATTGTGCACAAGGGCCGAGATGAACACCGTCTTGCCGGCGCGGGACAGCCCGGTCACGCCAAGACGCAGCGACGGAGCGAAAAGCCCGGCAGCGCGGCCTGACAACGTATCCAAGGCGATCTTCGCCTCGTCGGTGAAAGTCGTCAGCGATGATGCCAAAATCTGTTCTCGCGGGGCCGGTCAGCCACCGATATAGGCTTTGAGGCGCGGCTTTGAAATGGCCTCAGATATCGGCAGGCGTCAGGAAGGCTTCGAGATAGCCGGCGCCAGGCGCAGCCTCCGCAAGACTGCCGTTGAACCGGACCACCGCAAGTGCGGAGGTCGGGAAGCCGTGGTTCAGCATGGCCCGCGCGGTCTCGTTGCCGTCGCCTGAGAGCGCCATGGCGAGATCCTCAATCATCGGATTGTGGCCAATGACGAGCAGGGCGTCCAGCCCGCCATTCTGCCGGACGGCAGCGAGGTACGCGGCGGCATCGTCGTTGTAGAGCGCGTCAAAGAACAGCACCCGGCCCGTGTCCGTATGGCCAGCTAAGCTTTCCAGCGTCTGGCGGGCACGCCTGGCGCTTGAGCACAGGGTGAGGCCCGGTACGTATTTGCGAGAACGCATCAGCACGCCCATCGCTTCGGCATCGGCGAAGCCAGATGTATAGAGCGGGCGGTCGAAGTCGGCGACGCCGGGCAGCGCCCAGCCGGCCTTCGCATGCCTCAGCAGGTAAAGTCTGGTCACCGGATCCCCGTTGTGCCGGGCACCGAACCCGTCAATACGCCGCAGGATTTGCCATCAGAAGAGCTCCGTGCGCAATGGCAAGCGTCCTTCAAGCATAGCGAATCATGTATGAATTCGGTCGTATTCTTCGCAAAAAGGGCTCGCGGATGCCGTTTGTCCGGGACTAACAATTGCGTGAAACAGTCGTCGATTGACCTTGTGCAGTTTTCGGTCCGCGAATATATAGGCGCCAAATTTGGGGTTTGTTGGGTGAGTCGAATGAACGACATCGTTACCGCCGATTACGTACCCTCCGAAGACGAGCCGTTCATGAACGAGCGGCAGAAATCCTACTTTCGCCTGAAGCTCGTCACCTGGAAGAACGACATCTTGCGCGAAGCGCGCGAAACTCTCGAAATCCTGCAGCAGGAAAACGCCAACCATCCCGATCTCGCCGATCGGGCTTCCTCAGAAACCGACCGCGCCATCGAACTTCGCGCCCGCGATCGCCAGCGAAAACTCATCTCGAAGATCGATTCCGCCCTCCAGCGCCTTGACGAAGGCACCTACGGCTATTGCGAGGAAACAGGCGAGCCGATCGCGCTGAAGCGGCTCGACGCGCGCCCGATCGCGACCTTGTCGATCGAGGCACAGGAGCGCCATGAGCGGCGCGAGAAGGTGTACCGCGACGACTGAGTCGGCGGGAAAAACAGAGCGGCATCGGTAAAGCGTTCAAAATGGCCGGTTTTCCGGCCATTTTCATTGGCCGTTCGCTATCAGCCTATCTTTTCTGATTGGACAACTCGCCGAGGAGCTTCGTCATCTCGTCGTCGAGAGAGGGCGATGCCTTCGCCACCGGCTTGCTCGGCGTTTGGCTGAAGCGTGGCTCGTCGAGGGAAACCTCCAGCTCCTTCATCAGCGCATCGTCGATCGACTCGTGCTGTGCCGGCGGCTCGTATCTTGCCGGGGAGTCCTGTCTTGTCGGCGGCGGCGCATGCCGTGAAGCATTGGCGTTGACGGATCCATAATTTGGCAACGGTGTGACGTTCGATGGCGGTTTCGGCGCCGGTGCCGGCATTGTTGCCGGCATTGTCGCCGTCTGGCGGGCTCGGACAGGGCTTGCGGCTACGCTTGCCGCCTGCGGCGGCGCTTGCCTCACCGGCGCGGCTGTGGTCTGAGCCGATCTTGCTGCCGGCTGGTGGCTGTTATCTCCGGTCAATGCCGGGCGGCGCAGCGCCGAGAGCCTGATGTCGCGCTCGACGACGACGTCGGTCGGACCACCGATCAAGAGCAGGTGCTCGATATCGTCGCGGCGCACCAGCACCAGCCGCCGGTGACTGTCGACCGCTGTGGCATCCATGACCGCCAGCCGCGTCTTGCGGTTCCTGCCGCCGGCGACGAATGTTCCGAAGGTCAGGCTGCGGACCAGCCTGATGATAAGAAGAATGATGAGCAGAAGGACAAGTACTGCAAACGTCCACAGGATTGCCGCGGCATAACCAGGACCCGCCACGCCATCCAGCCATTGCAGCATTGGTTCCCCCAAAATCAGCTTTCGAAGAGACGCGACACTAGACTGTTGCGGCAGGCCACCGCAAGTTGCCTTTCACGCTTCGTGAACAGCTTGAAACACCGGGAGCGGAACGGCGTCTTTTTAGCGGACATTTGCCGCCGGGCCTTTTCCCGACCCTGAGAATATGATTCAACCGACACCGGAATTCACGAGCAGGGGGAACATGGCCAAGGAAGCGCGCGGCGATTTCTATCCGGTACCTATCGTCGACCAGAACACGCGACCGGGCGCGGTCACCCGGCTCATCGTCTTCATCGTCGTCCTGACGGGGGCAGCGATCGTCTTCGGCCTTTTCCGCGAGCGACTTGGCGACCCATTCCTGCTCGGCATGCTTGGCGTGTTGGCGATGATCGGCGTCGGCTTTCTGTTCGCCACTGCGATCGGCTTCGTGCACGTCACGCCGCGCTCGACAAGCGACGAACTGTCGAAAGCTTTCGTCGATTCGATGTCGCAAGGCCTCCTGGTCACCGATACCAAAGGCCGGATCATCTACGCCAACCGGACCTATGCCGACATGACTGGCGCCGAGTCGGCCGCCGACCTCAAGACGGTCGAAGGTTTGCTTTCAGACGTTCCCGAGGCCTCAGTGACCATATACCGGCTGGCGTCAGGCCTGCGCGACGGCCAGGCGGGCGACGGCGAGTTTCGGCTCGCGCAGTCCATTCGGCCAGGCGCCGAATCGGGCGCGCGCTGGTACCGCGTCCGGGCCCGCGCGTTCAGCGTTCCAGGCCAGCGGCTGCCCATGCTTGCTTGGCAGCTTGCTGATATCTCGCGGGAACGGGCCGAGCAGGAGCGGTTCTTTCTCGACCTGCAAAAGGCCATCGATCACCTCGACCACGCGCCGGCCGGTTTCTTTTCGGCCGACCAGGAAGGCCGCGTCACCTATATCAACGCGACCCTTGCGGAGTGGCTGGGCATCGACCTGGCCAGCTTCACCCCCGGCGCCATCACGCTGCCGGAGATCGTCGCCGGCGACGGCATGGCGCTGGTCCGTTCGGTCAAGGCCGACGCGGGTACCACGCGCAATGCCGTTATCGATCTCGATCTGACGACGATGACCGGGGAGGCGTTGCCGGTGCGCTTCATGCATCGTGTTTCGGCCAGCCGAGAGGGGCTCAACGGCCCGACTCGCACCATCGTGCTCAACCGGACGCAAGGCGAGGACGCTTCGGCCGACCTTCGCGCCTCGGAAATACGCTTCACGCGATTCTTCAACTCGACGCCGATGGCGATTGCCGGCGTCGACCATGCCGGTCGCATCCTGCGCACCAATGCGCCGTTCCTGTCGCTATTTTCCTCGGTCGTCGACCGCGACGCGGTCGATCGGCGTGTGCGGCTGGATACGGTGATCCACGAGCGCGACCGGCCGGCCTTCGCCGCGGCGTTCGAAAAGGCACGCCAGCAACAGGCTGATATCGAGCCGATCGATACGGTGCTGCCCGGCAATGAGGAACGACACATACGCTTCTACGTCAATGCGGTCGCAGACGGCACCGGCGGCGAGGGCGCCGAGGAATCGGCCATCGTCTATGCCGTCGAGACCACCGAGCAAAAGGCCCTCGAGGGCCAGATGGCGCAGAGCCAGAAGATGCAGGCGGTCGGCCAGCTCGCCGGCGGCATCGCGCATGATTTCAACAATGTGCTGACCGCCATCATCATGGCCTCAGACCTGCTTTTGACCAACCACCGGCCGTCCGATCCGTCGTTCCCGGACATCATGAACATCAAGCAGAATGCCAACCGGGCGGCCTCGCTGGTGCGGCAGTTGCTGGCCTTCTCGCGCAAGCAGACGCTGCGACCGGAGGTGCTCAACCTGACCGACGTGCTCGCCGACCTAAGGATGCTGCTTGCCCGTCTGGTCGGCAACGATATCAAGCTCAAGATCGACCATGGCCGCGACCTGTGGCCGGTCAGGGTCGATATCGGGCAGTTCGAGCAAGTGGTGGTCAATCTGGCGGTCAATGCGCGCGATGCGATGCCGGCCGGCGGCGACCTCACCGTTCGCACCCGCAACGTCAGCGCCGGGGAATGCAAGACCTTTTCCTATCGCGAACTTACTCCGGCCGACTATGTGCTGGTCGAGGTCGAGGACAGCGGCAGCGGTATCGCGCCTGATGTGCTGAAAAAGATCTTTGAGCCCTTCTTCACGACAAAGGAGGTTGGCAAGGGAACGGGCCTCGGCCTGTCCATGGTCTATGGCATCATCAAGCAGACAGGCGGCTTCATCTTCTGCGATTCCGAAGTCGGCAAGGGATCCCTGTTCCGCATCTTCCTGCCGCGGCACATTGCGGAGGCAAGGAAGGCGGGCGAGGCTGGAGAAGTGCCGGCCGCACCTGCCAAGATCGCCGACTCAGCCAAGGATTTGTCGGGCTCGGCCACGGTGCTGCTGGTCGAGGACGAGGACGCCGTACGCATGGGCGGCATGCGTGCACTAAAGTCGCGCGGCTACACCGTCCACGAGGCGTCGTCGGGCGTCGAGGCGCTTGAAGTCTACGAAGCGCTCGGCGGCAAGGTCGACATCGTGGTCTCAGACGTGGTGATGCCGGAAATGGACGGCCCGACGCTGCTTGGCGAATTGCGCAAGCGGCAGCCCGACATCAAGTTCATCTTCGTGTCCGGATATGCGGAAGACGCATTCGCCAAGAACTTGCCGGCCGACGCACATTTCGGCTTTTTGCCCAAGCCGTTTTCGCTCAAGCAATTGGCCACGATCGTCAAGGACATGCTGGAATCCTGACCCTTCCAATGCTCCGCTTGCGCAATGCCGTGAGACTGCCATGATTGCAGGCGAAACGGGCGACGGGTTTTGGAAAGCATGCCGTGACGCCACACAACGAGGCCAGCAAGGGCGACTACGCAAGCACGGTGCTGCTGCCGGGCGATCCGCAGCGCGCAGAATGGATGGCGCAGACTTTTCTGGAGGCGCCGCGCTGCGTCAACCGCCGCCGCGGCGCGCTTGGTTTTACCGGCCTGTTTCGCGGCAAGCCTATCAGCATCCAGTCCACCGGCATCGGCGTCCCGTCATTCCTGGTCTACGTGCACGAGCTGCTGGATTTCTATGGTGCGAAAACACTGATCCGCACCGGCACCTGCGGCGGGCTGACCGCCGAGCTGGCGCTGCGCAGTCTGGTGATCGCGCAATCGGTGCGCGGTGAAAGCTCAGAAAGCGTTCAGAGTTTCGGGCTCTATCGTGCCAACGCCAGCCCCGATCCGGCATTGTTGGCCCAGGCGTTGACCCGGGCCGCCGAACTCGGCATCGACCAGCGGGCCGGCCTGACCATCTGCAGCGATATTTTTTATCATCCGCAGGGGCGTGAGCGCTTTGCCGAAGCGCAGGCACAGGGCGCGCTCGCCGTGGACATGGAAACCAGCGCGCTCTACCGCATCGCGGCCGATTTTGGTGCCCGGGCACTGTCGATCCTGACCGTCGTCGACAATGTGGCAACCGGCGAGCAGACCGACTATGCAGAACGCCAGGGGCTTTTCACCAATATGACCCGGCTGGCGCTCGACGTGGCGGCGGAGAGCTAGGCGGCTCTCTGCCTTCCGGTGCTAATTCTCACGAGGTTGCGCATATTTTTTTCAACGTTTGGTGCAGGTCGAGGCGGTAAAGGCACCGTCCGGCTGCTTCATGATGATGTCGAAGGAGGGGGTGGTTCCGCTTTCCAGCGTCGCTTGCGTAAGCGAGATCGAGTTGCCGCCGCTGGTGTAGCCGCCCAGCGGACCCAGCCAAGTGATCACCCCGTCTGCATCCATCTGGTAGTTATAACTCTGCCGCGCGGTGCCGAAGCTCACCGGACCGCTATAGACGTTTCCCTTGATGGTGATGTCGCCGAGGCTGAGGAACATGCCAAGCAGATAGACTTCGCAATGATAGGGGCCGTCCGGCAGCTTGCCGTCGCTGAAGCCGGCGCGCGCTACAGTCGTCGTCGCCAGCAGAAGCATGGTGATGAAAATGCAAGACGTTCGGAAGGCCATGGCGTCGCTCGTTTAAGGGTTCGAACTTGCCCCATTTCGCTGCGGCGCTGCAATCCTCGCCAGTGCTCTTGTGATGCTGCTCAAAATTCGGGCATTGGCCCGTACATGAGTAAAACTTAGGCTGATACGGGTGATCTTTTCTCAGTTCGAACCTGGCAGGCGAGGTTCATCTCCTGCGCCTAATACATTAACCGACTGACAGAGCTGGGAAATCTCAGATCTTCCGATCTTGCTCCGGTAATTGGCACAGCCGTTGCATGGTCTGTTCCGATGCAGTTAACCAGCTTGGGAGTTTAAAAGTATGAGGGGCAGTTTCTCGACAATAACAAAAATGTTTTCGGCCGGCGTGGTCACCGCCGGCCTGCTGATGAGCATTCCCGCCAAGGCGGCCGACGACACCATCAAGGTCGGCATCCTCCATTCGCTGTCGGGAACCATGGCGATCTCGGAGACGACGCTAAAGGACGCCATGCTGATGCTCATCGAAGAGCAGAATGCCAAGGGTGGCCTGCTCGGCAAGAAGCTCGAGGCGGTGGTCGTCGATCCGGCTTCCAACTGGCCGCTGTTCGCAGAAAAAGCGCGCGAGCTGATCTCGAAGGACAAGGTCGCGGCGGTGTTCGGCTGCTGGACCTCGGTGTCGCGCAAATCGGTGCTGCCGGTGTTCAGCGAACTCGACAACATCCTGTTCTACCCGGTTCAATATGAGGGCGAGGAGAGCGAGCGCAACGTGTTCTACACCGGTGCGGCGCCGAACCAGCAAGCCATTCCCGCGGTCGACTATCTGATGAGCGAGGATGGCGGTTCGGTGAAGCGCTGGGTGCTCGAAGGCACCGACTATGTCTATCCGCGCACCACCAACAAAATTCTTGAAGCCTATCTGAAGGCGAAGGGCGTTGCTGCCGAAGACATCATGGTCAACTATACGCCGTTCGGCTTCTCCGACTGGCAGACCGAAGTCTCGGCAATCAAGAAGTTCGGCTCGGCCGGCAAGAAGACCGCTGTCGTCTCGACCGTCAACGGCGACGCCAACGTGCCGTTCTACAAGGAACTCGGCAATCAGGGCATCAAGGCCGAGGATATTCCGGTCATGGCCTTCTCGGTTGGTGAGGAAGAGCTTGCCGGTCTCGACACCGCGCCGCTCGTCGGCCATCTCGCCGCCTGGAATTATTTCGAGAGCGTCGACACGCCCGAGAACGCGAAGTTCATCGCCGATTGGCACAAATTCATCAAGAACGACAAGCGCACCACCAACGACCCAATGGAAGCCCACTATATCGGCTTCAACATGTGGGTGAAGGCGGTAGAGAAGGCCGGTACCACCGATCCGGACAAGGTCATCGACGCCATGGTCGGCGTCTCGGTGCCGAACCTGACCGGCGGTTATTCGACCATGATGCCGAACCATCATATCACCAAGCCGGTGCTGATCGGCGAAATCCAGGCCGACGGCCAGTTCGAAACCGTCTCGCAGACGCCGGGCCTGGTGATGGGCGACGAATGGTCCGACTACCTGCCCGACTCCAAGGACCTGATCTCCGATTGGCGCGCGCCTCTATCCTGCGGCAACTTCAACGTTGCCACCGGCAAATGCGGCGGCAAGGGAACCAACTAATCCTCCCGGTCTGTCCTCCCAGACCGCAAAGCCTCCGGGCGGGCTCCTTCTCCAGCCTGCCCGGAGGCGACATTCAACCTCCAAGAGCCACCAGAAACCGATGATCCTGATCCGCGCGATTGGCCTGATGCTGCTGCTCCTCCTGGGGGCGCAGCTGCCGTCGAACGCCAGCGAAGCAGATCTGCGCGCCGTCATCGCCAAATTCGCCACTGCCGCCAATTTTCCGGCGATCGAAGCCGTCGTGCGCGAGCTTGCGGCTTCCGGCGATCCGGCCGTCGAACGGCCGCTTGCCGCGCTTGCGGAGGGCAGCCTTTACGTCCGCAAGGCCGATTCACTGGTCTTTGTCGGCAAGGAGAGCGGCGACGGTATTGAGCTGCTCGATGCGCTCACCGGCGAAAAATCGGGCGAAGCTGCCAAGGCCGACATCACCAAGATCAAAGTCAACAACACGCTGCGCCGCGTCATCCGCGACGCGCTGGGCACACTGACGCTTGGCTCCAAGGACCCGGCCGTGCGCATTGCCGCCGCCGACACCATGTTCAAGACGCCGGACGCGGCAAACATCGAGCCGCTCGACACCGCCATCGCCAATGAGAGCGTGGCAAGCGTCAAGGCGCTGCTCGAACATGCCCGCGCCGCGTCGGTTCTCGTTTCCGACAGGCCGGAGGCCGACAAACTGGCGGCTATCGCTCTCATCGGCGCGCGCGGCGACCGCGATGCGGTGTCGCTGCTCACGTCTGTAGAGGCCAATTCCGAAGGTGCGGTGAAGGACGCGGCGACGGCTGCGATCGCCAATATCAATTCGACGCTGGCGCTGTGGGATGCCGGCCAGAATATCTGGTACGGCATATCGCTCGGATCGGTGCTGCTGCTGGCGGCGATTGGCCTGGCCATCACCTTCGGCGTCATGGGCGTCATCAACATGGCGCATGGCGAGATGGTCATGCTCGGTGCCTACACGACCTTCGTCGTGCAGGAGGTGATCCGGAATTCCTTTCCCGGTCTGTTCGACTGGTCGCTGGTCATCGCCTTGCCGCTGGCCTTCCTAGTGGCGGCGCTCGTCGGCCTTGTCATTGAGCGCGGGCTGATCCGCTTCCTCTACGGCCGGCCGCTGGAGACGCTGCTGGCGACATGGGGTGTGTCGCTGATCCTGCAGCAGGCCGTACGCACCATCTTCGGGCCGACCAACCAGGAGGTAGGCAACCCGTCATGGATGTCCGGCTCGTTCAATATCGGCCAGCTTGCCGTGACATGGAACCGGCTCTGGATCCTGGTATTCGCGCTTGGCGTGTTCGCGGTGCTGCTCTACGTGATGAAGCGCACGCCTTGGGGGCTGCAGATGCGTGCCGTCACCGCCAACCGCCGCATGGCCGCCTCGATGGGCATCAGGACGCCGTGGGTCGACGCCCTGACGTTTGCACTCGGCTCCGGCATTGCCGGCATAGCCGGTGTCGCGCTCAGCCAGATCGACAACGTCTCGCCCAATCTCGGCCGCGGCTACATCATCGACAGCTTCATGGTCGTCGTCTTCGGCGGTGTCGGCAATCTTTGGGGCACGCTGGTCGGCGCCTTCTCGCTCGGTATCGTCAACAAGTTCCTCGAACCTTATGCCGGAGCGGTGCTCGGCAAGATCGTCGTCCTGGTGCTGATCATCCTGTTCATCCAGAAACGCCCGCGCGGCTTGTTTGCGCTCAAGGGCAGGTCGGTGGAAGCATGATCACGGGACGTTTCTTTGCCGCCGGCGCCGATCGTCGCGTCGCCATCACCATCTTCTTCCTGCTGGCGGCCGCCATCGTCGTGCCGCTGCTCAACCTTGCGGTCTCGCCGACAAGTTCCTTCTACGTGCCGTCTTATATCGTGGCGCTCACCGGCAAATATCTCTGCTACGCACTGCTCGCCTTGGCGCTCGATCTCGTCTGGGGCTATTGCGGCATCCTCTCGCTCGGCCACGGCGCCTTCTTCGCGCTCGGCGGCTATGCGATGGGCATGTACCTGATGCGCCAGATCGGCTCGCGAGGCGTCTATGGCAATCCGCTGCTGCCCGACTTCATGGTGTTCCTGAACTACAAGGAATTGCCGTGGTTCTGGTATGGCTTCGACCATTTCTGGTTCGCGGCGGTCATGGTGCTTGCGGTGCCCGGCCTGCTCGCCTTCGTCTTCGGCTGGTTTGCCTTCCGCAGCCGCGTCACCGGCGTCTATCTGTCGATCATCACCCAGGCGATGACCTATGCGCTGCTGCTTGCCTTTTTCCGCAACGACATGGGTTTCGGCGGCAATAACGGCCTGACCGATTTCAAGGACATTCTAGGCTTCAACGTGCAGGCCGACATGACACGCTCGGCGCTGTTCGCGGCCAGCGCCGTCATGCTCGCGTTTGCCGTCTTCGTCACCTGGGCAATCGTCGGTTCCAAATACGGCAAGCTTTTGATGGCGGTGCGCGACGCCGAAAGCCGCACGCGCTTTCTCGGCTGGCGGGCGGAGAACGTCAAACTGTTCGCCTTCACCGTGTCGGCGGTGATGGCCGGCATCGCCGGTGCGCTTTACGTGCCGCAGGTCGGCATCATCAACCCTGGCGAGTTCGAGCCGTCCAATTCGATCGAGGTGGTGGTGTGGGCGGCCGTCGGCGGGCGCGGCACCATCGTCGGACCGATCATTGGCGCGCTTCTGGTCAATGCCGGTAAATCCTGGTTCACCGGCGTGCTGCCGGAGTTCTGGCTGTTTGCGCTGGGCGGCCTGTTTGTCGCCGTCACGCTGTTCCTGCCCAAGGGCATCATCGGCATGTGGGATTCCTGGCGCGGCAATGCCAAGGCGCTGCGGGCAGCCTCGATTGCCGAGGAAGCCGGCACCGATCCTGACACGCCGGTGCCGCCGAAAACCGATCGCTCGGCGGCGAGAAGGCCGGGCGACTGGTCGGCCTCCGGTGCCGAACCGCAGCCGGCGGAGTGATGGCCTGATGTCGAAGAGCAACACCATCCTCTATCTCGACGGCGTGTCGGTTTCCTTCGATGGTTTTCGCGCCATCAACAACCTGTCGCTGGTGCTCGACAAGGGCGAGATGCGGGCGATCATCGGCCCCAACGGCGCCGGCAAGACGACGATGATGGACATCGTCACCGGCAAGACGCGGCCCGACGCGGGCGAGGTCTTCTTCGACGGCGAGGTCGACCTGACTAAACACGACGAGGCCGAAATCGCCATGATGGGCATCGGCCGTAAATTCCAGAAGCCGACCGTCTTCGAAAGCCACACGATCGAGGACAATCTGATGCTGGCGCTGAAAGGCCCGCGCTCGATCTTCCCGGCACTGTTCCATCGTCGCTCGGCCGCGGAAGCGCGGCAGATCGACGACATTCTCGGCATCATCCGGCTTGGCGACAAGCGCGACGAACTCGCCGCCAATTTGAGCCATGGCCAAAAACAATGGCTCGAGATCGGCATGCTTTTGGCGCAGGATCCGAAGCTGCTGCTGGTCGACGAACCGGTTGCCGGCATGACAGACGCCGAGACTGAGGAAACCGCGCGGCTGCTTAGAGACATCGCGCGCGACCATTCGGTCATCGTCGTCGAGCACGACATGCATTTCGTGCGCGAGCTCGGCGTCAAGGTTACCTGCCTGCACGAAGGCTCGGTACTTTCCGAGGGCTCGCTCGACTTCGTTTCGGCCGACGAGCGCGTCGTCGAAGTCTACCTGGGGAGATGAGCATGGTCTGGCGCGTTCCGTTCCATCATTTCGACCTTTCGTTTTTCAGGCGTTGGAGAAAGCGCTGACCATGCTCGAAGTCTCCAATGCCACGCTGCATTACGGCGCCGCCCAGGCGCTGCGCGGCGTCTCGCTAAAGGCCGGCGCCGGCAAGATCACCTGTGTGCTCGGCCGCAACGGCGTCGGCAAAACCAGTTTGATGAGATCGATCGTCGGCCATCACCGGCTGACGAGCGGAAGTGTTGCCTTCGAGGGGAAGGCGCTCGACCGGAGCGCGGCGTATGATCGCGCCCGGTCGGGCATCGCATTCGTGCCGCAGGGCAGGGAGATCTTTCCACTGCTTACGGTGCGGGAAAACCTCGAATCGGGATTCGCGCCGCTGAAGCGCGCCGACCGCAACATTCCCGGTCACGTCTTCGAGCTGTTTCCGGTGCTGAAGCAGATGCTCGCGCGCCGCGGCGGCGATCTGTCCGGCGGCCAGCAGCAGCAGCTTGCCATCGGCAGGGCACTGGTGATGCGGCCGAAACTGCTGGTGCTCGACGAGCCGACCGAAGGCATCCAGCCGTCGATCATCAAGGATATCGGCCGCGCCATCCGCTATCTGCGCGACCAAGCCGGCATTGCCGTGCTTTTGGTCGAACAGTATCTCGATTTCTGCCGGGAATTGGCCGACGAGGTCAATATCATGGACCGCGGCCAGATCGTCCATACCGGCCCCGCCGAGGATCTCGACCGGGCGGACGTGCGGAAGTTCCTGACCGTCTGAATTCTTATTGCTTCTATTACTTTGCAACTCTGGCGCGCCGAAGATTGCGTGCTAGATTTTGCTTGGCCTTGGTGAGTCGGCCGCTTTCCGTACCAGTTCCAAATTGGCAGATCAGGGGAAGGCGCGGGCCGCTTGCGCGCAAGCCGCTCCCTCCAGCGATCTGTTGTCGTCCAACATTTCGTGTGCTTGGGAGCCAGGGGCAGACGATGGAGCGCTATGTCGAGGACTACCAGAAACGACGGCTCACGGAGCGTGTCGACATCATAACCGCCATCAACATTCTGAAATCGCAGGGATATGAACACGACGAACTTATCGCGGAGATCACCAAGGTCTTCTATGTCGATCTCGATGCTTTCAACGAGATCGTCAGGGTTGATCGGCGTCCGGACGAGCGCGCCGCATAGCCGGTAATCTAGGAGCCGGCCAGCCGGACCGCCGACAGCGGGGCGTCAGCCTGCGACCCGCTTCATCAGCGCGATGGCGCCGAATGGAGCGCGGACCTTGCCCTCGGTGATGAAGTAGACCAACACGTCGCGTGGCTTGACCGGCGCGTCGGTCGAAGGATCGGCGCGCGGCAGCTCGGCCGGTACCTTGCCTTGCGCCCAAGTCTTGGCGCGGGCCGCCCATTCATCGAGCGCCTTGGGCGTATAGCAATCGGGATTGTCGTCGCTGCCGGTCTGCAGGCGCGCATAGATGAAATCGCCGGTGACGTCGGCAATCGCTGGATATTTAGCATGATCAGCAAAAACGATCGCGACCTTGTGCTTGCGTGCCAAGGCGGCGAACTCGGGCACGACGAAGCTGTCGTTGCGCACCTCGGCCGCGTGGCGCAGCGCAACGCCGTCCTGCTTCTCCGGCAATAGCTTGAGGAACGCCTCGAAGTCGTCCGGGTCGAATTTCTTGGTCGGCGCGAACTGCCACAGGATCGGCCCAAGCTTGTCGCCAAGTGCCGCGACGCCCGACCCGAGGAAGCGCATAATCGATTCGCCGGCTTCGCCGAGCACGCGGCGGTTGGTGACGAAGCGGTTGCCCTTCAGCGAATAGACGAAACCATCCGGCGCCTCGTTGGCCCATTTGACGAAGGTCGGTTCCTTGAAGCTCGAATAATAGGTGCCGTTGACCTCGATGGTCGGCACCTGCCGGCTGGCATAATTCAGCTGCTTGGCCTTCGACAATTTGTCCGGGTAGAAGGACGTGTCCCAGGGCTCGAAGGTCCAGCCGCCCATGCCAGCGCGGATTGTTCCTGATTGAGTCATGGTAGTCCTCCCGGTTTGCAGAAAAGGATCACGCGATGGCGGTCGTCTCGACGGCTTTCGCCATGTCGACGACCGTCCATCCTGGCCGATATGGATTGGGCCGGCGACCCGTTTCGCGAAAGCCGTAGGCCTTATACAACGAAACGTTCCGTTCTATTCTGGAATTGGTGTAGAGTCGGATTTCAGGCAAGCTCCACAGGCGCGTCTGTTGCTCGGCCCAGTCGAGCAGCCCGATGCCGAAACCCTTGCCTTGAAAGGCGGGCGCAACGGCGACGCTGAAGATCATTGTGTGGTCATCGTGCCGTTCGAGAACGATCAGGCCGGCCGGCTGTCCGTCCTGCTCCGAAAGCCAGACCTCGCCGCGTTCTATGCGCGGCGCATAGTCCTCGGTGACGGGGATCGGCGGCGCTCCGAACAGGGCAGTGTAGGGCGCGTAGGCGTCGGTGGTGAGCGAGATCACCGTAGGGAGATCATCGGCCCGAGCGGCTCTCATGATCAAAACTGGCCCGCGCCGGCAGCGGCCGCAATCACCTTGTCCATGCCGGCGGCGATCGCAGCGACGGCATTGCGACTAGCGTCGCCCAAGCCGTGGCGTTCCGCCAGCCAGTGTGCGTCATTGTAGGAGAGCCAGACCTTGCCTTGCTCGTCCTCCCAAGCCAGCGCCTTGACCGGCAGATCGATGCCGGCAAGCTGCCGGTCCTGCATCAGTGGCGTACCGCCTTGGGGATTGCCGAAAATCAGGAGCTGGGTTGGACGCAGTGATGTTTCGACATTGCGCGCACCGGCGGCGTGGTCAATGCGGGCGAAGACCAGCAATCCTGCACGTGCCACAGTCTCGACGAGGCGATCGATGGTTTCGGCCACGCCGAAGCTGCTTTGGACCGTGATGAGACCGTTCTTTGCCATCACTCCGCCGCTTCGCGCTTGCCTCCGGGGCGCCGCTCCAGCAATTCCCTCAGGAACTGCCCGGTATAGCTGCGCTTTTCGCGAACGATGTCCTCCGGCGTGCCGGACGCCACCAGCTCGCCGCCGCCGTCACCACCTTCGGGGCCAAGATCGAGAACCCAGTCAGCGGTCTTGATCACCTCTAGATTGTGCTCGATGACGACGACCGTGTTGCCCTGGTCGACCAGCTCGTGCAGCACTTCAAGCAGCTTGGCGACATCGTGGAAATGCAGGCCGGTGGTCGGTTCGTCGAGGATGTAGAGCGTTTTGCCGGTTGCCTTGCGCGACAGTTCCTTGGCGAGCTTGACGCGCTGCGCTTCGCCGCCCGATAAAGTCGTCGCCTGCTGGCCAACATGGATGTAGCCGAGGCCGACCCGTTTCAGCGTCTCCAGCTTGTCGCGCACGCCGGGCACGGCGGCGAAGAAATCGACGCCTTCCTCGACCGTCATGTCGAGCACGTCGGCGATGGACTTGCCCTTGAACAGCACGTCGAGCGTCTCGCGGTTGTAGCGCTTGCCGTGGCAGACATCACAGGTGACATAGACGTCGGGCAGAAAATGCATCTCGATCTTGATGACGCCGTCGCCCTGGCAGGCCTCGCAGCGGCCGCCCTTGACGTTGAACGAGAAACGGCCCGGCTGGTAGCCGCGCGCCTTGGCCTCCGGCAGGCCGGCGAACCAGTCGCGGATCGGCGTGAAGGCGCCGGTATAGGTTGCAGGGTTGGAGCGCGGGGTGCGCCCGATCGGCGACTGGTCGATATCGATGACCTTGTCGAGGAATTCCAGCCCTTCGATGCGGTCGTGATCGGCAGGATGCTCACGCGAGCCCATGATGCGGCGTGACGCCGCCTTGAACAAGGTCTCGATCAGGAAGGTCGACTTGCCGCCGCCGGACACGCCGGTGACGGCGGTAAACGTGCCGAGCGGGATTTCAGCGGTGACGTTCTTCAGATTGTTGCCGCGCGCGCCGACGACCTTCAGCCGGCGGTTCTTTTTCGCGTCGCGCCGAACCGCAGGCGTCGCCACTTCGAGCTCGCCCGACAGATATTTGCCGGTGATCGAGGCGGGAGTCGCCATGATCTGCTGCGGTGTGCCCTGGGCGATGATGTGACCGCCATGGATGCCGGCGGCCGGGCCGATATCGACGACGTAGTCGGCATGCAGGATGGCATCCTCGTCGTGCTCGACGACGATGACCGTGTTGCCGATGTCGCGCAGATGCTTCAGCGTGTCGAGCAGGCGGGCATTGTCGCGCTGATGCAGGCCGATCGACGGCTCGTCGAGCACGTAGAGCACGCCGGTCAGGCCGGAGCCGATCTGCGAAGCGAGGCGGATGCGCTGGCTCTCGCCGCCCGACAGCGTGCCGGAGTTGCGCGACAGCGTCAGATAGTCGAGACCGACATCGTTGAGGAAGCGCAGCCGCTCGCGGATTTCCTTGAGCACGCGCACTGCGATCTCGTTCTGCTTGTCGTTAAGCGAAGCAGGCAAATCGGTGAACCACTGGTCAGCCTTGCGGATCGACAGCTCGGTGACCTCGCCAATGTGCTTGCCGGCGATCTTGACTGCGAGCGCCTCGGGCTTCAGCCGGTAGCCGCGGCAGGCCGGGCAGGGCGTGGCCGACATGAAGCGCTCGATCTCCTCGCGCATCCAGGCGGATTCGGTTTCCTTCCAGCGGCGCTCGAGATTGGGGATGACGCCCTCGAAGGTCTTGGTCGTCTTGTAGGAGCGCAGCCCGTCATCATACTGGAAGGCGATTTCGCGCTCGCCAGTGCCGTGCAGGATGGCTTGCTTTGCCTCTTCGCTCAAATCCTTGAACTTGTCGCCGAGCTTGAAGCCATAGGCAACGCCCAGCGCTTCCAGCGTCTGCGCATAATAGGGTGAGGTCGACTTCGCCCACGGGCTGACGGCGCCGGCACGCAGCGAGACATTCTCGTCGGGCACGACCAGGCTGGCGTCAATGGCGCGCTGGCTGCCGAGCCCGTCACAGGTCGGGCAGGCGCCGAACGGATTGTTGAACGAGAACAGCCTGGGCTCGATCTCGGGAATGGTGAAGCCGGACACCGGGCAGGCGAATTTTTCCGAGAACAGCATGCGCTCATGCGTCTCGTTCTTCGACTTGTTGACCGAATCCTCGCCGGTCTGGCTGGCGTCGAGCGGCTTGTCGGCAAATTCCGCCACCGCCAGCCCGTCGGCCAGCTTCAGCGCAGTCTCGATGGAATCGGCGAGCCGCGTCGCCAGATCGCCGCGCACGACGATGCGGTCGACGACGACGTCGATGTCGTGCTTGTACTTCTTGTCCAGCGCCGGCACGTCGGCGATCTCGTAGAAGACGCCGTCGACCTTGACGCGCTGAAAACCCTTTTTCTGCAGCTCGAGCAGTTCCTTGCGGTACTCGCCTTTGCGGCCGCGCACCATCGGTGCCAGGATGAACAGCCGGGTGCCCTCTTCGACCGCAAGCACCCGGTCGACCATCTGCGAAACCGTCTGGCTCTCGATCGGCAGGCCGGTGGCCGGCGAATAGGGGATGCCGACGCGGGCGAACAAAAGCCGCATATAATCGTAGATCTCGGTGACGGTGCCGACCGTCGAGCGCGGGTTCTTCGAGGTGGTCTTCTGCTCGATGGAGATGGCCGGCGACAGGCCGTCGATCTGGTCGACGTCCGGCTTCTGCATCATCTCGAGGAATTGCCGTGCGTAGGCCGAAAGGCTCTCGACATAGCGGCGCTGGCCTTCGGCATAGATGGTGTCGAAGGCAAGCGACGACTTGCCGGACCCCGACAGGCCGGTCATGACAATCAGGCTGTCACGCGGCAGGTCGAGATCGACATTCTTCAGATTGTGTTCGCGTGCCCCGCGAATGGAGAGATATTTATGGTCGGCCATCGCCGGTCGCCGCCTCAGAATCTGGAATTCGTGGGATGGGCGGGTTTTCCCGACCACCCCCTATGTAGGTAATTTCGCC
Source organism: Mesorhizobium sp. M0028 (assembly GCF_040323855.1). Lineage (NCBI taxonomy): Bacteria > Pseudomonadati > Pseudomonadota > Alphaproteobacteria > Hyphomicrobiales > Phyllobacteriaceae > Mesorhizobium > Mesorhizobium sp. M0028. The sequence continues at coordinate 229,633 of NZ_JAMYVG010000001.1, forward strand.
GCCTTTTCGAGAGACGCCACAACTCTCGACCAATGCGTTTAACCGCCTTTCGCGCGAACGGGCAAGCGGAAAGAACAAAGGCCGAACACGCTCCTGACAAAAGCTGCCCCTACAGCCGGCTTCACAATGCGTCTCGCGATCACATTTTTCGGTAATCGGCTATTCAAGGTTGACGTCCATGGGTCACGGGGGCAGACTCCAAACGTCAACGAAGCCGGCCGTCTTTCGATGGCCTCGCGGCCTGGGGCTAGCCAGCGAGACGCCGCGGGTTATGCGATGAGCGCTTCGACGACGACAGTCGCAACGAACAGAAGGAGAGCAGAGGCATGACTCCACCGGATAGTTCCTTGAGGCTCCACGTGTCGCTGGAGCCGCGGCAGGTATAAGTAGCCAGGTCAGGCGTTTAGCGCTACCTGCCAACGTTGACCTGCCGATCCCCACAACAATCAGAGACTGCTAGTCGGATCGTCGGCTGAATGCCGCGAAGCATCCGAAATAAAAAGCCGGCAGTACACTCCCGGCAATTTGGATTTTAGATCCAAGAAGCCCCGTCAGTTGCACAAGCAATGGCGGGGCTGTTCGTTTGAAGCGCACATTTGTGGTGCATACCAGGCGAACTTAGCGGCTGGGAGGCCTGATCCCGCCGGTGGCGACATCGATGGTGATGCTACCGGAAATCCGAACTTCGGTATCGCCGATCTTGAATGTGCCGTAGCCGCTGCTGGGAACCGCCCCGTCGGGCTCGGGCTGCAGCGCTGGCTCGGCGATGCGATAGTCGCTGGTCACACCGGGCAGGGCGCCCCTTTGCGCCGACGTCGAATTATCTTGGGCAAATGCCGTGCCCACCAGCATGTTCGTGCCCGCAATGGCGGCAATGGCAAGGTATAGGCTGGGTGAACGGCTGGCGGTCATCACCTGACTATAGTGCGGCGATAGCGCCGAAGCCAGACCGGCGGCGCTGAAAGTTGCCGGCCCTTATATCGCTTCGAAGGTGCTTCACGCGGCCTGTTTGCGAGTGTCGAAAACATGGTCGACGAGGCCCCAATCCTTGGCCTCCTGCGCGGTCATGAAAAAGTCGCGGTCGAGCGTGCGTTCCACTTCTTCGTAGGTGCGGCCGCAATGCTGGGCGTAAAGATCGGTCATGCGCCGCTTGGTGCGAAGGATGCCCTCGGCATGGCGCTGGATGTCGGAGGCCTGGCCCTGGAAACCGCCGAGAGGCTGATGCAGCACGATGCTGGCGTTGGGCAATGCGATGCGCCGCCCCGGCGTGCCCGCCATCAAGAGGAACGAGGCCATCGAGGCGGCGAAGCCCATACAAACGGTGGAGACCGGGCAGCTGATGTACTGCATCGTGTCGTAGATGGCGAAACCGCTGGTCACCACGCCGCCCGGCGAGTTGATGTAGAGCGAGACCTCCTTGTCGGGATTGTCGGATTCCAGCGACAGAAGCTGGGCGCAGACCAGCGCCGAGGTGCCGTCGTCGATCGGGCCGTTGATGAAGACGATGCGCTCGCGCAGCAGCCGCGAAAATATGTCGAAGGCGCGTTCGCCGCGGCTCGACTGCTCGATCACCATCGGCACCAGATTGGCAAGGCCGCTCATCGTTTCTCTCCGTTGACTATTGTCGTTCAGGCCGCGCGCAGGAAGAGGCGCGGGATGTTGGCGGCGATCTGCTTGTGCCTGGGATTGCGCGCTTCAAACGAAAGCCGACAGCCGGCGCCTGCCATCGCGATCTCCGGCATCGCTGCCCGAGCAAAACCATCATGGACGATGCGCAGATGCGTGCCGCCGGAAACGGTGCGATCGAGCGTAAAGGTGACGATGCTGTCCACCGGGCTGTCGTCCATTGGGCTGTCCACCGGGCTGCCGGGCGGCGCCTGCGTATCGCCGGGCGCCGGCCGTTCCCGCCAGGAATAGCGCAGCAGCCGTCCGGGATCGGCGTCGAGGATTTCGCATTCGATCGGCGCCTCCGGCGCTTTAAAGGCAAAGCGGCTACCGATCTTTGGTTCAATGTCGTTCGGCATCATCCAGGCCGCGAGCAGGTCCGGCACCGTCAGCGCCCGCCACACCTTTTCCGGCGGCTCCGGCAGCTCGCACTCGAACTCGATCTTGTCTGCCGCCATTTCCGCGCGTTCTTTGCCTCGGCTGGTCATTGGTCCATGTCCTTCAAAACCGTCTTGAGCCTTTCGATGCGCTCTGGCCAGAACGCGCGGTAGCGTTCGATCCAGCCGAGCAGTGGCGCAAGCCCCTTCGGATCGGCGCGGTAATAGGCGTTGCGACCGGCCCGGCGCTCGACCACGAGGCCGGCGCCGCGCAGCACGGCGAGGTGTTGCGATACCGCCGGCTGCGATACCGGCATGCCAGTGCGCAGTTCCGACACCGTCATCTCGCCGCCGGCGAGCCGCTCATAGACGGCGCGACGCGTCGGATCGGCCAGTGCCCGAAAAATCTCTGCTTCGATCATGTCAAAAGCATAAGTCGATACTTATCGGTTTGGCAAGCCGTGTTTTTAAGACAGGCGGTGTTTTTTAAGACGGGCGAGGTTTTACAAACTCGCTGGAAGCCAGCGTCTCACCATGTCAGGGGATCCGTTGAACGTCGCCTCGAAAACTGGTGACGCGAGCACGGCATGGATATGAAGCATTTCGGAGCCGACGTTTCGGAAGCCATGTCGCCTGCGCGCGGCAACAACAAGCGACTGTCCGGCAGTCAAGACGACATGCTCTTCGTCGATCCACATCTCGGCCTTGCCAGCGATGACGGTAAGCACTTCCTCGACCGGGTGCCAATGTGTCGGGGCGCCAACCGCTGGTTCGACCCATTGTTCGAATATGCAAAGTTGAGTTGCGCCGTTGCGGGCCGAGACATGCATTCGGGTCTTTACCCCCGCCCGCCATTCTTCTTGCGGCTGATCGTCATGCGCGACCGTCTTCATGCGTTCGCCTCGATCCCATGGTCTGTGGAAATTCGACGCCAAGACACTACTTCTTACTGACAACTATTGACAGTGCAGGGCCTGTACTATAGAACGAAAAGAGAACAAAAACGTTGTGGGAAAAGGCAGCGACGGCAGGCAGGGCTTATCCATTGCCTGTAAGGTGCAGCGACAGAAATCTGGTTTCGGATGAGCGCGGAGAAGTATCATGGCGGGTAGCGTCAACAAGGTCATTCTGGTGGGCAACCTCGGGGCGGACCCTGAAATCCGCCGCCTGAATTCGGGTGACCCGGTTGTCAACATCCGCATCGCGACGTCGGAAAGCTGGCGCGACAAGACGTCCGGAGAGCGCAAGGAAAAGACCGAGTGGCACAATGTCGTGATCTTCAACGATCAGATCGCCAAGGTGGCCGAGCAGTATCTGAAGAAGGGCATGAAAGTCTACGTCGAGGGCCAGTTGCAGACGCGCAAGTGGCAGGACCAAACCGGCAATGACCGCTATACGACCGAAATCGTGCTGCAGAAATTCCGCGGCGAGCTGCAGATGCTCGATGCACGGGGCGAGGGCGGCGGCCAGGTCGGCAACTATGCCGGTGGTGGTGCCAGCCGCGGGTCCGATTTCGGCCAGTCCGGCCCGGGCGAAAGTTTCAATCGCGGTGGCGCCAACAAGGGCACCGGCGGTGGTTCGTCGCGCGAACTGGACGACGAAATCCCGTTCTGATTTCTCGGGGCGGACTGCCCTTGCGGCGAAAAGCGCCAGCACCTTGGCCACGAAATGGCGTCCCGAAAATCTGTCTTGGATTTTCGGGACGTTGTGCGTTTGAGCGGTGAAAGGACGGATCAGTGAAAGCAAGGGTCACATGGGTCGAGGAGCGCACTTTCGTCGGCGAGTCCGCCAGTGGGCACAAGCTGGTGCTAGGCACTGCGTTCGGGCCGGAGGGCAAGACGCCGGGGCCGAGCCCAATGGAGCTGGTGCTGATCGGCACCGGCGGCTGTTCGGCTTATGACGTGGTCCATATCCTGGAAAAGGGGCGCGAGGCGGTCGAAGATTGCGTCGTCGAACTCGATGCCGACCGTGCAGAAGCCGATCCCAAGGTGTTCACCCGCATCCACATGCATTTCGTCGTCAAGGGCCGGGCGCTGTCGCACGACAAGGTAAAGCGCGCGATCGAGCTTTCGATCGAGAAATACTGCTCGGCCTCGGCAATGATGGCCAAGACCGCCGTGATCACCCATGACTTCGAAGTGATCGAGACGGCGAAGTAGGGCGGTTCCTACGTCGCCATCAGTGCCTTGATGCCGTCGGCGACGAACTGCACGGCGAGCGCCGCCAGTATGACGCCAAGCAGCCGCGTGAGGATCGAACGGCCGGTCTGGCCGAGGATACGGTCGATGCGCTCTGACAGCACGAACACCAGGTAGGTGATGACAAGGCAGATCGCGATGATGCCGACAAGTGCTGTCTGCGCGCTAAAACCCTGAAACGAGCTTGAGAGCAGGACGGTCGCCGAAATCGCGCCGGGACCCGCAATAAGCGGGATCGCCAGCGGAAAGGCGGCGATGTTGTGGATCATGTCCCTGGTGATGGCGACATCGCCGATCTTCTCCTTGCGGTCCTGCCGGCGCTCGAACACCATTTCGAAGGCGATGAAGAACAGCAGAAAGCCGCCGGCGACGCGGAAGGCCGGCAGGGTGATGCCGAAGACTGACAGGATCGACGCGCCGGCGACTGCGAACAACGCCATCACCAGGAAGGCGATGACCGAGGCGCGCACGGAGACCTGGTTGCGCTCCTCGCGGTTCATGCCGCGGGTCACGGCGAGGAAGAGCGGCGCCAGGCCGGGCGGATCGATCGTCACCAGTATGGTGACGAAGGCGTTGAACAGGCTGTCGAAGCTCGGCATGCTGACCCTCCCCGCCGGCAATGCCGGATAACGGGATTGGTAGAGCAAAGCGGTGCCAGTGGAAACCGTGCGGATCAGGGGCTGGCGGCGCGCCGCGCCAGAAACTCGACTTCGACACGCCAGGTGGCGCCGTCGTCATACGAGCGCTCGCCCAGCCAGCGGAAGGAATCTCCGGTCATCCGGGAAAAGCTCCAGCGTACCGAAGCGCCGGTGCCGTCTGCGCCCAATTGGACGATCGTGTCGCCTTCGACGCGGCCCAGCTGGCGGCTGTAATACTGGTTGCGCGGGTCGCTCCAGAAGATGTGCCAGGCGTCGACGCCTGAGTCATAGACGCGCAACGTCGTGCCATAGAAGGTCCATTTGCCGAGCGACGGCGAGGGGCCGGCGTCGCGAGCGGGCAGGATCCATACGTCCTGGATCGCGCGGCCCTCGAGCACCCAGCCGAAATGCACTTCGCCGCGCCCGGTCAGCACCTGGCCGTCCTCGAGATGGCGCGTGGCGTCGAACGTCCAGGCGCCGACGAAGCGGCCATAAAGGTTCAGTTTCTCGGCAAGGGCCGGTACGGGCCTATCGCTGTGCAGGGCCTTGGCAAAGGAATTGGACATGGCTTCGCTCTCATCTTGTCAGGAGACCGGTAAGCATAGAGGCCGACCGGGGTTCTGCGCTTGGGAAAAATTGCTATGTTTCGGCGATGACGACGAGCGCGCATAGGCTGGCGTCGGGCCGAGGCTGGCAGGTGTTGGATGTCGTCTGCATCGCTAGTGCCGCCGACAGGCCATTCGAGGAGGAGCATCGGGATTTCTGCGTCGCCGCCGTGACCAGCGGCACGTTCCGCTATCGTGCGCGCCAGGGCACGGCGATGCTGGCGCCGGGCGCGCTCCTGCTCGGCAATCCCGGCACCTGCTACGAATGCGGGCATGAGCATGGCACCGGCGACCGCTGCCTCTCCTTCCATTTCGGACTGGCCTATATGGAGCGGATCGTCGCCGACGCGGGCGCAAAGCAGCTTGATTTCAGCATGCCGCGCCTGCCGCCTTTGTCGGCGCTGGTGCCGCTGCTCGCCGAAGCGGAGGCGGCGCGCGAGATGGCCGACACCGGCGCGTTCGAGGAACTCGCCCTGCGCATTGCCGGCGCAGCCGTGACAGCGGCTTGCGGCGATACGGATCGGGGACGGGCGCCAAGTCGCCGTGACCAGAAGCGTGTCGCCGAAGCGGTGCGCCGCATCGAAATCGATGCCGACCGGCCGATCTCGCTTGCCGAACTCGCCGACGAGACCGCCACCAGCCCTTACCATTTCCTGCGCACCTTCCGGCACGTTGCCGGCATGACGCCCTATCAGTTCCTGCTGAGAGCGCGGCTGCACAGGGCAGCCGTGCGGCTGCGGACGTCAGATCAGGCGATCTCGGCGATCGCCTTTGCGGCGGGATTCAACGATCTATCAACCTTCAACCGCCGTTTCCGGCGGCTGATGGGCGAGACGCCGGGAACTTATCGCGCCCGCCGGCGACGCTCGTGAAAGGGTGCCACGGCCATATCGTCGCAATTGGTGTATCCTTTTGAATTTGCCGCTAAAAACGACACTGGAAAACTGCCGCGATTATTGGAGTTTCGGGCCGGCTTCCTATATAAGCACCAAGTGATTCCTGATTAGATTGTGATCCGATTTGACCGACCAAAAGACACCGCGCGGCGCCGACGGCGGCCCCACCGGCATCGAGCCGATATCCATCATCGAGGAGATGCAGCGCTCCTATCTCGATTACGCCATGAGCGTAATCGTCAGCCGTGCGCTGCCGGACGTGCGCGACGGCCTCAAGCCGGTGCATCGCCGCATCCTCTACGCCGCCTATGAGAGCGGCTATCACTGGAACCGCAAATATGTGAAATCGGCACGCCCGGTCGCCGACGTGATGGGTAAATACCATCCGCATGGCGACGCCTCGATCTATGACGCTTTGGTGCGCATGGCGCAGGATTGGTCGCTGCGCGTTCCGCTGATCGACGGGCAGGGCAATTTCGGCTCGATCGACGGCGATCCGCCGGCGGCGATGCGCTACACGGAATCGCGGCTGACCAAGGTCGCGCATGAGTTGCTGGAAGACATCGACAAGGACACCGTCGATTTCCAGGACACTTACGATGCGTCGGGCAGCGAACCGAAAGTCCTGCCGGCGCGCTTCCCGAACCTGTTGGTCAACGGCTCCGGCGGTATCGCCGTCGGCATGGCCACCAACATCCCGCCGCACAATCTGGGCGAGGTCTGCAACGGCGCCATTGCCCTCATCGACAATCCGGCGATCGACCTGCCGGCGCTGATGGAGATCATTCCTGGACCGGATTTCCCGACCGGCGGCATCGTGCTTGGCCGCTCCGGCATCTACAGCGCCTATTCGACAGGCCGCGGTTCCATCGTCATGCGCGGCCGCGTCAACGTCGAGCCACGCGGCAACGACCGTGAATCGATTGTCATCACCGAGGTTCCCTACCAGGTGAACAAGGCGTCGATGATCGAGAAGATGGCCGAGCTGGTGCGCGATAAGCGCATCGAGGGCATTTCCGACATTCGCGACGAGAGCGACCGCCAGGGTTACCGCGTCGTTATCGAACTGAAGCGCGACGCCGTCGCCGATGTCATCCTCAACCAGCTTTACCGCTTCACCCCGCTGCAGACGTCCTTCGGCGCCAATATGGTGGCGCTGAACGGCGGCAAGCCGGAATTGCTGACGCTGACCGACATGCTGAAGGCGTTCGTCGCCTTCCGTGAGGAGGTGATCAGCCGGCGCACGAAATTCCTGCTGCGCAAGGCGCGCGACCGCGCCCATGTGCTGGTCGGCCTTGCCATTGCTGTTGCCAACATCGATGAAGTCATCAAGCTGATCCGCACGGCGCCGGACCCGCAGACGGCGCGCGAGCAGTTGATGGAGCGGCGCTGGCCTTCGGGCGACGTGGAATCGCTGATTCTGTTGATCGACGATCCGCGCCATCGCATCAACGAGGACGGAACCTACAATCTCTCCGAGGAGCAGGCCCGCGCCATCCTCGAACTGCGCCTGCAGCGCCTGACCGCGCTCGGCCGCGACGAGATCGCGGACGAGCTGAATACGATCGGCGACGAGATCAAGGATTACCTGGACATCCTGTCGTCCCGCGCCCGCATCCAGCAGATCGTCAAGGACGAACTCATCGCCGTGCGCGACGAGTTCGGCACACCGCGCCGCACCGAGCTCGCCGAGGGCGGGGCCGACATGGAAGACGAGGACCTCATCCAGCGCGAGGACATGGTCGTCACCGTCAGCCATTCCGGCTACATCAAGCGCGTGCCGCTGTCGCTCTACCGGGCGCAGCGCCGCGGCGGCAAGGGCCGCTCCGGCATGTCGACCAAGGACGAGGATTTCGTCACCCGGCTGTTCGTCGCCAACACGCACACGCCGGTGCTGTTCTTCTCCTCACGCGGTATCGTCTACAAGGAAAAGGTCTGGCGCCTCCCGATCGGCAACCCGCAATCGCGCGGTAAGGCGCTGATCAACATGCTGCCGCTCGAACAGGGCGAGCGCATCACCACCATCATGCCGCTGCCGGAGGATGAGACGAGCTGGGGCGAGCTCGACGTGATGTTCGCCACCACGCGCGGCACGGTGCGTCGCAACAAGCTTTCGGACTTCGTCCAGGTCAACCGCAACGGCAAGATCGCCATGAAGCTGGACGAGGAAGGCGACGAGATCCTCGGCGTCGAAACCTGCACCGACAATGACGACGTGCTTTTGACGGCAAGTTCCGGCCAGTGCATTCGCTTTTCGGTCAGCGACGTACGCGTCTTCCAGAGCCGCAATTCGGTCGGTGTACGCGGCATAGCCATGGCCGATGGCGACCGGGTGATCTCGATGGCGGTGATCGAGCATGTCGATGCGCCGCCGGCCGAGCGGGCCGCCTACCTCAAGCGGGTGGTGGCTGAACGTCGGCTTGTCGTCGACATTGCCGCCGGTGAGGAGGAAGAAATCCAGCTTACCAATGAGGAGGTCGGCGAAGAGGCGGAGCTTTCCGACGAGCGCTACGAATTCCTCAAGGCACATGAGCAGTTCGTGCTGACGGTTACGGAATATGGCTACGGCAAGCGTTCGTCGTCCTACGATTTCCGTCTGACCGGCCGTGGCGGCAAGGGTATCCGCGCCACCGACGTGTCGAAAACGGCCGAAATCGGCCGCCTGGTGGCGACTTTCCCGGTCGGCAATGACGATCAGATCATGCTGGTTTCGGATGGCGGCACCGTCATCCGCGTCCCGGTCAACGGCATTCGTTTTGCCAGCCGCGCCACCAAGGGCGTTACGATCTTTAATACCGCAGAGGGCGAGAAGGTCGTTTCGGTGGAGCGGATTTCAGAGCCGCAAGCCGACGAAGAGATCGAAGAGAGTGTCGATGCTGAAGGTGGCGCTGCTACCGATGCCGAAGGTGGGGAGCCTGACAGTACCGTCGAGTGAGTTTGCCGCGACGGCGCCAGCCCTATGGGCCGGCGTTCTCAAGAAACCCCAGCAATCTAGAAGTGGCGATAAGGCTTGCGGATGCCGAAGCCTTCGAACCGTTTGGTATTGGCCTTGGCGCGGACTCGCTGTGCTTCCTGATGCAACCCGAATACGGTAGCGATCAGCATGGCGACGGTCATTGCGGTAGCGAGCATGTAGATCAGCATGTGCGTGTTCTCCTGCGCCTAACAACGGTTAGATGGGTGTTTGGTTTCATCTTTCGAAGCTGCAACTTAGTGAACACTGCGTGAAGCCGTTGTGAGCGGCACATTCATCTGTCGTTCACGTCGGCCAAAAGGTTCATGGGGCGGGCCTGCCGATCGGATTTGCCTTTAGGGGAGAGGCTCGCTAGAAGCACCTGCCATGACCGAACGCATCGCCCTTTATGCCGGCTCTTTCGACCCGCTGACCAACGGCCATCTCGACGTGCTGAAGGCGTCGCTGGCCGTGGCGGACACCATCTATGCGGCGATCGGCATCCATCCCGGCAAGAAGCCATTGTTTTCCTTCGAGGAACGGGTCGATCTGATCGAAACGGCAACGAAGGCGGAATTCGGCAGCGACGGTGCGCGCATCAAAGTGGTCGCCTTCGACGGTCTGGTCATCGACGCGGCCAGGAAGCATGGCGCCTCGATCATGATCCGCGGCCTGCGCGACGGCACCGATCTCGACTACGAGATGCAGATGGCCGGCATGAACGAGACCATGGCGCCGGAGCTGCAGACGGTCTTCCTGCCCGCCAGCCCCTCGGTGCGCACCATTACCGCCACACTTGTGCGCCAGATAGCTTCGATGGGAGGCGACATCCGCCACTTCGTGCCGGCGGCCGTGGCCGGCGCGCTCACCGCCAAATTCGCGAAATAAATGCATGTCGCCCAAAAGTGGAGCCCGGTTTTGGGTAACGACATGCATGAACGAAGATATTCGGAGAAAGATCCCATGCAGCTGAAAAAGCTTGCCTTCTTGCTTGTCATGCTTGCCGGTCTTGTGACCGCATCGGTGTCGGCGTTTGCCGCCGATCCCGAAAACACCATGATCGTAACGCTGAAGGACGGCGACGTGACCATCGCGCTGAGGCCCGACCTTGCGCCGAAGCACGTCGCGCAGATCAAAAAGCTGGTGCGCCAGGGCGCCTACGACAACGTCGCCTTCCACCGCGTCATCGACGGCTTCATGGCGCAGACCGGCGACGTCAAGTTCGGCAATATGAAGAGCGGCTTCAATGCCGACGCCGTCGGCACCGGCGGTTCCGATCTTCCCGACCTGCCGGCCGAATTCTCCAGCACCGAGCACTACCAGCGCGGCGTGGTCGGCATGGCCCGCTCCGACGATCCGAATTCCGCCAATTCGCAATTCTTCATCATGTTCGCGCCGGCACCGCCGCTCGACGGCCAGTACACCATCGTCGGCAATGTCGTCAGCGGCATGGAGCTGGTGGACCACATCAAGAAAGGCGAAGCGGCGCAGAACGGGACGGTGACCGACCCCGATCGCATGATCAAGGTGCGTATCGCCGCTGACGGCAAGTAAACCCAAGTTTCAAAAGGATATTCTGACATGGCCGAGATCAAGGACCGCGAGAACGCGCTTATCATGGACACGACCAAGGGCAAGGTCGTCATTGAATTGTTCCCAGACCTGGCGCCCGGCCATGTCGGCCGCATCAAGGAGCTGGCGCGCGAAGGCGCCTATGACGGCGTAGTCTTCCACCGCGTCATCGACGGCTTCATGGCGCAGACCGGCGACGTGAAATTCGGCAATTCCAATAAGCCGTCTTTCGCGCCGACCCGCGCCGGTACGGGCGGTTCCGATAAGCCCGACTTGAAGGCCGAGTTCTCCAACGCCAACCACGGCCGCGGCACCTGCTCGATGGCGCGCTCGCAGAACCCGAACTCGGCCAATTCGCAGTTCTTCATCTGCTTCGACGATGCCGCCTTCCTCAACCGCCAGTACACGGTGTGGGGCCAGGTCATCGAAGGCATGGACAATGTCGACAAGATCAAGCGCGGCGAACCGGTGCAGGATCCCGACAAGATCGTGTCGCTCAAGGTCGCGGCCGACGTGAAATGACCAGCCGGGCTGTCGCGGCCATCGCATTTGTGCTCGTCGCGGCGGCCACTCCGGCGGTGGCGACGGAATCGATCGTTTGCGGCGCCGACGGCGGCGCGGCATCGATCGACGTGTTGATGGGACACACAGCCGTCATTGCAGTGGCGCGCGTGTGGCTGGATGCCGGCGGCAAGACATGGACCACGGACGGCCAGCCGGGTTCAACGAAAGTCATCGTCGGACAGGCATTCGAGGACGACGAGCGTATGCTGATCGATCTCACTGATGAGGGCCTCAGCTCGATCGTCGCCAGATTGCGGCTGGTCAAGGCCAGCGAGCAGTCCAGTTTCGCGATGGGCGGCACATTGAGCATAGACGGTGTCGGCGCCTGGGCGGTGACCTGCCCGGAACCTTGAGGCGGGGATTTCTTGCGCGTCGACCTTTTTGACTTCGATCTGCCGGAGGAGCGCATCGCGCTTCGCCCAGCCGAGCCGCGCGACAGTGCCAGAATGCTGGTGGTCAGCCCGGGCGCGGGGCTCGAGGACATGACCGTGCGCGACCTGCCGTCCCTGCTCAAGGCTGGTGATGTGCTGGTTTTCAACGACACCAAGGTCATTCCTGCGCAGCTGAAAGGCATCAGGCGGCGCGGCGAGGCAGCGGCGCAGGTTGAAGCCACGCTGCACATGCGGACGGCGCCCGACCGGTGGCTCGCCTTCATGCGGCCGGGCAAGCGCGTCGCCGCCGGCGATCGCATCCATTTTGGTCATGATGCCAATTCCTGCTTTCTCGGCCAGCTCGACGCGACCGTGATCGAGAAGGGTGAAGGTGGCGAGGTGCTGCTCGGCTTCGACCTGTCGGGTCCGTTCCTCGATGAGGCTCTGCACGCCGTCGGCCACATCCCGCTGCCGCCCTACATCGCCTCCAAGCGTGACGACGACGAGCGCGACCGCAGCGATTACCAGACCATCTATGCCAGGGAGGAGGGCGCCGTGGCCGCGCCGACGGCAGGGCTGCATTTCACGCCGGAGCTGTTTGCGACGCTCGACGCCAAGGGCATAGAGCGCCGTTTCGTCACGCTGCATGTCGGCGCCGGCACGTTTTTGCCGGTGAAGGCGGACGACACCGCCGACCACAAGATGCACGCCGAAACCGGTTCGGTCAGCCCGGAAACCGCCGAGGCGCTGAATGCGGCGAGAGCAAAAGGAGGGCGCATTATCGCTGTCGGCACGACATCGCTGCGTTTGTTGGAGAGCGCGGCTGGCAAGGACGGCAGGCTGGCCGCATGGTCAGGCCCGACCGACATCTTCATCACGCCCGGCTATCGCTTCAAGACCGCCGACATGCTGATGACCAATTTCCATCTGCCGCGTTCGACGCTGTTCATGCTGGTTTCGGCCTTCTGCGGTTTGCAGACGATGCACGCGGCCTATGCGCATGCCATTGAGAACCGCTACAGGTTCTATTCCTATGGAGACGCAAGTCTTCTGTTCAGGGAGGATAACGATGGACGATGACCTGGAAACTTTCGGCCGCGAAGCCTTGCTCGCCGAGGTCAGGAAACTGCGCGCCGGCATCCGCCAACACCGCGACGCCACCGGCCATGATCTGTGCTGGCATCACCCCGACCTCTGGTCGCTTTTACCCGAAAAGACCGAGCCGGCGATTGCCGTGCCGCCCTGGCCGAAATTCATGCGCGGCTGCATCCGCTACCGGCAGTCGCTCGACCGACAGGCTCCGGACGCGCCGGTGTTCGACAAGGAGTTCGATGGCTAGCGAATTCAATGACTAACGCATTCGCCTTCAAGGTGCTGGCGACCGAAGGCAGAGCCCGGCGCGGCTCAATCACCATGCCGCGCGGGGAAATCCGCACGCCCGCTTTCATGCCGGTCGGCACCGGCGGCACGGTGAAAGCCATGTATATGGATCAGGTGCGCGGTGTCGGCTCGGACATCATCCTTGGCAATACCTACCACCTGATGCTGAGACCCGGCGCCGAGCGCGTGGCTCGGCTCGGCGGCCTGCATGAATTCGCCCGCTGGCCCTATCCGATCCTCACCGACAGCGGCGGCTTCCAGGTGATGTCGCTGTCGAAGCTGAGGAAACTGACCGAGAACGGCGTGACCTTTCGTTCGCATATCGACGGCGGCGCCTACGAGATGTCGCCGGAGCGTTCCATCGAGATCCAGGGGCTGCTCGATTCAGACATCCAGATGCAACTCGACGAGTGCACGGCGCTGCCGGCCAAGGAAAAAGAGATCGAGCGTGCCATGGAGTTGTCGTTGCGCTGGGCCGAGCGCTGCAAGACGGCGTTCGGCGAGCAGCCCGGCAAGGCGATGTTCGGCATTGTGCAAGGCGGCGATATACCGGACCTGCGGCTGCGCTCGGCGCAGGCGCTGAAGGCGATGGAGCTGAAGGGCTACGCGGTCGGCGGGTTGGCCGTCGGCGAGCCGCAAGCGGTGATGCTGGAGATGCTCGACATCACTTGCCCGGAGTTGCCGGCTGATCGGCCGCGGTACCTGATGGGTGTCGGTACGCCGGACGACATCTTGAAGTCGGTGGCGCGCGGCATCGACATGTTCGACTGCGTGATGCCGACGCGGGCAGGGCGGCATGGCCTTGCCTATACACGGCGCGGCAAGGTCAATCTGCGCAACGCCCGCCATGCCGACGATCCGCGCCCGCTCGATGAGGAAAGCGACTGCCCGGCCGCACGCGACTATTCGCGCGCCTATCTGCACCACCTGGTGCGCTCGCAAGAGGCGCTCGGGGCGATGCTCCTGACCTGGAACAATCTGTCCTACTACCAGCAGCTGATGCGCGACGTTCGCGAAGCGATCGGGGCTGGCAGGTTCGCCGGACAAGCTGAGATCATCACGCAGCAATGGGCAAACGGTGACCTCCCCGTCCGGTAGGCGTGCTCGCCAGGAATCCGGCTCCAGGAAGGAGTCGCACCTGCCATGAACTGTTTTGAAACGTCTGCCTAATAAGCATTGCCGGACGACATCGGGCGAGGATCAAGAACCTGTTCGTTTCGGGGCAAGTTTCAGTTCCTGGCACGACGGTGCGGACGAATGGCAGCGCCGAGCCTTCGCCTTCGCCCTCCGTGGCGGTCCAGCAATGGACGGCGGGGTCGTTGCTTGCCGTTCTGGTCATCGCCGTGACCGGCTTGGTTTTGCGCTTGCTTGGCGCGCGCGGCGACCTTTGGCTGGACGAGATCTGGAGCTTTGCGCTGATTGAGCCGCTGACCTCGATCGACCAGATATTCTGGCGCGTCAATCACGACAACAATCATTTCCTCAACTCGGTCTATCTCTATCTCATCGGCCCCGACGCTTCGCCTTTGATCCAGCGAGGCCTGTCGATAGCACTAGGTGTTGCCACGACAGTTGCGGCGGCAGCGACCGCCGCACCGCACGGACGACGGGCGATGATTGCCACAAGCCTGTTGTTTGCCGTGAGCTATCCGATGGTGCACTACGGCTCGGAGGCGCGTGGCTATGCCGGCCTTGTGCTCTTCACGCTGCTTTCGGTGGTTTTTCTGGAGCGCCGGCTCGACAACAAACGGTTGTCTGGCACGGCCTTGGCAGCGGCGATCCTTTTCGGGTTCCTATGCCATCTCACCATGATCGGAATGGTGGCAGTCCTCGCAATCTGGACCGCGTGGCTCGCCTGGCAGCGTACGGCGAGGGTCAGCCGTGTCGTTGCGGATCTGGCGTCGATCTTCCTGCCGGCCTTGCTTGCCGTGCTGCCGCTGGCTGCCTGCGTGTTTATCGGCGGCAGGCTGTTCGGCTTCAGTGTCGGTGGTGTTTCGCCGTTCTCGATTGCCGCCTTCGCGCAGGGCTATGGCGGAATGATCCGCTCTCTGTTCGGGCTGCCCCCCTGGTTCGGCGACTGGCCGTATATCGTTGCCGCCTGCGGTCTTGTTGGCCTCTCCGCTGGTGTCTGGTGCGATCGCCGGGCCAGCCTCTATGTCATCGGGATTATCGGACTGCCTTTGCTCATGGCGGCGACACATCTGCCCAATCTCGAGTTTCCGCGCTATTTCATCATCAGCGGAACATTGCTGCTGCTCTGGGCCGGCGAGATGATCGGTCGCGGCTTGGCTGCTCGCGGGACTGCCAGGCTATTTGCGGTGGGAGCACTGGCGATCGTGGTGAGTGGAAGCATTTCGTCGCTGCTCCAATTCTATCAGTACGGACGCGGCTCGTACGCTGCTATGGTCGATGAAATGACCAGGAACGGCGCTGCCGCCTATGCGAGCAACAGTGATTTCCGCACCGCCATGGTCGTCGATTATTTTGCGGCGCGGACGGATCGTCGGGCTTGGCTGGTTCCGGAAAACAGGATGTGCGCCGACCGGCCGGCTTGGCTGATCCTCGAGGGGGATGTGGACAAGCAAGCCGAACATGTTGAACCGACGGCCGCATGCGCTTTGGCGTATGAACGGGCCGACGCGTCGAGACACTGGGGGTTTTCAGGCCTGAGCTGGACGCTCTACCGGCGACAGGATTGAGACAACTTTGCCCTCCTCAAGCACCCTCAGGTGCTGAGCGACGTGGACGCGCGCAGGCTGCAGCCGGTGATCCGAAAGCTGCCGTCAGGCTGTAGTTCGAGCGTGTAGACCGCCTCATAGTCCTTGCCATCCGGGCCGACGATCAGCACCTGCTGGATGATCGAGGTCGGGCTCGTCTCGCGAACCTTGCCGAAGGAGTAGGTCTGCGGTTGGCGCACCGGCGGGTAGCCGTTGGTCACCATGTTCATGAAGGTATCGACAGTTGGAAAGATGCGTTTCACATTTGGTGCGGCAAAGCTGTAGGCCGTCGCTCCGTCGTTGGCGATGAAGGCCTTCAATTGACCATCGATGACCGTTTGCGCCGCCTTGACTTCGGCGTCGCCAGCAAAGGCCTGGGATGCGAAAATGAATGGAACGACTGCGAATGCGAAAAACGCGCGGCGCATGGCCTGTCTCCGTTGTCCCTGAGAAATCGCTGTCCGAGGTACATGATACTATACGCTTTGCAGTGCTCGAGGGTTTCAGCCGAGCGCAAACATTCGGCGCCGCGAGCTGTGTCCAGACCGAGAAAGCATTGTCGAGGCTAGAACAGCCTGAGCGATGGCCGATGCTTGAAAGCCGGGCGGCAGTCTGCCACAAGGGCCGCTCGATTTTACCTAGAGCGTGCGATGTTGGGCAGGACCAGGCAATGAAAGCATTTTTCGTGCAGATAAAGTGCGATCTGGGCAAGGCCTATGACGTTGCCAGCGCCCTGGCCGATGCCGAGATCGCTTCCGAAATCTACTCGACAGCCGGAAACTACGACCTGCTCGCCAAATTCTATGTCGACGACGAGGAAGACATCGGCCACTTCGTCAACGAGAAAGTGCAGATTCTTCCCGGCATCAAAGACACGTTCACGGTCGTCACCTTTCGCGCGTTTTGATCCGCATCCGGCATCTGCCCGGACACGAAGCAAAGCCTGACTACGGCCCTATCGGCACTGCCTTAATTTTAGGCAAGAGCGATATACTGATCGCCGGCGCCCACCAAATCACCGATTGCGCTTGATTTTCTCCAGCGAGGCCAGTGAAATGGCGCCACAGGGGAGTATACGATTGGCAGCGTTCGATGAAATGCTTCCGGAAGTTTCCGGGCTGAGAAAACCGTATTCGGCTTACGATCGCTGGCTGAAGGAACAGGACCCGGCCAGGCTTAACGAGAAGATGCAGGACGCCGAACGCGTCTTTCGCAAGACCGGCATCACATTCGCCGTTTACGGCGAGCAGGAAGCATCGGAGCGGCTGATACCCTTCGACATCGTTCCGCGCATCATTTCCGGCAACGAATGGCGACGGCTGACGCAAGGCATCGAGCAGCGCGTCCAGGCGCTGAACGCCTTTCTCGACGACATCTACCATCGTCAGGAAATCTTGCGTGCCGGCCGTGTGCCGAAGGAGTTGATCGCCAAGAACGAGGCGTTCCTGCCCGAAATGATCGGGGTGCGGCCGCCGGCCGGCGTCTATACCCATATCATCGGCGTCGACATCGTACGCATCAGCGAGAACGAGTTCTACGTGCTGGAGGACAATGCGCGCACGCCGTCCGGCGTCTCCTACATGCTGGAGAACCGCGAGACGATGATGCAGCTCTTTCCCGAGTTGTTCCAGCAGATCAAGGTGCGGCCGGTGGAGAATTATCCGCAGCTCTTGCGCCAGTCGCTGGCCGCAGTGCGGCCGCAAAGCACCAAGGGCGCGCCGACCATTGCCGTGCTGACGCCGGGCAGCTTCAACTCGGCCTATTTCGAACATGCTTTCCTTGCCGACCAGATGGGGGTGCAACTCGTCGAAGGGCAGGATCTGCGCGTCGTCGATGGCCATGTCGCGATGCGCACGACCGAGGGCTACAAGCAGATCGACGTGCTCTACCGGCGCGTCGACGACTCGTTCCTCGATCCGCTGACCTTCCGCCCGGACTCAGCCCTTGGCGTGCCGGGCATTATGGACGTCTACCGCGCCGGCAATATCACGATCGCCAATGCGCCCGGAACCGGCATTGCCGACGACAAGGCGATCTATTCCTACATGCCCGAAATCGTCGAATTCTACACCGGCCGCAAGGCGATGCTCGGCAACATCCCGACCTGGCGCTGCTCGGAACCGGACAGCCTGAAATATGTGCTGGAGCACATCGACGAACTGGTGATCAAGGAGGTCCACGGGTCCGGCGGTTACGGCATGCTGGTAGGACCTGCGGCGACCAAGAAGGAATGCGAGGATTTTTCCAAAAAGCTCGCGGCAAAACCGTCGAACTACATTGCCCAGCCGACGCTGGCGCTGTCGACCTGTCCGATCCTGACGGACAAGGGGCTGGCGCCGCGCCATGTCGATCTGCGCCCCTATGTGCTGGTGTCCGACCGTATCCAGATCGTGCCCGGTGGACTGACGCGAGTAGCGCTCAAGGAAGGCTCGCTGGTCGTCAATTCCTCGCAAGGCGGCGGCACGAAGGATACTTGGGTGTTGGATGATTAGAGCGAATAGCGAATAGTGAGTAGCGAATAGGGAAGAGGGCACCAACACGACTATTAACTCTTACAGGGACTTGATTGTTTGGAAGGCGGCCGTTGAATTGGCTGTAGATTGCTATTCGGCAACGAAAGCCTTTCCGAGCAGCGAAGTTTACGGGATGACGTCTCAGATACGGCGATCATCTGTATCGATTGCGGCAAATGTCGCCGAAGGGCACGGGCGAGAAAACACGGGATCGTTCGTTCAATATCTTCGCATAGCGCAAGGTTCTCTCAAAGAGTTGGAAACGCACCTAATCTTGTCTGGAAGGGTAGCGCTGATGGTTGAGCAGGACGTATTGCGTTTGCTTGGCCAGGCCGATGAGATCGGGAGAATGCTGCGTTCGATGATCAGGAGTCTGCAACAGAAATCATGAAGCCGATTTTCCCCTATTCGCTATTCGCTATTCGCTACTCACTCAGCATCGAGGCACGTTGACATGCTTCTCGGCCGCACCGCCAACGGGCTCTATTGGATGAACCGCTATATCGAGCGGGCGGAGAACATGGCGCGGTTGGTGGATGCCGGCCTGCGCATGGCGCTCACTCGCACGCAGAATGCTTCGGAGGAGTGGAATTCGGTGCTGCTCAGCGCCGGCTCGGACGCCAGCTTCACGCAGAAATATTCGGACTACACCGCCGCCAATGTCGCCGACTACCTGCTGCGCGATACGTCGAACCCGTCGAGCACGATGTCGTCTATCGAAACGGCCCGTAACAATGCCCGCATGGTGCGCACAGCATTGACGCGTGAAACCTGGGAAAGCATCAACGAAGCCTGGATGTCGCTGAAACGGATGTTGGCCAAGCCGATCGACGAGCGCGACCTGCCCAGCGCGCTCGACGCAATCAAGCGCGAGACGGCGCTGATCCGCGGCTCGTTCTACGGCACCATGCTGCGCAACGAGATCTTCGATTTCTCGCAGCTCGGCACCTATGTCGAACGCGCCGACAACACCGCGCGCATCCTGGACGTGAAGTACTATGTTCTGTTGCCGTCGATCTCCTGGGTCGGCTCGACGCTCGACAACTACCAGTGGGAATCGATCCTGCGCTCGGTGTCGGCGCACCGCTCCTACCGCTGGGTCTATGACGCCGACTACAAGCCGAGCAACATCGCCGACTATCTGATCCTCAATGTCCGCATGCCGCGCTCGCTGACCTTTTGCTACCGCTTCCTGACGGAGCATCTCAAATTCCTGGGTGACGACTATGGTGAGCGCCACGCCTGTCATGCGACGGCCGCCAAGACCCATTCCATGCTGACGGCCGGCTCGATCAAGGATATTTTCGACGCCGGCCTGCACGAATTCCTGGCCAATTTCATCCGCGACAACACCAGGCTCGGCGATGAGATCGCGCAGGATTACAGGTTCTATTGAGCATGATCCCAAAAAACGAAGACCGGTTTTCGGTAAAGCTCATGCTCCAGGGACGACAGCAATGCGGCTGAAGATCACCCACCGGACCGAATACCGCTACGATGCGCCGGTGCATTATCTGTTGCAGCGTTTGCGGCTGCTCCCGGTGAACGGGCGCACCCAGACGGTGCTGTCCTGGGCGCTGAAGATCGAAGGCGCGCGCGAGGAAGTGCGCTTCACCGACCATTTCGGCAATGATACCCGGCTGTTGAGCGTCGAGGGCGAGCGCGACTTCATCACAGTCGAAGCAGCTGGCGAAGTGGTGACGCGCGATACCGCCGGTGTCTGCGGACCGCATCAGGGTTTCGCGCCGCTCTGGCTGTTCGGCCATGAAACGCCGCTGACGACGATCGGCAGCGGCATTCGTGAGCTTGCTGCCTCGGTGGGCAAGGGCACCGACATCGAAAGGCTGCACCGGCTAATGGCCGTGATCGGCGAGCGTGTCGCTTATACACCCGGCACCACCAACGCGACGACGCCGGCCGAAGAGGCCCTTGCGCTCAAGACCGGCGTTTGCCAAGACCACAGCCATATCTTCGTTGCCGCGGCTCGCGCCATGGATTTCCCGGCGCGCTACGTCAGCGGCTATCTGATGATGGATGCAGCGATCGAGCAGGCGGCAAGCCACGCTTGGGCCGAGGCGCATGTCTCGGGCCTGGGCTGGGTCTCCTTCGATGTCGCCAACGGCATTTCTCCCGACGAGCGCTATGTAAAGGTGGCGATCGGCCGCGATTATCGCGACGCCACGCCGGTATCGGGAATTCGGCTGGGACAGGCGGAAGAACAGCTTGCGGTCACCGTCACCGTGGAGCAGTAATCCCGGCAAGATTGTTGCCAAAGAGATTCGATGACCTATTGCGTCGGCCTGAAGATCGATCGCGGGCTCGTGTTCATGTCGGACACGCGCACCAATGCCGGCATGGATTCGATCTCGACCTTCAGGAAGATGCATGTCTGGGAGGAGCCGGGCGAGCGCGTCATCGTTTTGATGTCGGCCGGCAATCTGGCGACGACCCAGGCCGTAGTCAGCCTGCTCGACGAACGCACCAAGGCAGTGGCGGAGCGCCATGCCACGCTGCTCGAAACGCCCTCCATGTACCAGACAGTCCGGTTGGTCGGAGACACCGTCAAGGAGGTCATCGCCAGTTCGTCGCCGGCCGGCGAAAAGGCGGATTCCTATTTCAACGCCTCCTTCATCCTCGGCGGTCAGATCAAGGGCAGCGCGCCGCGCCTGTTCATGATCTATCCGGAAGGCAATTTCATCGAATCCACCGACGATACGCCGTTCTTCCAGATCGGTGAGACCAAATACGGCAAGCCGATCATCATCCGGGCCTACGAAAAGACGATGAGTTTCGCCGAGACGGTAAAGCTGTTGCTGGTGTCGTTCGATTCGACGCTGAAGTCGAACCTGTCGGTCGGCCTGCCGCTCGACCTGCTGTTCTATGAAAAGGACACTTTCAAGGTCGGCCTCAAAAAGCGAATAAACCATGACGATCAATATTATCGCACGATCTCGGATAGCTGGTCGAACGCGCTGAAGACCGCCTTTGCGAGCTTGCCTGATTTTCCCGAATGAAAACCTTCGTTTTTCGTGCTCTTTGATCGCGGCTCGCTGAGGCGCTACGGAGGCGAAGATGAATAGCAACGAATTCCGCGAATGGTCGCTGCGAGCGGCTGAATGGGGCGCCGACTACAGAAACAGCCTTCGCGAAAGACCGGTGCGGCCGCTTGTCGAGCCGGGCGAAATCTTCAAAAGCATCGATGTCGCGCCGCCGGAAGACGGCGAAACGATGCAGGCAATCTTCGCCGATTTCGAGCAAAAGATCCTGCCGGGCATGACGCACTGGCAGCATCCGCGTTTCTTCGCCTATTTTCCGGCCAATGCGGCCCCGGCCTCCGTCGTGGCCGAGTATCTGGTTTCCGCGATGGCTGCGCAATGCATGCTCTGGCAGACCTCGCCGGCCGCAACCGAGCTCGAGATGCGGGTCGTCGACTGGATGCGGCAGGCGCTTGGTCTGCCGGAGGGATTTTCCGGCGTCATGCAGGATTCGGCTTCATCGGCGACGCTTGCCGCCGTGCTGACCATGCGCGAGCGCGCGCTCGACTGGCAAGGCAACAAGAGCGGCCTGCAAGGCCAGCCGATCGTGCGGGTCTATTCTTCCGACCAAGTCCATACTTCCATAGACCGGGCGATCTGGGTGTCGGGCATCGGCGAGGCGAACCTCGTGCGCATTCCGGTCGCCGGACGCTTTCGCGCCATGCAGACGGCGGCTCTGGAAGCGGCGATCGTCACCGACCGCGAAAACGGCATGCTGCCGGCCGGCATCATCGCCAGCGTCGGCGGCACCAGTACCGGCGGCACCGACGATGTCGCGGCTGTTGGCGCGGTGGCGAAGCGGCACGGGCTCTACCTGCATGTCGATGCCGCATGGGCCGGCTCCGCCATGATCTGCCCCGAGTTCCGGCATTTCTGGGCCGGCGCCGAACATGCGGATTCGATCGTCTTCAATCCGCACAAATGGCTGGGCGCACAGTTCGATTGCTCGATGCAGTTCGTTCGCCAGCCGGAAGACCTCGTGCGTACGCTGGCGATCAAGCCCGAATTCTTGAGAACACATGGCCGCGACGGGGTCATCAATTATTCCGAATGGTCGGTGCCGCTCGGACGGAGGTTCCGCGCGCTGAAACTTTGGTTCCTGCTGCGTGCACATGGCTTGGAAAATCTGCGAACCATGATCCGCAATCATGTCGCCTGGAGCGAGAGCCTTGCCGCGCGGCTGGCTCGGGAACCGGATTTCGAGATCGTAACGGAGCCGATGCTGTCGCTGCTCTCGTTCCGGCATCTTACGGCTGCGGGCATCGACTCTGACAAGCACAATTTGCGGTTGGTCAGCGCGATCAACGATGACGGCCGCATCTACCTGACGCAGACTCGGGTGGACGGGCAGGTGGCGATCCGCTTTCAGGTCGGGCAGTTCGAAACGACTGCGGCGGACGTCGATACTGCTTTCGAGGTCATCACTGAGATCGCGCGGGGCCTGAGTTGATAGCCTCGTCGAGATTGCGCCGGAGCTTTTCTCTCTGCAGTCGCCCGATTTTCATTAGCCGGCTCATACCTGTTCATGGCTTTCGTTTTCAGCTATAGACGAGAAAAACGAAAATGAGAGGTTGCTAGATGTATCTGTCGCCGCGTCATTCCGAAATCATCCAGATGGCCAAAGATCATGGCCGCGTACTGGTCGAGGAGTTGGCGACGCATTTCAACGTGACGCCGCAGACGATCCGCAAGGATCTCAACGATCTCTGCGACCAGCGGCTTTTGTCCCGCATTCATGGCGGGGCATTGTTCCCGTCCGGCATCGAGAACATGGAATATGAGGCCCGGCGCAAGATCGCCGCCGAGGAGAAGGAGGCGATCGGCCGCGCGGCAGCCCGGCTGATCCCTGACAACGCCTCTCTGTTCATCAATATCGGGACCACGACGGAAGCGGTCAGCAAGTCGCTGCTCGATCATATTGGCCTGATGGTCATCACCAATAACATCAATGTTGCCAACAGAATGCGCATATATCCTTCGATCGAGGTGGTGATCGCCGGCGGTGTCGTGCGCGGTTCCGACGGCGGCGTGGTCGGCGAGGCAGCGGTCGATTTCATCAGGCAGTTCAAAGTCGATTTTGCGGTGATCGGCGCCTCGGCCATCGACCATGACGGCGCACTGCTCGACTTCGATTTTCGCGAGGTGAAGGTGGCTCAGGCGATCATCGCCAACGCGCGGCATGTGATCCTGGTGTCGGACCAGACCAAATTCGAGCGCACCGCGCCCGTCCGCATCGGCCATCTGTCGCAGGTCAACACCTTCATCACCGATCGTTGCGACATCCCGTCGGTGCGCAAGATCTGCCAGGAGGCAGAGGTTCAGCTGATCGAAACGTCGCTCTCCTAGAGATGCCGCAGCGGCATCTGCCGCCGATCATATTTCGTTTGACATTCGTTATCATTTCGAAATAATCCCGCCACGGTTTCGCAAAACTCAAAAATGCTGCAATGCGAAATCGAGGGAGGACTTCTTTGGGCGCATCACCGATCCATGACATTTTCGTCATCGGTGGCGGCATCAATGGCTGCGGCATTGCCCGCGATGCCGTTGGGCGTGGCTTTTCGGTCTTCCTTGCCGAGATGAACGATCTGGCCAGCGGAACCTCTTCCGGCTCGACCAAACTGATCCATGGCGGCTTGCGCTATCTCGAATTCTACGAATTCCGCCTGGTGCGCGAAGCGCTGATGGAACGCGAGATCCTGTGGAGGAACGCGCCGCATATCATCTGGCCGATGCGCTTCGTGCTGCCATACGCCAAGGGGCTGCGTCCGGCCTGGCTGATCCGGCTCGGGCTTTTTCTCTACGACCATATTGGCGGGCGCAAATTGCTGCCGCCGACGAAAACGCTGGACATGGCCAAGGATCCGGCCGGCAAGCCGCTGAAGCCGCTTTTTCGAAAGGCGTTCGAATATTCCGACGGTTGGGTCAACGATGCCCGGCTGGTTGTGTTGAACGCCCGTGACGCTGCCGAGCGCGGTGCAACCGTTCGAACCCGAACAAGGGTCGTCAGCGCACGCCGCGAAGGCAATCTCTGGACGGTCAGGCTTGAAAACGTGCGGACCGGCGATACCGAGGAGGTCAAGGCGCGGCTGCTGGTCAATGCCGCCGGCCCGTGGGTCGATCAGGTGCTTTCAGCCACCGTCGGCTTGAACGACGTGCACAATGTCCGCCTCGTGCAAGGCAGCCACATCGTCGTTGGCAAGAAATTCGACGACCCACGCGCCTATTTCTTTCAGAACAAGGACGGGCGCATCATTTTCGCCATCCCATACGAAGACGAGTTCACGCTCATCGGCACCACCGACCGGGACTATCCCGGCGATCCGCACGACGTCAGGATCAGTGATGCCGAGATCGATTATCTCTGCGCTGCGGCAAGCGAATATTTCGCGCAGCCGGTCAAGCCGTCGGATATCGTCTGGACCTATTCCGCGGTGCGCCCGCTCTACGACGATGGCGCC
The DNA here is from genome assembly GCF_040323855.1 of Mesorhizobium sp. M0028. NCBI lineage: Bacteria > Pseudomonadati > Pseudomonadota > Alphaproteobacteria > Hyphomicrobiales > Phyllobacteriaceae > Mesorhizobium > Mesorhizobium sp. M0028. Next base: position 254,578 of record NZ_JAMYVG010000001.1, read on the forward strand.
TCAAAGGCGCAGGAAGCCACCCGCGACTATGTGCTGAAGGCCGATGGAGGCGAGGGTGCCGCCCCGATCGTCAACGCCTTTGGCGGCAAGATCACGACCTACCGCCGATTGTCGGAATCGATGCTCGAGAAGATCGAGGGTTTTCTCGGCAAGCGCGGCAAACCATGGACGGCAAACGCGCCGCTGCCCGGCGGTGACTTTCCCGTCACCGGCTTCGATGCCGAGGTGGCGAAACTGAAAACGGCGTACCCGTTCCTCGACGCGCGGCTGGCCCGCCGGTTGACTCGGCTCTACGGCACCCGCGCAAGGAAGCTGCTGGGCCTCGCCAAGTCGAACGTCGATCTTGGCCGCAACTTCGGCGCCGATCTCTACGAAGCCGAGGTGCGCTACCTCGTCGAAAACGAATGGGCGATGACCGCCGAGGATGTATTGTGGCGCCGGACCAAGCGCGGCCTGCGTCTCAGCCGTGAGCAGGCGGCAGTGCTCGACGAGTTCATGCGCGGAATAAGCCGGCAGCACGTAGCGGCTGCCGAATAGGGACGGCCGACTGATGCAGAAAGCCTGGGAGGAGGCATCATGCTTGAACTGAGAAACGTGACGAAGACGGTGGGTGCAGCGGAACATATCCGCGACGTCTCGCTGACGCTTCAGCACGGCTCGCTCAACGTCCTGCTCGGGCCGACGCTCTCCGGCAAGACCAGCCTGATGCGGCTGATGGCGGGCCTCGACGTGCCGACCTCCGGCTCGGTCTGGTTCGATGGCAAGGATGTCACCGGCATGCCTGTGCAAAAGCGCAACGTCGCCATGGTCTACCAGCAATTCATCAACTATCCGGCGATGACGGTCTACGAAAACATCGCCTCACCGCTGCGGGTGGCCGGCACGGATCAGGCAACGATCGACAGGGAGGTGCGCAATGCCGCCGCCCTTCTCAAACTCACGCCCTATCTCGATCGCACGCCTCTCAGTCTGTCGGGCGGCCAGCAGCAGCGCACCGCGCTGGCCCGCGCCATCGTCAAGAATGCCAGCCTCGTGCTGCTCGACGAGCCGCTCGCCAACCTAGACTACAAGCTGCGCGAAGAATTACGCGCGGAACTGCCGAAGATATTCGCGGCCGCCGGCACAATCTTCGTTTATGCCACGACCGAGCCGCACGAGGCCTTGCTGCTCGGCGGCAACACGGCGACGCTTTCCGAAGGCAGCATCACCCAGTTCGGGCCGACCATCGAAGTGTTCCGCAAGCCGGTCGATCTGGTGACGGCGAGAACCTTCGCCGATCCGCCGCTCAACACCATCGTGCTTGCCAAGAAGGGCCTGGATTTCCTGCTCGAGGGCGGCGTGAAATTGCCGGTGCCGGCCGAACTCTTCGGCATTGCCGATGCGATCTATACGATCGGCTTCCAGCCTCATCATCTTTCCCTCGATCGGCCCGACGCCGCCGCGGTGCCGGTGCGCGCAAAGGTGACGATCACCGAGATCACGGGATCGGAAAGCTTCATCCATCTCGATTTTGCCGATGCGCGCTGGGTCATGCTGACCCACGGCATTCGCGACTTCGAGCCGGACGAGGAGGTCGAGGTGTTCATCGACCCGCGGCACATCATGGTCTTCGACGAGCACGGCCGCGCCGTGGCCGCGCCGAAGCTGGCGGCTTAGGAGGAAGCGATGGCGCGCATCGATGTCAATCATATCCGCCACTCTTATCTGCAGAACCCCCGCACGGATGCCGATTTCGCGCTGAAGGAAGTGCACCACACGTTCGAGGATGGCGGCGCCTATGCGCTGCTAGGCCCGTCCGGCTGCGGCAAGACTACGCTGCTCAACATCATTTCGGGATTGCTGCATCCCTCGCACGGCCAGTTGCTGTTCAACGGCAGGGACGTGACCAATCTGTCGACCCAAGAGCGCAACATTGCCCAGGTCTTCCAGTTCCCGGTGATCTACGACACGATGACCGTCTACGACAATCTGGCGTTCCCGCTGCGCAATCGCGGCGTGCCGGAGGCCGACGTCGACCGCAAGGTGCGCGAGACGCTGGAGATGACCGGGCTGGCCGATATGGCCAAACGAAAGGCGCGCGGACTGACCGCCGATCAGAAGCAGAAAATCTCGCTCGGACGCGGGCTGGTGCGCTCCGACGTCAATGCCATCCTGTTCGACGAGCCTTTGACCGTCATCGACCCGCATATGAAATGGGTGCTGCGCTCGCAGTTGAAGCAGCTTCACCGCCGCTTCGGCTACACCATGGTCTATGTCACGCACGACCAGACTGAGGCGTTGACCTTCGCCGACAGGGTGGTCGTCATGTATGACGGCGAAATCGTGCAGATCGGCACACCGGCGGAGCTGTTCGAGCGCCCGCGGCACACCTTTGTCGGCTATTTCATCGGCTCGCCCGGCATGAATGTCATGCCGGTGGCGATCGACGGCAAGACCGCGAAGCTGGGCTCGCAGCAGATCGAACTGCCGGGCGTGCCCAAGGCGGGCGGCGGCGCCATCGAGCTCGGCATCCGTCCCGAATATGTGCGCCTGGGCAGCCAGGGCATGGCCGTCCGGGTCAGCAAGGTCGAGGACGTCGGCCGCCACAAGGTGGTCCGTGCCAATCTCGAAGGGCGCGAGATCGCCGCCATCATCGGCGAGGACGAGACAGTTCCGGCTGATCCGAAGGTGCGGTTCGACCCGGCCGGCATCAACATCTATGCCGATTCCTGGCGCGTCGAGATGGGAGCCTGAAGTGGAAAAGACCTGGAACAACAGAGCCTGGTTCCTGGTGCTGCCGGTGCTGCTGCTGGTGGCGTTCTCGGCGGTCATACCGCTGATGACGGTTGTCAATTATTCGGTGCAGGACACTTTCGGCAACAACGTCTTCTTCTGGGCCGGCACCGAGTGGTTCGAGGAACTGCTTTCCTCCAGCCGCTTCTGGCAGGCGATGATCCGCAACCTTGTCTTCTCCTTCATCATCCTGGCGATCGAAGTGCCGCTCGGCATCTTCATTGCGCTCAATATGCCGAAGAAGGGTTGGGGCGTGCCTGTTTGCCTTGTTTTGATGGCGTTGCCGCTGCTGATCCCGTGGAACGTCGTCGGCACCATCTGGCAGGTGTTCGGGCGCAACGACATTGGCCTGCTCGGCTATTACGTCAACGCGCTCGGCATCGACTATAATTATGTGCAAGATCCTTATGACGCCTGGGTCACGGTCATCATCATGGACGTCTGGCATTGGACCAGCCTCGTCGTTCTGCTCTGCTATGCCGGCCTGGTCTCGATCCCGGATGCCTTTTATCAGGCGGCCAAGATCGACGGTGCCTCGCGCTGGGCGGTGTTCCGTTACATCCAGCTGCCGAAGATGAACCGCGTGCTGCTGATCGCCGTGCTGCTGCGCTTTATGGATAGCTTCATGATCTACACCGAACCGTTCGTGGTGACCGGCGGCGGACCCGGCAACTCGACGACCTTTCTTTCGATCGATCTCGTCAAGACGGCGCTCGGCCAGTTCGACCTCGGCCCGGCGGCGGCGATGTCGCTGGTCTACTTCCTTATCGTCCTGTTGTTGTCATGGGTGTTCTACACCGTGATGACCAATTACGACGCGGAGCGCTGAGATGAGCCGCGCTGACGAAAGAGCCGACAGAGTGAGCGAGACGACAGCTTCGCAAGGATTAGCCAGCACGCTGCGGCAGGACGAGATCGCACGGCTGATGCGCCGTCGCGGCGAGGAGTCGCGTTGGTGGTGGATCGTGCCGACGCTCTACATCATCGTTCTGCTTTTGCCGATCTACTGGCTCATCAATATGAGCTTCAAGACCAATGGCGAGATCGTCTCGTCGCTGACGCTCTACCCGCACGCACCGACATTGGCGAATTACCGCACCATCTTCACCGACGCGTCCTGGTATTCGGGCTACATCAACTCGATCACCTATGTGGTTATGAACATGGTGATTTCGGTGGCCGCAGCACTGCCTGCTGCCTATGCTTTTTCGCGCTATCGCTTCCTCGGCGACAAGCATCTGTTCTTCTGGCTGCTGACCAACCGCATGGCGCCGCCGGCGGTGTTCGCGCTGCCATTCTTCCAGCTTTATTCGGCCTTCGGCCTTATCGACACCCATATCGCCGTGGCTCTGGCGCATTGCCTGTTCAACGTGCCGCTGGCGGTGTGGATCCTCGAAGGCTTCATGTCGGGGGTGCCGAAGGAGATCGATGAGACCGCCTATATCGACGGCTATTCGTTCCCGCGCTTCTTCATCAAGATCTTCATGCCGCTGATTGCGAGCGGCATCGGCGTGGCGTGCTTCTTCTGCTTCATGTTCTCGTGGGTCGAGCTGCTGATCGCCCGCACGCTGACGACCACGGACGCCAAGCCGATCGCCGCGACCATGACCCGCACCGTTTCGGCCGCCGGCATGGATTGGGGGCTGCTCGCCGCAGCCGGCGTGCTGACGCTGATTCCCGGCGCGCTCGTCATCTGGTTTGTGCGCAACTACATCGCCAAGGGCTTTGCCCTGGGGAGGGTATGATGGAGCAGGTCGACAGAAGCCCATGGTGGTGGGCCGTGCTGTTTCTCGCCCTGGTCGTCGTGGCCTGGGTGGCCCTTCAAATCGATTTCGTGGCAATAACGGTAGGCTTCAGCGATCCGGCCAATATCCGCCTGTGGGGATTTAACCTCTCGTCCAACCTCGATTTTTCGTGGATGGCGTGGACGTGGCCGACCGCGGCCTTCTTTGGAACCATCTTTCTGCTGCTTTGCGGCATGGCGGTGTGGGAATACGTCTCGCCGGGCGGCAATCCGCGCGTCGGCGTGCTGCGCTTCGAAACGACGCGCGGCGACCGCTTGTTCCTGTCGCTGCTTGGCAGTGCCTTTATCCATCTCGCTTGGCTGGGTCTAGTCGGACCCAATCTGTGGTGGGCTCTCGCTCTCTCCGTGGTCTACGCCGTCGGCGTGTTCCGCTACGTATAGAGGGGGAAACTGTTGGAACGGCGGCGTGCCGGCCGCCGATCCAGATCGCACTTTGAACTTAACAGTGGAGGAAATACATGCGACGGCAATTCTTGACATCAACAACTGCGCTTGTCCTGTTGCTCGGGGCAAGCAACGCCTATGCCGGAATGGACGAGGCCAAGGCCTTCCTGGACAAGGAAATCGGCGACCTGTCGACGCTCGACCGCGCCGGCCAGGAAGCCGAAATGCAATGGTTCATCGATGCCGCGAAACCTTTCGCCGGCATGGATATCAAGGTGGTTTCCGAAACCATCGCCACGCATCAGTATGAATCGCAGGTGCTGGCGCCGGCCTTTACAGCCATCACCGGCATCAAGGTTACGCACGACGTCACCCAGGAAGGCGACGTTGTCGAGAAGATCCAGACCCAGATGCAGACCGGCCAGAACCTCTATGACGGCTGGGTCAACGATTCCGATCTGATCGGCACGCACTGGCGCTACCAGCAGGTGCGCAACCTGACCGACTGGATGGCAGGCGACGGCAAGGATGTCACCAATCCGAATCTCGACCTGAAGGATTTCATCGGCACCTCGTTCACCACCGCGCCCGACAAGAAACTCTACCAGCTTCCTGACCAGCAGTTCGCGAACCTCTACTGGTTCCGTTACGACTGGTTCAACGACGAGAAGAACAAGGCGGACTTCAAGGCCAAATACGGCTACGACCTCGGCGTGCCGGTGAATTGGTCGGCCTATGAGGACATTGCAGCGTTCTTCACCGGGCGTGAGATCGACGGCAAGAAGGTCTACGGCCATATGGACTATGGCAAGAAGGACCCGTCGCTCGGCTGGCGGTTCACCGACGCCTGGCTGTCGATGGCCGGCAATGGCGACAAGGGCATTCCGAACGGTCTGCCCGTCGACGAATGGGGCATCAAGGTCGACGAGAATTCGCGTCCGGTCGGTTCCTGCACGGCGCGCGGCGGCGACACCAATGGTCCGGCTTCCGTCTACTCCATCCAGAAGTATCTCGATTGGCTGAAGGCCTATGCACCGGCGGAAGCCCAAGGCATGACCTTCTCCGAATCGGGGCCAGTTCCGGCGCAGGGCGCGGTTGCCCAGCAGATCTTCTGGTACACCGCCTTCACCGCCAGCATGGTCGACGCCAGCGCCAAGGCCGTGCTGAACGACGACGGCACGCCGAAGTGGCGCATGGCGCCGTCGCCGCATGGCGTCTACTGGAAGGACGGCATGAAGCTCGGCTATCAGGACGTCGGTTCCTGGACGCTGATGAAGTCGACGCCGACCGACCGCGCCAAGGCCGCCTGGCTCTACGCGCAGTTCGTCACCTCGAAGACGGTCGACGTGAAGAAGAGCCATGTCGGCCTGACCTTCATCCGCGAGAGCACGATCCACGACAAGAGCTTCACCGAACGTGCGCCAAAGCTCGGCGGCTTGATCGAGTTCTACCGCTCGCCGGCGCGCGTCCAGTGGTCGCCGACCGGCACCAACGTGCCGGACTATCCGAAGCTGGCACAGCTCTGGTGGCAGGCGATCGGCGATGCTTCGTCGGGCGCCAAGAGCCCGCAGGAAGCGATGGACTCGCTCTGCGCCGAGCAGGAAAAGGTGATGAGCCGCATCGAGAAGTCGGGCGTCCAGGGCGATATTGGCCCGAAGATGGCCGAAGAGCATGACCTCGCCTACTGGAACGCCGACGCGGTCAAGAAGGGCAATCTCGCTCCTCAGCTCAAGATCGAGAACGAGAAGGAAAAGCCGGTCACCATCAACTACGACGAGCTGGTGAAGAGCTGGCAGCAATAGGACCGTTTGATGCGGGCGTCCGCGCCCGCATCGCCATGCTCAGGGGAGGCGGCATGTTGCCGTCTCCCCTGTTTGCGTGAACGGCTCCGCGCCGTCTGGCGTCGAGACACCGTAGCACCTTTGAATTCGCTTCGACGGGAGAGAGAATGACCGGATACATCCTTGCAATCGACCAGGGGACGACATCGAGCCGGGCGATCCTGTTCGCCGACAAGATGAAGGTCGTCGGCAGCGGGCAAAAGGAATTCACTCAATATTATCCGGCCTCCGGCTGGGTCGAGCACGATCCCGAGGAGATATGGGCAAGCGTCGTGGAAACGGTGAAGGCCGCGCTGAAGACAGCTGGCCGCAACGCAGCCGAAGTCGCCGCGATCGGCATTACCAACCAGCGCGAAACCGTCGTCATCTGGGACAAAGAGACCGGCAAGCCGATCCACAATGCGATTGTCTGGCAGGACCGCCGCACCGCGCCGCTATGCCAGAAACTGAAGAAGCTGGGGCTGGAGAAGAAATTCACAAAAAAGACCGGCCTGCTACTCGATCCCTATTTCTCCGGCACCAAGATCGCCTGGATGCTGGACAAGGTGAAGGGTGCCAGAAAGCGCGCCGAGAAGGGCGAACTGCTGGCCGGCACCATCGACAGTTTCTTGATCTGGCGGCTGACCGGCGGCAAGATCCACGCCACTGACGCCACCAATGCCTCGCGCACGCTGGTCTACAACATCGAACAAAACGCCTGGGATGACGAGCTGCTGGCCATTCTCGGCATACCGGCAAGAATGCTGCCACAGGTGAAAGATTGTGCCGATGATTTTGGAATCACGGACAAAAGCCTGTTTGGCGCGGAGATCAGAATCCTCGGTGTGGCCGGCGACCAGCATGCGGCGGCCATCGGCCAGGCCTGTTTCGAGCCAGGCATGATGAAGTCGACCTACGGCACCGGTTGCTTTGCGCTGCTCAACACCGGCAGCGATCTGGTGCGTTCGAAGAACCGGCTTTTGACCACCATCGCCTACAGGCTGAACGGCAAGACCACCTACGCGCTGGAAGGCTCGATCTTTATCGCCGGCGCCGCCGTGCAATGGCTGCGCGACGGCATCAAGGTGATCGGCAAGGCCGAGCAGAGCGGCAAATTGGCAGCGGAAGCCGATCCGACGCAGAACGTCTATCTGGTGCCTGCTTTCGTCGGGCTCGGCGCGCCCCATTGGGATGCCGAAGCGCGCGGCGCCATCTTCGGGCTGACCCGCAATTCGGGGCCGGCGGAATTTGCCCGCGCGGCACTGGAATCCGTTGCGTTCCAAACACGCGACCTGCTTGACGCCATGCGCAAGGACTGGAAGGCCGCCTCGGCCAAGACCGTGCTCAGGGTCGATGGCGGCATGGTGGCGTCGGACTGGACCATGCAGCGGCTGGCCGACATTCTCGATGCGCCGGTAGACCGGCCGACAATTCTCGAGACGACCGCGCTTGGTGCGGCATGGCTGGCCGGCTCGAAGGCCGGTGTCTGGCCGAAGGCGCGGGAATTCGCCAGGAGTTGGGCGCTCGAGCGCCGGTTCAAGCCGGACATGGATGCTTCGACACGTGCGGCCAAGCTGGCCGGTTGGCGCCACGCTGTGCGCAGGACGCTAAGTACGCAATAGGCAGGGATGCCACCGGATACGCACTAATGAAACACCCGCGCCGTTTCGGGCGCGGGCCTGCAGCCTCTAATCTAATGCATGTCGCGCAAACAGCGGTTTTGCGATAGCGCGTCGCATGAGGCCGATCGAACGCGACGCGCTTTAGGACTCAGTAAGGCGACCGGCACTGCCGGCGCGGACCGTAGTTGGGCTGGTAAGTGTTGTCAGAAGCGCGATAGCTCCGATAACGGTCGTAGCACCACTGCACGTGGGCATCGCCACGATAGACACGATTCTGGCTGTTGACGATGGCGCCCGTAATCAGCGCTCCGGTGGCGAAGGCGGCCAGCGGGAACCAGTAGTCACCGTGACGGCGATAGCCGCGACGATATTCGCGATAGCCGCGATGGCCACGCCAATACATGCCATCGTCACGCGCAAAACTGCGCCGGGAGAAATCGCGACGCGAGAAATCGCGGTTGAAACTCCGGTGCCTCCGCCACGGCTCGTACTGGACGGTCTGGACATTCGAGGTGATCCCCTGGGCCGGGGGCGCATAGCTGGGCTGAGCGTTGACTGGCACGATCTCCGCGGCAGCGAATGAGATCGAAAGAGTGGTCGCCAGCAGGCCCGACATGATCCTATTCATGGTCTTCTCCTTGAAACGCATGTCCCTTATCGCGGGAAACGGGCAGGCTGCGCAAATTGTTCCGCCAAAAATCCCAAGTTGCTGATCCGCAAAGGTTCTTCCGATTTGCTGCTTGCCTTTGTCGGCATAGAGGGCGAGCTTCGGTCTTGCGCGAGAACGAGGCCGTTCCGTCGACGCCGAAGCGCTCCGCAAGGCATGATGACACTGCAGGACAGTCTGGTTTGCGAGCCGTCTTTTTCCGGTTGACCGGCAGAGGCACTCTCCCTATGTTCCGCGCAATTTCGAGGGCGGCCTTTCTGAGCCCGCGGGAGCGCGTAGCTCAGCCGGTAGAGCAACTGACTTTTAATCAGTAGGTCATGGGTTCGAATCCCATCGCGCTCACCATCAATAAAATCAATAGCTTAGCTTTCTGCCGGTCTTGCTGAATTTGCGGATCTCAATGGCGAATAGGTAACAACTTCAGGCGAGCTGCCGAGATGGCTCACGGCAGAGCGGCGCTAGTCGTAGGTGTATCTCGTCAGGTTGAGGGCGATGATATACTCTTGGCGCATCATTTTTACGATTAGGGGGTAAGGAATTGAGACGTGAGGCGTGCCATCTGCGTAGGACGCGACTTGATAGGAGGAGAAGTGAATATCAAGGCTGTTCTCGCTGAAAGCGAATGATCCGAAGTCGGACCACTTCTCAGTTCCCCCGTTTACCCACTCCTCCTCAAGACCGACCGTTTCGCCGGGCTCTGGCTCCTCGTTTCCCCCCGGATTGTAATTTACCAGCCGCTTACGGATTTCCTTCTGTAAAATTGGAAACGCCAGGTCTGGCGTAACGAAAATGCTTTCGAGCGAGTCGATTCTGATAAGTGGTTCGAGCAGAAACGCCAAAGTTCTATGGCCGTGCGTAGGGTGCGCTGCTCCGGCACCATACCAATTAATGCGATATAGAAGGGTCAGGACTTTGTGGCAAAACACGGGGTCACCGCAGCGGGCATCGAAAGTGTTCGTCCGAGACCATTTATCCTGGGCATAATTGTAAGAAGCTGAGTCCTGCTCGAATTTAGTTCGGCGATTGGAAAATAAGTGTTCGAGCAATACACCTTTAACATGCTGGCCGATTTGTATGATGTTTGGAATTGTCGTGGAGGAGAATTCTAATATTTGAAGTTCAACGGAATAACCGGGCATTCCCTCCCACTCTTCCTTTATCAAAGTGGGGTGCCAGGTGATTTCCTGATCCAACTGCACGCGCTCCCGCTCACCACCCAATCGCTCGATCTGGTGCGCTATCGCGTCGGATAACGCCTCTTTGAACCCAGATTGGCTGGCGAACAAAGCTTGAATACCCTTCAGTTGGTCAGGAATAGGACTTTCGTCAAGAATTACGGGGATAATAAAAATGTCATCAATCAACTTCTCTTGGTATTTGTCCAAGGAAATTCTTAGCTCCCGTTGGATATAACCTCTGCGGTCGCGAGAATTTTTCGACCAAAGAATTACTATAATGCCTGATCTATCCAGGGCGCGTTTAATTTCAAAATCCCAATTTTGCCCGCCCTTGATTTTCTTGAAGTCGATCCAGCTGTCAAAACCGTTTTGCTTAAGCCAGTCGTACAACTCACCAGCGGCCTCGCGATCCGGCTTGGCATAGCTAATGAAAATTTGAAAATTGCTGTCCAATAGCCAGTCCTCCCTTGCGACTCGTCGAAACTATAGGGGTGCGTCTCACCAGAATCTAGGCGGCGAACCCGAGCGCCGGCGACCAAAGATGCGACCAGCGCAGGCTTCAAAAAGTTCTTTGAACGGACTCAATGGTTGGCGGGGAGCATATTGTCGAATGCTTGCCAGGCGGCGAAACGGTTGACCGGCGATGGGCGTGCGGCAACGGACGTTTCACCTATCTAGCACGCTGCAAGCCCCTAAAGCTCAGATCGACTTGCGCAAACGGCTCTTTTGCACGATCCTCCGTCAACATTCGAGGGAGGGGATTATGAGTGTTGAAGAAAAACTCCGTGTTCTGGCCGACCGTATTAAAACGCATTCCAGCGCAATGCTTACCGAGGAGGCCTTAAAGACGGCAATAGTACTGCCGTTTTTGGCAGCTTTAGATTACGACGTTTTCAATCCTGATGAGGTCATCCCCGAGTTCTGCGCCGACGCAGTTGGAAAGAAAGGGGAGAAAGTAGACTACGCCATCAAAATCGACGGGGAGATCAGGATTCTTGTCGAATGCAAACCGATCACCACAGTACTCGATCGAGTGCATCTCGCGCAGCTGTACCGATACTTTTCCGTCACCAACGCCAAATTTGCTATCCTGACAAATGGCCGCGCCTTTCACTTCCACACCGACCTGGTTGCACCGAACAAGCTCGATGATCGTCCGTTCCTCACATTCGACCTCTCAGACCTACAAGGTCAATTGACATCAGAACTGAAGAAATTCGCGAAAGCTGATTTCAACGTAGATGGAATCCTCCAGTCCGCTCATCGATTAAAATACACTTCTGCAATCAAGAAAGAGATTGGGAGTGTGATGGAGAATCCGCCTGAGGATTTTGTTCGGATGGTGACAGTTGGACTTTACCAGGGTCGATTCACGGGCCAAGTTAAGGAGCAATTCACACCTATGGTCAAAGCAGCTTTTCGCGAGATTGTTCGGGAATCCGTCCAGTCGCGTCTATCCACTGCGTTGGCTGAAACTGAGGTTTCGGAGATTGGCACGGACGGAATTGGCGCCGAAGAAGAAGTCGTCACTACTGAGGACGAACGCGAGGGGTTTATGGTCGTCCGCGCAATCGTTCGCGACCTTCTGAAACCGGCAAGGGTAATCATGCGCGACCAGAAGAGCTATTGCGGTATCCTTGTCGACAACAACAATCGCAAGCCATTGGCCCGACTATGGTTCAACAGGACCGTAAAATATCTCGGGCTTTTCGATGGCGAGAAGGAAGACAAAGTCAAGATCGACTCGTTGGACGAAATCTACGATCACGCCGATCGCTTGCGAGCGACCGCGAAGGAATACCTTGCTGGAGCTATCGCCGCACCATCGATAGTTTCCTGACCCTCTGCATTCTCTGTGCTTGCTTAGCAAGAGCCCGGCACACTATGTTCAGTGCCGTCCGGCAAGCGCATATGGTGGGACTGCAGGAGATCGACGACATGTGGAACATGCCGTCAACGCGAGGTTTCTCTCTGGGCCCGCGGCGTTGCCGGCGCGGAGTCTTCCGCTAACCACCCGCCCCATCGTCCATCATCGTGCCGGTGAGCGCCTCATAGGCTCTGCTGCACAGCTGCGAATGCGGACAATCCTTCACGATAAGCGCCGGCACCACCGTGAGAACCGCTGCGGCAAGGATTTGCGGGCAAAGACCGACGGCGCTTACCTTCTGCCGAACACGCCGGCCAGGAAAAAGTAGAGACCCTGGGCCATGCAGGCTGCCGTCAGAATGCCCACAAGCGTACTCGTCCCTCTTGCGAAGGGCGTTGTATAGCTGTCGGGAAAACCCAGCGTGCCGAGATCCATCGACCATTGCAGCGCCAGCACGACGCTCAATGCCGCCCAAACGAAGGCCGTCTTACGAGTGAACAGCGTCCGCTTTGGTTTGTTGCTTAGATCGGTCATGAAATCACGTCTGAATGCGCGCCGGGACATGCGCAAGCTCCCGGTCAAATCAGCGAGACACCACCGCCGGCATGGCGTTCGAGCCGGCCGGCGAGGTCGAGCTCCAGCAGCACCATGAACACTTGGGCGGGATGCAGGCCGGTGTGGCGGATGATCTCGTCGACTGCTACCGGCGTCGGGCCGAGTGCCTCGACGACGCGGTCGCGGTCGTCCTCGCGCGGCGGCGGCGTTGCCGAAAAGTCGGGCGGCTCTTCAAGCGGCGATGTCCTTGGCGCCCAGGCGCCGACCAGCGGCGCGATCGCACTGGTGACATCGGCGGCCTCGGTGACAAGGGTGGCGCCGTCCTTGAGCAGGCCATTGGTGCCGGCGGCGCGCGGATCGAGCGGCGAACCGGGAACGGCGAAGACCAGTCGGCCCATCTCGCCGGCAAGCCGGGCGCTGATCAGCGAGCCGGAGCGCTGTGCGGCCTCGACCACCACCAATCCCAATGCGGCGCCAGCAACAAGCCGGTTGCGGCGCGGAAAATCCTGCGCGCGCGGCTGCCAGCCAAACGGCATTTCCGAGACGATGGCGCCACCGCGCTCGGCAATCTCGTCGCACAGCCCGGCATTTTCGGGCGGGTAGGGCAAATCGAGGCCGCCGGCGAGCACACCGATCGTGCCGGTCGAAAGGCTGCCCTGGTGCGCGGCCGTATCGATGCCGCGCGCCAAGCCGGAGACGATGCCATAGCCGTCGCGGCCGAGATCCGCCGCCAGCATCCGGGCCATTTTGATGCCGGCCAGCGAGGCGTTGCGAGCGCCGACGATGGCGACCGCGGGCAAGCGGAAAACCGCACTACTGCCCCTGACCGCGAGCAACGGCGGCGGATGGTCCATGCTCTTCATCAGCGGCGGATAATCCGCCTCGCCGATGCCGACGAAGCGGGCGCCCGCCCGCCTGGCTGCCTCCAGCTCGGCCTCGGCCTCGGCAATGGACGGAATGCGGACGATTTTTTTGGCGCCACCCGAAATCATCAGCTCCGGCAGCATCGCAAGCGCTGCTTCGGCCGAACCGAACCGGTTGATCAGGTCGCGAAAGGAAGCCGGGCCGACATTCGGCGTGCGGATCAGGCGAAGCCAGCTCAGCCGCTGCCGGTCGCTGAGGCGCGGCCCGGCGGCGGGCTCGCTCACTCCTTTGCCCCGATCTTACCCTCGGTGCCGGCAAGCAGCCGCGCAATGTTGGCGCGATGTTTCAGGATGACGATCAGGCTCATCGCCGCGAAAAGCCCGGCAATCTGCGGCGTGCTCAGGAAGTACAAGGCCACTGGCACGACGACCGCTGCCGTCAATGCCGCCAGCGAGGAGTAGCGGAACAGGAAAGCCACCGCGAGCCAGACAACGGCGAAGATCACCGCCACCTGCCAGGCAAGGCCGATCAGCACGCCGAGGTAGGTGGCGACACCCTTGCCGCCCTTGAAGCCGAGCCAGACCGGAAAGAGGTGGCCTAGAAACGCACCGAAACCGGCCCAGAGTCCGAGCTCAGGTGCAAAGCGGCCGGCGATCAGCACAGCCGCGGTGCCTTTAAGGGCGTCGAGCAGCAGGGTGGCCGCCGCCAGACCCTTGTTGCCGGTGCGCAGCACATTGGTGGCGCCGATGTTGCCGGAGCCGATGTTGCGCACGTCGCCGAGGCCGGCGGCACGGGTGATCAGCAGCCCGAAGGGGATCGAGCCGAGAAGATAGCCGAACACCAATGCCAAGACGGGACTGTAAGCCATTGTTCCCCCGAAGTTTCCTTGGCTGAACGGATTTGAAGGCGTGACGCCTGTTCCGTCCTAGGCCGAAAACACTGTGCGGCCCGCCACTATCGTTTGCAAGACTTTGCCTTGCAGCCGCGCGCCTTCGAAACAGGTGTTTTTCGAGCGCGAGCGGATGCCGCTCTCGCTGACGATCCATGGCTCGTCCAGATCGACGAGTGCAAGGTCGGCCAAAGCCCCCGGTTTCAGCGTGCCGCCGGGCAGGCTGAACAATCTTGCCGGCGCGGTGGATAAGGTCTCGACCAGCCGGAGCAGCGTCACGTCGCCATTGTGATAGAGCCGCAGCCCCGCGCCCAGCAGCGTTTCCAGCCCGATGGCGCCGGCCGCAGCATCGGCGAAGGGCAGGCGCTTGGTGTCGACGTCCTGTGGGTCGTGCGAGGAGACGATGAGGTCGATGGTGCCGTCCTTGACCGCCTCGATCATCGCCAGCCGGTCTTCCTCGGCGCGCAGCGGCGGCGTCAGCCGGAAGAAGGTGCGGTACTCGCCGACATCATTCTCGTTGAGCGACAGATTGTGGATCGACACGCCTGCTGTGACGTTGGCGCCGTCGGCTTTTGCGCGCGCTACCGCGTCTGCCGCCATAGCCGTCGAGATCTTGGCAGCGTGATAGGAGCCGCCGGTCAGGCGAGCCAGCGCGAGATCGCGCTCCAGGGGGATTGATTCGGCCTCGCGAGGAATGCCGGCAAGGCCAAGCCAGCTTGCGTAAAGGCCTTCGTTCATCACGCCGGCCGAGGCGAGATCGGCGTCCTGGGTTTCATGCGCGATGACGCCGTCGAAATCGCGCGCGTAGGTCAGCGCGCGACGCATCACCAGCGCGCTGGCGATAGAATGCCGCCCGTCGGTGAAGGCGACCGCTCCAGCCTCGCGCAATAGGCCGAATTCGGTCATCTCGCGGCCTTCCAGCCCCTTGGTGATCGCTGCCGCCGGAAAGATGTTGACGATTGCCGTGTCCTTGGCGGTGCGCAGCACAAACTCGACCAGTGCGACATTGTCGATCACCGGGTCGGTATCGGGCATCATGACGATTGAGGTGACGCCGCCCGCCGCCGCAGCAATGCTCGCCGATGCGATGGTTTCGCGGTGTTCGCCGCCCGGTTCGCCGATGAAGACACGTGCATCGATCAGGCCGGGGATGATCGCCTTACCAGCGCACTCGATGATCGTGGCGTCTTCGGGCGCGCCCTGGTTCAAGGCCGCCTTGCCGGCGGCAACGATTTTGCGCCCTTCGACGATGACGGTGCCTATCTCGTCGATGCCGCGCGATGGGTCGACGATGCGGGCGCGGCTGAAGACCGTTATGCTCATGCGCCGCGGCCCTCGTGGTTTCGACGGGGGTCGAGCAGCGCTTCCATCACCGCCATGCGCACGGCGACGCCCATCTCAACCTGTTCCTGGATAACGCTTTGCGGGCCGTCGGCGATCTCGGAGGCGATCTCGACTCCGCGGTTCATCGGGCCGGGATGCATGACCAGCGCACCGTCCTTGGCCGCTTTCAGCTTCTCGGCGTCGAGCCCGAAATAGCGGAAATATTCGCGCACCGAGGGTACGAAAGCGCCTTCCATGCGTTCGCGCTGCAGGCGCAACATCATCACCACGTCGGCGTCCTTCAGACCCTCGCCCATCGAGCGGGTGACGATGACGCCCATCTTCTCGATGCCGGCGGGCAAAAGCGTCGAAGGGGCGACGACCCGTACTTGGGCACCGAGTGCGTTGAGCAGAATGATATTGGAGCGGGCCACGCGCGAATGCAGGATGTCACCGCAGATCGCCACGATCAGCTTCGATAACGGACCCTTGGCGCGGCGGATGGTCAGCGCGTCGAGCAGCGCCTGCGTTGGATGTTCATGAGCGCCGTCGCCGGCATTGACCACCGTGCAGCCGACCTTTTGAGCAAGAAGTGCCGCCGCGCCCGCCGATTGGTGGCGGATGATCAATATGTCGGGGCGCATGGCGTTCAGCGTCATCGCGGTATCGATCAGCGTCTCGCCCTTCTTCACCGACGAGCTTGCCACCGACATGTTCATGACGTCGGCGCCGAGCCGTTTGCCGGCCAGCTCGAACGACGATTGCGTACGGGTCGAGGCTTCGTAGAAGAGATTGATCTGGGTGCGGCCGCGCAGCGTCGATGTCTTCTTGTCCGATTGCCGCGAGATGGCAACGGCCCGGTCCGCCCGGTCGAGCAGAAGCTCGATGTCGGCGGGGGAAAGATCGCGGATGCCTAGAAGATGGCGGTGGGGATAAAGTGGAAGGGACGATGCGTCAGTCATCTCAAGTCGCTGCTATAGGGGGGAGGCTCCGCGGCTGCAAGCACCGGCTTGGGATTGGATCGGTTCTCCCCGGTATTTTCGTCGCGCGCCGCCGGCCATAGGCTATAAACCGCGATGACTTTGGATTCGCAGACTTCAGGTGATAAGGACGAAGCGTGACCGACGACGTGACCAACCAGCCGCCGCCGCTGGCCGGCGGCAACGCCTGGCGGGGCGATCCGTTGCTGATCCAGCTTGCCGAGCGCTTTTCCGATCCGGTGCGCAAGGACCTCGACGGGCTTGGCCGTTTCGTTTTGACGCATGAGGCGCAGGAGCTGGCCCGTCTTGCCAATGTCGAGACGCCGAAGCTCAGGACCCATGATCGCCAGGGCCGGCGCATCGACCAGGTCGAGTTCCACCCCGCCTATCACGCGCTGATGCGCCGCTCGGTCGCCAACGGGCTGCATTCGTCGGTCTGGGAGAATGGCGACGCCGAGATCGGCCGCCGCCACCAGGTGCGCGCCGCGCGCTTTTACCTCACGGCTGAGCTCGAAACCGGGCATCTTTGCCCGATCACCATGACCAGCGCTTCGCTGGCAGCGCTGATGGCCAGCCCGAAACTGTTTCGCGAATGGGCGCCTCGGGTGACGACGCGCAAATACGATCAGGGCCAAAAGCCGCCGGTCGAAAAAGCCGGGCTGACGCTCGGCATGGGCATGACCGAGAAGCAAGGCGGTACCGATGTTCGTGCCAACGTCACCAAGGCCGAGCGCGCCGGCAGCGGTTTTTATCGCCTGACCGGCCACAAATGGTTCATGTCGGCGCCGATGTCGGATGCCTTCCTGGTGCTCGGACAGGCGCCGGAGGGACTGTCGTGCTTTCTCGTTCCCCGCTTGCTTGGCGACGGATCCGGCAACGGCTTCCGCTTTCAGCGGCTGAAGGACAAGCTCGGCAACCGCTCCAATGCGTCCTCCGAGGTGGAATTCGTCAATGCCATCGGCGAGATGGTTGGCGAGCCCGGCGCCGGCGTGAAGACGATCATGGACATGGTGACCCTGACGCGGCTCGACTGTGCCGTCGCCTCCTCGGCGATCATGCGGGCCGGACTGGCCGAGGCCGTCCACCATACGCGCCACCGCCAGGTGTTCGGAACCAATCTGATCGAGCAGCCGCTGATGCAGCGTGTTCTGGCCGACATGGCGCTCGACGTTGCCGCCGCTACCGCGCTGTCGTTCCGGCTGGCGCGCTCCTTCGACGAGGCGGCCGGCGACCGCGGCGAGGCGGCCTTCGCCCGCGCCATGACGCCGGTCGTCAAATACTGGGTCTGCAAGATTGCGCCGCCGCTGCTCTATGAGGCGATGGAATGCCTCGGCGGCAATGGCTATGTCGAGGAGGGGCCGCTCGCCCGCTACTATCGCGAAGCTCCGGTCAACGCGATCTGGGAGGGTTCAGGCAACGTCATGGCGCTCGACGTGTTGCGAGTGCTCGGCCGCGCGCCAGGCCTGTTCGATGACGTGCTGGCCGGCATCGACCGCGATCTCGGCGCTGGCGGACGCGGCACCGTCGGCGTGCTCAAGGCAGCAATGCAGGTCGCTGCAACCGACGAGGGCTCAGCGCGGCTGTTGACCGAGCAATTAGCATTGTCGGCGGCGGCGGCAGAGCTTCGCAGGCTGGGGGCAGGGCGGATCGCCGACGCCTTCGTCGAGACGCGCCTCGCCGGCCAGTGGCGCAACACCTATGGAATGCTCGATTCGCGCCACGATGCGCGGATGATCATCGACACGCTCTACCCGCCGATCAACTAGTGCCGTCGCCCGGGTCGTAGCCGCTTTTTTTCGCGCGCCCTGTGGATGATCGTTAACCTTAACAAATGGTTTCCATTGCGGCGGCCGGTGGCAAAGCCCAGTGTTATGGTTAAGGCAAGGACTGTTCGGCTGAGCGGTCTTTGTCCTGCGAAGCAGGAGCGTCATGCGGCATATTTTGAGCTCTTTTCTGGCATTGCATTGGGCGGCCGTTTTCGCCCTGCTGGCGTTCATCTGCATCGATGGGAATCGTGGCGTCGCGGCGGCCCTTGGCGTGCTCGGCGTTCCCGTCCAGAACACTCGCTTTGCCGATCTTGAAAACGCCGTCGTCGTGGCGCCGCTCGCCGTGGCATTGCTTGTCGTCGCGGTGCTGTTCTGCTGGGCCTTTGTTGAAGCATTGACCAGCGACGCCACCAACCCGGACCCAGCCGACAGTGTTGTGCGGATCGCCTTCATCTCGGCCTCGGGCGTGCTGTCGTTGATCGTCATCGGCGGCGCTGCGCAA
This sequence comes from Mesorhizobium sp. M0028, assembly GCF_040323855.1. Taxonomy (NCBI): domain Bacteria; kingdom Pseudomonadati; phylum Pseudomonadota; class Alphaproteobacteria; order Hyphomicrobiales; family Phyllobacteriaceae; genus Mesorhizobium; species Mesorhizobium sp. M0028. The sequence continues at coordinate 273,571 of NZ_JAMYVG010000001.1, forward strand.
GGCATCAATGGGCTGTTCATGGTTGTCGCCGTGCAATTGGCGGCACTTCTGGCGTCATATGTCGCGATGCTCGCCGAGCGGCGCTCAGCCGCTGCCGCGGCAGTTCCAGTGACCGGCGAAATCCGCGCGGCCGCGCATATCATGGCCAAGGCAGCGGCGTACAATTCCTCGCTTGCGCGCATTTCGGGCCGGCCGGATTCGAGGGACGATCGCTGATGCGCACCTTGTTCGCGCTGTGGGCGGCTCCGCTCCTCCTGTTCTGGGGCTGGTTCTTTCTGTCGCTCAACGACATCAATTTCGGCTATGTCATGCTGAGCCGCCAATTGCACGATCTCGTTTTCCAGCTTTATGGGCAGATGCTCGGCGTCGATCCGGCGCTCATCCCGGGCATGGTGGCGAAGGCTTGCGTCTTCGACGGCCTACTGCTGATGGCGTTCTGGGCATTTCGCCGCCGCAAGGCGATCGGCAGCTGGATCAAGGCAACGCGCAATCGCTATTTCGACCAGGCATCGACTCCGAGCGCCTGAAGCCGGTCGAGAACACCCTGCAGGATGAAGGCCGCCGCCGCTGAATCGATCTTGCCGGCGCGTTTCTTGCGGGAAAAATCCATCTCGATCAGTGTCCGCTCGGCCGCCACCGTCGACAGCCTTTCGTCCCAAAAGACGAACGGCAGATCGGTCAATCCAGCCATGTTGCGGACGAAAGCGCGGGATTTTTGGGCGCGTGGGCCTTCCGAGCCGTCCATGTTGATGGGGAGGCCGATCACCACTGCGCCGGCATTTTCCTTCTGCAGCAGAGCGAGCAGCACCGCGGCATCGAGCGAGAATTTCTTGCGCATGATGACAGGGCGCGGGTGCGCGAAGGACAAGCCGCGGTCCGAAACCGCCACGCCGATCGTCTTGTCGCCGAGGTCAAGCCCAGCCAGGGTCTTGCCGCCGCCGAGCCGGCCCGGCAACTCCTCGATCGTGATGATGCCCAACGGCTTTTCCTTTGACCGCGACGCCGCACTTCCTATACGCGCAACATATGCCGCGGCACTTTAATTTCGCCGTCGGCGTTCTAGCCTCTACCGAAGCAAAAATCGAGGAAGGCATTGATGAAACTTACCTGGTACGGACACTCGGCATTCCGCGTCGAAATCGAAGGCGCGAAAATCCTCATCGACCCGTATCTGGTCGGCAATCCGTCATGGACAGGCGGCTGGGAAGAGCCGGCCGAAGGGGTCACGCACGTGTTGCTTACCCATGGCCACAGCGACCACATCAGCGGCGCCGTCGAAGTGCTCAAGAAAAGCGGCGCGATGCTTGTCGCCAATTTCGAGATTTGCATGTACCTGGTCGGCAAAGGCGTCAGTGACAAGCAAATCAATCCCGGCAATATCGGCGGTACCGTCGATTGCGGCGGCTTCACCACCACTTTCGTTCAGGCTCTGCATTCATCGTCCTTTCTAGGCGAGAGCGGCCAGAACACCTATCTCGGCAATCCGGGCGGGCTCGTCCTGCACTTCCCCGAGGATAAGACGCTCTACCATATGGGCGACACAGACATCTTTTCCGATATGGCGCTGATCAACGAGTTGCATGAGCCGAAGATCGGCATCGTGCCGATCGGCGACCGCTTCACCATGGGTGGCGCGGTGGCAGCTCTTGCCTGCCAGCGTTTCTTCAAGTTCGAGACGGTCGTTCCCGCTCACTTCGGCACATTTCCGATGATAGATCAGACCGCCGACAAGTTTGTGGCCGGGCTGGACGGATCGGGTGTGAAAGTGGCGTTGCCGAAGATCGGCGAGACGATTACGCTGTAGGAACGCTGAACCGGAATGACGACATGGGTCTGAGAAACTCTCTTTGCATTTCTATGCTGGTTGCCGCATCGCCGGCGCTGGCCGCCGAGGATTTCATCGAGGGCATCTATCTGCAATCGGAGGATCTCTGCGCGCAGGCCAAAAAGGATACGCTGCAGACGGTGATCGAGGGCGGCAATATCGTACTGTCGGCAAACGGACTGGAAAGCATCGAATATAACTGCGAGTTCCTGCAGATCACCAAGGCGACACGGTCGCCAAGCTGGGCGGTGACCGCCATCTGCCAGGAGCCGGGCTACGTCTTTCCGGATGTTCTCTCACTGACTCAGATGAACCCGAAGCAGATCGACCTGGTTTCGGTTCGGCCTGCCGCGGACGAAAGCGAGCAGAGCGGCAACGGTGGCAGCTATTTCCTCTGCGACGGCGTGGCGATGCCGTAGGGCAGTTGTCGGCACGATGCATGTTGCGCGGCACGCGCTGCGCCGCTATAGCGCTGGTTTTCCCCGAGGCACAACATGTCCGTTGATATTAAAACCGTGAAGCGCGTCGCGCACCTTGCCCGCATTGCGGTGAGCGAGGAGGATGCAGAGCGCATGACCGGCGAATTGAACGCCATTTTGGGCTTTGTCGAGCAGTTGAACGAGGTCGATGTTTCCGGCGTCGAGCCGATGACCTCGGTCACGCCGATGGCAATGAAGAAGCGCCAGGACGTCGTCACCGACGGCAGCAAGGCAGCCGACATCGTCGCCAACGCGCCGGCAACCGAAGAGAACTTCTTTCTCGTGCCAAAGGTCGTGGAGTAGCTGGCCGATGGTAATCGAGATCGCCGCGGAGACGCCGCTGCAGGACGATGTGCGTGGGCTGGTCGAGGAGCTCAACGCCACATTGCTGGAGTTGACGCCGCCGGAGCATTGCTACCATTTGACGGTCGAGCAGATGGCGGACCGCGACACGACCGTCTTCATCGCCCGCGATAACGGCCTTGCCATCGGTTGCGGCGCGCTGAAGCGCCACGATGCTGTCGTCGGCGAGGTCAAGCGTATGTATACGCGGCCTTCGCATCGCGGCCGCAAAATCGGTGCGATGATCGTCGAGCGGATTGAGGGCTTGGCGCGCCAAGAAGGGCTGAAGCGTCTGGTGCTGGAGACGGGCGACCGTCATCCCGCCGCCTGGACCGTCTACGAACGCGCCGGTTTTTCGCGCTGTGGGCCGGTGCTGAATTATCCCAATTCCGAGTGGTCGGTGTTTTACGAAAAGAGTCTTGCCTGATGAGCGACCTGACCCAGCTGACGATTTCGCAGGCCCGCGCCAAATTGCGCTCCAGGGAGATCACCGCCACCGAAGTCACCGAGGCTTATCTTTCGGCTATCGAGCGAGCCAATCCGGCGCTCAATGCCTATGTGGTGGTCACTGGCGACAAAGCGCGCGACATGGCCAAGGCCTCCGACGCGAAACTGGCCAAGGGCGAGGGCGGGTCGCTCGAGGGTATCCCGCTCGGCATCAAGGATCTGTTCGGCACCGAAGGCGTCCACACCCAGGCCTGCAGCCACGTGCTTGACGGGTTCAAGCCGCGCTACGAATCGACTATCACCGCCAATCTGTGGGCGGATGGCGCCGTCATGCTCGGCAAGCTCAACATGGACGAGTTCGCCATGGGCTCGTCCAACGAGACCTCGTATTACGGGCCTGTCATCAACCCGTGGCGGCGTTCGCGGCTCGACACGGTGGTAATGCCGACGACACATCAGGGCGAGGGCGGCTTCGTTTCGGCGGGCGGCACCAGGACCGCGCGCACGTTGGACAATGCCCAGCTGGTGCCGGGCGGTTCGTCCGGTGGCTCGGCATCAGCCGTCTCGGCCTTCCTGTGCGCCGGCGCTACCGCCACCGACACCGGCGGCTCGATCCGCCAGCCCGCCGCCTTCACCGGCACGGTCGGCATTAAGCCGACCTATGGCCGCTGCTCGCGTTGGGGCGTCGTCGCCTTCGCCTCGTCGCTCGACCAGGCCGGGCCGATCGCGCGCGACGTGCGCGATGCCGCGATCCTGTTGAACTCGATGGCTTCGGTCGACCCGAAGGACACGACCTCCGTCGACCTGCCGGTGCCGGATTACGAGGCGGCGATCGGCCGCTCGATCAAGGGGATGAAGGTCGGCATCCCCAAGGAATACCGTGTCGACGGCATGCCCGAGGAGATCGAGGCGTTGTGGCAGAAGGGCATTGCCTGGCTGAGGGATGCCGGCGCCGAGATTGTCGACATCTCGCTGCCGCACACGAAATACGCGCTGCCGGCCTATTACATTGTTGCGCCCGCCGAAGCCTCGTCCAACCTCGCCCGTTACGACGGCGTCCGCTATGGATTGCGCGTGCCCGGCAAGGACATTGTCGACATGTATGAAAAGACCCGCGCCGCCGGCTTCGGGCGTGAGGTCAAGCGCCGCATCATGATCGGCACCTATGTGCTTTCCGCTGGCTACTACGATGCCTACTATCTGCAGGCGCAGAAGGTTCGTAACCTGATCAAGCGCGATTTCGAAAATGTGTTTGTCGCAGGTGTCGACGTCATCCTGACGCCGGCAACGCCGTCCGCCGCCTTCGGCATCGCAGACGAAGACATGGCCGCCGACCCGGTCAAGATGTATCTCAACGACATCTTTACGGTGACGGTGAACATGGCCGGCTTGCCCGGCATCGCGGTTCCGGCCGGGCTCGACGCCAAGGGGCTGCCACTCGGCCTGCAGCTGATCGGCCGGCCTTTCGACGAGGAAACGCTGTTCCAGACCGCCCATGTCATCGAACAGGCGGCCGGCACATTTCAGCCGGAAAAATGGTGGTAGGATCGTTTCTCATCTGAGGGGGTGAGGGATGTTCTTCTATGTCTCCAAGGTCCTGTGGCTCTTCGTCCAGCCGCTTAATCTCGCGATCATCCTGCTGCTGGCTGGATTGCTTGCGGCATTGGTCGGGCGCAAAAGGCTATTTGCCACCGGCAGCGTGCTGGCCTTCCTTGTCCTGGCACTGTCAGCATGGACCTCGCTCGGCGCAGTGATGCTCAATCCGCTCGAGGAGCGTTTCCCTAAGCCACCCCTGCCGGAAAGGGTTGACGGAATCGTTGTGCTCGGCGGCGGTATGGACGGCGCCATCAATTTCGTTCGCGGCGGTTATGAACTCAACGCCAGTGGCGATCGAATCGTCGAGGCAGCCGTGCTGGCGCGGCGTTTTCCGACAGCGAGAGTCGTCATTTCAGGCGGCCCCGTTGCAATAATCGGTGAGGACGAAGGCGACTCAACCACGGCGCCACGCGTACTCACTGCGCTCGGCGTGGCGGCCGATCGTCTGATCCTGGAAGACAAGTCACGCAACACCTACGAGAATGCCGTCTTCACCAAGCGGCTGATTACGCCGAAACCCGGCGAGATCTGGCTGCTGGTGACCTCAGCCTTCCACATGCCGCGCGCCAAGGCGCTGTTCGACAGAGCCGGCTTCCCGACGGTTCCATGGCCGGTCGACTACCGCACCTCCGGTAAGGAAGGTATCAGCCTGTTCCGCAAATCTACCAACGAAGCGCTGCAGACCACGACCATCGCGATTCGCGAATGGATCGGGCTCGTCGCCTATTGGCTGTCGGGCCGCATTGATCAGCCTTTTCCCGGGCCAGGCGGCTGACCGAGCACCGCCTGCCGCGCCGCCGAGAAAAATTGGCGGCGCACCAGCACCGCCAGAAGCAGCAGCGTCGATAGCACGAAAACGGCGGGATCGACGAACCAGCCAAGATAACCGATCGAGAAGAACACGCCGCGCAGCCCGGAATTGAAATGCTTCCCGGCCAGCATGTTCATGCGGGCCGCGCGCCACACCGCCGTTTCGGTGACCGGATTGCGCGACGCCTCGCCATGCGGAATCGGCACCGCGCCGATCAGGATCGAGCAATAGTTGAACAGCCGGTAAGCCCAGCCGAACTTGAAGAAGGAAAAGGCCAGGATCAGCACCAGCCCGAACACCTTCGTCTGGAAGGCGGCGCGTGAGGATGTGGCGCCAAACGGCAGGTCGCTCAGCACAGTGAGAACCTGATCGGAAGTGCCGAGCAAGGCAAAACAGCCGCCGATCGCAATTAGCGAACTGGAGGCAAAGAAGGCGGTCCCCTGTTGCAGGCCGCTCATGATGGCGGTGTCGACGATGCGGATCTCGCGTTCGGCCATGGTCCTCATCCAGGCCTCGCGCTGCGCGTTCATCGCCCTCGTCAGCGACATGCGGCTGACCAGCATTCCGTCGGCGGCGAGCGTATGCAGCACCCACGCGGCAAGGAAGAACCCCAGCGCAGCAAGGTCGGCCGTCGATAAATGAAAGGAATCGCTCATGCGGTGCTTTTACCACAGGCGGAGGGGACGCTTCGATGGCCGAAGCCGGAATGTCGCTGCCGGAGCAAACAAGGTCGGCAGGCGCAGCGCCGCGATCTTCAAAACAGCGGAAAACATCATGGGAATTCCTATATGTAGATCTCAACAGGGTCCCAGGAGAAAACGCCCACGTGTTCCTTTCGGTTTTCGACCTGTTCAAGATCGGCATCGGCCCATCGAGTTCGCACACGATGGGGCCGATGACGGCTGCGCGGCGGTTTCTCGACGAGATTGCGGGAGACGACTGGCCGCGTCCGGCCGACGCCAGGGTCGACCGAATCGCGGCCAGCCTGCATGGCTCGCTCGCCTATACCGGTATCGGCCATGGCTCCGATCGCGCCGTGGTGCTCGGCCTCGCCGGCCAGACGCCGCAGACGGTGGATCCTGACCACGCCGACGGCATCGCCGCTCGCATCGCCGCCGAGAAGCGGATTTCGCCCTCCGGCCATCCGTCCTATCGTTTCGACCCGGCAACGGATCTGGTGCTGGATCGCAAGACGCCGCTGCCGGGTCACGCCAATGGCATGGCGTTTTCTGCCTATGATGCCGGAGACCGGTTGCTGCTGAGGCGCGTCTACTATTCGATCGGCGGCGGCTTTGTCGTTTCCGAGGAAGAATTGCAGCGGATGAAGGCGAGGGGCTCGGCGACAACCGAAGGCAAGAAGGTTCCATATCCGTTCAAGAACGCCGTCGAAATGCTCTCAATGGCAGCGAAAAGTGGCCTTTCCATCGCCGAGATGAAGCGCGTCAACGAGGAGACGCAGATGTCGCGCGAGGAGCTCGACGCCGGCCTCGACGGCATCTGGAGCGCCATGAAGGGATGCATCGAGCGCGGCCTGTCGCAAGACGGCATCATGCCCGGCGGACTGAAGGTGCGCCGCCGTGCCCGGATGCTGCACGACAAGTTGCAGGAGCAATGGCAGCAGAACCGGCCCAACCCGCTGCTCGCCAATGACTGGCTGTCGATCTATGCAATGGCGGTCAACGAGGAGAACGCCGCCGGCGGCCGTGTCGTCACCGCGCCAACCAATGGGGCGGCCGGCACTCTGCCCGCGGTGTTGCGCTATTGGCTGCATTTCCATCCCGAAGCCGACCAGCCGAGTATCCGCGATTTCCTGCTGACGGCGGCGGCCGTTGGCGGCATCATCAAGACCAATGCTTCGATCTCGGGGGCCGAGGTAGGCTGCCAGGGCGAGGTCGGTTCGGCTTCGGCGATGGCTGCGGCGGGATTGTGCGCCGTCATGGGCGGCACGCCCGAGCAGGTCGAGAACGCTGCCGAAATCGCGCTGGAACATCATCTCGGCATGACCTGCGATCCGGTCGGCGGCCTGGTGCAGGTGCCGTGCATCGAGCGCAACGCGCTTGGCGCTGTCAAGGCGGTGACCGCCGCTTCGCTGGCCATCAAGGGCGATGGCGTTCATTTCGTGCCGCTCGATGCGGCGATCGAGACGATGCGCCAGACCGGCCTCGACATGAACGAAAAGTACAAGGAAACCAGCCTTGGCGGATTGGCCGTCAATGTCGTGGAGTGCTGAGCGCCAGTCTGGCGGCCTGGACCACCACTGTGGAGAAGTCGATCAGGCCGTTGACGCGTTCGCGTGCTGGGCTAAACCTTAAACGATGTCTCTCAATCTCATAAAGCTTTGCGTCGGCTGTGACAGCGTCGAGGATCTGGAAGAGTGGATTGCCTTCCGCCTCGACGAGCGGCGCCGCGCCGGCGAACCGGCCGAACACTACCACACCACCCGCATGGTGCCGACGCGCGGCGCCGAGATCACCGACGGCGGCTCGCTCTACTGGGTGGTCAAGGGCAATGTCCAATGCCGTCAGCTGATCACCGAAATCCGGCCCTTCACCGATGACGATGGCATCGGCCGCTGCCATCTGATCCTCGATCCCGAGGTCGTGCGCACCGACTGGCAGCCGCGCCGTGCATTCCAAGGGTGGCGCTACCTGAAGCCGGCGGACGCGCCGGCCGATCTCGGCAAGGGCAAAGCCGGGCTGATCGAAATGCCGCCGAAGCTCAGGCGTGAGCTTGCCGATCTCGGCCTACTCTGACGCCAAGAACCGTAACGCCAAGGGCACCGGCCGAACGCTTGTCCGCAGTTGCCATCATCACCGGTCCTGCAGGTCGCCTGATCTGGGCTTGCAAGCTGGGGAACAACGCCACATCTTGAATGTCATGAGCGACAAGAAGCAGCCCGTGCCTGCAAAGGCCAATCCTGCGCCGGTCGAGTCCCAATCGAGCACCGGCGAGATCGACGCCTTTCTCCGTCAGGCAAGGACGCTCGCTGCATCCGCCACCGGTTCAGGCAGGCTGATCCTGTCCCTCGACGCTACGATGAGCCGCCAGCCGACCTGGGATCTCGCCTGTGCGCTGCAGGCCGAGATGTTCGACGCCGTCGGCAAGGCTGGGGTGCTCAAGGTTCAACTGGTCTATTTCCGCGGGCTTGGCGAGTGCCGTTCCTCCGCATTCGTCACCGATACCGAAGCTCTGAAGCAGCTGATGACGCGCATCGACTGCCGTAGCGGCCACACCCAGATCGGCAAGGTGCTCGCCCATGCGCTGAAACAGACGGCGGCGGCCAAGGTCAACGCGCTGGTCTATATCGGCGATGCGATGGAAGAAAACATAGATGATCTGGCCGAAAAGGCCGGTAGCCTAGGTCTGCACGGCGTTCCTGTCTTCGTTTTTCAGGAAGGCCATGATGCCGGTGCAGAAAAGGCGTTCAAGGAAATTGCACGGCTGTCCAAAGGGGCCTGGTTCCGGTTTGATCGGCGGGCTGCCGCGACCTTGGCCGGCCTGCTTTCGTCCGTCGCCGTGTTTGCGACCGGCGGTCTGAAAGCACTGGAGGACCGGGGCAGGCCGGAGGACCGGCTGATGATCGAGCATCTACGGGGCGGCGGAAACTGATGGGCGCGATTATCGCTTTTGTAGCATTGCTTCTGGTGCTTCTCGGCATGCTCACCATCTTCCTGCGCGCCGATCCGGGGAAGCTTGCAGGCGGCATGAGGACCCTTGGACCCGTGCTGCTCGGGCTGGTCGGCGTTGCCGTGCTGCTGGTCGGGCGCGAGGGCCTCGGCGGCTTGATCCTGTCGGCCGCGCTCGCCTGGTATGGCTCCATGCGCATGAATCAGCCGGCCGCGAAACTGGCACCGGGCAAGCGTTCGACGGTGCGTACCGCGGCGCTTGAGATGGAACTCGATCACGACACCGGCGGCCTCGAAGGCCTCGTGCTGGCTGGGCGCCATGAAGGCAAGATGCTTGGCTCGATGGGGCTTGCCGAATTGCAGCAACTTTATCGCGAACTCTCCGGCGATCCGGAGAGCCGCCAATTGCTAGAGACGTATCTTGACGGCAGATTTCCCATCTGGCGCAAAGACGCTGATGCGAATGGTGGCGAAGGGCTGGGTGTTGCGCCAGGTTCGGGCGCCATGACTAAGGAGGAGGCCTACAAGATCCTTGGTCTTGAAGCGGGGGCTGCCGCGGCGGATGTCCGCAAGGCGCACCGCCGCCTGATGCAGCGCCTGCACCCCGATATCGGTGGCACGTCTTTCCTGGCGGCGCGGATCAACGAAGCCAAGGACGTCTTGCTCTCCAATCACAACTAGTCTCCTTCGACGCAGAACTTTCGGGAAAGATATCGTTTCGCGCCCTTACTGCTGGACGGCGTAGCACTCGATCTTCTTCTTTTTCAAAGCGTTACAAGCCTTCCAGGCGGCGGTCTTCGAACCAAAACCACCGAACCGGGCGCGGTAATAGGTGACGCCGTCTTTGTCGAAGGCGACGGTGAAACCGGAGGCATCGGCCAGAATGGAGGGCACCTGCTTCGTCGCCTTGTCGAGGAAAGCCTTTGCTTCGGATTGCTTTGGCGAAGAGGCGACCTGTATTGCCCAGCCGGATGGCACCGACGCCGTGCTGACCGGATCGACCTCTGCAGCCGGTTCGGCATAGGCTGCGGCGACTCGGGCCGTCGCCACATCGTCCGCTGTCGCCACGGCCGCCGTCTTGACCTTTCTGGTCTGAACGACCGGAGTGGTTTCTTCAACGACGGGAGCATTTTCCTCGACGAGGGAGGCAACGGCATCGTCGTCCGGCTTACTATCCGGCGTCGGCGCGTCATGCTTCGGCAGAAGCACCTTGGCCACGGCTGAAATCGGATTGCCGCCACCGGCTTTGGCAATCAGCATGCCGCCGCCGCGCGACGACGCCTTCGGCATGTAGGCATTGATCAACCCGGCCATCTGGCTGTCGCGGCTGCCGCCGGACCTGCCGCCCATGACCACCGCTACGATGCGCCGGTCGCCATCCGATACCGAGGAGACCAGGTTATAGCCGGAGGCGCGGGTATAACCGGTCTTGATGCCGTCGACGCCCTTGATGCGTCCGAGCAGACGGTTATGGCCGTTGATGCGCTGTCGCCCGTAAAGAAAGGAGCGCTGCGAGAAATAGCCGTAATATTGTGGAAAATGCTCTCTCAGGGCGATACCGAGCAGCGCCATGTCGCGCGCCGTCGTGAACTGCCCGGGATCAGGCAAGCCGTTGGCGTTGCGGAAAACGGTTCCCCGCATGCCCAGCGCCCGCGCCTTGGCGGTCATCATGCGGGCGAAATTGGCCTCATTGCCGCCGAGCATCTCGCCAAGCGCAGTTGCGGAATCGTTTGCCGATTTGGTCACCATCGACAGGATGGCGGTCTCGACCGTGACCGAGCCGCCCCGCTTGACGCCGAGCTTTGTTGGCGGTTCGGCAGCGGCATTGGCCGAGAACACGACCGGAGAATTCCTGCTGATCCTGCCCTTCGCCAATGCCTCGAACGTCAGATAGAGCGTCATCATCTTGGTAAGCGAGGCCGGATAGCGCCGGCCATCGGCATCCGACGAATAAAGCACCTTGCCGGACTTGGCATCGATGACGATGGCCGCCGACTTGGCCGCCATGGATGAAGCCGCGTCCGCGACGACGAAGCTCATCGCCATAGCGAGAATCATGATCGTTTTGAGGGGGGACGCGGATTTGGAAACGAAGCCCGACAACGCCTTACGCACTGATAGTTCCTTTGAATTTCCGTTGCCTTGGAGGCGGCAAAGGGTCCTGCCTCACCTCGGGCCACGCTAACGCGGGCAGCGTTACCAATCCGTTTATGGTAACCGCCGCGTTCACCATTTTCTGCGGGATTGAGCCTCTCTTTATTCGAATCTTAGCGATTGCCGGCGGCTCACGATGCGCATTGCCGCGGAAATCTTGACTTTTTGTGCACTGCACAATATATTTACACGCATTGCACAACGCGGCCCGGACAAGGCGCGTCCATCGTCCAAAGGCCACCGTTCAAGGGAATGCGTGAAATGACCCAGACCTATGAAGATTTCAGCAAATACGGCAAGGAATTTGCCGACACCGGATTGAAGAGCTTTGCATCGCTGTCCAAGGGTGCACAGGCCATCGCCACCGAGGCGGGCGAGTACACCAAGAAAAGTTTTGAGGCCGGCAGCGCCGTTGTCGAGAAGCTCTTCTCCGCCAAGTCGCTGGATAAGGCGATCGAAATCCAGTCCGACTACGCCAAGCAGTCCTATGAGAGCTTCGTCACCGAGGCCACCAAGCTTGGCGATCTCTATGCCGAACTCGCCAAGGAAGCCTACAAGCCGTTCGAATCGATTGTCGCCAAGGCGAAGTAAATTCGACGAACGTTCCAAGCCGGCCCTTGGGCCTCAAAAGACAGACCCGGTCGCGAACGCGCGGCCGGGTTTTTTCATGCCAGCTCGAAATCGGGGTCCTTGCGGTCTTCACGATTTGAAAAATCGGTCAAGTTTGGCCACCTAGCCATATTGTCAGCTAAACAGAAGGGCTTAAAATCGTCCATCGAGCACCTACATGTCGAGCATGCATGAGGATTCGAAAGAGGCAGGACTACGTGACTACAGGTTTGACTGCCACGAGCTACGTGGTGCGAATGCAGAACGGCAGCAACGGCAATGAGGCCGGTCGCGGCACGGCCGTCATCACGCGCACAAAAACCAAGACCAAGAAGCCCAGTCTGTATCGGGTCCTCATCCTTAACGACGACTACACACCCATGGAGTTCGTGGTTCACGTGCTGGAGCGTTTTTTCCAGAAGGATCGCGAAGCCGCCACACGCATAATGCTTCATGTTCACAATCATGGGGTGGGCGAGTGCGGGGTCTATACATTCGAGGTGGCCGAGACCAAAGTGTCTCAGGTCATGGATTTCGCCCGACAGAATCAGCATCCGCTGCAATGCGTGATGGAGAAGAAGTGAGGTAACATGCCGGCTTTCTCCCAAGGCCTGGAAAAGGCGCTTCACCAAGCGCTGACGCTCGCCAATGAGCGGCACCATGAATATGCAACCCTTGAACATTTGCTGCTCGCCCTGATCGACGACACCGAGGCGGCCGCAGTCATGCGTGCCTGCAACGTCGATCTCGACGAGTTGAAGCATACGGTTCTCACCTATATCGACACCGAGCTCGACAATCTCGTCACCGGCTACGATGAAGATTCCAAGCCGACGGCCGGTTTTCAGCGCGTCATCCAGCGCGCGGTGATCCATGTGCAGTCGTCAGGCCGCGAGGAGGTGTCCGGCGCCAACGTGCTCGTCGCCATCTTCGCCGAGCGCGAGAGCCACGCCGCTTATTTCCTGCAGGAACAGCAGATGACCCGCTACGACGCGGTCAACTACATCTCGCATGGCATTGCCAAGCGCCCAGGCGCTTCCGAGACGCGGACGCCGCGCGGCGCCGACGACGAGCAAGGCAGCCAGGGCGGAGCTGAGCCGCAAGAAGAAGGCGGCAAGAAGAAGCAGCAGCAGGACGCGCTGACTGCCTATTGCGTCAACCTGAACAACAAGGCCAAGGCTGGCAAGATCGATCCGCTGATCGGTCGCGAGAGCGAGATCAACCGGACTATCCAGGTGCTGTGCCGCCGGTCCAAGAACAACCCGCTCTATGTCGGCGATCCCGGCGTCGGCAAGACGGCGATCGCCGAAGGCCTCGCCAAGCGCATCGTCGAGGGCGACGTTCCCGAAGTGCTGCACAATGCCACCATCTTCGCGCTCGACATGGGCACGCTGCTGGCCGGCACCCGTTATCGCGGCGATTTCGAGGAGCGGCTGAAGCAGGTAGTCAAGGAGCTCGAGGACTATCCCGGCGCCGTGCTGTTCATCGATGAGATCCACACCGTGATCGGGGCAGGAGCCACCTCTGGCGGCGCCATGGATGCGTCGAACCTGTTGAAGCCGGCGCTGTCGTCCGGCGCGATCCGCTGCATCGGCTCGACCACCTACAAGGAGTTCCGGCAGTTCTTCGAGAAGGACCGCGCGCTGGTGCGGCGATTCCAGAAGATCGACGTCAACGAGCCGACCGTCGAGGACGCCATCGAGATCATGAAGGGACTGAAGCCCTATTTCGAGGAGTTCCACAAGGTTCGCTACACGAGTGAAGCGATCAAGGCTTCGGTCGAGCTCTCGGCGCGTTACATCAACGACCGCAAGCTGCCGGACAAGGCGATCGACGTGATCGACGAGACCGGCGCCTCGCAGATGCTGGTGCCCGAAGCCAAGCGCAAGAAGACCATCGGCATCAAGGAGATCGAAGCGACGATCGCCACGATGGCGCGCATCCCGCCGAAGACGGTTTCCGCCGACGACGAGAAGGTGCTGCAAGGTCTCGACATCGAGTTGAAGCGCGTCGTCTATGGCCAGGACACCGCGATCACCGCGCTGACTTCGGCCATCAAGCTGGCGCGGGCCGGCCTGCGGGAACCGGAAAAGCCGATCGGCTCGTACCTGTTCTCCGGTCCGACCGGTGTCGGCAAGACGGAAGTGGCCAAGCAGCTCGCCGCCTCGCTCGGCGTGGAGCTGATCCGCTTCGACATGTCGGAATATATGGAACGCCACACCGTTTCGCGGCTGATCGGCGCGCCTCCCGGCTATGTCGGCTTCGACCAGGGCGGCCTTCTGACCGACGGCGTCGACCAGCATCCGCATTGCGTGCTGTTGCTGGACGAAGTCGAAAAGGCGCATCCGGACCTGTTCAACATCCTGTTGCAGGTCATGGATCACGGCAAGCTGACCGACCATAACGGTAAGCAGATCGACTTCCGCAATGTCATCCTGATCATGACCACCAATGCGGGCGCATCCGACGCGCAGCGCGCGGCGATCGGTTTCGGTTCGACCAAACGCGAAGGCGACGATGTCGAAGCGATCAACCGGCTGTTCACGCCGGAGTTCCGCAACCGTCTCGATGCGATCATTCCGTTCGGCTCGCTGCCGGTGCCGGTCATCCATCAGGTGGTGCAGAAGTTCGTCATGCAGCTGGAAGCGCAGCTTTCCGAACGCGGCGTGACCTTCGACCTGTCGCAGGATGCAATCGCCTGGCTGGCCGACAAGGGCTATGACGAGCGCATGGGTGCGCGGCCACTTGGCCGTGTCATTCAGGAGCACATCAAGAAGCCGCTGGCCGACGAGGTGCTGTTCGGCAAGCTCAAGAAGGGCGGCACGGTGCGTGTCACCGTCGAGAAGAAGGAAACCGGCGAGACCGGCCTGAAGCTCGAATCGCTCGCCGACGAGGCGCCGGTGAAGCCGAAGAAGGAAGAGCCGGACGACGTGCCGAAAGCCAAGAAGGCGGTGGCGAAAAAGCCCGCCGGGAAAAAGGCGGTGGCGCAGAAGTCGGAGCCGAAGGGCAAGGATGGCGGCAAGCGCAGCCTGGTGCCGCAACTGCCGCGTAAGAACTGACAATCCTGCAAGTAAAAAAGCCCCGGCAACGGGGCTTTTTTCATGAAGCTTGTGGTCGAGTGTCGGCCGAGCGGCTTCGCCCCGATTCAGTTTGCCAGCGCCGTCCGTATCTTGCCGGCGTTCTCAGCCAGGACTTCAGGCTGTTCCATCTGTCCGCTGTGCGGCTTCAAGGGGATGCCTGCGAAGCGCGGAATGACATGGACATGGAGGTGGTAGACGGTCTGGCCCGAAGCTGGTTCGTTGAACTGCATGACCGTGACGCCATCGGCATCGAAGGCCTTCTTTACTGCCCGCGCAACTTTCTGCACGTGAGCGAAGAGGGGGCCAAGCACCGCCGGATCCGCGTCGAGCAGGTTGCGCGACGGCGCTTTCGGCACGACCAGCGTGTGACCCGGTCCTTGCGGCATCACATCCATGAAGACGATGACCGCATCATCCTCGTAGACGCGGTGCGAAGGGATTTCTCCGCGCAGGATTTTTGCGAAAATGTTGCTGCTGTCGTAGGTTGCTTCGGCCATGGCGCACGCTCCGGTTCTTGGCTCGCGGTCTCGTGTAGCGAAGCTGTTGCGGGCGGGCAAGACGATCGGTCGACATCGGCCATGCAGGCTCGAACGTGGTTGAGCGATCGGGCGGGTTTTGCTACTCCGCCATGTCCTTGCGGAACGGGGTGTGCTCTTCCAGATATTCGCTCATCCGCTCGACTTCGCGCCGCTCGCGCTGGAGGTAGTCGGCCACTGCATTGCGCAGACCTGGATGGGCGATGTAGTGCGCCGAATGCATCGTCACCGGCCGGTAGCCGCGCGCCAGCTTGTGCTCGCCCTGCGCACCGGCTTCAACCACCTTCAGCTTTCGCGAGATGGCGAAATCGATCGCCTGATGGTAGCAGACCTCGAAATGCAGGAACGGGTGGTCCTCGATGCAGCCCCAATTGCGGCCGTAGAGCGCGTCTGAACCGATGAAGTTGATGGCGCCGGCTATGTAGCGCCCGTTGCGTTTGGCCATCACCAGCAGGATGTCGTCGGCCATGCGCTCGCCGATCAAGGAGAAGAAATCGCGGTTGAGGTAGGGCCGGCCCCATTTCCTGCTGCCGGTATCCATGTAGAACGCGTAAAAGTCGTCCCAGGCTTTTTCGGTCAGATCCTTGCCGGTCAGCCAGTCGATCGAGATGCCGTCGGCGAGCGCCTCACGCCGCTCCTTTTTCATCGCCTTGCGCTTGCGCGAGGCCAACGTCGAGAGAAAATCGTCGTAGCTCGAAAAGCCTTCGTTGAAGAAGTGAAACTGCTGGTCGGTGCGATGCAGGAAGCCGGCTGCCGCCAAGATCTGGACATCATCCTCCGGCGCGAAGGTGACATGCGCGGAAGACACGCCGAGCTTATCCGTCACCGCCTTTAGGCCGGCCGCAAGGCCGGCCTTGACGGTGGGGCTGTCCTCGCGCTTGCCGACCAGCAGGCGAGGGCCGGTGACGGGTGTGAACGGCACCGCGCATTGCAGCTTCGGATAGTAGCGCCCGCCGGCGCGTTCGAATGCGTCCGACCAGCCATGGTCGAAGACATATTCGCCCTGGCTGTGCGACTTCAGATAGCAGGGGACCGCACCGAGCAGCTTGCCTTGCGCGGTTTCCAGCCTGAGATGATGACCCTGCCAGCCGGTGCGTCGAACGGCGCAGCCGGAATCTTCTAGCGCGCTCAAAAAAGCGAATGAAACAAGCGGGTTGTAGGCGTTTTCTGCCTCGCCCCGCGTAGTGCCACCAAGGCTGTCCCATTCCGCGCTGGTGAAGGCGCCGATGCCCGCGGCGATGCGGATCGACAGCTCCGCATTCGCCGTTTGTCTGTCGCAGTCGTCCCCTTGATCCATGTGGCTTACTTAAGCTCGCTGCGAACCCGTACAAGCCCGTTCAAGCAAGCCGCACAAGATCGGGCTCGAATCCTTCGAACGTCATCTGGTCGGCATATTTGAAGGTCAGGTCGACGGCAGGTTGGTCATGCACTGTCCAGGTGATCACCGGCATGCCGAGCCTTTCACGTACGAACGACACGAACCGGTTCGGCAGGTCGCCGGCGGCGTAGGAGATAAAGGCGATGTCATGCGCCAGCATGGCGAAATGCGCCTCGATCAGATGGTTGTCGTTGCCGTAGGCGGTCAACCCGCCGGGTATGCCGGGTGCATGTTTCGGGAACTCGCGGATCAGCCAATGGTCGAACGACATGATCGCGGTCTTGCCCTTATAGCGCTTGAGCATCTTGCCGACGCCTTCGACCAGGCCTTCGTCGTGTCCGGCAGCGCCTTTCAGCTCGACAACCATCGGCACACGCTCGTCGACCAGATTAAGCGCCTGCTGCAGCGTCGGCAAATGGTCGGCGGTGCCGCCGACCTTCAGCGCCGTGATCTCAGCAGCCGTACGCTGCCAGACGAAGCCGTCCTCGCCGGTCAGCCGCCGCAGATCGCCATCGTGGATGATGACGGGGACGCCGTCGGATGACAGGTGCACGTCGCACTCGATCGCATAGCCGCGCTCGGCTGCCGCGGCGAAGGCGGAAAGAGTGTTCTCCCAGCGCGCCTTGTTCATGTCGTGGAGGCCGCGATGGGCGACGGGCCGGGCAGTCAGCCAGGAAAGGTCGGTCATGGTCGCAGTCCCGGTCATTCGACTTCGAAGATCGCTTCGATTTCCACTGCGGCATTAAGCGGCAGGGAGGGGGTGCCGACGGTGGAGCGGGCGTGCTTGCCGCGGTCGCCGAGCACGGCGACGAGAAAATCCGAGGCGCCGTTGGCGACCAGATGCTGTTCGACAAAATCCGATGCCGAGGCGACGAAGACGGTGATCTTCACCAGGCGGCGGATCTTGTCGAGATCGCCAAGTGCCGCCTGGGCCTGCGCCAATATGTTGATCGCACAGTATTTTGCGGCTTCCTTTCCGGTCGCCGTGTCGACATCGCGGCCAAGCAGCCCGCTCGCCTGGAGCTTGCCCTCCTTGAGCGGCAACTGCCCGGCGGTGAACAGCAGATTGCCGGTCCTGCAATAGGGAATGTAGTTGGCGGCGGGCGCAGCGGCAGCCGGCAGCGTCACGCCGAGATCGCTTAGCCGCTTTTCGATTGTTTCGCTCATGCTATTTCCCTATTGCTTGAAGGTGCCGCGCAGGCCGGGCCGAAATTGCTATTTTTGCCTCGCTTCCGCCACGACTTTTTTTAAGCTGGACCATCTTTCCATGCGGCCTGCCATTAGCCGCGATGATCGGAGCACCCCATGCGCGCAACGCGCCTCGCATTCAACGCCGTTCTTCTGACAGCGGCTTCCTGGGCGGCTCCCGCTTTTGCGGTGCCGGCGCTGCAGGCGCACCGTGCCGTCTATGACATCACCCTGGACAAGGCGTCGGATCGCTCGGGGATCACCGGCATATCGGGCCGTATGGTCTACGAGTTCAATGGCTCGCCTTGCGAGGGCTACACGGTAAAGTTCCGCCTGGTCACCCAGATCGTCACCAACGACAATACTAGGCTGACCGACCAGCAGATGACCACCTTCGAGGATGCCGAAGGCAAGACCTTCTCCTTCGTCAACAAGTCCTTTGTCGACCAGAACCTCGACAAGGAGGTCAAGGGGACGGCAACGAAGGAGGCCAATGGTCTCAAGGTCGAAATCGACAAGCCCGAGAAGAACAGCCTGGAACTCGCCGCGACCCAGTTCCCGACCCAGCAAATGGTTGAAATGATCGGCAAGGCGGAAAAGGGCGAGCGTTTTTACGAAACCAACCTGTTCGACGGCTCGGAGGATGCCAACAAGGTGATGACCACCACCGTCGTCGTCGGCAAGCAAGCCAATGCCGACAAGACTGATCCGGAAGTGCCGGCGCTGGCCAAGCTCGCCAGCGACAAATACTGGCCGGTTGACATCGCCTATTTCGACGATACCGACAAAGGCGGCGAGGAAGTGCCGGAATACCGGATCAGCTTCAAGCTGCACGAGAACGGCATCACGCGCGGTCTCGTAATGGACTATGGCGAGTTCTCGATGACCGGCAAGCTGGTCAATCTGTCGCTGTTCGATCAGCCAAAGACCTGCCCGTCGAAATAGGCTCGAACCGACGGCAAGCTGCTGCCGGCTGCTCTCCGCGATAGTGGCGCTTGATCTTGCGGGCATGTTGCACCGACTTGAGCATGCCGCAATTGCATATCAACGTCTTACGACGGTAAGCGCCGCGGGGGGAGCAGGTTGAGCAGGATCGACGTTTTTGTGGCGCCGCGGCCCAATGCGACGCTGATCAAGGCCATGACATTCGTCAACCGCATTGTCATGCTGCACGGCATTCCGGGGCTTCGCGACCTGTTGCCGTTCAACCGTCTGGCCGGTCTGCGCGGCGTCGCCAATGTCCGCCACATCGATTTTCCGGAGGACGACCGGCAAAGGTTGAAGGCTTGTTGCGGCGCGGGCAAGGCGACGTTCATCACGCCCAACCATCCGGAGTTCTTTACCGACTGGATGATCGACAAGGAGGTCGTCTCGCGGGTAAGCCCGCTGGCGGCATCCTGGGCCACGCACGGCGTCGTCAACGGGCTTGGCCGGCTGATGCAGAAATTCTGGCTGGCCAACAATCTAATCGCCCAAATCCCGGGCAATAGCGGGGCCGCCAAGGAACATTCGGTGGCCTGGGCGCTGAAAGGGCACGGCGTTCTCCTGCATCCCGAAGGCGGCGTCGGCTGGCATGCCAACATCGTTGCCCCGCTGCTGCCGGGCGCGGTCGAGATGGGGCTCGAAGCGCTGAAGCGCGGCCGCCTGACGGATCCGGATTTCAAAGTTTGGATCGCGCCCGTGATCTGGAAGCTCGCTTTCACGGGGAATGTCGAGGCAGCGCTGGCAAAGGAGTGCGCCTACGTCGAGCGCAGCCTGAAGATCGAACGCCATGCCGCCGATTCGCTGCCGGAGCGCGTCCATCGTATCTATGCGACATTGCTGTCGCGCGATGAGGCTGCATATGGCCTGCGGTCCGATGAGCGGGTTTCGTATGACGCACGTCAGAAGGACCTGCTCGTGGAACTCGGCCGTCGCCTTGCTGAACTTGTCTCGGGCGGCGCCGGCACGCTCGACAGTGGCGAGCTTTTGCGCCGGTCGCGCCGCTGGCTGCGAGAAAACACGGATGATACCGGAAGCCGGAAGCAGGTCCGAACGCTGGCGGATACGATCCAGCGCTTGCGGCGTGTCGGGCCCTGGGCTTCAGCCAATCCGCGCATCACGCAGGAGGAGATCGCCGAACACTTGAAGCGGATCCGCAACGATTATTGCAAGGGTACACTGCGCGATACGATCGACCGTTTCGTGCCGCAGCCGGCAGGCCCACGCCGCGCCCATATCCGGGTGCCGGACCCTTTAGGCTTGCACGCCTATAAAGGCTCCGTCGAGGCGGCACTCGTCGAACTGCACGACCGCATGCAGGAGACCATCACCAGCACCATAGCGCAACTCCAGGCCGGCGGCGGCTTCATTTTCTATGCTAATCCCTTCTATCATCGTTAGCGGCGTGTTGGTCGGCGCAAGATGAAGGAGTGCGGCAAGCCCCATGGCGGTCTATGTCGATGCGGCGATCTGGAAATGGGTCGGCCACCGCTGGTGTCATCTGCTGGCAGACGACACCGACGAGCTGCATCGCTTCGCCGCGCAGCTCGGCATCAAGCGCTCGTCCTACCAAGGGCCGCCGAAGACATCGGCGCCGCATTATGACATAACCGGGTTCGAGCGCGACCGCGCGGTGCGGCTCGGCGCCATCGAGTGCAGCCGCGAGGAGATCGTCGCTGTTTTCCGGCGTGTGCGCGTGCCGAGGGGGAAGATGCGACGATGACATTGACGGCATTTTTGGCTTACTGCGCCGCGATCACATTTGCCGCCGCCACGCCTGGTCCGGCGATGTTCACGGTTATCGCCAATGGCGTCTCGCTTGGCTTCGTTCGCGCTTTCCTGGCTGGACTCGGCATCGCCGCAGGCGACGCGGTGCTGGTCACCTTGGCACTGCTCGGTCTCGTGGCGCTGGTACAGGCCTTCGAATGGGTTTTTTTAATCCTGAAGTATGCGGGTGCTGCCTATCTGGTGTTTCTCGGCATCCGGATGTGGCGATCGGCCTCCGCGCGATCGCATGGACAGCACGCAACCCAGGCAAGACTGTCTCGATCGTTTTTCCTCGGTATCTCCATCGCATTGGGCAATCCCAAGGCGATCCTGTTCCACGCCTCTATCATGCCGCTGATTCTTGACCTCAATACGATGACCTTCGCCGATGGGCTGCTCGTGGTTGCGGTCGTGATCTGCGTCAACATCGTCACCATGGGCTTCTACGCAGCGCTCTCCGGGCGGGCTTCGAGCTGGTTCAAGACGCCAAGGCGCATGCGGCTGATGAACAGGTTTGCCGGCGGCGCCATGATAGGCACCGGTGCGCTGATCGCCGCACGCTGAGCCGCAAGACGCCACAGCGCTTGCGTTTGTCGCGCATCCCCTCTATATGCGCGCACATTCCACACACGGACTTTGGTGTCTGCCCGGGAGAAATCCGGCGGAAACCTCCGGTGGCGTTCGAGGACCAAGTCCAAAAAATGCCTGTGTCCGTGGAGGCTAACCGGAAAGGAAATAAGAATGGCTCTGCCTGATTTCAGCATGCGCCAGCTATTGGAAGCTGGCATTCACTTCGGCCACCAGACCCACCGCTGGAACCCGAAAATGGCGCCCTATATCTACGGCGCCCGCAACAACATCCACATCATCGACCTCTCGCAGACGGTGCCTTTGCTGCACCAGGCGCTGAAGCAGGTTTCCGACACTGTTGCCAAGGGCGGCCGCGTGCTGTTCGTCGGCACCAAGCGCCAGGCCTCCGACATCGTCGCCGATGCCGCGCAGCGCTCGGCTCAGTACTATGTTAACTCGCGCTGGCTCGGCGGCATGCTGACCAACTGGAAGACGATCTCGAATTCCATCCAGCGCCTGCGCAAGCTCGACGAGATGCTGGCCGGCGAGGCTCAGGGCCTGACCAAGAAGGAGCGCCTCAACCTCGACCGCGAGCGTGAGAAGCTCGACAAGGCGCTGGGCGGCATCAAGGATATGGGTTCGACGCCCGATTTGATGTTCGTGATCGATACCAACAAGGAAGCGATCGCCATCCTCGAGGCCAAGCGTCTCGGCATCCCGGTCGTTGCCATCATCGATTCCAACTGCGACCCGGACAAGATCGACTTCCCGATCCCCGGCAATGACGATGCGGCCCGCGCCATCCAGCTCTATTGCGATCTGATTGCCAAGGCTGCGATCGACGGCATCGCCCGCCAGCAGGGCGCACTCGGCGTCGACATCGGCGCATCGGTCGAGGCTCCGGTCGAGCCGGCGCTCGAACCGACCCCGGCCGCCGAGAGCCCGGCAACCCAGACCCCGGAAGCATAATAGCGAAGGCCGGCTGCGGCCTTCATCTTTCCAATATGTTGGCGCGGTAAGCGCTACCGGCACCAGGCGCATCATCGAAACTCGATGGTGCGTCGGTGTATTTAGACAAAGAGGCGACAATGAGCATTTCGGCTGCACAGGTCAAAGAACTCCGCGACTTGACCGGCGCGGGCATGATGGACTGCAAGGCGGCGTTGAACGAGACCAACGGCAACATGGAAGAAGCCATCGACTGGCTGCGCAAGAAGGGCATTTCCAAGGCCGACAAGAAGGCTGGCCGTACTGCTGCCGAAGGCCTGATCGGCGTCGATTCCGGCGTCCGCGAGGCAGCGATCGTCGAGGTCAATTCCGAGACGGATTTCGTTGCGCGCAATGCTGCGTTCCAGGAGATCGTCGCCAATGTCGCGAAGGTCGCGCTTGCCTATGGCGGCAAGACCGAGGCCGTTGCCGCTGCTCCCTATCCGGGCTCGGGCAAGTCGGTCACCGAGACCATCAAGGACGCAGTCGGCACCATCGGCGAGAATCTGGGCTTCCGCCGCTCGGCCAAGCTCACCGTCGAGCACGGCGCTGTCGCAACCTACGTCCACAATGCGGTTGCCGACGGCCTTGGCAAGCTCGGCGTGCTGGTCGCCATCGAGACGACAGGCAACGCGCAGGCCGCCAACGCCTTTGCCCGCCAAGTCGCCATGCATGTCGCCGCCACCAACCCGATGGCCTTGACCACCGAAGAGCTCGATCCGGCCGCGGTCGAGCGCGAGAAGGCGATCTTCGCCGACCAGGCGCGCCAGTCCGGCAAGCCGGAAGCGATCATCGAGAAGATGGTCGAGGGCCGTTTGCGCAAGTTCTACGAAGAGGTCGTGCTGCTCAAGCAGGCTTTCGTGCTCAATCCCGACATCACCGTCGAGAAGGCGCTGAAGGATGCCGAAAGCGAGATCGGCGCGCCAGCCAAAATCGCCGCCTATCTGCGCTTCGCGCTCGGTGAGGGCATCGAGAAGGAAGAGACCGATTTCGCGGCGGAAGTCGCGGCAGCGGTCAAGAAGTAAACTATTCGTTTGAAAGGCTTTTTCGGCCGGGTGTCCGCGAGGATGCCCGGCCGATTTCTTGCGCGGTGTCGATAAAGGCGCGGAGCTTCGGGGCCATCGCGGCGCGGCGCGGGAAATAGAGGAACAGTCCCGGTTCCTCGATCGATGCCTCGCCAAGGACTTCGACCAGCCGGCCTGCCTCGATGTCGGGCTTGACAAGCGGCTCGAACAGATATGCGAGGCCGATGCCGGCAAGGGCCATGTCTTTTGCCGACAGCGGTTCGCTGACGACGACGCTGCCGCGCGTCTCGACGCCGATATCCTTGCCCTGGTCTGACAGATCCCAACGGTAGAGCGCACGTGATCGCAACAGCCGATAGCCGATGCAGTTGCGGGTGGAGAGATCAGCAATTGTTCGCGGCTTTCCGTGGCGGCCGATATAGGCCGGAGAGGCGACAATGGTCGTCCGGAACGGCTGAGTCAGCCGCACCGTCACCATATCCTCGGCGATCATCTCGCCCAGCCGGATGCCGGCGTCGAAACCCTCGCCGACGATATCGCTCAGACGTTCGTCGGTGACGATCTCCACCGTCACGTCAGGGTAACGTTCCGCCATCGCCGTCAGGATGGGCATCAGCGCCAGAGGCAGCGCCAAACGCGGCGCGTTGATCCTGAGCAGTCCGCTTGCCCGGCCTTTGACAGAGCGGATGCGTTCGATCCGGTCGGCAATGTCTTCCAGCGCCGGCTCCGCCGCAGCGACGAGGGCGGTGCCAGCCTCGGTCAGCGAGACGCTGCGTGTGGTGCGGGCAAACAACGGCTGGCCGATTCGCTCCTCCACCAGCCGCACCGCATGGCTGACCGCTGACGGGCTCATGCCGAGCTCGGCGGCCGCCGAGGCGAAGCCGCCACGCCGCGCGACGGCAACGATTATAGGTAGGTGGCTAAGCAGATCGCGATCCATTCATGCATGCTATCGCATAGTCCATTCGGATAATGCAATCTTATCGGATAGGGAAGAAGAACGCATCTTTGGCTGCATCACACGGCAATCGCCGAGCAGCCAAGGAGACGTCCAATGACCGACCTCAAGTCCGAACGAACCCGTAATCTCGAGACAGTGCGTAAATTCTTTGACCTGATGCACCGCAAGGACATTGAGGCATGGGGCAACCTTTGGGCTGAAGATGGCCGAATCCTTGTCTTCCACCCGCCGGCAGGATTTGGAAGCAGCATCGATGGTAAGGCCGCGATCCTGGCGGCCTTCCGAGGCCTCTTCGGCAATTTCGAATCCTTCGCTCCCAGCTGACAGCCGTCTATCCGGCAGCGGATTCGGACGCGATCGTCGTTGAGTACAAGAACCGCGCGATGCTGATTGGCGCCTCTGAATACACCAACAGCAATATCGCGATCTTCCGCTTCGAGAGCGGTCTGACCAGCGCCTACCACGACTATTTCGATCCGCGTCGGTTCCAGGTGGTGGTCGATGCGCTGGCCAAGGCCTGACTGCATATCCCAGGCAAGGACCTCAATCCCGTTTTCAAATTTCAGGAGAAAATCCATGACCATGTCCTACTACACGCTCGGCAACAGCGGGCTGCGTGTCACTCGTCTGGCGCTCGGCACCATGACGTTCGGCACGGAATGGGGCTGGGGCGCGGAGAAGGAAACGGCGCGCGCCTTGGTTGATGCCTATGTCGAAGCCGGTGGCAATTTCTTCGATACCGCCGATCTCTATACCGGTGGCACGGCCGAAACCTGGCTCGGCGAATTCATCGCCGAGCGTGGGCTGCGCGACAAGGCGGTGATCAGTACCAAATTCACCTACAACGCCGAACCGGGTAATCCAAATGCCGGCGGCAACGGCCGTAAGAACATCCTGCGGGCGGTAGACGGTTCGCTGAAGCGGCTCGGCACCGATTACATCGACCTCTACATCCTCCATACCTGGGACAGGCTGACGCCACCGGAGGAGGTGATGCGGACGCTGGACGATCTGGTGCGCGCCGGAAAGATCCGGTATGTCGGTCTGTCCGACGTGCCGGCCTGGTACGCAAGCCGGGCGCAGGCGATCGCCGAGCATCGCGGCTATGAACCTGTTTCGGCGCTTCAGCTCGAATATTCGCTGGCCGAGCGCAACATCGAGCACGAGTTCGTGCCGTTCGGCACGCGCTATGGCGCTGGAATCATGGTCTGGAGTCCGTTGGCCAGCGGCCTGCTCAGCGGAAAATACCGTTTCGATACAATCGTCAAGGATGGTGGCCGGCTGGAGACAATGCGTGGTTCGACCAATCCCGGTTTCCAGAAATTCACCGACCGCAACTGGCAAATCGTCGCCGAACTGGAGAGGGTTGCCGGCCAGCTCGGCCGCAGCATGGCCCAGGTCGCCCTGAACTGGGCGGCAAACAGGCCAGGCATTGCGTCCGTCATCGTCAGCTCCACCAGGCTTGACCAGCTCAAGGACAATCTCGGCGCGCTTGATTTCGACATTCCCGAAGACCTTCGGGCACGGCTCGATGCGGTGAGCCGGCCGGTCACGCCCTTTCCGTATTCGTTCTTCGGCCCTGAAATACAAGGCGGCTTGACCGGTGGGCAGGCGGTTGGCGACAAGCCGGCAAGCTATCTGCCGGATCTGCTCATGCAAGGCACTTTTGCCGGCGTGAGCTGACGGCTATCCCAGTCCACGATCTCAACTTTCCGGCTCGGGCGCCGCGTGACATCGCGGCGCCCTTCGTGTATCGGAACGCCCAGTGTTTCGGGGCGCCACCGAAGCGCGTCACACGCATGATGACGAGGACCAGATGACGGTGAAGCCCCTCTACCGACGTGTCTTGCTGAAAGCGTCGGGCGAAGCGTTGATGGGCGAACAGCATTTCGGCATCGACGTATCGGTGGTCGACCGCATCGCCGCCGACATTGCCGAGGCCCGCGCACTGGGCATCGAGGTCGGTGTCGTCATCGGCGGCGGCAACATCTTTCGCGGCGTCGCGGTTGCATCAAAAGGCGGAGACCGCGTCACCGGCGACCATATGGGCATGCTTGCCACGGTCATCAATTCGCTGGCGCTACGCACCTCGCTCAACAAGATCGGCGTCGACGCCGTGGTGTTGTCGGCGATCGCCATGCCCGAGCTGTGCGAAAGTTTTTCGCAGCGTCAGGCAACCGCCTACATGAACCAGGGCAAGGTCGTCATCTTCGCCGGTGGCACCGGCAATCCGTTTTTCACTACCGATTCGGCTGCAGCCCTTCGCGCCGCCGAGATCGGCGCCGATGCTTTGTTCAAGGGCACTCAGGTCGATGGCGTCTATTCGGCTGATCCCAAGAAGGACCCGAACGCGACACGCTTCGAGCGCATCAGCCATAGCGACGTCATAAAACGCGGGCTTTCGATCATGGATACCGCGGCGATTGCACTTGCGCGCGAAAACAACATTCCGATAATCGTCTATTCGATCCACGAGAAGGGTGGTTTCGGTGATATCCTGCGTGGCGGCGGCCGTTGCACGGTTGTCGCCGACGATTAATCCGGACCGTGAACCCGAAAAAGGGACCAGTTCGCGGATTGAGGCTCGAACAGGGTTTTACCCTCAAGGCAGTGAACCCGGGCTAAACGGGTCGAGGAGACGATGATGAGTGGCGAATACGACGATCTCAAACGGCGCATGGACGGGGCGATCGCCGCGTTCAAGCATGATCTGGCTTCGCTGCGCACCGGCCGCGCGTCGAGCAGCCTGCTCGACGCCATCCAGGTGCAGGCCTACGGCACCGCCATGCCGATCAACCAGGTGGCAACCGTGTCGGTGCCGGAGCCGCGCATGATCTCGGTTTCGGTCTGGGACAAGTCGATGGTCAGTGCCGTCGACCGCGCCATCCGTGAATCCAATCTCGGCTTCAATCCTATCGTAGACGGCACCAATCTCAGGATCCCGTTGCCTGAACTCAACGAGCAGCGCCGCAAGGAGCTTGTCAAGATCTCGCACGGCTATGCCGAGAATGCCCGCGTCGCTGTGCGTCACGTTCGCCGGGACGGCATGGACTTTCTGAAAAAGGCGGAAAAGGACGGCGACATCAGCGAGGACGACCACCGCAAACGGGCCGACCAGGTTCAGAAACTAACCGACGAGACAATCAGCACCATCGACCACCTGCTTTCCGACAAGGAAGCGGAAATCATGCAGGTCTAGGGTCTGGCCACGGCTGGCCCGGAAGCGAGAACATGGCAACGCCCGCGCATGTCGCGATCATCATGGACGGAAACGGACGCTGGGCCAAGGCGCGCGGCTTGCCGCGGCTCGCCGGTCACCGCGCCGGCGTCGAAGCGCTGCGCAAGACGGTGCGCGCCGCCCCTAACCTGGGCATCTCCTTCCTGACCGTCTACGCTTTCTCGTCGGAAAACTGGTCACGGCCGAAATCCGAAGTCAGCGACCTCATGGGCCTGCTGAAGCTTTTCATCCGACGCGATCTCGCCGAGTTGCACCAGAGCGGCGTCCGAATCAGGGTCATCGGTGACAGGGCAGGGCTGCAGCCCGACATAAGAGGCCTGCTCGAGGAAGCCGAAACGCTCACTCTCCGCAACGAGGCGCTGACGCTGGTCATCGCCTTCAATTATGGCGGGCGCGACGAGATCGTCCGCACAGCGCGCAAGCTCGCCGCGGCGGTGGCGCGTGGCGAGATCGACAGCGAAGCGATCACGGCAGAGTCCTTCGCCAACTCGCTCGACACAGAGGGCATCCCGGATCCGGAACTGGTCATCCGCACCAGCGGCGAGCTTCGGCTGTCGAATTTCCTGTTATGGCAGGCCGCCTACAGCGAACTTGTTTTCCTGCCTTGCTACTGGCCCGACTTCAGTCGCGAGCACCTGTCCGATGCACTGCGCGATTTCGCCGGCCGCGAGCGCCGCTTCGGCGGACTTGCCGCCCAAGACGTCGCCTCGGGCTGAGGGATGAGCAACCTTCAGCTCCGCGTCATTTCGGCCGTCGTGCTTGCCATCGTCACGCTCGGCCTGACCTGGCTTGGCGGACTGCCCTTCCGGTTGCTTTGCGCTGCCATGGCGGCGGTGATCTTCTACGAGTGGACGCGGATGAGCCGTCCAGCTGCCCCGACAGGTGTTAATGCTGCGACAGGTCTTGGCTTTCTGCCCGAAGCGCTGATCGTGGTCTTTATCGGTGCCCTCATCGCCGGCCTGTCAGCGTCTTTGCTGCTGCCGCTCGTCGCGGCTCTGGTTGCTGTCGCTGCCATCGCGGCGTCGATGCGCAAGGCAGGACCGTGGGAAGCATCCGGCCTTGCCTATGCGGCGGTTTCCGGCCTGTCGCTGGCCTTCTTGCGCGACGGCGACCGTTCCGGGCTGCTGGCCATCCTCTTTCTGTTCGCCGTGGTTTGGGCGACCGATATTTTTGCATATTTCGTCGGCCGCTCCGTCGGTGGTCCAAGGCTGGCGCCGTCGATCTCGCCGGGCAAGACGCGGAGCGGGGCGCTCGGCGGGGCGATCGGCGGCGTGGTGGCCGGGCTGCTTCTGGCCGCTGTAGCCGGAACGGGCAACCTTGTCGTGCTTGGCGTGATCGCACTGGTGCTTTCGATTGTCGCGCAAGCCGGCGACCTGTTCGAATCATGGGTCAAGCGACACCACGGCCGTAAGGACTCCGGCGCGCTGATACCCGGCCATGGCGGCATCATGGACCGGGTCGACGGGCTTGTCGCGGCGGCTTTCGCCCTATACGTCATCGGCTGGATTTCCGCGACCGCCGACCATCCGGCACAGGGACTGTTCCCGGTTTGAGCGGCATCCGACGGCGGGCTGGTGCGGGTTGCGCCATGGATTCGCCTGGATTGATGTCACAGTCGCGGCGTGACCTGCGCCGTGGATGAATTTGAGGGCATGAATTGAACGAGATTCTTCACGCGGTTTTCAGCACAGAGGGCTTTGTCCTCGGCACGCTGGTGCCTTTCCTGTTCGTGCTGACCGTGGTCGTTTTCGTCCACGAAATGGGCCACTACCTCGTCGGCCGCTGGTGCGGTATCGGCGCAAAGGCCTTTTCGATCGGTTTTGGTCCTGAAATCATCGGCTTCAACGACAGCCGCGGCACGCGCTGGAAGCTTTGCGCCATACCGCTCGGCGGCTACGTCAAGTTCGTCGGCGACATGAACGCGACGTCGAGCCAGCCCAGCTCGGAGGAGATCGAGGCGCTGAGCGACGAAGAACGCAAGGTCGCCTTCCACACGCAGCCGATCTGGAAGCGCGCGGCGACAGTGGTGGCGGGGCCGCTGTTCAACTTCCTGCTGACGATCGCTGTCTTTTCCGTGCTTTTTTCTGTCCATGGCCGTCCCGTGCTGGAGCCGATGGTGGCTGAGGTTACCGTCGGCAGTCCGGCGGCGGCGGCCGGCATCATGCCCGGCGACCGATTCGTCAGCGTCGACGGCAGCAAGGTCGAGACCTTTGCCGACGTCCAGCGTCTGGTCTCCGGCCGTGCCGGCGACAGCATCACCTTCGTCATGCTACGCGGCGGCAAGGAAATCACCGTCACGGCGACGCCGCGCTTGATGGAACAACAGGACGCACTGGGCAACAAGGTCCAGGTGGCCGTGATCGGCGTCGTCAACAACAAGGAACTCGGCCAGCCACGGCTGATCACCTACAGTCCGGCCGGGGCGGTCGGGGCAGCGGTCCAGGAAACCGGACACGTCATTCAGCGCACCGGCCAGTTCCTGCAACGTTTCGTTGTCGGTCGCGAGGACAAGTGCCAGCTGGGCGGCCCTATCAAGATCGCCAAGATGTCGGGTCAGGCGGCAAAGCTCGGCTTTGAATGGCTCGTACAGCTTGTTGCATTCCTGTCAGTCGGGATCGGGATTCTCAACCTTTTGCCGATTCCCCCCCTCGACGGAGGGCATCTTCTGTTCTACGGCGTGGAGGCTGTCATCCGGCGGCCGGTGTCCGAACGGATGATGGAAATGGCTTACCGAAGCGGCCTCATATTGGTGCTCGGCTTCATGGGCTTTGTTTTCTGGAACGATCTGTTTGGGTGCTGAAATCATGAAGGAATTTGGCTTCGGCACGAGCAATGTTGAGACGCCGTTTACCATGCGTGGGGATATGCGTGACGCGAAAGCCACGCCACAGGGTTAAGTAAATACAAATTAACCAGAAGCCTTGCGTGTAGGGAAAATCCGGTTAATACGGTAGGGGAAATTACCGCACGTCCGGTTTTCTCGCCGTGGGGACTTCGAGAAAAGGTACAAAAGCCCGATGAAGGCAGCATCCAAGTTTCTGAGCGCCGCGTCCGCGGTGGCTATGTCCGCCGCTCTGGTTGTACCAGGCGCGCTCGCAGTGCAGTTCGTTGCCACATCGGCCGCCGAGGCGGCTGTCGTCTCCAGAGTCGAAGTCACCGGCAATCAGCGTGTCGACGCGGACACCATCCGCAATTACGTGACGATCAAGCCGGGCAAGGCGTTTTCCAGCTCCGACATCGACGATGCGGTCAAGGCGCTGTTCGGCACCGGGCTGTTTTCGGACGTGCAGATCAACCAAGTCGGATCGACGCTGGTCATCAAGGTTTCCGAATACCAGGTCGTCAACCAGGTGCTGTTCCAGGGCAACAAGAAGCTCAAGGACAACGCGCTTGAAGCTGCGGTGCAATTGAAGCCGCGCAGCACCTTCTCGCAACAGCAACTCGACACCGACGTTGAGGCGGTCAAGGCCGCTTACAGGCGTATCGGCCGCGACGACGCCGCCGTGACCACCCAGATCATGGATCTCGGCGATAACCGCGTGAACGTGGTCTTCAACATCAACGAAGGCGGCCGCACCCAGATCGCAGCGATCAATTTCGTCGGCAACAGCGCCTATTCGAGCCGCCGTCTGTCGGACATCATCTCCACCAAGCGCTCGTCCTTCCTTTCCTTCGTGCTGCGCGACGACGTCTATGACGAGGACAAGCTGCGGGCCGACCAAGAGCTGTTGCGCCGCTTCTATTACAATCACGGCTATGCCGACTTCCAGGTCGTCTCGGCTGTCGGCGAACTCGACGACACCACCAACAAATACACCGTCACCATCACGGTGCAGGAGGGCGAGCGTTATACGTTCGGCGATGTCAGTGTCGAAAGCACAATCCCCGAGGTCGACAGCAAGTCGCTTGAATCGGTAGTCCAGACCCACAAGGGCGATGTCTATAACGCCAAGGACGTCGAGGACACGATCATCGCACTGACCGAGAAAGTCGCCGGTTCGGGCTATGCCTTCGCCCAGGTGACGCCGCGCGGCGATCGCAACTTCGAAAACCACACGATCTCGGTTGTGTATACAATCGACCAGGGCACCAAGGCCTATATCGAGCGCATCGAGATCCGCGGAAACGATCGAACGCGCGACTACGTCATTCGCCGCGAATTCGATGTCAGCGAAGGCGATGCGTTCAACCAGGTTCTCATCCAGCGCGCGAAGAGGCGGCTGGAAGCGCTCGATTATTTTGAGAAAGTCGAGATTTCCACTGTTCCGGGCTCTGAGCCGGACCAGGTCGTGTTGGTGGTCGACGTGGTCGAGAAGTCGACCGGTGAATTTTCGATCGGTGCCGGCTATTCGACTGGTGGCGAAACGTCAGGTCCGTCCGTCGAAGGTTCTATCAGTGAGCGCAATTTCCTCGGTCGCGGCCAATTCATCAAGGTGGCGGCGGGCGGCGGCAAGAACTCGCGCGACTACAGCTTCTCTTTCACCGAACCTTATTTCCTTGGGCGGCGCATCGCGGCCGGCTTCGACATCTACAAGCAGAGCCGAAACTACGACCATTACGACAGCGATACGACGGGCGCGACAGTGCGTTTCGGTCTGCCGATCACCGACAACATCACGACGCAGCTCGCGTACAATATCGCGCAAGAGAAGTACGAGTTCGACGAAGACTGCGACCCAATGGCCGGTTGCAACGTCTCCCAGGCGATCCAAAACGGAGTTAACGAGAGCCCATGGCTCAAGTCGTCGGTCAGCCTCGGCCTGATCTACAACACCATCGACGACATGAAGAACCCGCATGACGGGCTTTATGCCAATGTCAACACCGAAGTGGCCGGCGTCGGCGGCGACGCCAAGTTCATCAAGGTCACGGCGCGCGGCAGCATCTATCAGACGTTGTCCGAACAATTGGATCTGGTAGGCCTCATTTCAGGCGGCGCCGGCCATGTCCAGGGATATGGCGGCGGCGATCTACGTGTCTTCGACCATTTCCAGAGCAGCGACCGTATGATCCGCGGCTTCGAATATGGTGGCATCGGTCCGGTTGCCTTGGACAACCGCAACGACCATCTCGGCGGAACCACTTATTTCAACGCCTCGGCCGAAGCCCAGTTCCCGCTGCCGGTTATCCCGGAAAGCTTCGGCCTCCGCGGGGCAGTGTTTGCCGATGCGGCAACGCTCTACGGCAGCAAGATTGCAAGTGGCCTCGTCGATCAGTCGACAACCGGAATGGAATGGCGCGCTTCTGTCGGTGTCGGCCTGATGTGGGCATCGCCCTTCGGTCCGATCCGCATCGACTATGCGATCCCGGTCAAGAAGGAAAAGACCGACGACGTGCAGGAATTCAACTTCGGTATATCGACCCGCTTCTGATGTGCGGGTAACGATGCTTCCGGCTCGTTTGGATCCGGATGGGCGGTGATCCGACACTACAGCGCAGCGCGTCCTATTGGACACGCAAAGGATGTTGTAGCACTTTGTTTTTGCGCATGATCCTTTCCGAGGATCGACTTCCGATTTCCGGGGTCATGCGCTAGCTGGATATTGCTTCTGGAATGACCGATCCGGTGTTCTTCGCGCCCTCACGCCGGTATACGGCCGGCGAAGTCGCGAATCTGACCGGCTCGACGCTTGTCGATTCCGGTCTCTCCGATGTATCGATCGAGGCTCTGGCGCCCGCCAACGAAGGCGGCGAGAACGCGCTTGTCTTCGTCGATGGGAGGCGCAATTTCGCGCTGATGCAGTCACTGCGGGCGGCAGCGGTTCTCTGCCCCGCCGAATTTGCCGGCAAGGCGCCGGCGGGCATTGCGGTGCTGGTGCATCCGCGCCCGCAGCAGGCTTTCGCAATGGTCGGGCGCCTGCTTTTCCCGGCGGCTGCAACGCCTGGACCGATGACCGGCGAAACCGGTATCTCGCCGCACGCCCATGTCGATCCGACCGCCCATGTCGAGGCCGGTGCGATCATCGAAGCAGGCGCGGTCATCGGGCCGCGCGCTGCCATCGGCAGCGGAACCGTCATTGCCCCGCATGCGGTTATCGGTCCTTCCTCTCAGATCGGCCGCGACGGCTATGTCGGTCCAGGTGCAAGCGTGCAATATGCGTTGATCGGCAATCGCGTCATCATCCATGGCGGTGCCAGGATCGGCCAGGATGGCTTCGGTTTCGTTGCCGGCGCCAAGGGTCCGGAGCGGGTTCCGCAGATCGGCCGCGTCATCATTCAGGACGACGTCGAGATCGGCTCGAATACGACCGTCGATCGCGGCGCCATGTCCGACACGATCATCGGCCAGGGCACCAAGATCGACAATCTGGTGCAGATCGCCCACAACGTTCGCATCGGCCGCAATTGCATTATAGCCGGGCTTTCGGGTATTTCCGGTTCCGTGACGGTAGGCGACAACGTCACCATGGGTGGCGGCGTCGGCCTTGCGGATCATTTGACCATCGGGTCCGGGGCCAAGCTTGCCGCAAGAAGCGGGTTTATGAGCAATGTGCCTGCAGGTGAGATTTGGGGAGGATATCCGGCGCAGCCGATGGCGGAAGCCATGCGCGAGATAGCGGCCTTGCGCAGACTTGCACGGACGCGCAAACAGGGTGAGGGGGGAAATGGCTGAGATCGCAGCGGCGACGCTCGAAGCGGTTGACATAATGCGGCTGATGAAGCTCCTGCCGCACCGCTATCCGTTCTTGATGATCGACCGCATTGTCGACATAGATGGCGACGAATCCGCCATCGGCATCAAGAACGTCACCATAAACGAGCCGCATTTCCAAGGTCATTTCCCCGACCAGCCGGTCATGCCCGGCGTGCTCATCATCGAGGCGATGGCGCAGACGGCCGGCGCCATCTGCATCCGCAGCCTCGGTACGGAAAAGCCGTCGCTGGTTTATTTCCTGACCATCGACAACGCCAAGTTCCGCAAGCCGGTCGTTCCAGGCGACCAATTGAAAATTCATGTGAAGAAAATCAAGAAACGCGGCAATCTTCTCAAATTCGCCTGCGAGGCCCTCGTCGATGGCACCAAGGCGGCGGAAGCCGAGATCTCGGCAATGATGGTCGCAAGCGGCTGACAAACGAATGCTAATGAAAATCCAGACAGTCATCCATCCATCGTCGGTCATCGAGGCAGGCGCCCAAATCGGCGAAGGCGCCCGCATCGGACCCTTCTGCTACGTCGGCCCCGACGCCGTGATCGGCGACCGTGTCGAACTGGTCAGCCATGTGTCGGTGATGGGCGCGACCACCATCGGTGCATCGACCAAGGTCTATCCGATGGCGATACTGGGCGGGCCGCCGCAGAACACCAAGCACAAGGGCGGCCGTACCACGCTGGTGATCGGCGAGAACTGCGCGATCCGCGAAGGCGTCACCATGCATCTCGGCACCGATTCCAGCCGCGGCGAAACGACGATCGGCGACAACGGCAATTTCCTCGCCTATGCCCACATTGCACATGACTGCGTGGTCGGCAGGAACGCCACCTTCGCCAATCAAGCGACGTTAGGCGGGCATTGCGAAGTCGGTGACAATGTCTACATCGGCGGCCTTACCGCGGTTCATCAGTTTGTCCGCATCGGCGATAACGCCTTTCTCGGCGGTTGCTCGGCGATCGTCGGCGACGTCATTCCCTACGCCATCGCCGTTGGCAACCGTGCCAGCCTTCGCGGCCTCAACATCATTGGCCTGAAGCGCGCCGGCCTGCCGCGTTCCGAGATCCACTTGCTGCGCAAAGCCTACAACACGATCTTCGATCGCTCTCGGACCGTCGGCGAAAACATCGAGTTCGCCAAGGCGGAATTCGCCTCGTCGCCGACGGCCATGAAGATCGTCGATTTCATCGCTGGCCGCGGCAAGCGGCACTATGCCGTGCCGTCGCTCAAAGGTGGCGACGGCGACGATACCGATGATGAAGACTGAGGGCAGATGACGAAGATTGAGGCTGCCGGAAAGGGCCTTGATCTCGCGCCAGATGCCAAGGTCGGCATCATCGCCGGCGGCGG
Source organism: Mesorhizobium sp. M0028 (assembly GCF_040323855.1). Lineage (NCBI taxonomy): Bacteria > Pseudomonadati > Pseudomonadota > Alphaproteobacteria > Hyphomicrobiales > Phyllobacteriaceae > Mesorhizobium > Mesorhizobium sp. M0028. The sequence goes on from NZ_JAMYVG010000001.1 coordinate 309,171, forward strand.
CAGTCTCCCGGTCGAAATTGCCCGAGCGCTCGCCCGGCAAGGCAAACCTCCCTTCGTCGTCATGGCGGCGGGCGAGGTCGACCGCATAGTCGATTTCGAGCCCTATGAGCAGGCAAGCTTGAGGCTGGAGGACGTCGGCTCGCTGCTGCCGATGCTCAAGCGGCATCACGTTACGCATCTGGTGACCGCGGGACATATTACGCGCCGCCCCAGGCTGAGCGCCATGCGCCTCAATTTGGGCCTGCTCGCCTGGCTACCCAGCCTTCTCGTCGGTGTAACCCGGGGGGACGATACGGTGCTGAAACTGTTCGTGCGCAGGATCGAGCGCAGCGGCATCAAGGTTGTCGGCGCTCACGAGATCGTGCCGGAACTGGTCGCCGCTGAAGGCCCGCTGACCAAGATGGCGCCACGCAAATCCGACTGGCGCGACATCGAGGCGGCGCACGCTGCAGCAAAAGCTATCGGCGCGCTGGATATTGGCCAGGCGGCTGTTGCGGTTGGTGGCCGCGCCATCGCGCTGGAAGGCGTCGAGGGCACAGACGGGCTGCTCGAGCGGACAAAACAATTGCGCGGGCACGGCAGGCTGGCTGGCAGGAGCCGTGGTGTTTTGGTCAAATGCGCCAAGCCCGGTCAGGAACTGCGTGCCGATCTGCCCTCCATTGGCCCGCTGACCGTCGAGGCGGCGCATGCCGCCGGACTGGCCGGCATTGCCGTCGAAGCCGGCCGCTCGCTGGTGCTCGAAGGTCCTGCCACCATCGGGCGTGCCAATGCACTCGGCCTGTTCGTGATCGGCCTGCCTGCTGCGGAGCCGGCGCATGGCGAATGAGCAGCCGTTGAAGATAGCCGTCGTCGCCGGCGAGGAGTCCGGCGACCTGCTTGGCGCCGACCTCGTGCAGGCGTTAAAGCGCATGACCGGGCGCGAAGTTCGGCTCGTAGGCATCGGCGGCCGCCATTTGCAGGCGCTCGGTTTGGCGCCATTGTTCGACGGCAGCGAGATCGCGCTGATGGGGCTTAGCGCTATCCTGCGCGACCTGCCGCGCCTGATGCGGCGGATCGGCCAGACGGCAAACGCGATTGTCGATGAAAAGCCCGACTGCCTTATCACCATCGACAGTCCGGATTTCTCGCTGCGCGTCGCCAAGAAGGTGCGCGCCGCCGATCCGACGATCCCGATCGTCCACTATGTCTGCCCGAGCGTATGGGCTTGGCGGCCGGGCAGGGCGGCGGCGATGAAGCCATATGTCGATCACATTCTTTGTATCCTGCCGTTCGAGGTGAAGGAACTCGCTCGCCTGGGCGGGCCGCCCGGCACCTATGTCGGGCATCGCCTTGCACACGATCCGGGCATAGTCAGTGCCGCCAGGGCGCAGGCGCAGCCGCGTGACCTCTCCGCCGACCGTGTGAAAACGTTGCTTGTATTGCCCGGTTCGCGTCGCGGCGAGGTGCGGCGCCTGGTCGGGCCGTTCGGCGAAACGGTATCGATCCTGCGGGCGCGCGGGCACCGCTTGCGCTTGCTGTTGCCGACGGTGCCGCACGTCGCCGACCTGGTCAGGACCTCGGTCGCGAGCTGGAACGAGAAGCCGGAGATCATCCTTGATGCCGAACGCAAATGGCAGACCTTCGGCAAGGCCGATGCGGCGCTGATCGCGTCGGGGACGGTATCGCTGGAACTGGCACTGGCGGGCGTGCCGATGATCTCCTGCTACCGGCTCGATCCGGTCATGCGCATGGCGCAGGGACTGATCAAAGTTTGGAGCGCAGCCTTGCCCAATCTCATCGCCGACCGGCCGGTCGTGCCGGAACACTACAACCAATATGTGCGTCCGCATTATCTGGCGCGCCAGCTGGAGGCGCTATTCTCCGATACCGCCTACCGCGCCTGGCAGAAGGACGGTTTTGCCGACATCGCCGGGCGTATGGCAACCGACAAGCCGTCAGGCGAGATGGCGGCGGGGGTGGTGATGGGCATGGTGAGGAAGTGAGCGAGTAGTGAGTAGCGAATAGGAAATGGTGCTGGCCGTAACAGCCAAGCTGCTTCAGCTACTACTCGCTACTCGCTACTCGCTACTCGCTACTCGCTACTCGCTACTCGCTACTCGCTACCTTCACCGCTTCGCGATCGGCACGTAATCCCGTTCCGGCGCACCGGTATAAAGCTGGCGCGGACGGCCGATCTTCTGGTGCGGGTCCTCGATCATCTCTTTCCACTGCGCGATCCAGCCGACGGTGCGGGCAACCGCGAACAGCACGGTGAACATGGTAGTGGGGAAGCCCAGCGCCTTCAGCGTGATGCCGGAATAGAAATCGACGTTGGGGTAGAGCTTCTTCTCGATGAAATAGGAATCGGTCAGCGCGATCTTTTCCAGCTCCATGGCGATGTCGAGCAGCGGATCGTCCTTGATGCCGAGCTCGCCCAGGACTTCGTGCGCGGTCTTCTGCATGATCTTGGCGCGCGGATCGTAGTTCTTATAAACGCGGTGGCCAAAGCCCATCAATCGGAACGGATCGTTCTTATCCTTGGCGCGCGCAATGAATTCCGGGATGTGATCGACATGGCCGATCTCGCCCAACATGTTCAGGGCTGCCTCGTTGGCTCCGCCATGTGCAGGACCCCACAGGCAGGCGATGCCGGCAGCGATACAGGCAAAGGGATTGGCGCCCGACGAGCCGGCGAGGCGGACGGTCGAGGTCGAGGCGTTCTGCTCGTGGTCGGCGTGCAGGATGAAGATGCGCTCCATCGCGCGCGCCAGCACCGGATTGATCTTGTATTCCTCGCAAGGCACGGCGAAGCACATATGCAGGAAGTTGGCTGCGAAATTCAGTTCGTTCTTCGGATAAATGAACGGCTGGCCGATGTGGTATTTATACGCCATCGCCGCGATCGTCGGCATCTTGGCGATCAGCCGCATCGAGGCGACCATGCGCTGATAAGGGTCCGAGATATCGGTGGAATCGTGATAGAAGGCCGACAGCGCGCCGACCACGCCGCACATCACCGCCATCGGATGCGCATCGCGGCGGAAGCCGGTGAAGAAGCGCGACATCTGCTCATGCACCATGGTGTGGCGCGTCACCCGGTAGTCGAAATCGTCCTTCTGCGCCTTGGTCGGTAGTTCTCCGTAGAGCAAGAGATAGCAGACTTCGAGGAAGTCGCCGTGCTCGGCCAGCTGGTCGATCGGGTAGCCGCGGTGCAAGAGAATACCGGCATCGCCATCGATGAAGGTGATTTCCGATTCGCAGCTCGCCGTCGACGTAAAACCGGGATCGTAGGTAAATACGCCGGTGGTGCTGTAGAGCGAACCGATGTCGATGACATCAGGTCCTACCGAACCACTTCGTATCTTGAATTCATGGGTTTTGCCGTCGAGTTCCAGTTTTGCCGTCGACGCCTGGGTTTTGCCGCCAAATTCCATCTTTGTCGCAGGTTCGGTCATAGCAAACTCCTTTTTGTTTCCTCAGGCCGGCAACGGCAAAACATTGAACCCAACACGTCAAAAGCATCGGAATACGCACATTTGCGCCCGCAATTGAATCTGCGCGCCAGATTAGGCCAAGACCCAATGTTGCACTGCGAAACACACCTTTCAATGCCAATCTTCTTGGGCCAGTTTCCTAATCGATTTGATCGGCAATCCGCGCCAGGCCTTCCTCGCGGCCAAGCACGGCCAGCACATCGAAGACGCCGGGCGAGGTGCTTTTGCCGGTGAGCGCGGCGCGCAGAGGTTGGGCCACGGCGCCGAGTTTGTGGCCGCCGGCCTGCGCATAGTCGCGGATCGCGGCTTCCGCCGAGGCGGCAGACCAGTCCGAAATCGTGGCCAGTGCCGCATGAGCGCCCCGCAGGATCGCGCGCGCCTCACCGCTGAGCAGCGCCGCCGCCTTCTCGTCGACCGGCATCGGCCGCTCGACGAACAGGAATGCAGCCCCTTCAACAAGTTCGACCAGCGTCTTGGCGCGCTCCTTCAGGCCTGGCAAAGCGGCAAGCAATTGCGCCTTGCGTCTGTCGTCGAGGCTAGCTGCGATCGCCGGACCGCCGTCGAGATAGGGCAGAGTGGCGATGAAGATGTCGAGCAGCGCCGCGTCGTTCATGCGGCGCATGTGCACGCCGTTCAGCGCCTCGAGCTTGGCGAAGTCGAAACGGGCGGCGCCCTTGTTGACGTCGCCAATGTCGAACCATGCGATCATGTTGGCGATCGACATGATCTCATCGTCGCCGTGGCTCCAGCCAAGCCTCGCCAGATAATTGAGCAGCGCCTCCGGCAGGTAGCCCATGGCGCGATAGGCCTCGACGCCGAGCGCACCGTGCCGTTTCGACAGCTTGGCGCCGTCGGCACCGTGGATCAGCGGGATATGCGACATCGACGGCACCTCCCACCCCATGGCATGGTAGATCACCGTCTGGCGGGCGGCGTTGGTCAAATGGTCGTCGCCGCGGATGATGTGGGTGACGCCCATGTCGTGATCGTCGACGACGACGGCATGCATGTAGGTCGGGTTGCCGTCCGAGCGCAGAATAATGAAATCGTCGAGATCCTTGTTGGGAAAGCGCACGTCGCCCTGGACGCGGTCATGCACAACCGTCTCGCCGTCTGTCGGCGCCTTGATGCGGATCGCCCCCTTGGCGCCGGCCGGCGCCTCGGAGGGGTCGCGGTCGCGCCAGCGGCCGTCATAGCGGGGAGGCAGCCCCTTGGCTCGTGCGCTCTCGCGCATTGCCTCCAACTCGGCAGGCGTCGCGTAACAATAATAGGCCTTGCCCATGCGAACGAGTTCCTCGGCCACCTCGCGATGGCGCGGCGCACGCTCGAACTGCGACACCGGCTCACCGTCCCATGTCAGGCCAAGCCAGGAAAGCCCGTCGAGGATGGCCGCGGTTGCCGCATCGGTGGAACGCTCGCGGTCGGTGTCCTCGATGCGCAGCAGCATCGTGCCGGCTGTGTGCTTGGCATACAGCCAGTTGAACAGCGCCGTGCGCGCCCCGCCAATATGCAGATAGCCGGTGGGCGAGGGGGCAAAACGGGTGACGACCTTGTCGGGCATGGAACTCTCAGGCAGGCGAAGGAAGTGGGTTTGCGGACTTTCGCGCGTTGCGCGTTCATGTAGCATAGGAGGTCGAGGGCGCAAGGGGCAGACCCGATGGCTGTGCGAGGCCGTGGTGCGGGCGAGGGCGAGGACGTTGGCAGCGGCGTCAGCGAACGCTTGCTGTTTGCCGCGCCCGTGCCTGTCCTGCCGGCACCGGCATTGCTGCCGGTTCCACGCTTTGATGCCCCGTCGCTGCCGGCGAGCGACCCAGCAACGGTTCTCGTGCCCGCGGCCGAGCCCATCGTGCGCCTACGCCGGCGTTTCCGCCTCCCGTCACCGTCCCGTATCCGCAACGGCGTAACCTCGGCGGTCGGCCTGGAGCTCGACCGTGGGGTCGCCTTCCTGCTGGTGCCGGTGTTCCTCGCATGCGGGGTGATCGTATATTTTGCGCTGGCGGTGGAGCCGGCCTTTCCACAGCCGATCGCAATCGTCGCCTTGGCAGCCCTCTGTGCCGTCGCCTCGCGGTCGTGGCCCAGAACCCGCCTGTGCTTCATGGCGGCGTTGCTCTGCGCGCTTGGCGTGCTTGCCGCCAAGGTCGAGACCTGGCGTGTCGGAACGCATATGCTCGGTTCCGAAATCTCGACGCGCCTTACGGGTCGCGTCGTATCGTTCGAGCCCATGGCGAGCGGCCGCATCAGGCTGACGATCGATGTGATCTCAACCGCCAGGCCGACACTGCGCTACATGCCGGAACGGGTCCGCGTTTCGGCGATGAAAATACCGGCTGAGCTGACCGCCGGTTCCGAGATCGCCGGCTATGTGCGGCTGCTGCCGCCGACCGGGCCGGTGCGGCCCGACAGCTATGATTTCTCCTTCGACAGCTATTTTGCCGGTATCGGCGGCAGCGGCTTTTTTCTCGGCAATCCGAAAGTCGTGTCGTCGGGCAGCATGCCGTTTGCCGCGCGGCTTTCTTCCGCGATCGAAGACGCGCGCGAATCCATCGCCGACCATATCCGCAGCCGCATCGGCGGCGCCGAGGGCGAGATTGCTGCTGCGCTGATCGTCGGCGTGCGCGCCGGCATTCCCGAGGAGATCAACGAAGCGATGCGGCGTACCGGCATCTACCACATCATCTCCATCTCGGGGCTGCATATGGCGTTGGTCGCCGGCACCATCATGGCGCTGCTACGCGGCACCTTTGCGTTGTTTCCCGATTTCTCATCGCGACGGCCGGTCAAGAAATATGCCGCGGCCGCCGCGCTTTTTTCGATTGCGGCCTACCTCGTCTTTTCCGGCATTGTGGTGGCGGCCGAACGCAGCTTCATCATGCTGGCGGTGATGCTTATCGCCGTGCTGTTCGACCGGGCCGCGCTCACCATGCGCAACCTGGCGATCTCGGCCATCGCGGTCATTCTGGTGTCGCCGCACGAGGTGGTCGGTCCGAGCTTCCAGATGTCCTTCGCCGCGACGGCGGCCCTTGTCGGCGCCTATGCAGGCTGGTCCGATTACCGCGCCGGCGGGGCCACCACGCCGCCGCCCCGGCGGTCGCCGCTACGCTTTGCCACTAGAAAGGTACTGCTGGGCATGGGCGGCCTGGCGATGACCTCGATCATTGCAGGGAGCGCCACGGCGCTTTTCGCCATATGGCATTTCCAGCGCGTGGCGCCGCTCAGCCTGTTCGCCAATCTGGCCATCATGCCTATCATCTCACTGGTCGTCATGCCCTTCGCCGTCCTCAGTGCGCTGGCGATGCCGTTCGGCGCGGATGGGCCTTTCCTCTACGTGATGGGCAAGGGGCTGACGGCGATGATCGCCCTGTCCGGGTGGATCTCCGAGCGCTCGCCGATCGATGCGGTCGGGCTGATTTCGCTGAGATCTGTCCTTTTGGTGACGATCGCCCTCGTCATTGCCAGCATGGCGACGACCTGGTTGCGGCTCGTGGCCCTTCCTTTTGCGCTCGCCGGCTTGCTAACGACAACGCAGACGCGCGTACCCGATGTATTGATCTCGGAGGACGCACGGCTCGTCGCGCTGCCGATCGGCAGCGGTGAACTCGCGGTCAACCGGGCACGCCCGAATGAGTTCACCATCGACAACTGGAAACGCGCGCTCACATCAGAGGCTATCGTCGCGCCGGAAACACCTGGAAAGAACGATCCGCAATTCGACATTGCCGATCCGGCCGACTTACCGCCGGGCATGCCGTTCATTTGCACGGACGGTCTCTGCCTTGCCAGGCATCCATCCGGCGCGATCATCGCGCTAGCCAATGACCGCGATACTGCACGGCCAGCCTGCGCCTTTGCCAGCTTGATCGTCATCGACGACGCCACCGCCCATAATCCCTGCTACTACGACCGGCTGGTCCTCGTCGTCACCAAACGGCAACTGGCGCGCGCGGGAAGTGCGGCCGTCTATTTCGATCCACAAGCGGCAACACGCGCCGAAATCCGCTTCGCCGTCGAAAAATCATACCGGCCCTGGCACGTGCAGCGGAAATTTTCCCGCGCGGCGCGGGGCATGCCGCCATACCGCAGAGCCGACAAGCCAAAAGCCGGCGCCAAGGGCGCAGCTCAGTAGCGGCGGATCAGCCCAACGAGCTTGCCCTGCACCTTGACCCTGTCTGGTCCGAAGATGCGCGTCTCGTAGGCCGGATTGGCGGCTTCCAGGGCGATCGAGGCGCCCTTGCGGCGGAACCGCTTCAGCGTCGCTTCTTCCTCGTCGACCAGTGCCACCACGATCTCACCGGGGCTCGCCGTATCGGCATTGCGGATGATCACCGTGTCGCCGTCGAAAATGCCAGCCTCGATCATCGAATCGCCTTTGACCTCGAGCGCATAATGCTCGCCGCCCATGATCATGTCCGGCGGCACCGAGATCGAATGCGTCTGGTGCTGGATGGCATCGATCGGCACACCGGCGGCGATGCGGCCCATCACCGGGATAGACACGGCGGCGACGACATCGTCGTCATTGCCGGCTGCAGGGACGCGCGACGATGTCGGCTTGCCTTGCCGAGGACCTTGCCCAAGACTGCCCTGGATGACACTCGGCGAGAACTTGCGTGCCGCATTGAGGCCGGGGGCGATCGAATCGGGCAGGCGCAGCACCTCCAGCGCACGGGCCCTGTTGGGCAAACGGCGAATGAAGCCGCGCTCCTCCAGCGCCGTAATCAGCCGGTGGATTCCCGATTTGGAAGCCAGGTCGAGCGCTTCCTTCATCTCGTCGAAGGAGGGCGGGATACCGCTTTCCTTCAGCCTTTCGTGGATGAACATAAGCAGTTCGTGTTGTTTGCGTGTCAGCATAGCGACCCCCAACAGAATCAGAAAAACAAACCCAGAACAAACACTATCTGTTCCAGTTGTGTTCCGCAACTGTTTAAAGTTTAATGAATGTGTTAGGGCTCGGGTAACGATACCACTCGCCAAACCGGGACGCTGCATTTTCACCGCCGCGGGCCTCATCGCCTTGATTCTGCTTTCGTTTGCGGCCTCTGGGTTTCCAGAAGGCGGCACTGGTATCGGCCGTCAGCCGGCAAAGGGGCACGGAATTGAAGCCGTATCGACTGTGCGGTTTGGTCAATGCACCGTGAACGAAACGAACTCAAAACGCCAACCTTGGGTTGGCTTGGCTCCTGGTTTCCACCGCATGGTCAGGCAACTTGTCGCCGGTGGAGCCTTGCTGCGCGATACCAGGTAATGGAGAACCGCTCGTGACCGATGGATGCCGTCGATGCGTGTCCGGCGTTGCGGTGAATCTTGGGGAGCAGACAAATCATGACAGGAATTCCCGATCTCGTGGCCATAAGGGCGATGGATGCTGCAGATCCGCTGCGCGCGATGCGCGACCGCTTTGTGCTGCCGCAAGGAGTGATCTATCTCGACGGCAATTCGCTAGGGGCCGCTTCGCGTGCCGCTTTCGATGAATTGAGCAAGGCAGTGACCGAAGAATGGGCGCATGATCTCATCCGCGCCTGGAACACGGCCGGCTGGTTCAACATGCCGCTCGAACTTGGCGACCAGCTCGGGCGCCTGATCGGTGCCGCGGCCGGCCAGACGGTGGTCTGCGACACGACATCGGTCAACATCTACAAGCTGCTGCACGCCGCCATGGCCATGCGGCCGGAGCGGCAGGTCATCGTCGCCGAGGGCGACAGTTTTCCGACAGACCTCTACATGGCTGAGGGTGTGGTTTCGACGCGAAAAGATACGCTGCTGCGCCTCTCGGGGGTCGACGCGCCGAGCATCGAAGAGCTGATCGACGAACGCACCGCCGTGGTGCTGGTCAACCACGTCAACTACAAGTCGGGCGAACTGCGCGACATGCCGGCGCTGACGCGCAGGGCCCAGGAAGCCGGGGCGATGATCGTCTGGGATCTCTGCCACACCGCCGGTGCGATGCCAGTCGAGCTCGACACGGCGAACGCCGATTTTGCCGTTGGCTGCACCTACAAATATCTGAATGGCGGACCGGGCGCGCCTGCCTTCATCTATGCGGCTGAGCGGCATCTTGCCGACATCCAGCAGCCGCTCACCGGCTGGTGGGGCCATGCACGGCCCTTCGCCTTCGAGCCAGGCTATGCGGCCGGCACCGGCATCCGCCGGTTTCTGTGCGGCACCCAGCCGGTCCTGTCTATGCGCACGCTGAAGGGCGCGCTCGACATCTGGAACGATGTCGACATGACGGCGGTGCGCAAGAAGAGCATCGCGCTGGCCGATCTGTTCATCGAGCTTGTCGAGGCAAAGTGCGGCACTTACGGGCTAACGCTCGAAAGCACGCGCGACGGGGAAAAACGCGGCAGCCAGATTTCATTCATGCACGAGCATGGCTACCAGATCATGCGCGCGCTGATCGAACGTGGCGTGATCGGCGATTTTCGCGCGCCATCGACCATGCGCTTCGGCTTCACCCCGCTCTATGTCGGCTATGCCGATGTCTGGCAAGCCGTCGAAGTGCTTGAGGACATCCTGCGCACCGGTGCGTGGAAGGATGCGCGCTTCGCCATCAAGGCGGCTGTCACTTGAGATTGATGCGAGAGCTGGAATCGTGAGGCTGGCGACGACGCGCCGCGCGATGCTCACGCTCGTTGCAAGGCCATATTGCCAGGGGAGGGCGCAGGGTGTTCGAACGTCACATTGCCGATTGGGACAACGCCTATGCCAACGGCGCCAACATAGCCGGCAGCGATCGCTGGCCGGCGGCCTGGGTCGAGCCCGCGCGGGTTTTTCGCGACGTGCTTTCGACCGAGGGCCGGGCGCGGCTCGACATGGCCTATGGCGATGGCCCACGCAACCGGCTCGATCTTTTCCTGCCGGCCACCAAGCCCAAGGGGCTCGTGGTGTTCGTCCATGGCGGCTACTGGATGGCATTCGACAAGAGTTTCTGGTCGCATCTTGCCGCTGGCGCTGTTGATCGCGGCTATGCCGTGGCGATGCCGTCCTACACGCTCTGTCCGCAGATGCGCATTGGCGGCATCGTCAAGGAAGTCGGCGCGGCGATCGGCAAGGCGGCGGGGATGGTCGCAGGGCCGCTGATGCTGACCGGACACTCGGCCGGTGGCCATCTTGTTAGCCGGATGGTTACGACGACGACGCCGCTGGCGCCCGAAATTGTCCGGCGCATTCGCCATGTCGTATCGATCTCGGGTGTGCACGATTTGCGCCCGATCATGCGCACCGGCATGAACGAGACGCTGGCGATCGATGAGGCCGAGGCGCAGGCCGAAAGCCCGGTGCTGCTGCGCCCGATGGACAAGGCCCGCCTGACCTGCTGGGCCGGCGGCGGCGAGCGCGCCGAATTCCTGCGCCAGAGCGCGTTGCTGGCCAATATCTGGATCGGCCTGGGTGCCGCGACCAGTTCGGTGGTCGAGCCTGACCGGCATCATTTCAACATCATCGACAGTTTGGCCGATCCAGACCATCCGCTGACCCGGACCTTGATCTCGGAGTGAGGCAGGTTCAGCGTAGCATCAGCACGTCGCAGGCGGCGCCCGCCGCCGCGGCGGGCGTGAACGGCGCACGGACGATCAGCCCGTTGGCATCGGCCAGCATTTTCAGCATCGAGGAGTCCTGGATGCCGAACGGCGTCGCCACGAGCGTACCGGCGTCGTCTGTGACAACAGCCCGCACATAATCTTGCCTGAGATCGTTGGCCGGCATGGCAGCGCCGAGCCGTGCCTCACGCATATCCTGCTGAAAGGCGCGGCCGCCGAGCCGCGCCAGCAGCGGCTTCAGGAAGAGCTGGGTGCAGACCAGGCTCGCCACCGGATTGCCGGGCAAGCCGATGCAGCGAATGTCGCCCAGCCGCCCGAACATCAGCGGCTTGCCCGGCCGCATGGCGATCTTCCAGAAATCGAGAGTCATGCCTTGCCCGGTCAGCACGTCATGGACGAAATCGTGGTCACCGACCGAGGCACCGCCCAGCGTGACGATGACGTTCGCGCCAGCCTTCACGGCCTTTTCCACCAGCGCAGCGATCGCCTCCCTGCGGTCCGGCGCGATGCCAAGGTCGAGCACTCGCGCACCGACCGACTGTGCGGCGGCGGCGACACCATAGGCGTTGGAGGAGATGATCTGGTCGGGGCCAAGCTCGCTGCCCGGCGGCAGCAATTCGTCGCCGGTGGCGATGATGGCGACCAACGGCCTTTTGACCACGCCGACCTCGGGGTGGTTGGCCGATGCCGCCAGCGACAAGGCCGCCGGGTCGAGCAGGCGGCCTTTGTGCAGCAGGACGTCGCCTTTGGCGAAATCGAGCCCGAGGCGGCGGATGTTTCGCCCCTGCACCGTCGGCTCCGTCACTTCGACGACACCGCGGCCGAGATCGCGGACGTTCTCCTGGATGACGATGGTGTCGGCGCCTTCGGGAAGCGGCGCGCCGGTGAAGATACGGACGGCCTGCCCCTGCTGCACCGTCCCGGCAAAGCCGCTTCCGGCCGGCGCCATGCCGACCACCGAAAGCTTTGCTGGTAAGGACGCGATATCAGCCGCCCGCACGGCATAGCCGTCCATGGCGGAGGCGTTGAACGGCGGCTGGGTGCGGAGCGCCACAACCGGCTCCGCCAGCACGCGGTCGGCGGCATCCAGCAGCGCGACGCGTTCGCCCTGCAGTGCAGCTGCGCCGTCCAACAGGCGCTCGAGCGCCTCAGCAACTGGGACCAGCGCCATCAGCGGCCTGCCTCGGTGACCCCATCTTCGGTGATCTTGTAGTCGCCGGATTTGCCGCCGGTCTTTTCAACCAGCCTGATGCCGGAGATGACCATGGCGCGGTCGACCGCCTTGGCCATGTCGTAGATGGTCAGGCAAGCGACCGAGACGGCGCTCAGGGCCTCCATCTCAACGCCGGTTTTGCCGGTGACGCGGGTCAATGCTGTGACCTTCAGGCCGGGCAAAGCTGCGTCCGGCTCGATATCGACAGATATCCTGGTCAGCAGCAGTGGATGGCAGAGCGGGATCAGTTCATGCGTCTTCTTGGCCGCCATGATGCCGGCGATACGCGCGGTACCGAGCACGTCGCCCTTCTTGGCATCGCCGGCGAGGATCATGTCCAGCGTCTCGGGCCGCATCGACACGAAGCCCTCCGCGACTGCCGTGCGCACCGTCTCAGCCTTGTCGCCGACATCGACCATGTTGGCTTCGCCGCGCGCGCCAAGATGGGTGAGGGCGGCCGCCATCCTCAGATCGCCTCTGCCGGCGCCTTGCCCGTCAAAAGCAGGCGCGTTGCAGCGGCCACGTCCTGTTGACGCATCAGGCTCTCACCGACCAGAAAAGTGGCGATGCCGCTCCGCTCCAGCCGGCGGCAATCGTCATGCGAAAAGATACCGCTCTCGCTGACCAGAAGGCGGTCGGCGGGCACCATCGCGACCAGCCGTTCCGAGGTCTCGAGGCTGGTTTCGAAGGTCCGGAGATTGCGGTTGTTGATACCGATCAGCCGCGACGACAGCTGCAGCGCGCGTTCCATCTCAGCCTCGTCATGCACTTCGACCAGCGCGTCCATGCCGAGCCCGAAAGCTGTCGCTTCGAGTTCTCTTGCCAACGCGTCGTCGACGCTGGCCATGATGATCAGTATGGCATCGGCGCCCCATGCCCTGGCCTCGTAGACCTGATAGGGATCGAACAGGAAATCCTTGCGCAAGGCAGGCAACTCGACGGCAGCGCGCGCATCGCTGAGGAACGCGGGCGCCCCCTGGAAAGAGGGTGCGTCGGTCAGCACCGAAAGACAGGCGGCACCGCCTTCCGCATAGGCCCTGGCCAGCGCCGGCGGATCGAAATCGGCGCGGATCAGGCCTTTGGATGGGCTAGCCTTCTTGATTTCGGCAATCAGCGCGAACCTGCCGGATTGGCGCTTTGCTTCAAGGACGGAAAGAAAGCCGCGCGGCGCTTCGGCGTCCGTTGCCCGTGCCTTGATCTCGGCAAACGGCACTTGCGCCTTGGCCGCCGCGATCTCGTCGCGCTTGTAAGCCTCGATCTTGCGCAGGATGTCGGACATAGTTCTAACCGTTCGAAATCTCGACCAGCCTGTCGAGCACTTTCAGCGCGCGGCCGCTGTCGATGGCCTGCGCCGCCGTCACCATGCCGTCGGCAAGTGTCGTCGCCTTGCCGGCCACCACCAGCCCGGCGCCGGCATTCATCAGCACCGTGTCGCGAAAGGCGCCGGCGGCGCCGCCCAGCATGTCGCGCAGTGCCTGGGCATTGTGGGCGGCGTCGCCGCCGCGCAACTCGTCCTTGGTGTGACGCTTCAGCCCGACCGCTTCCGGGGTCAGCACAAAGCTGCGGATCTCGCCGCCGGCCAATTCGGCGACCTGCGTCTCGCCGGTGGTGGTGATCTCGTCATAACCGTCGCCATGGACGACCCAGGCATGGTCGGCACCAAGCTCCTTCAACGTTTCTGCCACCGGCATGATCCATTCGGGCAGGAACACGCCGACCATCTGCCGTCTGACACTGGCCGGATTGGAAAGCGGACCCAGCAGGTTGAAGATGGTGCGGGTGCCGAGCTCGACCCGGGTCGGGCCGACATGCTTCATCGCCGGGTGGTGCGCCGGCGCGAACATGAAGCCAACTCCGGCCTCGTGGATGCAGCGGCCGATCGTCTCCGGAGGGATGTCGATCTTGACGCCCAACGCGATCAGAACATCGGCGGCGCCGGTCAGCGAGGACAGTCCGCGATTGCCGTGCTTGGCGACGGGCACGCCGCTGCCGGCGGTGACGAAGGCGGATGCGGTCGAAATGTTGACGCTGTGCGAATTGTCGCCGCCGGTGCCGACAATGTCGATGGCGCCCTCGGGGGCTTCGACGCGCAGCATCTTGGCGCGCATGGTGGCGACGGCGCCGGCGATCTCGCTGACGGTCTCACCGCGCACCCGCAATGCCATCAGGAAGCCGCCGATCTGGCCGGGGGTGGCGTCACCGGACATGATGATGTCGAAGGCCTCGCGCGCCTCCTCGAAGGAAAGAGCGCTACCGGCGGCGACCTTGGCGATGTGGATCTTCAGCGCGCTCATCTGGCCAGGGCTTGGGTTACGGCCGTCTGATCGATGCGGACGTCATATTGCGTCTGCAACTGCGCCACCAACTGGTCGAGCAGGTCGTCGGACATACCGGAGGTGAAGGATTTCTGCGCGTCCTGGGGTACTGAGTTGGCGTCGGCCCCGGCGGGCTCGAATACCTCGGCAACCTTGAACAGGATCTGTCCGTCGCCTGTGGGCGAGGGGATTAGCCCGGTGCCGCCTTCGCCGACGCCGAACATCGCGGCGGCCCCTTCCTTGCCGAAATCGACGTCGTCAGCATCGCGCTTGACGCCGCGCTTGGTCTGCTTTTCGAGCTTGAGCTCACCGGCGATCACCTCGAGCGTGGCGCCGGCCTTGAGACGCTTCTCGAGCTCTTGTGCCTTTGCGGTAAGCCGTTTGGTAGTCTCCGCCGCGGTCCAGTCGGCCACGACCTTCTGGCGGACTTCGTCCAGCGTGCGGTCGCGGGCCGGCGTGATCGCGCTCACGTCGTAGAAGACGAAGCCGTTATCGGCGGTGGTGAGGCCTTCATTGTCGGTTCCGGGTTCGGATTCGAACACCGCCTTGATGAGCGCCGGCGATTCCGGCAGGTCTTTGACGATGCTTTCATCCGGCCTTCGGCCGGTGCGGTCGATGGCGTCGATGGTAACGACCTTCAGCTTCAATTTGGCAGCTGCCTCAGCGAGCGAACTGCCGGAGGCGCGCGTATCCTCGTAATTGTCGTGCACGTCCAGCAAGATGCGGCTTGCCTCGCCCAGTGCCAGATCCTTGCGGATCTGCTCGGACACTTCGGCCAGCGGCTTCACCACTTCGGGCTTGATCTCGGTGACGCGCAGCAGAACGGGGCCAAAGGCGCCCTGTACGACCGGGCTGACTTCATTGGCGTTGAGCTTGAAGGCAGCATCGGCAACCGCCTTGTCGGCGATCTTGTCCTTGGCCAGCGTGCCGAGCAGGGTGTCGGCCGGCGTCTTGCCTTCGGCGGCGACGATCTTGTCGAAGGTCGCGCCGGTCCTGAGCGAATCGAGCGCCGCCTTGGCAGCATCAGGCGTCTTGAACACAAGCTGCTCGATGGTGCGCATCTCGGGCGTGGTGTAGCGCGCCTTGTTCTTGTTGTAGTCGTCGCTGACCTGTTGATCGGTCACTGCGCTCAAATCCATGATGTCTTCCGGTTCGAGCCTGACATAGGAGAACTTACGGTATTCGGGCGCGGCGTAGGTTTTCTTGTTCTCCCCGAAATAGGCCGAAAGCACGCTGTCGGACGGCGCTTCTATCGGTTCGACCAGCGATTTCGGCAAGGTCAGGTAGTCGATTGTGCGATCTTCGCCGCGATAGAGCGCGACCGCCTTGAAGAATGTATCCGGGGCTTTGAGGCCATCCGAAACCGCCTCGACGATCTGCTGGCGGACCGCCACCTGGGCGCGGTTTTTCAGATAGTCCTCCGGCCGCATGCCGATCTGCCGGAGCAGGTACTCGAAGGTTCGCCTGTCGAAGGTTCCGCCAGGCCCTTTGAACGCCGGGTCTTCGCGGGTCAGTTCGGCCAGCCGGTCCTTGGACAGGCCAAGGCCGAGCTTGCGGGCCTGCTCGTCGAGGACGGCGCCCGAGACGAGTTGCGCCAGCACCTGGTTGTCGATGCCGAGCGCCGTCGCCTGCTCACGGCTGATGCGCTGGCCGAATTGCTGCGACATTACGCTGAGCTGGCGATCGTAGGCGAGGCGGTATTCGTTGATCGAGACCTTGGTGCCTCCGGCCGTAATCACGGCGTCATGGCCGGCAAGACCGCCCATCAGCCGCCCCGAGATGCCCCAGACGGCGAAGCTCAACACCAACAATGACAGCAGCAGTTTCGCGACCCAGGTCCCCGCCGCGCTTCTCAACATACCAAGCATGAGTACTTCCGATTTTTGCGCATTTCGCATGCGCCGAGTCTGAAACAAGCGCAATAGCGCCCTTCCTGCTCACTGTCGATTGCTTTGTGGCCTGATTTTGATAGTGAGAGCCAGCTGGAAATTGCCCGGAGAAACAAATCCCATGACGCCTGGAATCCGCCCGCTCGTCGCCGGCAACTGGAAAATGAACGGGACCAGCGCCTCGCTCAACGAGCTCAGGATGATCGGCAACGGCTTCATGAGCGGGCTCGACGCCGAGACCGAAGCCGTGGTCTGCGTGCCGGCGACCTTGCTTGCGCACGCCGCCGAGATTCTGTCGCGCACGCCGGTCCGGGCCGGTGGTGAGGATTGCCACACCGAGGAAAGCGGCGCCTATACCGGCTGTATTTCGGCGGAGATGCTGAAGGATGCAGGCGCCAGCCATGTCATCGTCGGCCATTCCGAATGCCGTGCTGATCGCAAGGAGAACGATGCCATAGTGCAGGCCAAGGCCTCCGCCGCATGGCGCGCCGGGCTGGTGGCTATCATCTGCATTGGTGAGACAAGAGCCGAACGCGAAGCAGGAGCCACGCTTGACGTGCTGTCGCGCCAGGTTGCGGGCTCGGTACCGCCAAACGCCACGGCGTCCAACAGCGTCATTGCCTATGAGCCGGTATGGGCGATCGGCACCGGCTTGACCCCGACCGCCGCCGACGTCGCCGAGGCGCATGCGCATATCCGTGAAGAACTGGCGCGGAAGCTTGGCAATACGGCGGCCAAGATGCGCATTCTCTACGGCGGCTCGGTCAAGCCGTCCAACGCCGTCGAGTTGCTCGGCGTCAGGAATGTCGACGGCGCGCTGGTCGGCGGCGCCAGCCTGAAGGCAGCGGACTTCCTCGGCATCGCGGAAGCCTATCGAAACATCGCTTGATACCGGGACTGCTTGCTGGATTTGAGCGGACGGCCGGCGCCGGAATCGTTGCAAAGGACGCATTGCTTCCCATATTCCGGCCACGGGCTTGGAAATGCCGTCAAAGCATTGTATTGAGCCGCCTCCAAATCAGCGGCCGCACAAGGCCTTGCCAGGATAAATTATGGAAACCGTACTGATCGTCGTCCACCTCATGGTCGTGCTCGCGCTTGTCGGCGTGGTGCTGCTGCAGCGCTCCGAAGGCGGCGGTCTCGGCATCGGCGGCGGATCGGGCTTCATGACCGCGCGTGGCGCCGCCAATGCGCTGACGCGGGCGACAGCGATCCTGGCCGCGGCTTTCTTCGTCACTTCGCTGACACTGTCGATCGTCGCGCGCTATGGCGAGAAGCCGATCGACATTCTCGATCGCGTCCCGGCGACCTCGGACGGGGCAGGCAAGGGCGTACTCAACCAATTGCCCGGCACCACGACGCCGCCTTCAGGCAACACGGCGCCGACCCCGCCGTCCGGCAATGGCGCGGCAACGACGCCTCCGGCAACAGCTCCGGCGACGCCGCCAGCGACAAACGGCGCCACCGCGCCGGCCACGCCGCAAGTCCCCAACCAGTAATCGGGCATCTGATGCCGCGATCTGTTGTCGTTTGAACACAGTCGCGGCAAATGCCGCACGATCACGAAGATTCGACCGCGCCCTACGCTTGAGGCGCTTCCGGCTAATCGATTATACATTGCACGCGGCATTTTCGGCGTCCTTGGGGGGCGCCGGGCGACGCCGTGGGCAACAAGCATTGAACGATCGGATCTTCCCCATGCAGCTTCGCAGCTTCATTTTTGCCGGCCTTTGTGCCGTGCTCAGCCTAGGTGCGCCCGCTTATGCGGCTATGCCGACGGCAAATTCGGCTCATAAAGCCGCGACAACAACTGACGTCGTCAACGTCGCTGCCAAAAGCGATGCGGCGCAATTGAAGCTTCTCAAGAAGAAGAAAGATCCGACGCCGGACGACCTTGCGCAGATCCGCAAGATCGAAGCCAAGATCGCAGCCGACAAGGAAGCCGCTCGCGCCAAGGCACTCGAAGCCAGGAAGCTGGCGATGCGCGAGGCGGCGAAAGCCAAGGCCGATGCGGAACGGCAGGCATTCCTTGCCAAGGAGAGCCAGCCGGTCGCGGCGGTCAAGGTGGCTGATGCCAAGCCGGCCAAGAAGAAGACCGTCAACATCATCGAACCGATCGCACCCATCGCGCCGATCCAGTCGGCCGAGCCGATCCCGGCCGAGGCCATGAACGTTGCGCTGACCGGCAACAATGGCGAATTGCGCAGCGAACCGGTCGGGCAGAAGCCGCAGAGCGTCGGGCTGTTCGCGGGACTGTTCGGCGGCACATCCTCTTCATCGATGTCGCTGCTTCCTGAGACGCGCGCGCTCGACGCCGCGCTCGAAAGGAAGCAGGCCAAGCGCCAGTTCAAGGTCAAGCCGGAATTCGTGCCGCAGGAGGTCGAATTCACCGGCTACAACCCCGGCACCATCGTCATCGATACCAGCGCCCGCCGTCTCTACCTCGTCGAATCATCGTCAACCGCCCGCCGTTATGCCATTGCGGTCGGCCGCGAAGGCCTGCAGTTCAAGGGGACGGTTGCCGTCGGCGACAAGCAGGAATGGCCGCGCTGGATTCCGACGCTGGATATGCAAAAGCGCGAACCCAAGCATTATGGGCAGTACAAGGACGGTATGCCCGGCGGCGGCGACAATCCGCTCGGTGCGCGCGCCATCTATCTCTACGATGGCAAGAAGGATACCCATCTGCGCATCCACGGTACCATTGCACCGCAGTCGATCGGAACCAGCGCCTCCAATGGCTGCTTCCGCATGATCAACGAGCACGTCATGGATCTCTATCGCCGGGTGAAAGTAGGCACCAAGGTCGTCATCATCTGACGCCTCGACAGATCGTGCCAAAAGGGCCGGCCTCGCCGGCCCTTTTGTTTTGATACGCCAATGACCAGAGCGCCTTCTTGGGAAAAAGCCTTCGCGGCGGTTTTTTCTCTGGCGGAATCAATTCGGCCGCGTTAAGCGATGACTCCCATGGCGCGATATGTATTCATCACAGGCGGCGTGGTTTCCTCACTTGGAAAAGGCATTGCTGCAGCGGCCCTTGGGGCTCTCTTGCAGGCGCGGGGCTATCGCGCACGCATCAAAAAGCTCGATCCCTATCTCAATGTCGATCCCGGCACGATGTCGCCCTACCAGCACGGCGAAGTCTTCGTGACCGACGACGGCGCCGAGACCGATCTCGATCTTGGCCATTATGAGCGCTTCACAGGCCGCTCGGCCAACCAGCAGGACAACATCACCACCGGCCGCATCTACAAGAACATCATCGAGCGCGAGCGGCGCGGCGACTATCTTGGCGCCACCGTGCAGGTCATTCCGCACGTCACCGACGAGATCAAGAACTTCGTCCTCAACGGCAATGACGACTACGATTTCGTGCTGTGCGAGATCGGTGGCACCGTCGGCGACATCGAGGCGATGCCGTTCCTGGAGGCGATCCGCCAGCTCGGTAACGACCTGCCGCGCAACAACGCCGTCTACGTCCACCTGACCTTGATGCCTTACATTCCGACGGCGGGCGAACTGAAGACCAAGCCGACACAGCATTCGGTCAAGGAGTTGCGCGGCATCGGCATTGCGCCTGATATCCTGCTGGTCCGCGCCGACCGGCCGATCCCCAAGGAAGAGCGCAGAAAACTGTCGCTGTTCTGCAACGTGCGAGAAAGCGCCGTCATCCAGGCGCTCGACGTGCCGCATATCTACGACGTGCCGATGGCCTATCACAATGAAGGGCTGGATTCGGAAGTGCTGGCCGCCTTCGGCATCGATCCGGCGCCGAAGCCGCGCATGGAACGATGGCAAGCGGTGTCCAACCGCATCCACAATCCGGAAGGCGAGGTGACTATCGCCGTCGTCGGCAAATATACCGGCCTCAAGGATGCCTACAAATCGCTGATCGAGGCGCTGTCGCATGGCGGCCTCGCCAACCGGGTCAAGGTCAAGCTCGACTGGATCGAAAGCGAGATATTCGAGAAGGAAGACCCGGCGCCGTGGCTGGAAAAGGTCCATGGCATTCTCGTCCCCGGCGGTTTTGGCGAGCGCGGCTCGGAGGGCAAGATCCTGGCGGCGAAGTTCGCGCGCGAGCGCAAGGTGCCATATTTCGGCATCTGCTTCGGCATGCAGATGGCCTGCATCGAGGCGGCTCGTTCGCTGGCCGGCGTCGAGCACGCATCATCGACCGAGTTCGGTCCAACCGAGGAGCCGGTCGTCGGCTTGATGACCGAATGGCTGAAGGGCAACATGCTGGAAAAGCGCAGGGAAACCGGCGACCTCGGCGGCACCATGCGGCTCGGTGCCTACCAGGCCGACCTCGCCAAGGGATCGAAGATCGCCGAGATCTATGGCGATACGCAGATTTCCGAACGCCATCGCCACCGCTATGAGGTCAATGTCGACTACAAGGAGCGGCTCGAGGATTGCGGCCTGGTGTTTGCCGGCATGTCGCCGGATGGCGTGCTGCCGGAAACGGTCGAATATCCCGACCATCCCTGGTTCATCGGCGTGCAGTATCATCCCGAGTTGAAAAGCCGGCCGCTCGATCCGCACCCGCTGTTTGCCAGCTTCATCGAGGCGGCGGTAGAGCAGTCGCGGCTGGTCTAGATTAGCCGCCGATGCGAACTTACGTCGCGCTGCTCTACAGCATCATCCTGGGCGAGGGGCGGCGGGTCGTCATGTCCGATCTCAAGGCGATGGCCGAAGGCCTGGGCCTGAACAACCCGCGCACACTGGTGGCGACCGGCAATCTGGTCTTCGAGGCGCAGGAGACAGAACTCGCGGCGTTGGAGCAGCGGCTGGAGGCGGCGTTCGCAAAGACTTTTGGCCGCCATGTCGACATCATCGTGCGCCGCGCCGACGGCTGGCTGAGGCTGGCGGCCGGCAATCCGTTCCCAGCCGAATCGGCTAAAGCCGCGGACCAGGTGGCGGTGCGCGTGATGCGGGCGCCTGTTTCCCCCGATGCGGTCTCTGCGCTGCAGGCCTATATCGGCAGGAATGAAAAGCTGCAGGCGGTCGGCGGCGACATCTGGATCGTCTTTTCGCGCGAGACGCCGAGTTCGCGGCTGCTTGCGGCGGTGAGCCACAAACGCCTCGGCATCGGCACGTCGCGCAACTGGAACACCGTGCGCCGCCTGGCCGAGATGGTCGCAGAATGAACGGGGCGGCTTGCGCCGCCCCGAATCCGTTTAGGCCTTGGCCATCTTGGCCCAGGCGCCGAGTGCCATCGTACGCAGCACGTAATAGATGACGCCGGCAATTGCCACGCCGAAAAACCAGCCATAGACGCCCCACCAGGACGGCAGCAGGCTGGTGAAGTTGGGCAGGATCGACGAGAAGACCGCGCCAATACCGGCGGCGATGAAGGCATTGACATGCCAGCCGCCCTGGAAGCGGAATTCGCCATTCTCCCTGTAGAGCGCCTCGACATCGACCTCGCCCTTCCGGATCAGGTAGTAGTCGACCATCATCACGCCGAAGATCGGCCCCATCGTCGCGCCAATGATGTTGACGAAGGAGGCGGCACTGCCTTCCCAGGGCGCGAAGGGATAGAGCACCAGCGCGATCAGCGCCGCGATGTAGCCGCCCTTCTTGAAGTCGATCTGACGTGGAAAGACGTTGGAGAAGTCGAAGGCCGGCGACACGAAGTTTGCCACCACATTGATGCCAAGCGTCGCTACGGCAAAGGTCAGGGCCGCGAGCGCCGCCAGGAACCAGCTGTCGAATTTCGCCGAGATCTGGTCAGGATGCAGCAGCACCTCGCCATAGACGTCGAAGGCGGCGATCGTGGTGACGCCGGCGACCAGCGAGAACAGGATGAGATTGACCGGCAGGCCCCAGATGTTGCCCTTGCGCAGCGATGCCTTGTCCGGCGCATAACGGGCGAAATCGCAGAAGTTGAGGTAGAGCGCTGAGAAATAGGTCACCCAGATCGCCGCTACAGCAAACAGCGAGGTCCAGGAGCCCGGCGTGCCCGGCACGCCCGCGTCCTTGGTCTTTTCCAGCAGCACATCCATCGGGATGTCGCTGGTGAAGGCGAAGGTGCCTGCCTTGATGCAAAGATAGATCGCCAGGATCAGCATCATCACCCACACCGCCGGTCCGGCCCAATCCTGGAAGCGGCGCACCGTTTCCATGCCCCTCTGGATGATCAGGAGCTGCAGCGCCCAGATGACGGCGAAGCAGATCACCTCGAGCCCGGAGTGGCCGAGGAAATGTGTGCTCTGGTTGAAGTCGGCGAACCATTGCGAGCGGATCAGCAGGGCTACGATCGCGCCGGAGGCCGCCGCCGTCTGCGCGCCGTACCAGAAGCAGGCGACGATGGCACGCACCAGCGCCGGTATGTTGGCGCCCCAGATGCCGAAGGAGGCGCGCGCCAGGA
This sequence comes from Mesorhizobium sp. M0028, assembly GCF_040323855.1. Classification (NCBI taxonomy): domain Bacteria; kingdom Pseudomonadati; phylum Pseudomonadota; class Alphaproteobacteria; order Hyphomicrobiales; family Phyllobacteriaceae; genus Mesorhizobium; species Mesorhizobium sp. M0028. The sequence goes on from NZ_JAMYVG010000001.1 coordinate 331,966, forward strand.
CCGGGTAGGGCACCCCGGTCTTCACGCCGGCATAGCCGACTATGTTCATCAACGCATAGATGATCAGCGAACCGATACCGATGGCGATGATGAAGTTGACGAAGCCGCCGCAGAACAGGAACAGGCTGGCAGCGAGATAGTAGCCCCACAGGCTGTGGACGTCCGACGTCCAGACGTTGAAGATCGAGAACGGTCCCCAGTTTCGAACCTTCGCCGGAGCGAGATCCTCATTGTACAGGTCCGGTGATGCGCCTTGTATGGTCATAGAGATGTCCTCCCCTTGTTACCGCACGCGCCTCCACGCGTGGCACGCAGGTTAAGCCTGACGCAGGGGAACCGGCAAGCAGACGATCTGCCGGCTTTGGGCTTAAAGATATTCAATGAGAAACGCGCTTATCGACCGGACGCTGCCGTGGCTGCGATATTGAGCTTCGCCCTTGATTCGGTCTCTGCCTTGTTGTCGGCCGGTCGAGCACCGGAGACCGGCGAGACTTCGAAATTGGCCCCGAGCCAGGCTATTGCGCCGGTCACGCCATCGAGGACATAGGTTGCGGCCGTCGGTCCGTTCGGCTTCACGCGGATCGAGATGCCGCCAATTTCGTTGATGGCCTCGAAACCGTGTTCGTCCGATGTGTCGTCTCCGAGGAATATCGGCCGCCGGCCGACAAAGGGCGGAATGTCCATGAAACGCCGGATGGCAGCACCTTTGACGGCTTCCAGAGGCATGAGCTCGACGCCGGCGTTTCCGGGAAGCACCCGATAACCCTTCGGAAGCCGGGCCAATGCCTGTTCGATCAACTGGATTGCCGGCGCAAGCAGTTGCGGCGCTGCTCTTGTATGGACGGCAAGGACCGGACCCTTGCGCTCGACATAGACCTTGCCGCTGCCCAGTTCGGCCTCGATCTCGTCGGCAAGGGCGGCGATGTCGGCAGGCGCGTCGGCGGCATCGATCGGACCCGTCGGCGTCAGCCGGTGCTCCAGCCCATAGAGGCCGGCGATCCTCAGCTTCAGCGGGTGGAACAGCTTGTCCACAGCGGGGATCGAGCGGCCGGTGATGAAGGCGACCGCACCATCCAGCCGCTGCTCGATGTGCCCAAGCAGATTGCGCAATTCCTCGCCGACCGACACCGCGTCGGGATGGGCAGCGTGTTCCAGCAGGGTTCCGTCGATGTCGAGGAAGAGCGCCCATTGCCCTTCCGGCAGGTCCGGCGCCGGCGGTTGTTCAAAGCTTTTCACGACGCTGCCTTCCGTGCCCGCTCGAACATCGAGATGACGTTGTTGGTGTTCGACGGCGGGCGCTCGCCAGTTCCGGTCACCCTGTCGAGATCGCCGCGTTTGCGCAGGCGCGCGGCATCCAGCAACATGCTGCCGGCCCAGCGGTAGACATTATTGTCGCGGACCATCTCGCGCATCGGCCGCAAACGCTCGCGCTGCTCTTCCGGCGTCATCGTCAGCGCCTGCAACAGCGCCTCGCTCATCATGGCTGCGTCGTAGGGGTTGACGATCAGTGCCTCCAGCAATTCGCGCGAGGCGCCGGCGAAGGTGCTGAGCAAAAGCACGCCCTGTTCGTCGTCGCGCGCCGCGACGAATTCCTTGGCGACAAGGTTCATGCCGTCATGCAGGCTGGTGACCATGCAGATGTCGGCGGCGCGATAGACCTCGTAGACCTGCTCCTGCCGATGATGTTCGGCGACCATCAGGATAGGGCTGTATGTCTCGCTGCCATAGCGCCGGTTGAGCTCCTCGGCACAGCGGCGGCATTCGTCATGGAGTTGCTGGTAGGCCGGCAATGTCCCCCGGCTCGGCGCCGCGATCTGCAGGAAAACCACCTTGCCTATCCATTCGGGATATCTGGTGAACAATTCGTCCAAGGCATGGAAGCGATCGAGAATGCCTTTCGTGTAGTCGAGGCGCTCGACGCCAACGCATAGTTTGGTCTCCGCAGACAGGCCGAATCTATCGCGGACACGGGCGCGGCACTCCTCGACAGACGGCAAACTTGCCAGCAATTGGGCCGGCCATTCTATGGAAATGGGATAGGCGTGGACCAACGTGGTCTGTCCGCCATAGGAGATCGCCGCGTCGGCCCGTTCTATGCGGCTCTCCAGAAAGCGGTCGACACTTTCGGTGAAGTTGTTGGCATGGAACTGGGTATGAAAGCCGATGATCGAACTGCCGAGCAATCCCTCCAGGATCCGCTCACGCCACGGACAGATGCTGAACACTTCCGAATTGGGCCACGGGATGTGCCAGAAGGTGATGATGATGGCGTCCGGCAGGCGCTGGCGGATCATGCGCGGCAGCAGCGCGAAGTGGTAGTCCTGCACCAGCACGATCGGCCGCTCGTTGCGTGCTTCGGCAACCACCGTATCGGCGAACTTGCGGTTGACGGCCTCGTAGGCGTCCCAGTCCGAGGCGCGAAAGATCGGGCGGGTGAAGGCGATATGGCAAAGCGGCCATAGGCCCTCATTGGCGAAGCCCAGATAATAGCCCTGATATTCCTCCTCCGTCAGCCAGACCCTGCGCAGCGTGTAGGACGGATTGCCTGGCGGCACTTGCACCCGGTCGTCCTTGTCGACCGTGAGACGGTCTGCCGTTCCGCCGCCATAGGCGATCCAGGTTCCGGCACAGGCGCGAGTGATGGGCTCGAGTGCCGAAACCAGCCCGCTGGCCGGCACCAGAAGTTGGACCCCGTCATCCTTGATGTTGTGGATGTAAGGTTCGCGGTTGGACACGACGATGACCTGTGCGTCCGGCAGGTCGTCGGCCAGGATCTTACGCAATGTGTCGGGCGACCATGTGACCAGCGCCGCGTCGGCCGACTGGCCGTTCTTTTCGAACTCGCGCAGCACCTTGCGTGCCGCTTCCGATGCGACATCCTCGCTCGGCGTGTATGCGGCCGCCGTTGCGCGGCCGCGGCGCTGGCGGGATATCGATAGGAGAATGGCAAAAGCGGAAAAGCCAAAACTTGCAATCAGCAAAACCCAGAGCAGGTCTACAGTATAATCTGACATGGAATGTGATCTCGCCTCCGGCCGCCGATAGCCGTTTTTATTGGTTTTTCTGGTTCGCTGCCGTGCGACAACAACAGTTCCCACGCCGCCCATTTTTGCAACGCACAAAGAGGCTATCGGTTCCGGACGATTGCGGTGCCGCGCGTCGTTTTCGATGCGCCGCTGCGAGGCGGCGTCAGGTGCGCACGATGAGCGGTACCATCCCCTCATACCGATCGGCGAGAAAGGCGACGACCCGATCGCCGACACGCTGGAATGTGAGGTCGACCACCGCTGAGCCGACACCCAGATGCCGCAGTGTCAGCGTGTCGATGCCGATCGGCAGCCTCGGGCGGGTGACCCGGATTTCACCGTCCCAGCCATCGATTTCCAGGCCAAGGCAGGCCTGCATCAACATGAAGGCCGATCCCGCCGACCAGGCCTGCGGCAGGCACGCGACGGGATAGGCGATCGGCGCTTCGCCCGGCGACCTGGTAAAACCGCAGAACAGTTCCGGCAGCCGCATGTTGAAATGGACAGCCGACTCGAACGTGCCGCTCATCAGCCGCACCACGCTGTCGCGTACGCCATAACGTGCCAGGCCGGCACCGCACATGGCAGTGTCGTGCGGCCAGATCGAACCGTTGTGGTAAGACATGGGATTGAAGAATATCGCATCGTCGGCCAGCGTCCTGACGCCCCAACCCGAGTGGAACGACGCCGAGAGCAGCTGATCGGCGACCAACTGCGCCCGTTCCGGCTCGGGCAGCCCGACATAGAGGAGATGGCCGGCATTCGACGTCCGTACCTTGCAGACCTCGCCGGCACCGTCGATCGCCATGGCGTAGAAATTGAGATCGTCCATCCAGAAATGGCGTTCGACCGCGGTGCGCGTGGTTTCGGCGCGTTCGTCCCAATGATCGGCCTTGTCGTCCTCGCCACGGCGGCGGGCGAGCGCTGCCAGCCCACGGAACGCGGCAAAGACATAGCCTTGCACCTCCACCAGGGCGATCGGCCCCTTGGGCATGCGGCCATCGGCATGGAAGACCGAATCGAAGCTGTCTTTCCAGCCCTGGTTGGCGAGGCCGGACTCGGCGCCGCGCTGATAGGTAACGAACCCGGTCGCGCGGCTTATCTCTTCGGTCCATTCGGCCGCAGCACAGAGCGATGGCCACAGGCTGTCGATGAACGCCATGTCGCCGGTACGATCCGCATAGGCACAAGCGAGATGAATGTAGAGCGGCGTGGTGTCGACACCGCCGTAATAGCGGCCAAACGGGAGCTCCCGCAGTGCCGCCATCTCGCCCTTGCGGGTCTCGTGCATGATCTTGCCCGGCTGCGAATCGCTGAACGGCGACGTTTCGGTTGCCTGATGCTGGGCGAGAAAGGCGAGCACGCCGCGCGCCAGCCCGGGATTCAACCACAGCATCTGCAGTGCGGAGATCACCCCGTCGCGGCCAAACGCCGTCGAGAACCAGGGTATGCCGGCATAGGGGTAAGGTCCGGTTGCAAGCTCGGTGGTCAGCAACGCCACGTCCGCGCGCGCGCGCTCGATCCAGTCGTTGAAGACGCGGCCAGAGCTGTGCACCGTCGCGCCGTGGCGGCGTTTGGCGCGCATGCCGAAGCGAGCGCGGGCGGCGGCAGCCCGAAAACGGTCGCGGTCGGGTGTCTCCGCCACTTCCGGGCCGACTTCGATATAGAGGACCTCGCTGCTGCGCTTAGTCACCGCAATCAGGAAATCCGCACGGTTGGTGGTCAAATTGTCCGGGGCTTGCGAGAACGAGATCGCCGACAGGCGCACAAGCTGGTCCAGCCCGTCATATCGAAGCACCACGGACGTCGGACTGGTCTCGGCGGCATGGGCTATCCCGCGCTTGGGCCGGGTCGAGCCGCGCACCTCGAACATGTCACGGAAATCTGCTGCGAAATGCAAGGAAACCCGAATGGCCGACGATTCCTGGCTGTAGTTGGAAAGGGTGATGCGCTCGAACAGCCGGTCCTGCCAAAGCAGCCTGACGCGTTCTATGTGGATCGCGCCCTGCGGAATATCCCGGCCACCGACACTCTGAATCGGCAGATTGGTCAGGTTCGAGGTGAAAAGCACATTGTCCTGGCTGAGCGATGCGCCGAGCAGCGACATTTGCCGGCCACCGACCGTCAACCGAAATTCCGAAAGCACACGCGTGTCGTCTCGGAAAAAGCCGTCGCCGGCGCCGCGGATGTCGCCATAGGCGTCGGCCACCGCGAAGCAGTCGCCTTGCTTGAGGGCGAACAGCCGGTGCGGCTCCCGAGGCGCGACCTCGTCGAGAGAGGCAAGGGCTACGGCGGGATCAAGCTTACGCTCGTCGAGTTGATTCATTCGTCACAAACTCTGTCGTTTCGTTCTCAACTTCCACAATGACGCCGATCAGGACGCTCTCGCTTCACCGGGAGCACCGATCAGGTGCGCATAGGCTGCCACATAGTCGTGGGCCATTCTCGTGGCAGAAAAACGGTTCTCGAATACGGCTCTCACCTGACGCCTGTCGAGGCGTAGCAATTCCGGTATCGAGGCGACCGCAGCGTCGACTGTATCGACAAGGAAACCGGTCACGTCGTGGTCGATGATCTCCGGCAGGGCACCGCAATTCCAGGCGATTACCGGCGTGCCGCAGGCCATCGCCTCTATCGCGGCAAGGCCGAACGGCTCCGGCCAATCGATCGGAAACAGCAGGCCGGCCGCCTTGCCGAGGAATTCCGCCTTTCTGTCCTCTTCGATCTCACCGATATAGTCGACACGGTCGCCGTCGATCAGCGGCTCGACAGTGTCGTGGAAAAACGCGCGGTCGTCATCGCCGATCTTTGCGGCAAGCTTCAGTTTCAGCCCGGAGCGCAAGGCGATCTCGATGGCACGATCGGGGCGCTTGTCGCGCGACAGCCGGCCCAGGAACGCCAGATACGGCTCGTCCGCATCCGTCTCGAAAGTCGGCTCGTAGATATCGATCGGCAGCCCGTGATGGATGGTCGCCAGCCAATTGGCCTTGGCGAGCCCGGCTCTCTGGCTGCGGGAAATCGAGATCATCGGAAAGCGCGGAAAACGTTCGTAGGCCGGCGCCAGATCGACATAGTCGAGCCTGCCATGCGGTGTTGTCACCGTCCGGTCGGGCATGTGTTCGAAGAAAGGAAAATGCAGGAAGTGGCTGAGATGGAAGTGGATGACGTCGAACTGCTGCGCACGGTTCCTCACCTCGGCAAGCATAGAGAGATGTGCCGCGGTTTCGGATTTGTGGGGGCGCGGATCGAGACGCAGCGCACGCTCGCGACACGCCACCAATTTCGCCGACGTTTTGGTATCGCCGCTGGCGAACAGGGTCACGTCATGGCCAAGCTCGACCAATCCTTCGGTCAGATAGGAGACGATGCGCTCCGTCCCTCCATAGAACCGGGGTGGCACGGATTCATGGAGCGGCGCCACATGGGCTATTCTCATGTTTTGGCATTTCCCTCAAAAAGACTGCTCGTGGGATCGAAATGCATCAGTCGCGCTAACGTTCCCGTACAACGGCAAGATGTCGCGCAATTGGGACTGCCGGAGCTTGCCGTCCAGCCAACATTTTTCATGGCAAGCCTCTTTTGCCGGGAACCAAAGGGCCAGTTCGCGAGTTTAGTGGGGTTCGATCGTACGCATCCGGTCGACGGGGAGGAAACGATGGACCGCTTGCAATTCTTTTCGCCCGTGCGGATTTTGCGCGGACAGGGACAGCCTGTGGAGGAGATCGACAGCGTTGCCGAAGCGATGGCATTCCTGCGAAAATGGCCGGCCGGGCGGCGCGGGCCGGTTTACCAATGTGCGGTGAATTGCTGTGCTGCGGCCATGGCCGGCCGGATGTCGGCCGAGGAAGCGAGAAAGGCTTTTGCCGGCTTCGCCCGGATCACCCGCCTGCTCGAGGGCGATCGGCCGTTGCCGGTGAGCGGCGAGGATCGGCATCGCGCGGATGCGCTGCGACGATAGCGCCAGCTGCCGCTAACCCTCAAAACAAGATATCATTCAGCCGGAACGCCCGATCGGCGACCGACTCGCTTTCGCGAACAGTCGTTTGAACTGGGCTACAGCACCGTTCTCGGCGATGTAATCGCAATAGGCGGCGTAATCGGGGTCGCGTGACAGATGGCGTTCCTCGGTGATGGCGCGAAGTGCATAGACGGCGTTGAGCCCGAGCAGGATGGCGGAGTGCCGCAGCGCTTCAGCGGGTCCCGTAGCGGTGAGGAAAGGGACGGAGACCAGCCACCAGGAGAGGTTTTTCGAAACATAGGCGGGGTGCTTGATCCAGCGATACGGTCCGCAGGTGATGATTCCGCGGTTGGTGAGATTGGAAAATCTCAGGCCAAAGCTCACGGTGGACCAGACAAAAATCAAGACGCAGAAGACGATCGCCGATCCCCAGAAAACCTGGAGCGCCGGTGTGGGCATCACCGCCGTCCAGTTGGCGCCCGTTTCGTAATTCAGGTAGGCACGGGTGGCGGCATTCATGGGTTCATAACAGGCAAGACAAACCAGCCAGCCGAACACAGTGGGCTCGACGGTGCGGATATGGTTGTCGAGGACGCGCAGCGTGAAAATGTAGCCGACGACCGCGACAAGGACATCCACCATGAACAGGAGATCGATTGCAAAAGCGTGCCAGCGCATGATGTCGAATTGATACGGTTGTTCCAGTCCGGCCAGGATCGAACCTAGCGCGGAGCACAGATAGACGAACATCAGCGGCAGGAAGAAGCCTTTGACGATCCAGCCCCGCACATGCTGGCGTATCTGCTCAGTCCTTTGCGGCACGGCGCCGCCGAGGACGAATGCACCGATTTCGGCATATGAATCTTCCGGATCGGTTTGCCGGCGATCGACATAAGCAACATAAAACGGCGCGGTGACGAGCAGCGCCGGCAAGGTGTCGTAGAGAGCTGCCCAGTAGGGGGCGTAAAACTCACGCCGGTATTCCGGCAATATCCAGTAGACTGCGGCAATCGTCGTGAGCGTGACGATGAAGCCGATGAGTTTGCGCATGACGCGCTCGACTTCAAGCGCTCGCATCGGCTTTGCCTGCAATCCCGTTGAACGCCTTCGAAACGTCTGGAAATAGGCCGTGTCGACCGCGATCATCGCTGCCGCGGTAGCTGCAATGACAGTCATGGCCTGCAAATGCACAGGCCAGCTTCTGTCGACGAGCACCCCGACGGCCAGCGCAAGACCAAGCAGTCCTGCAAGGCCGGTGAGGGGCGCGGTCGCGGATTTCGGTTGGAGCGTCAAGCTACTACTCCCGTTGTCGTGAGGGTTTGATCGTCGTGGGCGGCCGGCACGGGTCACGTGGTGTGCCCACCCGCCGCCGCTGGAGCCACTTGAGCAGCTGCTACACTCCACCGCTGCCGTTGGATCCGCCGCTGCTTGTTCCGTCATTGCCGCCGCTTGAACCACTGCTGCCACTCGAACCGCTGCTGCCGCTTGAACCACTGGTGCCGCTCGAGCCGCTGGTGCCGCTCGAGCCGCTGCTGCCACTCGAACCACTGCTGCCACTCGAACCACTGCTGCCACTCGAACCACTGCTGCCGCTTGAGCTGCTGGTGCCGCTCGAACCACTGCTGCCGCTTGAGCTGCTGGTGCCGCTCGAACCACTACTGCCGCCTGAACTGCTGGTGCCGCTCGAACCGCCGATGGGCCCCTTGTTGGCGTTGCGCGGGGAGGGATAGTTGTTAGCGCCCTCGCTTACATTTTCGCAGGTGCACTTGCGCTGATATTTGGTGCCGAAAGCACTGCGTTCATTGCTCGCCTTCTGGCAGACCACCCTATGGCAAATCAAAGTCGCTTCGGTTGTCTCGGGGGTAAGGCCTGTGATGACTATTGCGGTTGTCGTGGCCGCCATGCCCATGATTGTGAACCGGAGTAAATTCCGAAAATTTTGCATAGATACCTCGCTTTCTGACGCCTCGCTTCTCGGGCTTTCGCCCAAGCTTCCTCATTGTCGAGCGGGTGTTTGCAACAAGGCCGCATACGGATCGCTTACGCCTCAGCGGTCGGGCTCAGGGGCGGCGTAAAAACGTTGGACAAAGCGCAGACAATGGTGCCGCATTGCGGTATTTCGATCAGAAAAAGACCAAGATGCGCTTTTCGGGGGAAACAGATAATGTCGAAACGGCTTAGACTGGTGTTGGGAACGGCCGGCGCAATTGCCGTCGCCATCGTCTGGGGGATCATCGCCACGTCGATGGGGCTGCCATCGATCCTGATAACCGTAGGAGCGGTCGCGATCGGCGCCGGCATCTACAGCTATCAAAGCCGGAGCTGATCCGGCATCCGGCGACGGCGGCTTAGCCCAAAAAATCCCACAGTCCCGGACTGCCCGCGGCAATGTTCAGTGTACGAAAATTACCAACGGCAGCGTCCTGTGGAACGTGTGGCCTCTCGAAGCTATTGTGGTGGCGGTCCGAGACACCCCCGCCTCGGGCCGTTGGCTCACCCAGCCGAGTGGTCCGCTGCTACCCAATGGCGGCGGACCGTTCACCCGCAAGACGGACCCCGGAAGACGGACATTGTGCCGAATCGAGGGAGAACCATGGTCGTTGACGAGATTGCAGCGCGGCGCCTGAAAATTCTGATCGAGCAATATATCGAGACCAGGAAGAGGCGCCACGATGAGGTTTCTACCGCAGCGGCTGAGATCGCCATCAGGGCTGTCATGCCGAATTGCCCGGTCTCCGGAAAAGCCTTGGACGACATGATTGCGGCATGTGCGTTCGAACATGGGCTGGGGGTGCTGTTCGATCGACCTGACGCATGAAGGCTAAAATTAGATAAACCGACCAACCGGAACCGGCATGCCGAGATATTTTTTTCACTTCCGAAACAATGACGGCCGCTTGACGGAAGATTTCGAGGGTCAGGAGTTGGACGGTTTGTCCGCGGCTCAGGATAACGCCATGGCTTCGGCCAAGGAAATCCTGGCCGAGGGCCTGCTCAGCGGCAGCCCGGTCCTGACAGGTCTTTCCTTCGAAATCTGCGACGAGAACCGGAAGCTGCTATTCCGATTTCCCTTCTCGGAAGCTGCCGAAAAGGCTGGCACTCGACCGTGATTGGCCAAAGGCCCGCAATGCGGGCGAGCTTTGTCGAGCCTGGCTGAAAAACCGCATGTCGCGGGCAAGGCGGTCGTTGGCGCAAATCAGCACCATAAGCAAATTAGTAGCATAGCTGCCGGCACAAAGCAAGAACAAACATGGCTTGCCTTGCCGACAGGGGAACTATTTATGCTCCCGTTTGTCGGCCCAGGGCTACCGTAGCGTTCCAGGATCTCGAGGGCAGGGGACTGACCAAGGCGAGCGCGGCGAGACTGATCCGCGATCGCGACGGCCTGATCTCCCTGGTCGCCGAGTTGGGCTCTCTGACGCTCCAGGCGCGACGAGGGCGCCTGACACTTTCGACGCATATCTGCTGCGGGCATTGCCCTGCTGTGCGCAAATATGTGATGAGGAGGTGCCGCGCCATCGTTGCGGCGCGCAGATTAAGCCGGGCAGTGTGCTAACTTCCGCTGGCAATCGACCAATTTCCGGACCGGCCTGGTACGTGACCGTGATCTTGAGTCGCAGTGCATGGGAGTTCCATTCCCGATCTTGGCTTATTACGTGCACCCGAAGCGCTTCGTTGCGGGATAAGGCCATGTCCTTCAGTCGGAACTCGACGTCATTTCGCGTCTGATGACGGCAGAGTTTCTCTCTGCCGTCATCAGAACACATACCGAATGCTGGAGGATACAGGTGAAATTGAGAGACGCGGCACTTGCTGTTTTTTCAAACAAACGCCGAGGCGTGGCTTGGTATAAGATCGCACAGAAGAAGGCGGACAGATACGGCTTCTATGTCTATTCCAGCCATATGGTCTGGAAGGACCAGCCATTTTTCCGCAAGGCACTGCAGCGGGTCAAAAACATCCGCGGGATTCCAGATCCGCGAGCTTTTGTCCTGCAAAGCTGCCTACGATCGATCGAGCGGATCGACGGCGATGTGGCCGAATGCGGCGTAAGGCAAGGCCGGTCGACGATATTCATGCTGATGAGCGATCTTCGGCCACGGCACTATCACCTTTTCGACTCGTTCGCCGGCCTCTCGGAACCGACCGCAGAGGATCGCAAGCGAAACGGCCAAACGCCGTGGAAGTCCGGCGATCTCAGCACTGACGAGAGGGTAGCCAGAGAGAATATTTCGGACTTCGGCAACACAACTTTTCATGTGGGATGGATACCGGAAACTTTTCCCAGCGTAGCCGACCGGCGTTTCGCCCTGGTCCATATTGACGTCGATCTATACGAGCCGACGCGTGACGCGCTTGCCTTCTTCTACGATCGGGTGTGCGCACATGGCATCATCATATGCGATGACTACGGCTCCGCGCTCTGTCCTGGAGCCCGAAAGGCCTTTGACCAATTCTTCGAAAACCGCCCGGAAGGCATTATCGAACTTCCAACGGGGCAGGCGATTGTCGTAAAGGCAAGCTAGTCCTGAATGGTTGCGGCGGCTCTCCATCGGATGAAGCGAGGACGTCGCCGAAAGCCATGATGGAAATCGGCAGGGCACGGGTATCAATTCTCGCTTGATGGCACCTGAGACGGAGCAAAATAGGCATTGAAGAACTGCTCAACGATCTCGTCGACGACTGAGTTCTTTACGTGCCGCAAGTCCTCTCTGTAGCTACGAGCAAGGCCCCCATAGGTGACAAGCTCGAACGAGGGAAGATAATGGACATTGTCCCGTTCCCGGCAGACTTGACCAAGCACGGCGCGAAGAACGGACTTGCCTTCAGTGCTCGCGGTGACGACATCCGCGTCCTGAAATGTGCGCGCCAATGCAACCGGTGAGACCGTGAGAATTATCGGCGCATCGGGTTTGCGTTCACGGACCATGTCCACGGCAGCCATCACGTTGGCGTAGTTTTCCTGAAAGCTGCTGACGTGAAGCGTTGTTTCCTGCATTCCGCCGCCGCCGAGATAGAGCGGCTTCTGCGCTGCTGCTTTGCCACTGGCCTTGTTGATGAAGACCTCGGTCATTCCAAAGGTGAATATGAATGCCGTGGCGGCATCGAAGCCAGCCCGCATCTCCCGGTTTACGCTCCCGATCACCTCTTTGAGAACTTCCGGAGATTTGGCGAAAATACCGCGCCGATACGGGTCCTGAAAGCTGGCCGAGCCCCAAGGGACGCGTTTCTTGACCTGCCACCAGTCGTCGTCTGCCTGATCCCACACGCCAAGCATTTGCTCGAGCTGGAGGCGAACAGTGAAAGTGTTGTAGAAGTTCATATGTTCCTGCCGAGGCAGCTCATCTACAATGGCCTCCGCGGGGTCGAAGCTGATATTTCCGTAGGACGGGACGCATGCGATGCGTCTGTTTGTCAACGCGCGTCGAATTTCCTGCGCAAAGCAACTCCCCATCGTGAAGAATATATCGTCAGAAGTTAATACGGGGGTTTTGCGTATAGTAATGGCGCCAGAGCTTACAAAGTCGCCATACTTCGCGTTCAATTTATCCGACGCCATCAGACGGACGGGTTTGGCGTATCCGAGTCGATTGCGTATCCGAAGGTACCTTCGTTTAACTCGCTCCAGAAATGGCACAGTCGCTCCATAGTGGTCCCAGCTGGCCCCAACCGCAATGCCGGACATGTAGTCTGCTTCGCGGCTAGCTGCAATCAGAAGGATTCAAGATTGACTATTCGAACGACGTCAGACCTCAGATGCGGTTCTTTTGGCGCATGTTGTCGCGGCGCAGTCTGGTCCCGCTTCACGCTTCATTGAGGCGTCTGTCGGGCTGTCCGCTGACCCCGACAGTTGTGCAGAAATCGCCTTTGGTGGATCGGCAACGCAACATGAGCCGCGCCCTTGGGACCGGGGGATCTCTCTCACGCACGTCTGGCGTAACCCAAGGCAGACCGAGGGATTAGGGCCTACCAGAGAGGGTAATTGTCCTCCGGCTCAGCTTCCTCGTCAGCTTTTCCTCGTTTTTTTATGACCATCCGCACCAATGCTATTGCGGCTACAACCAGCAAAGCAGCGGATGTCCAAAAAAATATACTATTCATGGAAAACATTCATAGTTTTTCTCTCGTATACGTCAGTATATTAGAGGTTTCTCTTTGGAAAAGTTCAGAAGACCCTGTTCCATAATCGCGTTGGCAACAATCCTGGCAGCAGAATCCGCTCCCTTCTCGGTGAAATGCACCTCGTCGTAATAATTTCTATCCAAAGTCTCGCTGCGTTGGCAAAGGTAAGGCAACGATCCATGGAGATCAACGACCGAGGCGCCGGTTCGCTTGGCTATGTCTTCCACAATGCGTCTGTGTTCCCAAACCGCGTTTGCAGCGGGATCGTTTGGGTCTTCCTGCCGATAATTGGGGTTTACGAAGAGAACCGAGGCTCCGGCTGCCTTTGCGAGGACGACCAGTGCACTAAAGTTCGCACGAAACGCGTCTGGTGGATTGTGCGCAATGTGCTTCGAATTTCGACGTCCATCGCCTCGACGTCGAACAATGTTCCCGACATACGCGGTCGCCAGATTTTGCCGTCTTTTGAACCAACCCGAAAGCCCGCCACCTGACGGTGGCTCGAACCAGGAGCAGGAATACTGGTTGTAGTCTCGAGACAGTCCTTCCAGTCGGCGAGGATGAACATCATTGTGCGTATAGTAGTATACGATAAGATTAGGTGACAATGGTGCTACGTGGAAAAGAAGTCTCAAAACGTTCTCGACCGAGGTATATCCGCCAACTCCTGCGTTGACGATGTCAATTTCGACTCCCGGTTTCAGATCCCTCAGGTATTCGCCCAGCCGGTGCGGATAAGTACGGCTATCGTCTTCTATTCCGGTACAATAAGTAGACGATTCTCCCATACAGACAACTCTTAGACATTGCTCCGGCTTCGGCATGGCGGTTTCCGGGCCCCGGAAGCCCAGGCTATTGTGTCTCGATCTGCCGTTGCCCGAGTGCCACACAGGATTCAGCTCATATAAGGTATAGGGGTTTGGCCGAACCAAAGGTGTCGGGCAACCAGCCCATTTGGCAATCAAGCCTGGGAAACCGATCTGGAGCAGCGCCCTATCGCCTAGAAGCATAATGAGGCCTTTGCGCAAAGTGCGCCGCGCTCTCCAAAGTTGCTTTTTAACCACGTTCATCTCGACACCATGTAGCAACGCCTTTCGTGCGCGTGCTCAATCGGGCTCAAACTCACCGCGGTAGTCCATTGCGAGGGCGGAATCCTGCTTCGGCTTATGGAGAACGCAGTTACCAGCCACCAGCACGTCCAGATCCGTTCCCATGAAGCAGCGAAAAGCATCCGTCGGGGAACATACGATCGGCTCGCTGCGCACATTGAAACTGGTGTTCACCAAGACAGGACAGCCGGTAAGCGCTTCAAACCGGGTGATCAACGCGTGGTATAGCGGGTTGGTCTCGACGTGCACCGTCTGAATCCTGGCCGAATAGTCGACATGCGTGACGGCAGGAATCTCGGACCGACGGACGTTCAGCTTGTCTATTCCGAACATAGCGGCCTCGGACACAGTCATCGCGCGGTGACGGCTCTGCTTAACCGGAGCAACGAGGAGCATATAAGGCGATTCACCCTCCAGATCGAACCAGTCCGACACATGTGCCGACAGGACTGAGGGGGCGAACGGACGAAAACTCTCGCGAAACTTGACCTTGAGATTGAGCGTCTTCTGCATATGGTCCGACCGCGGATCTGCAAGGATGGATCTGTTGCCAAGCGCCCGTGGTCCGAATTCCATCCTGCCCTGGAACCACCCCACCGCCTTGCCGTCGGCCAGCGCCGCAGCCGTGGCATCGATCAGTTGGTCGGGTGGCATGACTTCGAAAACGGCTTTGGCTCGGCTGAGTTGCGCTTCGATCTCGCTCTGACCGAATTCCGGACCGAGATAACTCCCTTTCATGGAATCTTGCTTGGCTATAACCCGCTCACCGCCGAGTTTAAGATGCCAGGCGGCGAGTGCGGCCCCAAGCGAGCCTCCGGCATCGCCGGCTGCGGGCTGAACCCAGATTCTCTTGAAGGCACCATCTCTGAGCACTTTGCCGTTCGCCACGCAGTTAAGCGCCACACCGCCGGCCATGCACAGATTGGGAATTGCAAAATCTCGTGCCAAGCTGCGGGTCAGCCGAAGAACGATCTCATCGGCGACGCCTTGGATGGACGCGGCAACGTCCATGTGAAAATCAGTTAACGGATCGGTATCAGGGCGCCTTACCGGCTGTCCGAAGAGGCTGGCGAACCGTGCGTTCGTCATTTTCAGTCCAGTGGCATACGCGAAATAGCTTTGGTCGAGACGGAAGGTTCCGTCCTCCTTCAGGTCGACCAGCTTTTCCAGGATCAGCGATTTGAACCGAGGCACACCATAGGGGGCCAGCCCCATCACCTTGTATTCGCCACTGTTTATCTTGAAGCCGAGATAATAACAGAACGCTGCGTATAGAAGCCCGAGCGAATGCGGAAACCGCAATTCCCGCACGACATCGAGAGTTGCGCCCCTGCCGATCGCAACTGTCGTGGTTGCTTTCTCGCCAACGCCGTCGAGAGTCAAAACCACAGCTTCGTTAAAGGGCGACGGGAAAAACGCGCTGGCCGCGTGGCTCACGTGGTGTTCGGAAAAAAGGATCCGGGATGGATCCTTGAAGCCGCGGTCGATTCTGCGGAGTTCGTCGAAAATGATCCTCTTCTGAAATAATTTTCCCGTCAGCCAAGCGGGCATCGCCTTTCGGAATGAATCGAATCCGCTAGGAGCGGCGTCGAGATAGGTTTCAAGCAGACGCGAAAATTTTAGCAGCGGCTTTTCATAGAATACGACGTAGTCCACATCCTTCAGCAAGACACCGCCGGTCTGCAAAACGGACCGAATGGCGTTTGAGGGGAAGCGTTCGTCGGCTTTTCGACGGGTGAACCGCTCCTCCTGGGCCGCCGAAATGATGGCGCCGTCGACGACGAGGGAGGCCGCGCTGTCGTGGTAGAAAGCCGATATGCCCAATATATTGGTCATAATATTGTCTTCAAAACTGATTGGTCATCGAGTTCAAATCGTTCTTGGTTCTTCGTTCAATCCAAAATGTATCATTGGAATGCGTTCTTTGGAGCCGTCGGCAGATCACTCTGACCAACCGGCGTGCAAATCCGACGGGAAATACCACCCCAAAGAACGTCGATGCACACACCAAGTCGGAAAACCAACCACTGGTCGCAGCCCTCTTGGAGGGCACGTTGTGAATGTCAGACACTATTTTCGCCCACCACGAGAATGCACCCAAGCTATTGGCAAACGATTGAGCCGAAGGAACAAAGCTTGTCAAGGACGCGGCGTATCACCGAGCCGATTGAGCCCGTGCGGCAGCCTTGACGGTCGCCATTCAATGAGTCGGGTTCGGCATTGACTGCGGCTCCGAACGAAGCCACAGACATGGAATAGGATATGAACTATCGCGGATGCTCAAGCGGCGTCCCGAAATCGTGCGGGTCGGCAGAGAGCAGAGGCCCTCCGGTACCAACGCACATCGCATCGGGAAATGGAATGAGCGCAAAGAGACGAATTTCGGCGGTGCTGGCATACCCGCTGGTTAAGCGTCTGATCATCGAGAACCTGCCGCCGCACAAAACGCTGTATCTCGCCGGTTTGCTGTGTTCGATCGCCGTTGCGGCGACGACCGCCGCGTCGGCTTGGATCATGAGCACCATGGTCAATAGCATCTATGTGGAACGCAACGCTGCCGCCGCATGGGGTATCAGCGCCGTAATCATCGGCATTTTCCTGGTTAAGGGCATAGCCGCCTATTGCCAGACCATCACGACGGGAAAGATTCGCCGGGCTATCGTCTCGGACCTGCAAAACCGCCAGTTTTCTCGAATGGTGCGTTTCGACATCGGTCGTTTCGCCAATCAGCATCCGGCGAAATTCGTCTCCAAGATCATGTTCAACGCGCGCGCCGGGTCATCCGTTATTCTGACGCTCACGAGCAGCACCGTCTCCGATGTGCTGACGCTGATTGGCCTGGCAAGCGTCATGGTCAAGCAGGATCCGATGATGTCGCTGATATCCGTGGCGGTTCTGCCGCTGCTGTTCCTGTCGGTGGGCGCCATAACCAGGAAGCTCAAGGCGCTGGCAAGGGGCGAGACGGAGTTGGCTGCACTGGTCCAGTCGATCGGCACGGAAGCCGTCGAAGGTATCCGGACCATCAAGTCCTTTCAGCTCGAAGACAAGGCGGTCGCCAGCTTCGCAAAGGCCGTCGGCAAGATGGAAAGGCGCGGCATCCAGATAAACCGGACGTCAGCGTTGATGAGTCCGTTGATGGAGACCGGCGGCGGCGTGATCATCGGGCTGTTCGTCATTTATGCCAGTTGGCAGACCCTCGGCAACGGCAAGACCCCGGGCGAGTTCATGGCCTTCATAACGGCCTTTCTGCTTGCCTATGAGCCCGCCAAGCGGCTGGCCCGCGTCAATGTCGATATCCAGAAGCAGATGGTGGCGGTTGAGCAGATGTATGATTTGATCGATACGCCCGAGCAGCGACAACTCGCAACCGCCGGCGAGCGCCTCACCGATGTCGAGGGCGGTATCCGTTTTGAAGATGTGGCCTTCTCCTACGAAGGCAACAGCCCGGCGCTGCACGGCGTTTCCTTCGAGGTACGGCCCCGTGAGAAGCTGGCGATCGTCGGCCGCTCCGGCGCCGGCAAGACCACCATCGTCAATCTGATCCTGCGCCTCATTGAGCCGGACAAGGGCCGGATCCTCATCGACGGAAAGGACATTTCCACGATCGGCCTCGCCGACGTTCGCGACAATATCGCACTGGTGTCACAGGATGTCTTCCTGTTCGAAGGCTCGATCCGCGACAACATCCGCGACGGACGCCCGAGCGCCACCGATCAGGAAATCGAGTCCGCGGCGGACCTCGCCCGGGTCACCAGCTTTTCCTCCAGCCTTGAAAACAGGCTCGACACTCTTGTCGGGCCGAGTGGCACCAACCTGTCGGGCGGGCAGAAACAACGCGTCGCCATCGCGCGCGCGCTGCTCAAGAATGCTCCGGTAATCGTCTATGATGAAGCAACGTCCGCGCTTGACGGCGAAAACGAACGGGCGGTCATGGAGGCTGCTTTCGACGATGCATTCGAGCGCACGGTGATCTGCATTGCGCACAGGCTTTCAACCATCAAGGCAGCCGATCGCATCCTGGTGTTTGACGCTGGCATTCTGGCGGACGCCGGGACTCATGACGAGCTTGCCAGGCGCAGCGAAATTTATCGCTCGATCTTTCACCTGGAGGCGTCCGGCCCGATCGTCGAGGGCAGCAAGCAGCTGCGGCAAAGCGTTTTGCGCTGACGGCGATGACCAGTTTTTATCACGGTTCCTATGTCAGGTATGTGATTGCTGGGATAGGCCTGCGATTGCGCCGATACACAAAGGCCGCGCGGACATTGTTTGCCGGCTCCAAGCCTCATTCCGTTCTTGAGCTGCAGGCCAAGGCCGACGCGCTGATCGCGCGCAGGGACTGGACAGGCCTTGAAGCAAGTATCAATGAAATGGCCATCATGGCTGACCGTTCCCGCAACCCCGAGCTGATGCAGAAGGCAGGACAGGCCTTCGAACGGCTGGGCAACTTCGCCCGGGCGGCCGAGCTTCGGCTTACCGCTCGCCGGCTGCGGAAGGGGAAAAATGCCAACGAGTGGACCGGGGAGAACCTCGGTTCGGATACACTGCTGATCGATCTTGTGGAGGATGACCCGCGCAGCCTTGGCCGGGTTATCCGCCACGCGCGACTGGCCGGCGCCGCCGCTGCCTATGCGCAAAGTGCAACAATTCGGGCAGAGCCGCGGCTCATATCAATTCTGCAGCGAACGTTCCCGAAGGCGACCGTGGTCCCGGCGCAGCAGGATGTGATCGGCGACAAACATGCGACCTTCGAAGATCTCGCCTGGGTGTTCGGACGCGATGCCGAGAAACTTGCCGCCGACTTCGTGCCGCTGCGAGCAGATCCTGGGCTCGTCGAGACATTCCGCAAGCATTATCGCTCGATCACGGATCTGCCGCTGGTCGGCCTCTCCTGGGGTAGCAAATCCCACACCAAGGACGTGCCTGACTTCCCCGAATGGGCACGGTTCATCGCCCAGACACAAGCGACATTCGTTTCGCTTCAGTACGGACAGATCAAGCCGGCGCTGCGGCGCCTGCGCAATGGCAATGACGCGCGTCTTATCTATGACGACAGCGTTGACCAGATGGTCGATATGGACCGGTTCGCTGCACAGGTCGCAGCGCTCGATGCCGTCGTGACGATCAGCAACACGGCGGCTCATCTGTCCGGAGCACTTGGTATTCCGACTATTTTCCTGATCGACGACAATTTTCAGACGGCGTGGCCAGTCATCGGCGATCGAACGCCTTGGTATCCGAAGGGCGTCGTCATTCGTAAGGAAGGGCGCGCGTGGTCGGTGGTGCTCGACGAGGTTGGTCAAAGACTCTCGTCGATCTTGACGACGCATTCCGACGCTGCCTGTTGAGGATCGCCGTGCCGAACAGACGATCCGTCCTTCAAAAAGCAAAAGCTGCGGACCTGCGCCCGCAAGCAGGCGCGGGCAAGCGGCTACAGACACTTTTTGATCGAGCAAAGGAACTTCTTAAACGGCCCTCGCGTCATGCCGACGAAAGCGTCGAACGGCATATGAGGCTGATGGCGGAGAGCGTCGAGCGAAGCGACTGGAAGGCGGCCCGGGACCATGCGCTGGCACTCGGCCTGCTGGGTGAGCAGCTTGGCGATCGCGGGCTTGTCAAGAAAGCCGGGCGTGGCCTCAGACGTCTCGGCGGCGGGAACCGTGCCTGGCAGTTGATTGCGTCGAGCAAGCAAATGCCAGGCAGGCCCGAATGGGATGGCAGTGATCTTGCGGGTCGCAGGCTTGCCGTCGAGCGCCGCGAAGGCGATCTTGCGATTTTCCTTCAGTTCGCGTCGTTGCTTGGCCCGGTGATCGCGGCTGCCGAGCGATGCATCGTCTCGGTCGAGCCGCGACTGGTGCCACTCTATCGCCGAACATATCCTGCGCTCGATCTCAGGCTGGAGGAACAGGGGGAGGTGGCGGCGGTGGACGCCGATGTCTTCGCCTGCTTCGAGACACTGGCGAAGCACTTCTGGCCGGATGAACCGGCAGCACGCGCGCCCTTCGTCCCGTTGGAGCCGGACCGCCGATTGGTCGCCGAGTTGCGCAGCACCTACCTCGATCGCGGCCCCGGTCCTCTGATCGGCTTTGCCTGGGGAAGCCTGAACAAGGCCAAGGACCTGCCGGCCCTGGACGATTGGCGGGCGTTGCTCGGCAGCCTGCCGGGACGTTTCGTCAGCCTGCAATATGGCGATGTCGGGCCGGCGCTTTCCGAGTTCGAGCACTGGGCGCCGGGACGCATCATCCATGACGCTTCCGTCGACCAGTTGTCGGATATGGACCGCTTTGCCGCGCAAATCGCTGCGCTCGATGCCGTGGTGACGATCAGCAATACCGGCGCCAATCTGGCGGGGGCGCTTGGCGTCCCAACGGTCGTCATGCTCGACGACGGGTTTCGGCTGTCGTGGCCCGCCTTCGGCGAGACCGTGGCCACATATCCAAGCGTTCGACTGGTCAGAAAAGGCGGCCAGGCATGGGCGTCCGCAATGCAGGAAGCAGGTGGACGGATCAGGCAAATCATCAGTGGAGTTGCTGATGGCCGATAGCCGATTTCTTCTCCGGTTGCGCCGCGCTATCGCGCTTGCCGGCTACAAATACAAGGTTTGGTTCCGCAGTCATCGGCGGCAGCTTTTCCTTCGCTGGCGTGACGGCGATATTGCCGATCAGATGGCGGATTATCGGCGAAGCATCGAGGCGCGCGATTGGTCGGCCGCGCTGCCGAAAGCCTTGGCGCTAGCATCGATCGCGAAGTCGAGGGGCGAGGTACATCTGCTCGACGAGCTCGGCAAGGCGCTGATGCGGATGGGCGCTTACGGCCCGGCGGCCGAACTCAAGATCGCCCGGCGCCATATCGTTGAAGGCCGTGTCGAGCGTGAGTGGCTCGGCCAGGATGTCTCGGGCCAGGTACTGCTCGTCGACCTGATGGAGACCGAGAAGCAGGGGCTGGCCACCGCGATCCATCATGTGAGTTCCGTCGGCCGCGCGCTCGCCCGCGCCGCACGATTGATCGTGCTCGTCGAGCATCGGTTGGTGCCGTTGTTTCAGCGGACATTTCCCATTGCCGATGTGCGGGCTGTCGGTCCCGGGAACAAGGCCGCCTACGCCGAGGCGCAGGCCTTTGCCGGCGTCCAGCATCTGACTGCTGTGTTCGAAACCAATGAGGCGACGATCCGGGAGCATTTCGTCCCGCTTAAACCGGATCCGGCGCGGGTCGCTGAACTTCGCGCCCGCTACAGCGAGGACGGCCGGCCGCTGGTCGGCATCGCATGGGGCAGCTCCAATCCCGGCAAGGACCTGCCGCCGCTGGCGGCGTGGCGTCCCCTGCTTGGCCGACAGGACCTTCGGTTCGTTTCGCTGCAATATGGCCGGACCGAGTCAGACCTGAAAATCTTGACCGATGGCGACCCGACACGTGTGTTGCACGACCCTACCGTGGATCAGCTTGTCGACATGGACATGTTCGCGGCGCAGGTTGCAGCGATGGATGCCGTCGTAACCATCAGCAACACCGGGGCCCACCTGGCGGGCGCCCTCGGCGTCCCGTCGGTCTTCATCCTTGGTGACGGCTTCAAACGTTCGTGGCCAGTGGAGGGCGACCGCACGCCCTACTATCCTTCGGCCGTGCTGGTCTCAAAGCGCGAACGGCCCTGGGCCGACGTGATGGACGAGGCGCGACACCACATGTGCTCACTCATCGCCTCTAGTTGACTCCGCCACGCCTGGCATCGCGAACGCACTAGGAAGGCCACAGCAGCCAAGTGGTCAAGGGCCTTTTTTTACGGCGAGAACGCTGTAAACTGCCGGCTGGCGGCTGGTTCAAGACTTGGAGGGCGATGCATATCTTTGGGTAGGTCGGGGAACAAGTCGGCTTCTCTTATCAGCGAAGACTTTGTGCAGCGGCTCCTCGCGGTGTACAGGCTTGTGCATCCAGGAAACCTGTTCAGGCGGGGGCGTATCTACGCTCGCGGCAGGGCAGAGACGAGGACGGTCTACTTCGTCCCACACAATCGCAACAATGTTCGTCTGCTGGCTGATGCGGCTCAACTTCTGGTCGACGGCGGCATTCAATGCGTATTCGCGCATATTGACGGATTGAAACGCGGCGGCGTCGCACGCCCTGAACTAAACGCCCGGGGAATGTCGCATATCAGCTTTGCTGAGCTCAAGCGGACGATCAGACCCTGCGACATGCTGGTGACTGGAAATGACTATGCACCGCAATTTTTTAGGCGGTTCATAGATTCTATCAACTTCGGAATGGTCCGTGTGGTCGGCCTCATCGGAGGTGCGAGACTGCTGCAGCCGCATCGATTTGTGAGAGCTGACTACATCCTGTCGATGGGACCGGCAGCGCTGCAGCAACGACGACAACCGACCTACATTGTCGGCTCCCCGGTAATTGAGCGTGCTGTCGAAAACGCGGGCGCCAGGCACGATGAAGGGCTTTTCGTGCTGGTGAACTTCAAGGGGGATATCGAAGACCTCGCAGACCGCCAATCGATTGAAGCGGTGGCAGCCGCATGTGCGAAACTCGGCCTTGCCCATGTCGTTAGTGTCCATCCCACGATGTTCGCAAAAGTCGACATGCCGAACAAATCGCCCGTAGACTTCGCACAACTGCTCCCGGACGCCCTGGCGCTAGTAACTCGCCCAAGCACCACGGTTTACGAAGCGATCGCCTGCGGCATTCCGGTGGTGCTCTTTCCGCTGGTTTCGCCGATGGTCGAGTTCGACAGTCCTATGGGCGCTTTCAAACCAACATGGTCGGAGCATCAACTCGTCGACGATATCCTTGCTGCGGTCAGGTCAAGACCGACCTATTTTGAGCAAAGCCGGGACTTCCTCAATGCCAATCTGTCGATTGATCCAAAGATGCCAGCTTCGCAACGGATCGCCAATGCTTTGATCGATATTTACAACCGCTGATTTTGCGCAATCAAAGTGCTCGCAATCGGAGGCCTAAGTTGAGATTGTTGTCCAACTTCTTTGCAAAAAGGCCGCCACTCCTTGTCGTCTCGTTTCCCAAGTCCGGGCGGACGTGGCTGCGCGTAATGCTTGACGATCTGGGCGTCAATGCGGCTTACACGCATGATGGTTCCGACCACAAGGAGCTGCGTGACATTGCACAGATCAGCACCGACAAATCACGCTACAAACGGCAGCGGATCCTATTTCTGACGCGAGACCCCCGCGACACTGTGGTGTCTGGATATTTTCAGGTTTGCAAACGCCATCAGCTGGGAGCAGGTCCGATAGGCGAATGTGTAAGGAGCCCCAAACACGGCGTCGAGAAGATTGCCCTTTTCAATCTGCAGTGGTTCGCAGCCGCAAGTTACATGCGAAAAATTGCGCTTCTGCGCTATGAAGATATGCAGCGGGATACAAACGACGCTTTGCGCAGTGTCGGAAACTTTGTGGGAAAGTCCTTCGACGAGTCCAACCTTGCTGATGTGGTCGTCAGTAGGTCGTTCAAACGAATGCAGCAATCTGAAATCTCAGGAGAACTGGGTGCGCGCTATGGCGGAAAATTGCGACCACGCAATCCTGACGACCCGGAAAGTTTCAAGGTTCGAAAAGGTAAGGTCGGTGGTTATTTGGACTACCTCAGCGTAGATGATGTAGCCTTCTGCGACAATGTACTTGCGCGGCTCGATTACTGGAAGCGGCTCGATGAGGCCTTCCTGCGGCATGGCATATCTTATATCGGCGACAGGGGCAGGTGTGAATTGATCCGATGCATCGGTTTGTCTGCGGATGCGGACATAGCGGCACGACGCCGATAGCTACGATTTTGCCTCATATGCCGATGCCTTTTTTGCCATCTAGGTTCTGCTCTCCGGTTCGAGAAGGGCGAGAAGCAGGTCTGGCTGGCCACAGCGATCCATCATGCGAGTTCTATCGGCCCGCGCGCTCGGCCCGGGCCGATCCCCAGATCACGGCCGCCTACGGCCCTGGGCCGAGGTGATGGACGAGGCGGAGAAGAACATGAGGCGCCTGCTCGAGGCCGCTCGAGCCTGACCGTACAAATCAGCAGGGCGGTTGAGCATCCAGGCAGTTTCCTATACTGGTCTGGCCCGGCTGGCGGAGCCGGCAAAAAGCTTTCGAACCGAAGATCTTCCTGCGGAGCCAATGATGTGCGGATTGTTCGGCGTCTATCGTGCCGAGGGCTTTTCGCCCGACGATATCCATCGTGCCGACCAGGCCCGCGACACGCTTGTGCACCGCGGCCCGAATTATGGCGGCGCACGTGTCACCAGCGATCTCTATCACGGGTTTCGGCGCCTCAGCATTATCGACCTCTCGGCGGCAGGCAATCAGCCCATGGTCAGCGCCGACGGGAAGTTCGCGATCACGGTCAATGGTGAGATCTACAACTATCGCGAGCTCCGCGCCGATCTGATTGCCAAAGGCTGCGTATTCACCTCGCAGTCCGATTCCGAAGTTGTGCTGCATGGCTATCGGGTGTGGGGGCTCGAAGGGCTCTGCGAGAAGCTGGACGGCATGTATGCGGCGGTGATCCATGACGGGGAACGCCGCAAGCTGCATGCGATCCGCGACCGGCCGGGCATGAAGCCGTTCTTCTACTTCCATTCGGGACGCCGATTTGCCTGGGCGTCGGAACTCAAAGCGCTGCAGGCCTGGCTCGGCGACGATCTGCCGCCGATCGACGAGACGGCTGTCCTGGACTATCTCGCATGCCGCTATATTCCAGCGCCCAAAAGCCTCTACCGCAATATCTTCAAACTTCCGGCCGCAAGTCGGCTGACATTCGATCTGGAAACCGGCCGCGTCGATGTCGGGCGTTACTGGACCATGCCTACCGAACTCCGCTCGGACAATGACGACCGCCTGGCCGACGGGCTGCGGGACCGCATGCAGGCGAGCGTTGCCGCTCACATGGTGAGCGATGTGCCGGTCGGCTATTTTCTCAGTGGCGGCATAGACTCGGCGGTTGTCCTGTCGCATGCCGTTGCGGTGAACCCCACGGCAAAGGCGTTTTCGATCGGCTTCGAAGATCCGAGATTTGACGAGAGCGCGCAGGCGGCCAAGGTCGCGGCGCTGTTCGGCGCCGAACACGCGATCCGGATCCTGCAGCCGACAGAGCTCGATGACGTCTTCGACCGCACGCGGGAATGGTATGACGAGCCGCTTTCCGACAAGGCCGCCATCCCGGCGTTTCGTGTCTGCGAATTTGCCAGCCGCGACAGGACCGTCGTGCTGACGGGCGATGGCGGGGACGAGCTTTTCGGCGGCTATCGCTCATACAAGCGGTTTAGCGGCATTCGCAGGAAGCAACGTTTCGTCCCGTTCGGTTCACAGAGCGGGTGGCGCCTGAAGGACCGCAATTTGCGCCTGATCACCACGCGTGACCCGGTCGAGCTCTCCATCGCCATTGGCTCCGGCAGAACGAGATGGCAGCGCGACGTCTATCGCGAACGCCTTGCCATCGCTGCTGACTATGATGAACTCGCCCATCTCAGGGCGTGGTGGAAGCCGGAACTCGGACCGTTGCGCAGCCTGCAATATCTCGATTTTCATACCAGTCTGCCCAACAATATCCTGACCAAGGTCGATCGGTTGAGCATGTCGGTTTCGCTCGAAGCGCGTATCCCGTTCCTGTCGCGAACGATGATCGAATATGCGTTCAGCCTGCCGGAGTCGTTTCTTTACAAGGATGGCCAGCTTAAGGGCGGGCTTAAATACGCATATCGCAATGTTTTGCCGGCAAGCACGCTCAAACGTAAGAAGCAGGGATTTGGTCTTCCACAAAGCTGGAAGCGAACGGCCGTGGCTTCGCAATCCGAGGAAAGCTATCAGGAGGCGGTATTGTCCGGTTTCCTGAAAGGCGCCAAGTTTTCGAATGCCTCCGCATAGCCACCCTCAAGGCTGCCAGCATTTCGCCGTGACGGAGCGGGGTCGGGCCATGGGAGCACTGCCGACATGGTGATGCGGACCGGATTCATATGCGGCTGCGGTCATAGCGGCACGACGTTGATCGCGACGATCCTCGCAGCCCATCCCGACGTCTACCTGCCGTTCCAGGAAACCAATGTCTTCTTCAAATGGACCCCGCTGGCGATGTTTCGCTATTGGAAGCTGAAGCGCGCGGCGCGCGGTGCCGGAAAGACCTTGCTGCTTGAAAAAACGCCGCGGCATATCCGTCGCGTCGGCCGTATTCGCCGCCTCGTGCCCGGGGCGCGTTTCGTGATGCCGGTGCGGGACGGGCGCGACGTCGTGGCGTCATTGGCCAAGCGTCTTGGCGATCCAAGGGAGGCGCTCGACCGCTGGATCGGCGACAATGCGCTCGTTCTCGCCGAACAAGGACAGCCGGATGTACTGATCTATCGCTACGAGGATCTGGTCGAGGATCCGGCCAAGATCGTCGAGCGCATCTGCGGCTTTCTCAACCTGCCCTTCAGCCCGGACCTGCTCGACTATCACAGGAAGCCGCAGCAATGGTTCAAGCCGGCCGAAGTCGAACTTGAGACGCAACATACTGCACTCCGCAACCAGCAGGTCAATCAGCCGATCTATGACGGGCGCGGACGATGGAAGACCGACCTTGGTCAGCAGGAATTGGCGGAGCTTACCGAGGGCCGTGGGAAGCCCCTGATGCAGGCTTTCGGGTACCTTTGAGCGATACGCCCGATATTTTCACTCTGGAAGCGCGCGCGGATAGCCAAACTGATCGAAGTCGCGCTCATATGCGCGATAGATGGAATCCGCCAGTTCTGGCGTGAAGTAGTCGGCAAGCCTGCGACGCGAGGAGGTGTGCAGGGGCGGCATCGCCGCGCGCCGCATATCGTCGCCTGCACCGACATGATCGAGAACCCGTTCGAAATCCTTTGCGAAAGTCTCGGTCTTGCCGATGAGGTCGAACGCAACTCCTGGAACTTCGACAATGTCGCTTTGCCTCTGCCAATGTTTGTCGATGCGCCATGTGGACGTCTTGCAGGCAAAGGCGACGAAATCTGCAAAGGACAGGCTCTTGTCAGCGCCGACAGGCAGCGCCGGATCGGCCCGTTCGCGGTGGGCCAGATAGACCTCGACCCTGCCATAGCCAGGCACAAGGGGACGGTCGCGATATTGGTCGGCCCAGCACGACAACAGCCTGGTGTAGGGATTGCGAACGAAGGTAAATCGCAAGGCTTCAGCACTTGTCGCCATGTGGTGGAACTGCACGATGCCATGGCGAGGCGCCTGCAACCGTGACGCCTTTCGGTTGTGGACCTTCCAGTTCTGGTCGCTGCGCCACCCCGACACGGTGTCGTTGCCGATCATGGCTGCAAGGTTGCTTCGAATGCGGCTGCTGGCCGCCTTCGGCGTTGCCAGGTACAGGATCTTGAGTTGCGGAACCACGTCGATCAGGTCGTCCGGCAGGTATGCGGTTGCCACGGCCCTGCGGTAGAAGGCGAGGGCTTCCGGATGCGCCCAGGCAAGAAACGGCTCCCTGACTACGTCGCGAAGGCTTTGCAGCCGTGGCCGCAACGAGCGCTCGAGGCGACGGAATGCGCCGAACTGGGGTTTGCCCGGCACGACATTATCGGGCGAAACATGGCTGGTCGTCATCGGCAAAAACCCTCGCCTTGAAATCAGTCTACCTGTCGTGGCATAGGCCTGTAAGCAGGCAGACTGTCTTTACCGCATTGCCCTATCCAAGGCTGGCTTACGGCGCTTAATAGACTGCGAAGAAACTCCCGCCAAGTTCGAAAGCTCAATTGAGGTGGATAGAGGCATCGCGCGTCGCACGGGCTTGTCACAGCACGACCAACGCTTCCGGCCCTGGTGCAGGACAATGATCGCCTTTTGTGCTGCGATGTTTTTCCGGGGGTGGGAAGGCGTTAGACAACGCAAATGTTCCGCCAAATTTTTTACATTCAATCTCTAACTTGGCAGCGTCGACAGACTTACGCTATACGCCGCGGTGGGCACGGTAAACGGGGGACGAAACCACTCACGGATCGAGCTCGAATGTGCTGAAACGATTTCGGAAAATCAAAACAAAGGTTGGCCGAACGGTCGCCAAAAGGACCATACCGGCTTCTCCGTTTTACAAGCGATACCCGTATGGCGGCAAATTGACGATACTGACCGCCGATCGGCAAGGATTGTTTGATCCCGATCACGGATTTTTCTACAATCGCATTGCGAAGTCGGCCAACTCTACGGTCACAATAAACTTGGCCCAGCTTAAATTTCGCGAAAAGTTCCAGCTCGCCGGCGCGAAGAAACAATTGCTGCAGAGCGACACCCTGTTGCGTCCGTCGCAATTGACCGTCGATCAGGTTGATTCGATTTCGAACGTGTTCGCGTTCACGTTTGTGCGGAATCCCTACAGCCGCGTGCTGTCGGCCTATTTGGATAAGGTCGCGACGGGAAAGAAAAACATCGGTAAGCGCGGCAATATCCCGACTTTCTGTGAATTTTGTGATCTCCTGGAAGATGGCTGGCTGTATGCGGACCTCCATTGGGCTCCGCAGACATCGTCGCTTGTCATGCCCACGTCCGAGTTTGATTTTATCGGTCGTGTCGAAAATTTCGCCGAGGACTTCCAAAAGGTGTGGGATCGGATCAGTGGCGGCAGGCAAATCAGCAACACCATCCACCGCAGCCAAAGCCGAACGGATGCGACGAGCAAGGCCGACGATTACTATGATAAGAGATCGCGCGGGATCGTCTCTAGCCTCTATGCCGAGGATTTTGAGGCTTTCGGCTACTGACGGCAATGCGCGGCTTCTGCTCGGCGGCGCACAGTCTACCTCAGGAAAACGACACTCCAGTCGATCATGTGCAAATCTTCACGGCGTAGCGAGGTCAAATGGCTCTGTCTCAGCATGATCGGCAGGTCCAAGCCGAACCGACAGTGCCGATCCTGTTCGTGCGCCAGCGTTATGCGCCTTTCGGTGGAGGCGAGATCATGCTGGAAAACATCATGGCCGCGTTCGCGGCGCGTCAGCGGCCGGTGGCCGTGCTCTCCGGCGACTGGCCGCGTAATGAAGGGATAGAGTTCATCCATTGCGCCGGCCGCCGCTTTCCGCGTTCGCTGCGGGCGACGTCCTTTGCTCAAGCCGCCTGCCGCAAGATCGCCGAGATGCCACGGGCGCTGGTGCAGAGCAACGATCGCCTCCCGTGCTGCGATGTCTTCCGGGCCGGGGAGGGCGTTCATGCCGCCTATCTTGCCGAGCGGCGGCGTTTCCAGACGCGGCTTGGCAGGGCGGCAATGGCGCTGAGCCCTTTTCACCGCCAGACGCTGCGCCTCGAGCGCGCAACCTATGCCAGCCCACGGCTCAAAGCTGTCATTGCGATTTCGAAAATGGTCGCAGACGACATTGTCCGTCACTACGATTATCCGGCGGAAAATGTGCACCATATCCCCAACGGCGTGGACCTCGACCGCTTCAATCCGCAACTGCGCCAACAGCATCGGACCGCGGTCCGCGCGCGGCTCGACGTCGACGATAACAGGTCGGTCGTCCTGTTTGTCGGCTCGGGCTTTGCGCGAAAGGGGCTTCTTGCACTGATGAGGGCTGTCGCCAGGCTCGATGGCGAGCCGGAATTGTGGGTCGTCGGCCACGATTCGCGCGCCAACGCCTTCAGGCAGACTGGTGACAGGCTGGGTCTCGGCGCAAGGCTCAAGATGCTGGGGCCGCAAAAGGACATGTTGCCGTGGTACGGCGCGGCCGATATTGCCGTGCTGCCTTCCATCTATGATCCTTTCGGCACAGTGGTGATCGAGGCCATGGCCAGCGGCTTGCCCGCTGTGGTAAGCACCGGCTGCGGAGCGCGCGAGCTTGTCGAGCGGTTCGAGCCGACGCTTGTTTGCGACGCGGCCAGCGAAAGCGACCTCGCTGCAGGGCTCGCGCACGCGCTGCAGTTGTCGTCACGATTTGAGACCGCGACCCGGGTGAGAGCGGCGGCCGAGCATTATGATTTCAACCTCATGATAAAGCGAATGATGGCGCTGTATGAAAGCCTTGATCTGAAATGATTTTCGACTTTGTTGGATTAGGTTAGTACCCTCAGTGCGCTAACAGGCCGGGAGCCGATGCTGCAGATACATTCGAATGACAGCGGCAGCTTTGATGCCGGAACCTTCTGACCGTGCCGGTGCTCTCGGTCGTTATCATCACCCGCAATGAGGAGGCGTCCATCGCGTGCTGCCTTCGTTCGGTGGATTTTGCCGACGAAATCGTCGTTCTAGACAATGACAGCAGCGACAGAACCAGGGACATTGCCGGTGATCTCGGAGCCAAGGTTTTGATGACCCTTGATTGGCCCGGTTTCGGCGCGCAAAAAAACCGTGCGCTTGCCGCGGCAACGGGGGATTGGATCCTTTCGCTGGATGCCGATGAGTGGGTGGAGGCGCCGCTCGGTGCGGAAATCAGAGCCGCAATCGCCGACCCAAAAGGCTATGACGGCTTCGAAATACCGAGAAGATCGCGCTTTTGCGGGCATATTGTCCGCCATGGCGGCTGGTCACCCGATCTGGTGCTCAGGCTATTTCGTCGCCGCTCCGGGCGCTTCAGCGACGACACCGTGCACGAGAAAGTAGTGGTGAACGGGAAGGTCGGGCGATTGTCCCAGCCGATCGAGCACGACTCCATCGCCGACCTGGCGGATGCCCACGACAAGATTGGCCGGTATGCGGAAGCGTCCGCCGCGCGGCTGCTTGCCGAGGGCAAAAAAAGCTCGATAGGCAAGGCGGTTTTGCGCTCCGTCTGGGCCTATATGCGAAGCTATGTTTTCCGGCTGGGATTTCTGGACGGTTCCACTGGGGCGATGGTTGCCGCTTATTCCGCCAGCTACACCTATCAGAAATGGGCGCGTGTGGCATTGGGGAGCGAGGCCAATTCCACCCGAACCAGCAAGACCGAGGCCAGGACAAATCTGTGAGAAACCGGCTTGGGCGACTGCCATTGTTGCCGAGCCATCGCCAACTAGTTAGTGTACGACCGTTTAAATCGAAAGCCAGGGTAGTGAATATGACTGATGCGTTTAGGGTATTTATCGGATGGGACAGCCGTGAGCCGATCGCGTACGACGTCGCGCGCCACTCGCTGCTCAAACATGCGTCGGCGCCTGTCTCCGTCATTCCGATCAAGCAGGACGAGATGCGTGCCCGCGAGCTGTATTGGCGGGAAAAAGATCCGCTCGCCTCAACAGAGTTCACCTACACGCGCTTCCTGACGCCCTTCCTCGCCGGCTACACGGGTTGGGCCCTGTTTTGCGATTGCGATTTCCTGTGGCTCGGTGACGTCGCCGGCCTGCTGAAATATACGGACTCGGACAAGGCGGTCTATTGCGTCCAGCATGACTATACGCCGAAGGCCACGACCAAGATGGATGGCGTGGTCCAGACATCCTATCCTCGGAAAAACTGGTCGTCGTTGATGCTGTTCAATTGCGCGCATCCCTCGGTCAAATCGCTCACGCCAGAGGTCGTGAACCAGGAAAGTGGCGCCTATCTTCACCGAATGCAGTGGGTTGCCGACGAAGATCTGGGCTCATTGCCGGTAGAGTGGAATTGGCTCGAAGGCTGGAACGAAAAGCCTGCTGTCGGCACACCTAAGGCGGTCCACTATACGAGCGGCGGCCCGTGGTTTGCCGAGTGGCAGAATGTCGACTATGCCGATTTGTGGATAGCAGAACGCGACGAATTCCTGGCTTCAGATCAAGCACAATCTTCTCAGAGCGCAGTTCGATAAGCGGCATCGTGTTTGGCAGGTGAGCGCTTCCGAAGTGGCATCGATTTCGTGTCGCGAAGAGCGCAGCAACCAGCCGTCAGACGCTAGGCGTCGACAACAATGCGTGGTGCCGCCTTGGGGCGGGACCGGGGACGGATTGTGCCTAAATCTGTCAGCTCAGGCCGGATAAGATGCCGCACCCAGGTAAGGATCAGCTCGCGGCAATATGATCGGTCTGGGGTCCGTCAGCTCTTTCATCGGCCTAGCCGGCACGCGAAAGTCGACCATGCCGTCACTGCGAAGACGCCTCGATCGTTTCTTGGAAAACCGCGGGCCTAAAATACCGCGGCTGCAGCTGAACCATGTCGAGCGCCTGGCGCTGGTCCGTCGCCATGGTGATTTTTCCCTTGCCTATTCGGCCGCCGTGCAGAAGGGGCTTCATTACTTCGGCGATGCCCAGGGCTACATCGCTTACGGCAGCAAAACGCGACATCATTTCGCGCTCGGTGATCCAATGGCTGCCCCGGCCGATCGGCGCGACTATATCAAACGTTTCGTCGAGGTTGCAGGCAGCCCGTGGTTCGTGCAGATCGGCGAACAGACGGCGCGCGTGCTTGCCGGGCTTGGCTATCAGGTCAACCGCCTTGGCGTCGACACCAGGCTTGTCCTGCCCGGCCACGACTTTTCCGGAAGGCGCAATGAGACAGTGCGCTATTCCGAACGTTGGCTCTTGAGGAAGGGGTTTTCCTTTGCGGAGGACAACGGGACCGTCTTCCTCGACGAGATTGCCAGGCTCTCCCAGAACTGGCGGGCAGACCGCATCGTCAAGCGCTGGGAGATGAGGTTTCTCAACAGGCCCTTTGCCGATCACCTTGGCATCGACATGCGCCGCTTCGTCCTGCACGGTCCGGATGGAGAGCTCGTTGCCTTGCTGGATTTCGATCCGCTGTTCAGTGACGGCAAGGTCATCGGCTACACCACCTCGTTCAAGCGCAAGCACATCGATGCCTCGGCGCATGCCGAGATCGGCCTGACCAAATTTGCGGTCGACCGCTTTCGCAACGAAGGTGTTTCCGTCGTTACCCTCGGCCTGTCGCCGCTGGTCGAAATCGGACCCAGCGGGTTTGTCGAAAGCGATTTCTGGCGGTGCGCTTTCCAGCGCGCCTATGAATCGCCGTGGGTCAATCGCACCCGCTTCAACCTGCAGGGGCAGGCGGCCTTCAAGCGCCGGTTCCACGGTGTCGAAGAGCCGACCTATCTCGCCTTTCGCAAGGGGACCTTTTTCGAGGCGCTTTCTCTGCTCCGGCTGATCAGGGCCGTCTAGTGCCTGGTGGATGGGGCTCGTCGTCTCCCAGTATGTCGACCTCACACCGGCCAGGCTTGGTTGTTTAGGTGGGAAAGGAAGGCCGCGGCGGGATGCAAAAGACCGGCCGCGAAGCGCCGGACGGTTCTTGCTGTCGTCCCCAGTCCCGCCGGGGCACTTTTGGTAGCCCGAGAACGGCTCCGCATCAGCGCCAAGGGGTCGGATTCACGGTTGCTGCAGCGTACCGCCAGGAATAACGAGGGTACCTTGGCCTGGCCTTGAGTATCTGAAGCCTATGAAGAACAAAGCGACGATGATCAAACAAATGACGATGACCGCGACGACGCTGCCAGGACGGTGTCCGGTATCTGGCGGTTGGACCATTGCCTTCCCGCATGGCTATCGCCGTTGACCTTCTTCATTCTCCAGCCGAGCATGACGACTGTCAATGGATGCAGGAGTTGCCCCCGTCATCTGTTGCGCAAAATGTTTCCCGTGGCTTAGTGGCAGCGCGTTGAGTTGGCCAAATGATCGATCAACCTCTCCCCGTTCACGGGAGAGGGTATCGTCCTTCGACGAACTCGCGAGGCAGGTGGGCGGCGCGGACTCAACCAATATTACGGGAAGACCGCCGCGTATTCGCTGCGGAAATCCCCGATGACGTCGTCGACCGTCATGTCGGGGTCGCCCTGGAATGTGTACATCGTATTCCACACCGAGTTCAGCCAGTCGGTGTCGGATATGTTGAAAGGATTCTGGACGCTGAAGCCGGGCTTTTTCAGCGAGTCGAGGACGAGCTGGTTGCAGGCGTCGAGCTTGTCGGTCGGAACGTCCAGGCGCACCGGGCTCGATCCCTTGATGGAAGCGAACTCGGCGTTGATCTTGGGGTCGACGACGGTACCGGCGAAGTCGAGCTCTGCCTTGAGCACGTCATCGGGCTGGCCGCCGAGGATGCCGAACGCATCCACCGTCACCGATAGCGCCTTGGTGCCGGGAATGTTGATGCAGCCGAAATCCTCGCCGAGCACCTTCTTGTTGGCCTTCCACTGACCCTTCATCCAGTCGCCATGGATCTGCATGAGCGTCTTGCCCGAAATGACCGTGCTGGTCGTCTCGTTCCATTGCCGGTTCACCCAGCCCGCGTCGGCCTGGCTGGTGATCTTGCGGAACATGTCGATCGCGTCGCGCAGGCCTTTCTCGTCGAACACAGTCTTGTCAGGCGTTTCACCATAGAAGCGGTTGTATATGTCCGGGCCGGCGACGGCAGCGACCAGGGCATGAAAGAGATAGCCGGCCTGAAACGTGTTGCCGCCCACTCCGATGAAGGTGAAGCCGGCCTGCTGGACCTTTTTCATGTCGGCGAACATATCGTCGAGCGAGGCCCATTTGGTCGGGTCGACGCCGGCCTCGGCGGCGACCTTCTTGTTGTAGTAGATCATCCCGTCGATATGGACGCCGGTCGGGATTTTGCGGATCTCGCCGTCGACCTTGATTGACTTCAAAACCGTTTCGGGAAAATTCGGCGTCGCCCCGATCTTGTCGAAATAGGCGTCGAGCGGCTCGCCCAGTCCGCGTTTGGTCAGATCGCGATAAAGGCCAGGCTCGGAGTTGATGAACAAATTGGGTGGTGTGCCGGCGACGATCAGGCTGACCAGCGGGCTGGAGCCGGCCTGCTCGTGCGGCACGGCCATCTCGGTAATCTTATTACCTTTCGCTTCGAACGCCTTGACGATCGCGTTGAGCGCGCCGATCTCGCTCTCATTCGACCATGTATGGAACAGTTTGAGCTCGGTGGCGGCGGCGCTGGCGAACGGCGCGGCGCCGATCGCCAGCGCCAGTCCAAATGCGCCCAGCAGTCTCTTGGACGTCAGTCTTCTGGACATCGTTTCCTCCCTATTGATGTTAAATCCGACTCCGAGTTTCGGCGTCGAAAAGATTGAACCGGTCGGCCGGAAAGATCGCTCTGACGCTGGCGCCGTCCCGCAGCGCGCCGATCTGCGAATGGTCTACATGCACAGCCAGCAGCTCGTCGGCGGCCGCCAAGAAGGCGGTACCGTCGCTACCGGTCTTTTCGCTGTAGCGCAGCGGCAGGTCGAAGATGGCGGCCGGTTTGCCGCCATTCGGCCTGCCGATCGAGAAATGCTCCGGCCGCAAGCCGACCAGCACCTTCATGCCCGTGGCCGGCTGCCTGATGAAGGAATAGTCGGACAGGTCCATCTCGACGCCGGTCGACCGGTGGGTCGCGACGACGCGGTTGCCGGTGAGATCGATCGTCGTCTCGAAGACGTTCATCGGCTGCGAGCCGACAAAACGAGCGACGAAGAGGTTGGCCGGCCGCTCGTAGATCTCGTCCGGCGTGCCGATCTGCTGGATGACGCCGCCGTCCATTACAGCGATCCGCGTCGCCATAGTCATCGCTTCGACCTGGTCATGGGTAACGTAGACAACCGTCTTCTTGAGGTCGTGGTGGAGCTTCTTGATCTCCAGACGCATCTCGGTGCGCAGCTTGGCGTCGAGGTTGGACAACGGCTCGTCGAACAGGAACACGTCGACATTCTTCACCAGCGCGCGGCCGATGGCGACGCGCTGGCGCTGGCCGCCGGACAGTTGCGCCGGACGGCGGTCGAGCAGCGGTTCGATACGCAACAGCTGTGCGGCCCAGGCGACACGCCGCTCTATCTCGCCGCGGTCGAGCCGTTGCGCCGAGAGGCCGAACTTCAGGTTGCCGCGCACCGTTTTTGTCGGATAGAGCGCATAGGACTGGAACACCATGGCCAGGCCGCGGTCCTTGGGATCGAGATCGGTGACATCGCGGCCGCCGATGGTGATCGAGCCTGCGGTCACCTCCTGCAGGCCGGCAAGCAGGTTAAGCAATGTGGTCTTGCCGCAGCCGGACGGGCCGAGCAGCACCAGGAACTCGCCGTCATTGACGGTGAGGTCGAGATCCTCGAGCACGGTGACGCGCCCGAACTGCTTGACGATATTTTTGAATTCGACCTTCGGCACGGCTATCCCTTGATGGCTCCGGCGGTGATGCCCTGGACGAAGAATTTGCCGAGCCCGAAATAGACCACCAGCGGCGGGATGGCCGTCAGCAAAGCTGCGGCCATGTCGACATTGTAGTGGACCTCGCCGCGCTCCGTGATGACGGTGTTGGCCAGGATGACGGTCATCGGTTGGGCGCCCATGCCGCCAAAGGTGAGCCCGATCAGGAAGTCGTTCCAGACGCTGGTGATCATCAGGATCAGCACGACGATCATGATGTTGCCGGACATCGGCAGGATGATCTCGGCGAAGATGCGCCAGAAGCTACCGGAATCCATGATCGCCGCGTTGATGATCTCGGGCGGCACGTCCTTGTAGAAATTGCGGAAGATCAACGTCAGCAGCGGCATCGCCAGCACGGCGTGGATGACGGCGATCGCCCAAATGGTGCCGTAGATGCCGAGCGAGGCGGTCAGGGCGACCAACGGGATCATGATGATCTGGAACGGCACAAAGGCGCACATGAACAATACGAACAGAAAGGGGCCAGCCCAGCGGACGTTCCACAGAGCCAGCGCGTAGCCGGTGACCGACGCCAGGGCGATCGACAGGAACAGGCTCGGGAACAGAATGGCGAGCGAGATGAAGAATCCGTGCCTGACACCCTCGCACGTCATGCCCGAGCAGACTTCTGCCCAGGCCTTCCACCAGCCTTCGAATGTCCAGGTGGTCGGCAGCGAAAAGACCTCGCCGAGCGCGATCTGGTCCATTGTCTTGAAAGAGGTGACGATCACCACGTAGAGCGGGATCGAAATGAAGGCCGCGCACATGGCGAGGAACACGAGGACGGCGATCGACGCTCCCTTGATGCGGCGGCGCCTACGGGGGTAGACGCGCCCGCCGATGCGCGCGGCCGCTGATGTCTCGTAAGCGGACACGGCATTCATACGGCGGCGGCCTGGCGACGGCGGACTTGCCAGGCGGTGACCAGCATCAGCGGCAGGAAGACGGCAGCCGTGATCAACAGCATGATGACTGCTGAGGCGGACGCGTAACCGATGTTGGAACGGGTCGAATAGGCGTTGATGACGAAATAGGCCGGCGTCCAGGTTGACGTACCGGGTCCGCCATTGGTCATGGCGAGCACGATGTCGTAGGTCTTGACCACGCCGAGCGACAGCAGGATCGCGCAGGTCAGGAACGTGAACTTCAGCATCGGAATGATGATCTCGACGTAGAGCCGCCAGAAGCTCACGCCGTCGAGCTTGGCGGCGCTCCAGATTTCCGTGTTGATCGACTTCAGGCCGGCCAGCATCAGCGCCATGTAGAAGCCGAGCCCGTGCCAGATCGAGGCGAGAATGATGCCGTAGATTGCCGTGGCAGGATCGGCCAGCCAGTTGAAATTGGCGCTTTCCCAGCCCAGCTGGTGCAGGAAGTTCTGGACACCGAGGGCCGGGTTGAACATCCAGCGCCAGACGATGCCGGTGACGATCAGCGACACCGCGAGCGGATAGAGAAAAATCGTCCGGAAGAAGCCTTCGCCGCGCTTTTCCTTCTCGATCATCGCGGCCAGGATGAAACCCAGCACGATGGCGAGCGCGCTGCCGATCGCCAGGACGACGACGTTCCGGAGCGAGGTCATCCAGACGCCGTCGCTGAAAAGCCGGTCATACTGGCGCGCCCAAACTGCGGGGTCGATCGCGTAGTCAGGGAAACGACGCGAACGCGTGAACGACATCCAGATCGTCCATCCGATGGCGCCGGCGAAGGCCACCAGGGTGACAGTGAGCGCAGGAATCAGCGCAAGCTGCGGCGAGACCTTGCTCCACCTGAGCGCCATTCGGGTTCCTCCCTCGAAGGCCTGCCTTAGCCGATCGCGGCTCTGGCAATTTTCATATTAGCGTTAAACCAATCATGACGATATCGCTCTGTCAACAGTGACAAGCAAATCGGGATCAAATGGCACCGGGCATTCGAGAAAACGACGCTGCAGCGCAGCAAACCCGCGCTTTGGCGGGTGAGAATTCATATTGACAAAGCGCGCGGCGGGGAGCAAAGGCGATATTAACGCTCATACGAAATTCGACCTATCGGGAGGAAAACGTCATGAAAGGGATCACCGGCTTCGGCCACGCCGCCATCAAGGTGAAGGACCTGGACGCCAGCCTCGCCTTCTATAGGGACAAGCTCGGCTTTCCCGAGATGCTGCGCCTTCACAATAAGGACGGCAGCACTTGGCTGGTGTATCTCAGGATCACGGAAGAGGTGTTCTTGGAGATATTTCCCGGCGCGGAAAACGATCGCGCTCCCGGCTGGAACGCCAACGGCGTCAATCACATGTGCCTGACGATCGATAATCTTGACAGCTTCTGCCCGGCGATCGAGGCCAACGGCATCAAGCTGACCGCACAGATCAAGGACGGGCTCGACGGCAACCGCCAGGCCTGGATCGAGGATCCTGACGGCAATCGCATCGAGCTGATGGAGATGCACGCCGATTGCCTTCAGTACAAGGGTCTGAAACGGTTGCGCGAAGAGGGATTGCTGCCGGCTTAAGTCCTCTCAGGCAACATGGCCAATGTGACGAGATCTTGCAGAGAACCCGTACCCGACTGAAGGACATCGCGGTGGCCACCGGCTACTCGGCGAACACCGTTTCGCTGGCGCTGCGCGGCAGTCTGCGAATTCCGGAGGAAACGCGCGACCGTATCCAGTCGGCCGCGCAGAGCCTGAACTATTTTCCGAACACCATCGCGCAGGCGCTGGTCAGCCGCGAGACGCGGACGATCGGGCTGGTGCTCACCGACATCATGAACCCGACGCTGACGCTGGTGTCGCGTTTCCTCGAGAGGGAGCTCGCCCAGCGTGGTTATTCCCTGATGCTGGCCGCCAGCGACCACGATTCCGCCAAGGAGTGGAGTGCGCTGAACGTGTTCCGCTCGCGGCAGGTCGACGGCATCCTCATCTATCCGACCAACCACGACCGGCTCGACCACATCCGCGCGGTGCGTCAGGTCGGATATCCCGCACTGGTGCTTGCCGATATTCCGGTTGCCGGCCTCGACGTGGTGGCGATCGACGACCGCAGCGGCGGCTACAAGGCGGTCCGGCACCTGATCGAGCGCGGCCATCGTCGCATCGCCATGCTCGACGCGGCGCAGCTGCTCGGCAACAGCGAAAAGCATGACGGCGCGTTTCGCGCCGTGACCGAGGCAGGGCTTCCCGCCGATGCGCTCGTCGTGGTCAAGCCCGGCGGCCATTCGGCGACCGACGGTTTTCAGGCGATCGGCGAGGCAATGAAGCCGAAGCAGCGGCCGACGGCGCTGTTTGCCACGACCGATTCGCTCGCCATTGGAGCGTTGCGCTGGTGTCGCGAGCAGGGCGTCTCCGTGCCCGGCGAACTGGCGATCGTCGGCTATGACAACACCGAAGCGGCGGACTTCAGCTCGGTGCCGATCACATCGATCAACTATGCCGCCGCCGAGGTCAGCAGCCATGCGGTTGAGCGGATCCTGTCGATGATCGGCAAGCCGTTACCGACGCCGATCGTGACGCTGATCGATCCGGAACTGGTGATCCGCCAATCCACCTGAGGCACGGCGCGTTCGATCGTCAGACACGACCAGCGTGGCAGCGCGATGCGCAGTGGCGGAGCGGACGTTGCTCACCGGTTTCGTGCGCCCTACGTGTGCAGCGAAAGATTGATGTAGCTGAGGGGCTTTCAGTTGCGGCGGCAAAATCGTAAATTCGGTTACGTTTGGGCGGGCATCCTCGCCAAATTGGTCTGACAGAGACATTAAGAAGATAATGAAATGAATATGTTACGCCACAGACTTGCGGTGGCGCCAATGATGGATGGGGAAGATAGATAAATAAAATCAAATGTTTATGAGGGTTTGTGTGCAACAACTGCACACGAAAGTTCTCCTTCTCGTCCATATCCGTTCTTGCGACGGAGTATCCGACCGCACTCTTAGGACGCCTTTTGAATAGCTGCGCTGACTTATCTCGCGAGGGCCGTCGCCAGTGTATCCGCGATCTGCCGTCTGCCAGATGGCGGACGTCACACAAAGCTGATCCCACGCGGCGCTGCTGATGTCCTCGACACCAATGCCCGGCTACGCATGCGTATTGTGCGGGAGCCGTAACAGTGCCTGCGCTCGCTGCAATATCAAAAGATGCTCCGGCTTCAGGGAGGCCACACCCACCGCCCATTCGGTCGGCGGTGAAAGCGCGTCGTTGCAATGCAAGTGAAAAAAACTACCGGGCAATCAAAGCAGACATTTCTGGACTGTTTGTCGAGCGAGGCGGAGTTTGGCGCAACGCTTGAACTTCAGCCGGGACCGAAATGGCCTTACCGTCCGATCCAGATCACGACGCCCGCGAAACACTTCGACTGATCGGTCCCGATCC
The DNA here is from genome assembly GCF_040323855.1 of Mesorhizobium sp. M0028. Lineage (NCBI taxonomy): Bacteria > Pseudomonadati > Pseudomonadota > Alphaproteobacteria > Hyphomicrobiales > Phyllobacteriaceae > Mesorhizobium > Mesorhizobium sp. M0028. Next base: position 372,563 of record NZ_JAMYVG010000001.1, read on the forward strand.
GCAGAACTGGGTGCCGGATCGGGAGGGCATCGACCACAATGTCTTCATCGTCGGTGGCGGGCAGACGGGCGCGACCTTCGCCTTCGCGCTGAGGCGCGCCGGCATCGGCAAGGTCACGGTCATCGACGCCGCATCGGACGAAGGCAAGGCCGGCATCTGGCTTACCCATGCGCGGATGAACCGGCTGCGGACGCCGAAAGGCCTGCCGGGACCAGAACTCGGTCTGCCAGGCTTGAGCTTTCAGTCATGGTATGAAGCCCGCCACGGTGCGGAAGCGTATGCCGGTTTCGACCGCATCGCGCGGACGGATTGGGCGAGTTACCTGAAATGGTATCGAGAGTTCCTCGGTATCGGCATCCGCTACGGCACGCGTCTCCTGCGCATCGAGCCGGCTGCCGGGCATTTCCGCCTCGATCTCGAAGCGGAAGGCAAACGATCGGTCGAAACAGCGCGCAAGATCATCCTGGCCAATGGCTTTGGCGGCAGCGGCGGTGCGGTGATACCGGATGTGTTCGCAGCTCTTCCCCCGGGTATCGTCGCGCACAGTTCGGCGGCAATCGATTTTGCCTCGCTCAAGGGCAAGGCGATCGCTGTCGTCGGTTCCGCGGCTTCGGCATTCGATGCAGCCGGGACGGCCCTTGAGGCCGGGGCAAAATCGGTGCGTCTCTTTGCCCGCCGCAACAGCATTGCCAGCGTGCCGATCAATCGCGTCCGCGGCTATCCCGGTGCCTATGACAACTATCCGCTGCTGCCGGATGCGGTGCGCTGGCGCCAGGCGCTGCGGTTTCGCGATGCCGGTTCGACGCCGCCACCCGATGCGGTGGAGCGGGTGGTGCGGCACCAGAATTTCCACCTGCACCTCGGCGCCCCATGGACGAAGGCCGGTGTCGACAGCGGTAAGGTCGTCACAGAGATCGCCGGTGAGACGTTTGCCTTCGACTTCGTCATCGCCGGTACCGGCTATTTCGCCGACCCGACACGCAAGCCCGAATTCGCCGATTTCGCCGCCTCTATCCGCCTGTGGCGCGACCAGTACGCGCCGCCCAAAGCAGAACGCGATAAATTCTTCGGCGCCCATCCCTATCTCGGTCTCGGTCATGAATTCCTTGAGAAGGCGCCGGGCGAGGCGCCGTTCCTGAAGGATGTCCATGTCTTCAATCCCGGCGGCTTCGTCAGCTTCGGCCTGCCGATCGGCGATATCCCGTCGATCAGGCGCGATGTGCCCGCCGTGGTTGCCCGCATCAGCCGCGATCTCTTCCTCGCCGATCTCGACAGCCATGAGAGCCGCATAACCGGCAGCCATCCGGCCGAATTCGGCGAAGAGGCCTATGCCTCTGCCGTTTGGCGGCCGGCGCAGACCATCGCGGCGGAATAGACGCATTTCAATGGACAAGTGCCGATGACCTTCAGCCCTGACCTTTCCGACCCGTTCGTCGCCACGGCGGTTGAGTTGCGCGAGATCTTCGATCGGGATGCGGTGGCGCGTGACAAGGCCGGCGGACGGCCGATCGAACAGATCCGGCTGCTGAAGGAGAGCGGCTTGCCGTCGGCGCAGATTCCCAAGCGCTATGGCGGCAAGGGCGCATCCTGGCTGTCGGTGCTTCGCGTGGTGCGCGAATTCGCCCGCACCGATGGTTCGCTCGCCCATCTCTACGGCTACCATCATCTGCCGCTTAACGGCGTGTTGTTTCGCGGCACGCAGGCGCAAAAGGATCAGCTGCTAACGCGCTCAGCCCGGGAAAACTGGGTCTGGGGCAATTCCGGCAACGCCATGTCAAAGACCTCGACGGCCAAGCGCAACGGCAAGGGCTGGATCCTCAGCGGCTTTCGGCCTTTTTCTTCCGGTTCGCATATCGCCGACTATATCCAGGTCGCCTGGGAGGACGGTCAGGACCGGCTGGCAGCGGCGATCCCGGCCGATCGCGAAGGCATCGTCATCGAGGACGACTGGGATGGTGTCGGCCAGCGCCAGACGGGTTCCGGCAAGGTGACCTTCAAGGATGTGCATGTCTGCGACGACGAACTGATCGGCTCACCCGCGGCGCCGCTAACGCCGTTCCAGACGCTGACGTCACTTTTCCAGCAGGCGGTCCTGCTCAACCTGTTCGTCGGCAGTGCGCAGGGAGCACTGAGCGAAGGGCGCGACTATACGGTCTCGCAATCGCGCCCCTGGATCTATTCCGGCTACGAGAAGCACACGGACGACCCGTTCGTGCAGCGCAAATATGGCGATCTCTATATCCGAACGCTCGCCGCGGCCGAACTCGCCGATGTGGCGGCGAAAAGCCTCGATGCCGCCTATAGCCAAGGCGAGGCCTTGACCCTGGAGCAGCGCGGGCAGACGGCGATCGATCTCGCCACCGCCAATGTCTATGCCGGGCAAATCGGCCTCGATGCCTCGAGCGAGGTTTTCGAGGTGATGGGCGCCCGCTCGGCCACCAAGGCCAACGGCTTCGACAGGTTCTGGCGCAACGTGCGAACGCACACGCTGCACAATCCGGCCGAGTACAAGAAGCGCACCATTGGCACCTGGTTGCTGACCGGGGAATTCCCGGTCGGCGGATTGTATCGCTGAGGAGGCGGGAGACATGGCCAGGCGCAAGGACAAGCTCAAGCTTGGAGCGTTTCTGCTCTTCACCGGCCACCATGTCGCCGCTTGGCGTCATCCGGCGGCGGGCGAGGGAACCAGCCTCAGCGACTACATTGAACTTGCCAGGTTGGCGGAAGCGGCCAAGTTCGACACGATCTTCTTCGCCGACGGCGTCGCGGCGCGGCTGAAGGATCTGGAGGTCGCCAGCCGCAAGGCGCATAGCGGCGTCTATCCGTTCGAGCCGATCACGCTGCTGTCGGCGCTTTCGGCGGCGACCAGGAACATCGGCCTGATCGCCACGGCTTCGACCAGCTATTCCGATCCCTACAATCTGGCCCGCCAGTTCGCTTCGCTCGATCATTTGAGCGGCGGCCGTGCCGGCTGGAACCTGGTCACCTCTTCCGATCCGGAAGCGGCGTTCAATTTCGGCCACGAGGCGCATATCCAGCACGGCGACCGCTACGACCGGGCTGAAGAATTCGTCGATGTGGTGCTCGGCCTCTGGGACAGCTGGGAAGACGATGCCTTCTCGCGCGACAAAGCGAGTGGGCGCTATTTCGACAAGGACAAGCTGCACGTGCTGAACCACAAGGGCCAGCACTTCAAGGTGCGCGGTCCGCTGAACACGCCGCGAACGCCGCAAGGTCATCCGGTTGTGGTCCAGGCCGGGGCGTCCGGTCCGGGCAAGGAGCTGGCGGCTCGTACCGCGGAAGCGATTTTCGCCGCGCAGATCACGCTCGACGAAGCCACCGCATTCTATGCCGACGTCAAGGGCAGGCTCGGCAACTATGGCCGCTCGGAAGATGACCTGAAGGTGCTGCCTGGCATCTTCCCGGTCGTCGGCCGGACCGAAGCCGAGGCGCAGGAGAAGTTCGAACAGCTGCAGGACCTGATCCAGCCGGAAGTCGGCCTCGGCCTGGTGTCGGCGCTGGCTGGCGGCTTCGATCTCAGCTCATACCCGCTCGACGGGCCCGTGCCGGATTTGCCCGAGACCAACGCCGGCAAGAGCCGGCAGGCTCTGGTGATCGACCTGGCACGGCGCGAGAATCTGACCATTCGGCAGCTCTATCTGCGCATCGCCGGCGCCCGTGGCCACTGGCAGGTGGTCGGCACGCCGCAACAGATCGCCGACACCATGGAAGAGCGGTTCGAGAATTACGGCGCCGACGGCTTCAACATCATGGCGCCGATCATGCCTGGCGGCTTGAAGGATTTCATCGAACTGGTGGTGCCGGAACTGCGCCGCCGCGGCCTGTTCCGTCAGGAGTATGAGGGCAGGACCTTGCGCGACAATCTCGGCCTGAAGCGGCCGGCAAATCGGTTTTCGCGGTCCGCCGCGGCAGCCGCGGAATAGGCAGACCATGGCGCGCGACAAGCTCTTTCTCATTCAGCCGGGTTTCTCCGACCCGAAACATCCAGGCCGGACATTCGTCTGTCCCTATTGCAACCAGGTCGAAGGGATGCTCGCCGCCTTTCCCGATCTCGCCGCCAGACTGGACGTCGAGCGCGTGCCGTTCGCGAGGCCGAGGGACAAGGTGATCGACGCGCTCGGCGAGCGGCATCAGTCCCTGCCGGTGCTCGTCATCGGCGGCGATCCGCCCACCGACCTGCCGACGGCCAAGGGCCAGGCCTTCGCCGACGACACCAAATGCATTCTTGCGCTTCTGGCCGAGCGCCACGGCTTCCCGCATCTGCATGAGTGACAGCATGACCTTCGATCCCGATACCTCCAATCCATGGATCGCCAAGGCGGTCGAGCTGCGCGACATCTTTGCCCGCGACGCGGTCGAGCGCGACCAGCTTGGTGGCAGGCCGAGCGAACAGATACGCCTGCTCAAGGAAAGCGGCCTGCTCACAATCGTCATCCCCAAGGAATTCGGCGGCGCCGGCGAACCCTATTCGACGGCGCTGAAGATCGGCCGCGAGTTCGCCAAGGTCGACGGCTCGATCGGCCACATCTACGGCTACCATTTCAGCGCATTGATCGCCGCCAGGCTCAATTCGGACGAGCCGCGTTCGGCCGATCTGCTGCGGCGTTCGGCTGCCGGCGACTGGTTCTGGGGCAACACCGGCAACAGCTTTTCCAAAACGCTGTTCGGTCGCAAGGATGGCGAGTGGACGATCGTCAATGGTTTCAAACCCTTCGCCTCCGGCTCGCATGTGGCCGATTATCTTTCGACCTCGTGGGAAGACGAGATCAGCGGCGAGAGGAAATTCGCGGCAATCCCCGCGGACCGTGACGGCATCACCATTCTCGACGACTGGGATGGCATCGGCCAGACGCAGACCGGCAGCGGCAAGGTCGCCTATAAGGACGTCAGGATCCACGACAGCGAGCTGGTGCGCGGCTGGGTCGACGCGTCGTTGCCGATCCGCACCATCGGGCCGCTGCAGCAGCAAAGCGTTTTGCTAAATGTTTTCATCGGCACAGCCCAGGGCGCTCTGCTGGCGGCACGCGACTACACGATCAACAGTTCGCGCCCATGGATGTATTCCGGAGTCGAGCGCCATATCGACGATCCTTGGATCAAGGGCCAGTATGGCGAACTCTGGGTCAAGACGCAGGCGGCGACGGTGCTGGCCGATCGCGCGGCTGCGGCGATCGATCATGCGATCGCCCGCGGCAAGGCGCTGACCGAGGAAGAGCGCGGCGAAGCGGCCGTTGCCGTCGCTGCGGCCAATGTGCTGGCGGGGGATGTCGCGCTGGAGGTCACGACCGAGATTTTCGAGGTGATGGGCGCGCGCTCGGCGGTGCGCAAATACGGCTTCGACCGTTTTTGGCGCAACGCGCGCATCCACACCTTGCACAACCCCGCCGAATACAAGACCCGCACCGTCGGCACCTGGTATCTGACCGGCGCTTACCCCGAGCCCGGCGTGTTTCGATGAGCAGCCGGCAGCTCCATCTCAACGTCAACATCCTGCACGCCGGCTTTTCGCCGGCGGCATGGCGGATGGACGGCGTCGACCCCTATGCCGCCTTCACCGTCGACCACTATGTGCAGGTGGCGAAGATCGCCGAACGCGCCAAGCTCGACGCCGTATTCCTTGCCGACCAGGCGGCGATCTCGGATCGCATCGACTATCGTCCGATCACGTCGCTGGAGCCGACCATCGTGCTGGCGACGATGGCCGCCGCAACAGAGCGCATCGGCCTGATCGCCACCGCTTCAACCAGTTTCAACGAGCCGTACAACATCGCCAGACGCTTCGCGACGCTCGACCATGTCAGCGGCGGGCGCATCGGCTGGAACATCGTGACCACGGCCGATCCCGCCTCGGGTCGCAATTTCGGCCTCACCGGTGCGATCGATCACGGCCGGCGCTACGAGCGGGCGGCCGAATGCGCCGAGATCGTCAAGGCATTGTGGGACAGCTGGGAGGACGATACCTTCATCGGCGACGTGGCCGGCGGGCGCTTCGTCGATGCCGCCAAGGTTCATGCCATCGAGCACAAGGGCGCGCATTTTTCGGTGCATGGGCCGCACAATGTGCCGCGTTCGCCGCAAGGGCATCCGGTGGTCATCCAGGCCGGCGGTTCCGATGACGGCAAGGAGCTCGCCGCACGCCACGCCGAAGCCGTCTTCTCGGCCTCTCAATCCCTCGAAGAAGCGCTTTCCTATGCACAAGAGCTGAAGACACGCGCCCAGATTTACGGCCGCACCGGCGGCGTGCCGCTCAACCTTGCCGGCCTGGCCACCATCATCGGCAGCACCGAGGGGGAAGCGGAGCGGCGGCAAGAAGAGCTGTGGGATCGCATCCCGCTCGACTACAGCCTTGGGCGGCTGTCCGGCGTGCTCGGCATCGATCGCGAGCGGCTGAAGCTCGACGAGAAGCTGCCAGAAGGGATTCAACTGCCCCCCAATGGCGGCCACACCTTCTTCAAGGCCACACTCGCGCTCGCGCGCAGCAACGATTTCACGGTTCGCCAGCTGATCCGGGCGCTGAACGGCAGCACCGGCCACCGCACCATCGTCGGCACGCCGGAGCAGATCGCCGACGATATCGAAAGATGGTTTGTCGCCGGCGCCGTCGACGGCTTCAACCTGATGCCGGACGTGCTGCCGACCGGACTGGAGGTCTTTGTCGATACGGTGGTGCCGATCCTGCGCCGGCGAGGCCTGTTCCGCACGGACTATGAAGGGCGCACGCTGCGAGACCATCTCGGCCTTGTCCGGCCCGAAAGTCGTTTTGCGCCGCAGCCGCACAAGGCGCCAGGGTTGCTCGGGGCCACCCATTGAACGATCATCAAACGACAACGGAGCTGAAAGTCCTGTCATCGACCTCCATGCCCGACAAAAATACAGGCCTGACAATGAGCGCTGATCCCGAATTTCTCTGGTACATACCGAACCAGGTCGATCCCGGTCACCGTGGCGAGCCGGCCGCCGTGGACCACAACAGCCTGGACACACTGACCAGCCACGCGAAGGCGCTTGAGGACCACGGCTGGAAGGGCGCGCTGATCGGTACCGGCTGGGGTCGGCCCGACACGTTTACCGTCGCGGCCGCACTCGCCGCCCGAACCACCTCCTTCGAGCCGCTCATCGCGATCCGCCCGGGTTACTGGCGGCCGGCGCACTTCGCATCAGCCGTAGCCACGCTCGATCAGCTGACTGCCGGTCGCGTGCGTATCAACATAGTGTCGGGCAAGGACAACCTCGCTGCGTATGGCGACAGCGAAGGCGACCAGATACATCGCTATGCCCGCACCAGAGAGTTCATGTGGCTGGTTCGCAAACTTTGGTCCGGAGAGAACGTGACCTTTGCCGGCGAGCACTTCCAGGTCACAGGGTCTACCGTCATGCCCCGCATCCCTGTCCGTTGCGATCGTCGCCATCCCAAGCTCTACTTCGGCGGTGCGTCGGAGGCGGCCGAGCGGGTGTCGGCCAGGGAGGCGGATGTGCAGCTCTTCTGGGGAGAGCCGCTCGACGGCGTCCGGGAGCGGATCGAGCGGCTCAAAGCCTTGAGCAGGGAACTCGACCGAGACCTCCCGCCTCTGGAATTCGGGTTGCGGGTTACCACGCTGGTCCGCGACACCACTGAGCAGGCCTGGGCGGACGCCGAGGCGAAGGTTGACGAGATGGCCAAGGGCAAGGGCGCCGGCTGGAACGATCACGGTCGGGCGGTAGCGGTGGGCCAGCGGCGTCTGCTCGATCTGCACGCGCGCGGCGAGGTCCTGGACGACAACCTCTACACTGCGCCGGGCAAATACGGCGGCGGCGGCGCCGGCACCACCTGGCTGGTCGGCTCGGCCGCCGACGTCGCCCGCGCGCTCGGCAGGTACCGGGATCTGGGCATCACGCACTTCGTGCTCTCGGACACACCGTATCTTTCCGAGATCAAGCGGCAGGGCGATCAGTTGCTTCCGCTTTTGCGCAATGGGGCCCAAGCCGCGCTTCTGAATAGGAAACACGATGTCACAGCCGGCCGCCTTCAGCATCCGCCCTTCCGACGCTGACCTACGCGGTGAAGCGGCGCTACGGCGGCGTTATCGAGCGCCGCAAAGCGCGCATACCGGAAACTGGAACGAAGCCCTCGAGGCGATCCTTTCGCATCGCTCGGTCCGCAACTATCTGGCCAGGCCGCTGCCTGAAGGCACGCTGGAACTGATCGTCGCTGCCGCCCAGTCGGCGCCAACTTCTTCCAATCTCCAGGCGTGGAGTGTCGTCGCCGTCGAGGATCCGGCGCGCAAGGCGCGGCTTGCCGGACTGGCGGCGATCAATCGCCATATCGAGCAGGCGCCGCTGCTGCTGGTCTGGCTGGCCGATCTGTCGCGGCTGCGTACCATTGCCAAGGCAAATGGCCAGGCGGGCGAGGGGCTCGACTATCAGGAGAGTTTTCTGCTGGCCGTGATAGACGCCGCACTTGCAGCACAAAATGCCGTGGTGGCGATCGATGCGCTCGGGCTCGGCTCCTGCTACATCGGCGCCATGCGCAATCATCCGCAGGAGGTGGCGCGCGAACTCGGCCTGCCGCCGGAAACCGTCGCGATGTTCGGCTTGACCGTCGGCTGTCCCGATCTCCTGGCCGCGACTGACATCAAGCCCAGACTGCCACAGACAGTGGTTCTGCACCGTGAGCGCTACCAGTCAGCTCCGCATCCGGACGATCTCGCAGCCTACAACCAGACGCTTCGCACCTTCCAGCAGGAGCAGTCGATGCCTGAGGTCGACTGGACCGAGCTGATGTCGAACCGCATCGGCAGCACGGCGGCGCTGAAAGGCCGTGATCGCCTGGGCGAAGTGCTCAAAGCGCTGGGCTTCAAGCTAAAATAGGCGCGCGCGCCTGCTCGCGAGACCGAGGTGAGACTATTCCGCAGCGACGATGGCGATGCGGGCCGGCAGCGGCACTGGCGGCGTGAAGTCGAGAGCCCCAAGCCGCCGCGCCTCGGCCTTCAGCCAACCATGGAAGCGCTCGACCGTCGCCAGCTTCGCCTTGTGCGGCGTGGTCGCGAAATAATAGGAAAACTCGACCGGCTGCGGCGAGCCGAACGGACTGACCAGCCGCCCTGCGGCAAGGTCAGGCTCGGCCAGTCGGAATTTGCCGAGACCGATGCCCTTGCCGGCCACAGCGGCATCGAGCACCAGCGACGACTGGCTAAGCCGTATGCCACCTTCGACAAGCCGGCCAGACAGGCCATTGGATCGCAGCCAGCCCTTCCAGTCCGGGCAGCTAGGATCGCGTTCTGGTCCTTCCTCATGCAGGATCGGCGCGTTACGCAGCCCCTCCGGCCCGCGGTAGAGGCCGTGCGTACGGGCAAATTCCGGGCTGCAGACAGGCAGCACCGCTTCCGAAAACAGCCGTTCGGTGACGAGGCCGCTATAGGCGCCCGAGCCGTAGCGGATGACACAGTCGACGTCTTCGCTGGCAAAATCGGCAAGCCTGGTCGATGCATCGACCAGCACTTCGAGGCCGGGCACCGCATCGCGCAGCGCGTCGAGGCGCGGGATCAGCCATTTGCTGGCAAAAGAGGGCGCGACCGACACCTTGATCGGTGCATCTTCCTCGTCGCCGGAAATGCGTGCGACCGATTCGACAACGACGTCGAAAGCCTCGGTGAGACCAGGCATCAGCGCCTGGCCGGCCGAAGTCAGCAGAAGCTCGCCGCGGTTGCGCTGGAACAGTGGTTGCCCGAGGTGATCCTCGAGCAGGCGGATCTGCTGGCCGATAGCGGCGGGCGTGACGTGGAGCTCTTCCGCCGCCCGCGTAAAGCTCAAATGGCGGGCGGTTGCGACAAAAGCGCGAAGCGAGGTCAGCGGCGGAAGTCTCGCCAGCGTCGGTCGCAGCTTCCTTGTTTTCGCACGAATGAAATCAACCATGAGGCGCATTCAACACGTTCAGGCCCGGCGCGACGAGGGCGGGCTTTGCGCCAAAGCACGCAGGGGAAAATTTCGTTTGCCGCAGCGTCGCGCCAGCAGGAACGGAAATCTAAGAAATCGCAATGTCTACTATTCTTGTAGAATAAGGTCGGGATGCTGATTTGGGCGGCGACGAGCCTCGCCGGATCCAAAGCCGGGTCCTGGAATGAAACCGTCGTGCGAAGCGGCGCTTTCGGCAGACGATAGAAAATCATTCTTCCGGTTTTGCGGCGCCACGGGGATCATTGCGTCGAGGCGCCGAAATGCGTTCGGCCGCCGGATGCAATCCGTTTTCCGGAGCCCAAGACCATGTCTGTCAATCGTCGTCATTTCAACCAGCTGTTGCTGCTTGGCGGTGCGAGCTTCGCATTGCCCGGTCTTTCCTTTGCCGCCGAAGGCACGCCGGTCCAGGGCGGCACGCTCAACTGGGCCTACTATCCCGACCCCACGTCGCTGATTGCCATCAACACCTCTTCAGGCACCGGCCAGGCCATCGGTCCCAAGGTCAATGAAGGTCTGCTTGATTTCGCCTATGACCTCAGCCCGAAACCGCTGCTGGCGACCGAGTGGTCGATCAGCGATGACGGCCTGCGCTACACCTTCAAGCTGCGCCAGGGCGTCAGATGGCATGACGGCAAGGACTTCACCTCACAAGATGTTGCCTTCACCATCTTGCGGCTGAAGGAGGCGCATCCGCGCGGCCGCATCACCTACCAGAATGTCACGGCGGTTGAGACGCCCGATCCGCACACCGCCATCATCGTGCTGTCGAAACCGGCGCCCTATCTGATCACGGCGCTGAGCAGTTCGGAATCGCCGATCGTGCCGAAGCATGTCTACGAAACGTTCAAGCCGGCGGAACAGCCCAAGCTGGAGCAGACGATCGGCACCGGTCCCTTCGTGCTCAAGGAATGGGTGCCCGGCAGCCATCTGATCTTCGATCGCAACCCAGACTATTGGGACGCGCCGAGGCCCTATCTCGACCGTGTCGTCCTGCATGTCATCCTCGATCCGGCTGCGCGCTCGGCGGCTCTTGAAACCGGTGAGATCGACATCGGCGCCAATCCCGTGCCGCTGGCCGATATCGAGCGGCTGAAGGCAAACCCCGCTCTGGTCGTCGACACCAACACCTACGCCTATTCTGGCCCGCAGCAGCAATTGTTCTTCAACTATGAAAATGAAATCCTGACCAAGCGCGAGGTGCGCCTGGCCATTGCCCATGCGATCGACCTGCAGAAGCTGGTCGACATCGCGCTCTACGGCTACGCCCAGGTATCGCCAAGCCCAATCAGCACCGCACTGCCCAAATGGTACGACCCGAGCATCAAGGCGCGTGAGCCCGACCCCAAACTAGCGGAGAAACTGCTCGACGATGCCGGCTATAAGCGCGGCGCAGACGGCAAGCGCTTCAAGCTCCGGCTCGCCTACAACGCGTTCCTGCCGGCGTCCTATGCCGACTTCATCAAGCAGTCGCTGGCAGCGGTCGGTATCGATGCCGAGATACTGAAGCTCGATCTGTCGACGTTCCTGAAGACGGTTTACACCGACCGCGCCTGGGATTTGGTCATCGAATCGCTGTCGAACACCTTCGATCCGACGCTCGGCGTGCAGCGCGCCTACTGGTCGAAGAACTTCAAGATCGGCCTCGTTTTCTCCAACGCCAGCCACTATGCAAACCCCGAGGTCGACCAGATCCTTGAAGCCGCCGCGATCGAGCCTGACGAGACCAAGCGGCGCGAGCTCTGGTACAAATTCCAGCACATCATCCATGACGACGTGGTGTCGGTCGATCTCGTCGCCGCCGGCGCCCAGATCGTCGCCAACAAGAAGGTCCGGGATTTCGCGCCCGGCGCCCAGGGCATCAACAACAGCTTCGCGCAGATCTGGCTCGCGCCAAACGCATAAGCATTTGGATCTCCTTTTTCTGGGATTGGCGCGTGAAGCCGCCGATCCGACTTTTCTCCATGAAAGACAAATCGCGCAAACGCGGAGTACCGACCATGACCATCAACCGACGCCTATTCAATCAGTTCCTGCTGCTGGCCGGCGCGAGTACCGCGCTTCCCGCCGGGGCCTTCGCGCAAGACGCAAAGCCGGTGGCCGGCGGCACGCTCAACTTCGTCTACTATCCCGAGCCCAACCAGATCGTTTCCATCAACACCAGCGCCGGCGGGCCGGCCACCATCGGCCCGAAGATTTTCGACGGCCTACTCGCTTACGACTACGACCTCAATCCAAGGCCGCAACTGGCCACCGAATGGTCGATCAGCGACGACGGGCTCGAATATGTCTTCAAGCTGCGCGAGGGGGTGAAATTCAGCGATGGCCACGACCTGACATCGCAGGACGTGGCCTTTTCGATCTCGCGGCTGCGCGAAGCCCATCCGCGCGGGCGCATCACCTTCCAGAATGTCACCGACATCGACACGTCGGACCCGCATGTCGTGAAGATCAAATTGTCGAAACCGTCCGCCGCGCTGATCTCTGGCCTGGCCGCGACGGAATCGCCTGTCGTGCCCAAGCACATCTACGAGAAGCTGAAGCCGGCCGACGATCCGTCTTTCGAGCAGATCATCGGCAGCGGACCGTTCGTGCTGAAGGAATGGGTGAAGGGCAGCCACATCATCGTCGAAAAGAATCCGACCTATTGGGATGCGCCCAAACCCTATCTCGACCGGATCATCTTCCGCTTCATCACCGATCCCGGCGCGCGTGCCGCAGCGCTGGAGACGGGCGAGGTCGACATCGGGCCGAACCCGGTGGCGTTCGCCGATCTGGAGCGTTTCAAGGCGCTGCCGCAATTCGTCGTCGACAGCACGGTCTTCGCCTATAGCGGCCCGCTGCACCAGCTGATCATCAACCTCGAAAACCCGATCCTGAAGGAGAAGAAAGTCCGTCAGGCAATCGCGCACGCGATCGACCTCGACGCGGTGAATGCCATCGTGTTCTACGGCTATGGGCAGGTGTCGCCGACGCCGATCAGTGTCGTCAACAAGAAGTATTTCGATCCCGATGTGAAGGCCGCGACCGTCGATACGGCGCTGTCGGAAAAACTGCTCGACGAGGCGGGCTTCAAGCGGGGAGCGGACGGCATCCGCTTCAAGCTCAGGCTCACCAACAACCCGTATAACCCGTGGGGCTATGCCGACTTCCTCAAACAGGCGTTGGCGAAGATCGGCATCGACGCCGAGATCCAGAAATTCGACTTCGGCACCTATGTCAAAACCATCTACACCGACCGGACCTGGGACCTGTCGACGGAATCCTGCGGCAACATCTTTGACCCGAGCGCCGGCGCACAGCGGCTCTACTGGTCGAAGAACATCAAGATCGGGCTGCCGTTCTCGAACGGCGCGCACTACGAGAACCCTGAGGTCGACCGACTGCTGGAAGCCGCTTCCGTCGAGCTCGACGAAGCCAAACGCAAGCAGCTGTTCTTCAGGTTCCAGGAGATCATCGCCGACGAGTTGCCGATCATCAATTTGATCGCACCGCCGACCATCATCATCGCCCGCAAAACCGTCAAGAACTACGCGCCGGGTGCGGAAGGCCTGTCGGCCAGTTTCGCCGACGCCTATATCGATCCGAACGCCTGAACCAGCGGATGACCGAAAAGAAAAGGGCCGCATGTCGATGCGGCCCTTTTTCGTTTCTGTCATTTGTGGGGCTGCAATCTCAGGCCAGAGCACGCAGCCTTGGGCTGGCGCCGACCAGAAGGCCAGCCAGGGCGATGGCCTGCGCCAGCTGTTCACTGATGGAACTCGATTCCCAGGCAACGCCGCGCAGCGGATGGCCGACGGCAAACAGATTGCCGTGGGTCTTGCCGTTACCGGCAATCACTTGGCCGCCATGCGTCGCGTCGATGCCGAAGCCGGTCGCATGCGGCCTGACGATGCCGTTATCGAGCAGGCTTTGGACGAATGGATCGGCGACCCGCCGCCAGTCATGCTCCTGATGGCCGCGGCAGTTGACGACACCATCGAAACGCAGCCGTTCGACCGCGCCGCTATCGCGCCAGCGGATCTCAGCGGCAATGCCGTCGGCCTGCGGATGGAGTGCCAGCACCCGTCCAGCTCCACCCACCCATCGGCCTTGGCTTCGCGCCAGCGCAACGCGCTCAAAGCTCGGCGGCGCCGCCCGGTGCGCGGTGACGTCCCAGAAGGCGCGCAGATGGCGTGTGAACTTTAGACGCTCCCTGTCGGTAGCGCCTTGCCACAGAGCCAGGATCCATGGCCGGATCGTCAGCGGCAGTCCTTGCCAGTCCAGGCCGGTGGCCTCGATTGCCCGGCGTTCGGCCTTGACCAGTGCGAGAAGCGCCCTGGTGGTTTTCGGCAACGGACGCTCGGCGAGAAAGTCGCGCCATGCCTCGGTGTTGCGCCGTGGCTCGACAATCTGTCCCCGCCGCGACACGACACGGTAGCTGCCCTCGAAGCCGCGCGCTTCCATGCTGGCGACGACGTCGACCATGCTCAGGCTGGACCCGATCAGCAGCAGTTCCTTGCTGCCGGCTAGCCGGTCGAGTGCCGCCGGATCCCAGGGATTGGCGACATAGCGGGGATCGCTGACGATGGCTGCTTCCGTGGCGGATGGCTCGCTCTGGAACACTCCGGTTGCCAGCACCGCCTCGTCGGCCGGCAATTGCTGGCCATCGCTGGTGCCGACGCAGACACCCGATGGACCGGTCAGCATGTCGATGGCGGACGCCTTGACGTGGCGCAGCGAGGAACGCCCGTCCGCTTCTCTGACGGCTCTCGTCAGTTCGGACTGGACATAGCTGCCGAATAGCCAACGCGGCGGGCTGGAGTCCGGGACATCTTCGGGCGGCGTCCAGCCATGCTCAGGCCCATTCGCCACGAGCCAGCGAACGAGGTGATCGGAATCGTCCGGATGCAGCGAGAAGATGCGCGCCGCGCCGTTGACCAGATGTTGTGGATCGACGGTGCTGTAGGCAACGCCGCGACCGAGCTCCGCCCGGCGCTCGATGATGGTGATCGCCAGTGGTTCGGTCGAACGGTCAAGCAGCTTGATCGCGGTAACCGCGCCGGCAAAGCCGCCGCCTACAATGATGATTGAACGAGGGATCGAACGCGGGGAGGAAGAAGTATGAAGCATCAAGGACCCTTACGACGCCGGCGGTCCGTGGCTCTAGCCCATCACCCCGGCAGCGACCATCGTGCTGTCCCATAACCCGATGTCAAAAAACAATAATTGCCAGCTGGCGAAAGGCATTCTTTCGCTCAGCGGGTCTGGCAGGCGTTAGAGATGAAAGGCCTTTGCGACCAGCCCGAGAAACGCCCCCGAAGAGCCCCAATGACTGAAGATCGAAAGATAAAGCTTGGAGCCTTCATCCGCGGCCCTGGACATCATGTCGCTGCCTGGCGCCATCCTGATGTCCCCGCCAATCCGGGCCTGAGCTTTCAGCACTACGCAGAGGCCGCGCGCACCGCCGAGCGCGGTCTCTTCGACATGGTCTTCCTTGCCGACAGCCTCAGTGCGCGCAATGGCGAGCAGCCGATCGAGACTTTCGAGCGCACCGGCCATGTCGTGCATTTCGAGCCGCTGACGCTGCTGTCGGCGCTCTCGACCATCACGCAACGGATCGGGCTGGTGGCCACCGCTTCGACCACCTATTGGGAACCTTTCCACTGGCGCGGCTGTTTGCCTCGATCGACCACCTGAGCGGCGGCAGGACAGGCTGGAATGTCGTCACCTCGGCCGATGCGCCGGCGGCGGCGAATTTCAGCCGCGACCAGCATCCCGTTCATGCCGACCGCTATGACCGCGCCGAGGAGTTCGTCGCCGTGGCGCAGAAGCTGTGGGACAGCTGGGACGACGATGCTTTCGTCGCCGACAAGGCTTCGGGCATCGCCATCGACCGGCATGGCATCCATGCCCCTGACCATGCCGGCCGGCATTTCCGGGTCAAAGGGCCGCTCAACGTCGCCCGCCCGCCGCAAGGCCATCCCGTCATCGTCCAGGCCGGTTCTTCCGATGCCGGCCAGCATCTGGCGGCGCGGACGGCGGAAGTGGTCTTCACAGCCCATCCGACCATCCAATCGGCGCGCGGTTTTTATGCCGAGCTGAAAGGCCGGCTGGGGTCGTTTGGCCGCTCTGCCGATTCCCTGAAAATCATGCCCGGTGTCTTCCCGGTCGTCGCGCCGACGCGCGCGCAAGCCGAGGACAGGTTCGACGCCATCCAACGCCTGGTCGATCCCGTGGTCGGCGTCGCCCTGGTTTCCGGATTGCTCGGCGGCGTCGATCTTTCCGGCCATCCGCTCGACGGACCGTTGCCGGAACTGGGCAGTTCCGATGCGGTGAAGAGCCGCCTGAAAGTCGTCTCCGAATTGGCCTCGAGCCGGAACCTGACCATCCGGCAATTGTATCTCGCCGTTGCCGGCGCGCGCGGCCATTTCCAGATCGTCGGCACGCCAAAAGACGTGGCCGACATGATGGAGGAATGGTTCGTCGGCGGCGCGGCGGACGGATTCAACGTCATGCCGCCGATCCTGCCGACGGGCCTCACCGATTTCGTCGATCTCGTCATTCCGGAACTGCAGCGGCGCGGCCTGTTCCGGACCGCTTACGAGGGCGGGACGTTGCGCGAGAATCTCGGCCTTGCGCGTCCGGTCCGCGGCGCCACCGAACACCAGGAAAGGAAAGCATCATGAGCGCGAGCACGATCGATTCGGAGACGTTTCGCCAATGGCTGGCCGATGGCGAGGAACTTGCGGTGCTGGATATCCGAGACAGCGCGATTGTCGGATATGCCTCGCCGCTGTTCGCCACCAATCTGCCCGCAGCACAGGTCGAGGCGGAGATCGACCGCTTCATCCCGCGCAAGGCGGTGCGCACCGTGCTGGCGGATGACGGCAGCGGCGTCGCCGAGCGGCTTGCTGAGCGATTTGCCGAGCGCGGCCGCAGCCAGGTGTTCGCACTGGCCGGCGGAATTCCGGAATGGACGAAGGACGATGTGGAAGGCTTGCCGACCTTCGACACGCCGGGCGTCGATTTTTCGCTGGCGATCCGCGACGAGAAGGGGACGCCGGTCATTACCGTTGCAAAGCTTGCGGCGCTCAAGGCCAAGAAAGCCGACGTGGTCGTGCTCGACAGCCGGACGGTGGCGGAATTCGACAAGGACCATGTACCGGGCGCCATCAGCGTTCCGGGTGCTGAGCTGGTGCTGCGCTTCGCCGACCTGGTGCCGTCGCCGGACACGCAGGTGATCGTCTCCTGCGCCGGCCTGCCGCGCGCCACATCGGCGCGCAGACGCTGATCGATGCCGGCGTGCCCAACAAAGTTGCTTATCTGCACGATGGCACCAAGGCGTGGCGCGAGGCCGGCCTTGCGCTCGAAACCGGCAGGACTGCTGCCTATGGTTCGGCGAGCGAGGACGCGAAGCGATTCGCCGAGGAGCGCATCGCAAAACTTGCCGAAGGCGACAGCTTCCCGCGCATCGATGCGGCGACGGCCGCAGCCTGGGCGAAGGACGAGAGGCGCACGACCTACCAGCTCGATGTGCGCACGCCGGAGGAATTCGCGGCAAGCCACATTCCGGGCTCGATCGCGTCGGAGGGCGGGCAGTTGCTCGGCGTCGCCTATCGAACCATTGCCGTGCGTGGCGCCCGTGTCGTGCTGATCGACGATCTGCTCGGTGTCCGCGCGGCGACGACGGCGCACTGGCTGCAGCGCCGTGGCTACGAGATCGCCATCCTCTTGCATGACTTCCAGTCGGCCAGCCTGGTGAAAGCGGCGTAGGGCAGGAGCTGTCGGGCGATTTTGGAGGCCGCTATTCGGCGGCTTCCTTTTGACGGCGGCCTGAAAGGACATTCTTCTGCATCGCCGTCAGCGAAGACCGCACCGCATTGGCGCCGTGCTTCAGCATTTTCGCCTCATAGTCTGACAGGGCTTCAAGCAGCGGCTTGTCGCCGCGTCTGGCGGCCACCAGTTCAGGCACCAGCAGCCCGGCGCCGTAGATCGCGGTGTTGCCGCCGAGTGCGCGGAAATAGGTCATGGCATGGATGGCATCGCCGAGCAGTGTCACCTGTTTCGTCGGCCACGGATCGACAGGCTCTGAGGTGTGGACATGCAGCAGCGCCACCGTAGACGGGTCGGTGTAGCGAATGAGGTCGAGGATTTCCTTGTGCCAATGGCTGATCTTCGAAATCAGCAACTCGATCAGTTCGGCGCCGGAGAGCTTTGCCAGCGCGTCATCCGTGGCAAGCTCGTCCTTCTCGTATGCGGTGTTCCACCAGACATAGCTGGTGGTGTTGTTGAAATGGAAACCGGCAATGTCCTTGTGGGTGTCGTCGTCCAGCCCGATCAGCCCATATTTGCGATAGGCCTCGACATTGACCCGATGACTGGTGACCATCAGCCCGTGACCTTCCGTCGGTCTGACGCCGGCATTGTAGTCAAGCAGCAGCGGCGAGATCTGGTGTAGGGCTGCGGCATGCAGCGTCATCTTGCCGGCCAGGCGCCTGACGCCGGTGTCGAAGCTTCGCGCATGCGGCACCAGTTGCTGGCGCACGCGCGAGCGGGCGCCGTCGGCACCGACCAACACATCGGCATGGATTGTCGAGCCGTCCTCGAAATGCGCGATCACCGAACCGTCCGGCTGCTCTTCGTAGCGGGAATAGACCTTGCCGTAGCGCACGACGCCGTCGAGGCCGGAAAGCAGCACCTGGCGCAACGTGATGCGGCTCACCGACTTTTCGATATGCGTGTCGTCGGCCTCGCCGAGTGCGTTGCCGCCACCCCAGGCGTCCTCGCCCAAGGTCTCGAAATTTTCGTCGAGCAGGATGTTGCGGTCCGGCGCTCGGCCGAGCGTGGCGACAAAGGCCTCGTAGAGTTCCGGCGGCAAGTTGGCGATCAGCGAATCGATGCCACGCTGGCGGATGCGCAGCCGAAAACCCTGGACGTAGTCATTGCGGGCGCGATCCTTCTCGAAGACCGCGACGCTGATGCCGTTCTTCTTCAGGCCTTGCGCCAATGTCAGGCCACCGGGGCCTCCGCCGATGATAGCGACTTCGACATGTTCGGAGATCATGGCGTCGCTCACCCGACCGCCTTGAGCCTGGGTTTGACAGCGGCAACAGCCGGCGGCTCGGCCACTTGGCTGGCAGCGTGGCGGCTGAGCGCCGCCTTGGCGGCGATCGTGCGGATCATATGGTTCTGCGGTGCGTGCGAGCGGGCAGTCAGCGTATCGCGGTGGTGACGCTCGAGCTGGAAGTCTCTGTTAAGACCGGGATTGCCGGCAAGCTCCAGCGCCAGCGAGGTAACTGCCACGGCATTGTCGATGACGACATGCCTGACGGTCATGCCGTCGGTGCCGACCGGTCGGCCGGCGTCGACGTCATCAGCGAGCGAGCGCAGCAGCCGCGTGCTGGTTGCGAGCCTGACCTCGATCTCGCCCAGCCCTGCCTGGATGTGCGGCACGGTCGACAGCGGCGCGCCGAGGCTCGCCGGCGCATGCGTGGTGACGAAGGAGACCAGCCGGTCACGGGCAGCGCGGGCGGCACCGTGGTAGACAGCGCCGATCAGCGAAAAGAAGAACGCCGTCGCACCTTCCTCCCGCCGCAGCGGCTCGGACGCCGGCTGCGCCTCGGTGATGTCCTCGGCAGGCACGGCGACATTATCCAGAATGACGTCGTCGCTGGCGGTGGCCCGCATGCCGGCGGCGTTCCATGTCTTTTCGACGCGCAATCCCGGCGCATTGGTCGGCACCAGGAACGAGGCGAGGCGCGGTTGCGGCTCGTCGGTCAATGCCAGCAAGTTCACCCATTTCAGGATGGGAATGCCGGTGACGTAGTTCTTGTGGCCGGATATCCGCCAGACATTGCCGTCGCGCCGGGCAATGGTTTCGGGCGGCTTGCCATGGGCGGGCGAGCCGATCCCCGGCTCGGCCTGGGCGGCATTGATCAAGGCAGGGCCAAGACGGCCGGCCTCGACAATCCGCTGCACCAGATGGCGCGGCCATTTTCCGGATTTCCGCAGCGCATACTGGCTGTTGTAATGCATGGCCAGCACAAGCGCCGTCGACGGCTCGCCGCGGCCGATCTCGGCGATCACCGCCTGGGCTTCCGTCAGCCCGCCGCCGAGGCCGCCATGCTCGCGCGCTGTGACCAGGCCAAGCAGACCGGCCTGGTGAAGCCGGCCGAAATTGGCAAACGGAAATTCTCCGGTCGCGTCGTGATGTGCGGCGGTCGGCGCGAAGTCGTCGGCCAGGCTCGCTACCGTGTCGAGGAGTTGTGGGAACTCGGGGATCGTCGAGGTCATATGCTGGCTTCCTCTCAGGCGGCGGCGCGGATGGTCACCTGATCGAGCGGCCGGCGATCGACCCAGGCCTCGACGTCGAAATCGCTGGCAAGGAAACCCCAGTCGCGCAGGAAATCCTTGTAGTGGGAAATCGCCGCGACGAGCTCAGGCTGCAGTCCGAGGCCGAGATGGTTGTGGACATCCGGACCGTTGGCGGCCAGCACCTGTTCTTCGGTGGCGCCGGATTCGCGGGCGACGAAGCGCCGCGTCTCTTCCGGATGCGCCTTAGCCCAGGCGCTGGCGCGCAGGATCGTCTCGATCAGGCGCGTGACCAGATCAGGGCGCTCTTCGGCCAGCAAATCGTCGACGGTCAGCACACGCGGCGAACCGGAGTTGATGCGGATGTTCGGGTCGGGATGAAAGCCGAATTCGGCGACCTGGATGGCGCCGATCAGATTGGCGACATTGATGCCGGCCGTGCCTTTGACATAGATGGCGTCGACCTCGCCACGGATCAGCGCGGCTGCCTCCTCGCCATAGGCCTGTTTGCGCTTGAGGCCGAACAGCGACGGCCCTTCCTGGCTGTCGAGCACGCTGTCGGTCAGCGCGATGTCGACGATCTCGACGTCGGCATGGCTGAGGCCTTCAAGCGAGAGCGCCGAGACCAGCCCTTTCAGCGCCGTCGCCCGCATGAAGTCGACGATGCCTTCCGGACGCCGGGCGATGCCGAAGCGGCGGCCTTTCAGGTCCTGGGTTGTTCTGATGCCGGTGCCGGGCAAGGTGATGATCGCCTGGAATTCGTCGGTCCAGGTGATGCCGACGAGACGCGTCTTGCGCCCTTCGGACCGCGCACGGATCGGCGGCACGTTGCCGCCGTGGCGGAACGACCAGTCGAGTGTGTGGTTGAAATGGCTCTGGCGGATGTCGCGGTTGGGTGAATCGATGATCGACTTCAATTCGATCCCCTCCTTGCGAAAGGTTTCGTCGAGAAGTCCGAGCTGCGCCGCAAGCCCGACAGGCGTCGGCACCGGGCAGCGTGTGTACCAGATTTCGGAGATCGCAGTCGTGGTCATGAGTGCTCCTCAGGCGTTGCGCAGGCCGGCCTGCTTCATCAGCGGCAGGATGTTCTCGCCGAAGAATTCGAGGTCCGGCTTGAAGTCGAAGAAGGACAATTGCAGGCCATCGATGCCGGCGTCCTTGAGCTTGACGAACTGGTCGACGATCTGCTCGGGCGTGCCGATGAGATAAATGTTGCCGCCGACCTTGGCGTAGGGATCGTCGCGGCCTTCGCGGCCCTTCCAGGCCTGGGCGTCGCTGTTGAAGGTCTGGAACCCTTTCGGCGTACGGCTGTCGGCACGGGCGACGATCTGGTCGGCGACGGCCCAGGCTTCCTTCTCAGTGGGACGGCTGATGACCAGCGGATTGAGCAGCGTGCGCACGGTGCGGCCGACACCGAGGGCGGCGTCCTTCACCTTCTTCGTATGCGCCGGCAGCGCCTCCAGCGCGCTGGCGATGTCGGAGCCGGCCGGGCTGGTGACGAAGACGATGTCGGAATAACGGCCGGCAAAGGAAATGCCGGCATCGGAGCCGGTGGCATTGACCAGGATCGGCCGACCGTAATTCGGCTTCGGCGTGACGAAGCCGCCATTAAGCTTCCAGCTCGATTCTCCAGAGAAGGAGAAATTCTCGTCGTCCTGCCACAGCCGCTGCAGCACTTCGACGAACTCGGCCGCGAGTTCGTAGCGACGGTCGTGCTCGATGCGGTTCCAGCCGAACATCTCGTGTTCGACGGCGCGATGACCGGTGACCACGTTGATGCCCCAGCGGCCGCCAGAAATGTGATCGAGCGTGGCGCCGAATTTGGCCAGATGCAGCGGATGCCACGGGCCGTAGAGAACATGCATGGTCGAGATCAGCATGATCTTCTTGGTGATCGCGGCCATGGCTGCAATGGAGACGAAACTGTCCAGCGCCTGGCCGTTGAAGACCCCGCCATAGCCGCCCTTGGGCAGCCACTGGCTGAGCGCAAAGACGAGGTCGAAGCCAAGCTCCTCGGCCTTGAGCGTCAGGTCGCGATTGTAATCGAAGCGCCAGTCGGTCGAGCGCGGCAGGGTCGAGTTGGTCCAGCCGCCGGCCTGGATCGGCAGGAACAGTCCGAGCAGCACCGGCTGCTGAAGCGCTTTCGATAGCGGGCTGTCCGGATAGTCGGTCGGCGCCTTGAAGAAGGGCGTGCCGACGATGGAACCAGGCTTGTGGGCGAGCGTCATGGGGGAATCTCTCGGGGAAGGAGAAAGAGATGCCATGCGCGAAAGACCGCGCATGGGGCGGCGGATCAGGCGACGATATGGGTTGATGCGAGGCTGCCGGCATTGCCCTCGGCGCCCACTGTGTGATCGGCGATGCGCTTGTTGTAGAGGGTGATTTCCGGCTGGCTGACGATGCCGATGTCGGGCAGGTCCTCGACAAGGATCTGCTGGATCGCGGCCCATTGCTCGAAGCGCTTTTCGTGATCGACCTCGACGGCGGCAGCTTCAAGAAGTTCATCGACCTTGGCATTGCTGTATTTCGAACCGTTGGAGAAGGGCACGCCCGGCTTGAAATTCTTCGACCAGTAGAGGCGCTGCACGCCGACCGTCGGGTCGAACAGATTGCTCATGCCGTTGAAGGTGAAGTCGAAATCGCGGTCGGTGTAGATGCGCTTGGTGTAGGTGGCGAAATCCTGGCTGCGCACGGTGACCTCGACCCCGACTGTGGCCAATGCCTGCTTGATGTAGTCTGCGCCGCGTTTGTAGGTCTCGCCGCTCGGGACATAGTCGTGGACCAGCTTGAGCCGGATGCCGTCGGTACCGCGTGGCAAGCCCGCTTCGTCGAGCAGTTTCTCGGCAGTGGCAATGTCGACCGGATAGGTCTTCAAATCGGCGACGAACCACTTCTTCAGATTGGGATTGATCGGACCGGGAATGGTCTCGCCATAGCCATAGTTGATGGTGTCGCGGATGACGTTGCGGTCGATGACATGGGCGAAGGCGCGGCGGACGCGAACATCCTGGAAATAGGGTTTCTCCAGGTTGAACTCGACCCGGCTGATGCCGTTGGAATACTGATAGCCCTGCTTCTCGAAGCCGATATGCGGCAGTGTTTCGAAACGCTGCAAATCGCTGTACGGGATCGGCGTTGCCGGCGCCAGGTCGACCTCGCCCGTCTCCAGCGCCAGGGCGCGCGCCGAAGCGTCCGGGATGAAACGGACGATCAGCCGGTCGAGATAGGGGCGCGGCGCGTCCCAATAATCGGGATTGCGTTCATAGACGATGTGGCTGCCGCGCACCCATTCCTTGAAGACGAACGGGCCGGTGCCGACCGGAGCGACATTGACCGGATTTTCGGCTGCCCTTGTGCCGTCATAGAGGTGCTTCGGCACGATCGGTGTTTCGGCCGCGGCCAGCGCCGTGATCAGGTAAGGCGCCGGCTTCGACAGAACCAGCGTAACGGTCAGCGGATCCGGCGTCTGGAAATCGACAAGGTTGAGGAAGGTGTTGCGGCCGCGCGGATGAACCTCTCTGATCGTGGCGATCGAGTAGGCGACGTCGGCGGCGGTGAACGGCTGACCGTCATGCCACGTCACGCCTTCGCGCAGCTTGAAGGTGTATTGCAGCCCATCGTCACTGACCGACCATTGCCTGGCGAGTGACGGGCGCGGCGTGAGATCGAAATCATAGGTCAGCAGGCCCTCGGTGGTCTTGGCTGAGACGTAGACGGAATTGAACGCCGTGTGGGCGATGGTCGTCAGCACCGGCGGCTCGGCCGACAGCAGCAGCCTCGCTGTCCCACCCTGTTTCGGCTCTGCGGCGTAGGCGCGGCGCGACGCCGGCAACAGCGTCGCTCCGAGCGCCGCGGCCGAGATGCCGAGGAACCTGCGGCGGTTCGCAATGAGGAAATCAGACATGGAGCCGTAGTCCTTTTTTTGCTGCAGCCATCGATCGGCCGGTCGTCGGCCGCTGGATGAAAAATCCCTCGTTCCAAAAGCGGACCCGTTTGTGAAAAGATTTGGCCGGCCCGCCCTCACGCTTAAGATTTCATACTTCAAACCGCGATTTTTGTAGTATGAAATAAAATTCTATTCTGCAATATCGGCATTTGCAGAACAAAATTTCTTAAATCAGGTTTGACAATGTCTATAAATCTTGTCAACTAAAAAGCACGGAACTTTCCGGGAAACAGCAAACCCGCATCGTCAGCCACAGCCGGGAAAGCAAAAATGATGTCGACCCTGACGCGCATTGGCCGAACGTTTCGACGCACCGCGATCCAGGCGGTGCCGACCATTCTGGGCATCGTGATCCTGAACTTCTTTCTGCTGCAGCTTGCGCCCGGCGATGCCGCCGACGTCATGGCCGGTGAGGCCGGTTCGGCCACCGTGGAAACGATGGCCGCGTTGCGCGAGCGCTTTGGGCTCGACAATCCGCTGCTCGTCCAGCTGTTCAACTATCTCTACAATCTGGCGCATTTCAGCCTCGGCTTTTCGCCGCGCTACGGCATGCCGGTCGCCGACCTGATCGGCCAGCGGCTGCCGGGCACGCTGCTGTTGATGGCGGTGGCGCTGAGTATCGCCATTGCGCTCGGCCTCGCCCTTGGATCGTTGATGGCGGTGTTTTCCGGTCGGCTGCCGGATCGCCTGCTATCGGTCCTTTCGCTGCTGTTTTATTCGATCCCGGGCTTCTGGATCGGCTTGATGCTGATCGTGCTGTTCTCGGTCAAGCTGGGTTGGCTGCCGAGCGGCGGTTCGGGAACCATCGGCAGCAACCTGACCGGCTTTGCCGGCTTCTGGGACAAGGCGCGCTACATGATCTTGCCGGCGCTGTCGCTGGCTCTGTTCTATGTGGCGATCTATGCCCGGCTGACGCGGGCGGCGATGCTCGAAGTCCAGTCGCAGGACTATGTGCGCGCCGCCGCCGCCAAGGGCCTGTCGCCGACCGTTATCACCATCCGCCATGTCCTGCGCAACGCGCTGATCCCCATCACCACCATGGCCGGGATGCATGTCGGCGGCATGCTTGGCGGCGCCGTGGTTGTCGAGACCGTCTATTCCTGGCCCGGCCTTGGGCGTCTCGCCTTCGAGGCGGTGATGGGCCGTGATTTCACCGTGCTGCTCGGCATCCTGCTTTTGTCGTCGCTGCTGGTCATCCTTGCCAACGCCACCGTCGACCTTCTGCACGCATGGCTCGACCCCCGCATCGGAGTACGCTGATGGCTTCCACCGATTTTGCCGCCGGCGACGCGCGCTCTCGCCGTCTCTATGCGGACGCCCGCGAGCCTGCGGCACCGGCTGAACCCGAGACAAAAAGCTGGAGCAATCTTCACGCGCCTGACGCGCGCTCCGCCTCGGCGGCGTCGGTGCCGGTTGTCGCCGGCGGGCGCGCTCTGAAGATTTTCCTGCGCAACCCCAACGCCATGTTCGGCGTGGTGTTCCTGTCGCTGGTCGTGCTGGCCGCACTGCTGGCACCCGTCCTCTATCCGGCGGATCCGCTGTCGATGGTGGCGCGACCCTTCCTTTGGCCGGGGCAGAATCCAGCCTTTCCGCTGGGCACGGATTCCATGGGCCGCGACGTGCTTTCGGGCATTCTGCACGGCGCGCGGATTTCGCTGTTCGTCGGCCTTGTGGCGACCGCGCTCGGCCTCGGCTTCGGCATCCTTGTCGGCGCCACCGCGGGTTATTTCGGTGGCTGGATCGACGACCTGCTGGTGCGCCTGATCGAGATCTTTCAGACCATACCGAGCTTCGTGCTGCTGGTAGTCATGGTGGCGATCGCGCAGCCGACCGCACCTGTCGTGACGGTGGCGATCGCCGTCATTACCTGGCCGACGGTGGCGCGGCTGACCCGTGCCGAATTCCGGGCCATCCGCGAGAAAGATTTTGTCATGGCCGCCCGCAGCCTGGGCTATGGCCATGCCCGCATCATCTTCCGCGAAATCCTGCCCAACGCGCTGCCACCCTTGATCGTCACCTCGTCGGTGATGGTGGCGACCGCAATCCTGATGGAATCGGCGCTGTCCTTCATGGGCCTCGGCGATCCCAATGTCGTCAGTTGGGGCTCGATGATTGGAGCGGGCAGGGAGCTGATCCGCACCGCCTGGTATTTGACCGCTCTGCCGGGATTGGCAATCGTCTTCACCGTGCTGGCGCTGAACCTGATCGGCGACGGCCTCAACGACGCGCTCAATCCGCGCTTCTCGCAGGAGCGCTAGAGATGGCTGCCTTACTAAGGGTCGACAATCTGACGGTTTGCTTTCCAACCACCGAGCCGGTCAGCCAGCTGAGCTTCGAGGTCGGCGAAGGCGAGACGCTGGCGATCGTCGGTGAATCGGGCTCCGGCAAGTCGCTGACGGCACTTGCCCTGATGCAGCTTCTGCCGCGCTCGGCGAAAATCCCCAATGGCAGGATCGAATTCGCCGGCAGGGATTTGCTCGGCCTCGACCAGAAGGCGATGCGCAATTTGCGCGGGCGCGAGATCGCCATGATCTTCCAGGAGCCGATGACCTCGCTCAACCCCGTTCTGACCATCGGCCGGCAGATCACCGAGGTGCTGACGCTGCACGAAGGCATACGCGGCCAGGCCGCGCGAGCGCGGGCGATCGAACTGCTCTCGCTGGTCCGCATTCCCGATCCGCAGCGGCGCATCGACGATTATCCGCACCAGCTTTCCGGCGGCATGCGCCAGCGCGTCATGATTGCCATTGCCGTTGCCTGCCGCCCGCGCCTGCTGATTGCCGACGAACCGACGACGGCGCTGGACGTGACCATCCAGGCGCAGGTGCTCGATCTGCTCGATACGCTGCGCCGCGAACTGTCGATGGCTGTCGTGCTCATCACCCACGATCTCGGCGTCGTCGCGCAATGGGCCGACAAGGTCGTCGTCATGTATGCCGGCCGCAAGGTTGAACAGGCGCTGCCCGGCGCGCTGTTCAGAACGCCGCTTCATCCCTACACGCGCGGCCTGCTGGCTGCTTCGCCGCGGCTGAAGACCAATCTGCACTACCGCGACGCCAGGCTGACGGAGATTCCCGGCAGCATCGTCTCGGCCGCGGGCGAGAAGGGCTGCCCGTTCCGGCCGCGCTGCGCGGTGGCGCGCGACAGCTGTGCCCATTTCGTACCCGCCCTCGTCGAGGTGGGCGAGGATCGCCTCGTCGCCTGCCCCTACAGCTTCATTCCGGAGGTTGCGCATGGCGCTGCTCTCGGTCTTTGACCTCTCCACCCATTTTCACGCCCAGGGTGGTGCGCTGCGCGCTGTCGACGGCGTTTCCCTCGATGTCGGGCGCGGCGAGACGGTTGGTCTCGTCGGCGAAAGCGGTTGCGGAAAATCGACACTCGCCAAGACCATCATGCGGCTGGTCGATCCGACCGGCGGCAGGATCGAGTTCAACGGCACCGACATCACCGTGCTCGACGCGCGCCGGCTGAAGGCGGCGCGACGCAACATCCAGATGATTTTCCAGGATCCGTTCGCGTCGCTCAATCCGCGCCACACGATCGGCGATATTTTGACGGCGCCGCTGAAAGTTCATGACATCGGCAACAAGGCCGAGCGGCGCAAGATTGTGGAAGACATCATCGAGCGTGTCGGTCTGCCGAAGGATGCGCTTGGCCGCTACCCGCATGAATTTTCGGGCGGTCAGCGCCAGCGCATCGGCATTGCCCGCGCGCTGATCCTCAGTCCGGAACTGGTCGTCTGCGATGAGCCGGTGTCGGCGCTCGACCTCTCGATCCAGGCGCAGATCCTCAACCTGCTGGTCGACATGAAGCGGCAGTTCGGGCTGTCCTACCTGTTCATCTCGCACGACCTGTCGGTGGTCCGCTATTTCGCCGACCGGGTGCTGGTCATGTATCTCGGGCGCATTGTCGAAAGCGCCGACAATGCGACGCTGTGGACCTCGCCCAAGCATCCCTACACGCGCGCGCTGATGGATGCCGTGCCGGACCCGGCGCGCCGTCGTCAGGCAGCACCCATCCATGGCGATCTGCCGAGCCCGCAGAATATCCCCAGCGGTTGCCGCTTTCACACGCGCTGTCCGCTGGCAACGGATCTTTGCCGTTCGCAGGAACCGGCATTCCGGGCGATCGCGCCGGGACACCACGTCGCCTGCCACTACGCCGAACCAACCCTCAACTGAAAGTTCAACGGAGTAGAAAATGTCCGATTACCGCTATCTCGGCCGCAGCGCCCTGAAGGTTTCGCCACTCAGCCTCGGCACCATGATGTTCGGCGGGCCGACCGAGGAAACGGTAGCGCATCGCATCATCGACAAGGCGCGCGAGCAAGGCATCAATTTCATCGACACCGCCGACGTCTACCACAATGGCAAGTCCGAGGAAGTCGTCGGTCGCGGCATCAAGGCGGCGCGCGATCATTGGGTCGTGGCGACCAAGTTCGTCAACTCGCATGACAAGGGGCCCAATCTCGGTGGCCATTCGCGCAAATGGGTGATCCAGACCGTCGAGAACAGCCTGCGGCGTCTCGGGACGGATTACATCGACCTGTTCTACTTCCACCGCGCGGTCTTCGATGCACCGCTGGAAGAGCCGGTGCGGGCGATCGCCGACCTGATCCGCCAGGGCAAACTGCGCTATTTCGGCGTCTCGAATTTCCGTGGCTGGCGCATCGCGGAAGTCGCGCATCTGGCCGACGAGCTCGGCATCGACCGGCCGGTGGCGAGCCAGCCGCTCTACAACATCGTCAACCGCACCGCCGAGGCCGAGCAGCTTCCGGCGGCCGCCTATTATGGTCTTGGCGTTGTCTCCTACAGCCCGCTGGCGCGCGGCGTTCTGACCGGCAAATACGAGCCGAATCAGGCGCCCGCCGCCGACACGCGGGCGGGCCGTGGCGACAAGCGCATCGCCGAGACCGAATGGCGCCCGGAATCGATCGAGATCGCCAGGCAGATCGCGGCGCACGCAAAGTCGCGTGGCGTCTCGGCTGCCGACTTCGCGCTGGCCTGGGTGCTCAACAACCGGCTCATCACGGCGGCGATCGCCGGCCCGCGAACCGAGGAACAGTGGGACAGCTACGCCAAGGCGCTGGAGTTCAGGCTGAACGCCGAGGACGAGGCCTTTGTCGACCGCCTCGTCACAGCCGGCCATGCCTCGACGCACCGATTCAACGATCCGAGCCATCCGGTCGAAGGCCGCGTGCCGCGTTCCGAGCCGGCCGCACCGATCCCGCTGACGCGGCCTCTGCGCGCCGCCTGACGGTCAGCTGTGGACTGGCGGGGCCGGCGGCCCCGCCAGAGTCTCCAATCGTTTCGGACAGATGAGAGAGCCCATGAATTTCCATGTCGAACGGCTGCGCCAGAGCATCGTCGTTTTGTCAGGCAACACCCATAGGCCATCGAAATCACGGACGCTGGCGCATCATCTGGGTGAGGCACTGCGCGAAAGATTATCCGCCACGGTGAATTTCCTCGATCTTGTCGATGCCGGCCGTGGTCTGGGTGCTGCGTTCACGCGAAAGGAATTGACGCCGGAGGCGCTGAATGTGGTGGAGGCTGTCGAACAGGCCGACGCGCTGATCGTGACGACGCCGGTCTACAACGGCTCCTATGCCGGCCTCTTCAAGCATCTGTTCGACCTCATCGATCCGCTGGCGCTTGTCGACCGGCCGGTGCTGATCGGCGCGACAGGCGGCGGCCAGCGCCACGCTCTGGTGGTCGAGCATCAGCTTCGCCCGTTGTTCGGCTTTTACTCCGCACTGACCGTGCCGAGCGCCGTCTACGGCAGCGACAGCGACTTTGCCGATGGCAAGCTCGTGGATCCGCTAGTCCTGGCGCGGGCCGGACAGGCTGTGGACCAGTTCGCGGCCCTGCTTTCCGCGCGGCAGCCGAACAGCCAACCGGTCAGGCTGGCCTCGGGCTGACGCATAACATTGCTCAGACTAGCGGAGAGCAAATTCAGTTCGCCGATAAGCCGCAGGCAACGCCTTTGAAGTCGATACAGCCCGATGCTGTCACTAAAGTGGTTGAGGCAGTGTGCATGCCAGTTGCGTGTCAAGGCCTTGTTCAGCCAAGCGAAGCTATTGATGGTCATCTGATCGATGGTCGGGCCGGTGGGATGACGGAAGATTTCGTGTGCACCACGTGTGCAGTGAGCGGCGTGATGTGCTAAATGGCCTTCAGTTTGCGCCAGCATAGTCGTAAATTCGGTTACGTTTGGCTACGCGCTTCTTTCCAAATTGCTCAGTCGTTCCAACAGGGTATTGGACGGACTGACGCATAAAAAAGAGAATAAAATTAGTATGTTAGGACACAAAGTTGCCGCTGCACCGATGATGGACTGGACGGACCGGCACTGCCGGTTCTTCCATCGCCAATTGACGCGCGAGGCGCTGCTCTACACCGAGATGGTGGTGGCAGATGCGGTCATCCACGGCGCACGCGAGCGGCTGCTCGGCTTCGACGACAGCGAACATCCGGTGGCGCTGCAGCTCGGCGGCGCCGATCCGGGAAAGCTGGCCGAGGCGGCGCGCATCGGCGAAGCCTTCGGCTATGATGAAATCAACCTCAATGTCGGCTGTCCGTCCGACCGCGTCCAGTCGGGCACGTTCGGCGCCTGCCTGATGAAGACGCCGGTGCTCGTCGCGGATTGCGTCGCTGCGATGAAGGCGGCGGTGAAAATACCGGTTACCGTCAAGTGCCGCATCGGCGTCGACGGGCAGGATCCGGAACCGGCACTCGATGCCTTGGCCGACGGTGTTTTCGCGGCCGGCGCCGACGCGCTGTGGGTGCACGCCCGCAAGGCCTGGCTGGAAGGTCTGAGCCCAAAAGAAAATCGCGACGTCCCACCGCTCGACTATGGCCGCGTCTATCGGCTGAAAGCCAGAAAACAAAACAAATTCATCGGCATCAATGGCGGCATTCAATCTCTTGCAGAGGCGCTGAGGCATCTCGACCATGTCGATGGCGCTATGCTCGGCCGCGCCGCCTATCACACGCCCGGGATACTGACCGGCATCGATGCCGCGTTTTACGGCGGCACGGCTGAGCCGTTCGATTTTGCCGCGCTGATCGATGCCATGGCGGATTACGCGGCACGCCATATCGAGCAGGGTGGACGCCTCGGGCATGTCACCCGGCACATGGTCGGGCTGTTTCACGGCCTGCCCGGTGCACGCCGCTATCGGCAGATCCTTTCCACCGAGGCGACAAAGCCGGGTGCCGGACCGCAGGTGCTCAAGGCGGCTTTCGCAGAAGTCGATTTCGGCAGGACCGCAGAGGCGGCCTGAGGAAAGAAGTTAATCCCGCAAAATCATGCGATCGCCACGGACGTCGAAGCCCGATAGCGAGCCGATGAAATTCATGCCGAGCAGGCTCTGGCCGAGCGTGCCGGGTGCGGCGATCATGATGGGCATGTCCTTGCGCACGATGCCGCCGATCGACAGCTCATCGGTTTTTACGGCGGCGGCGCGTGTCATGCCGTTGGCGGTAGAGATCGGTATGGTGAAGCGGAGAGCCGCCGAATTGAACCCGACCGCCAGTGCGTCCTCGGCGGTCAGCACGGTGCTGGTCGCGCCGGTATCGACAACCGTCAGGATCGGCGTCCCGTTGATCGTGACACGCGCTTCGAAATGGCCGTTGCCGGCCTTGTCCAGGGTGACGGTGGCATGGCCTTCGTCCACGCCCAGTGCCAGCGGACTGCCGGGAACAAAGCCGGCGGTGACGCGGCTGGCGAAATCCTGCAACTCATAGCGGTACTGATAGCCGGCGATCAGCGCCAGCACGATGGCACCCCAGGCGCCGAGGCTGCGGGCCATGGTGCCTAACGGCCTGCCCGATCTGAGCAGGCCGGCGCCGACGAGCGCCGCTAAAGCGCCAAGCCAGATCAGCTGGCTGAAATCGTAATTCTCAATGCCGAACGTGCTGCCGGCGGAATCGTTGAGCATGAGCAGGAGCACACCCGCCCCGATCGCGACGATCAGAATCCACAACAGTCGGTTCATCTCTGCGGCCGGTTCACGAGAGGGCGTCGCGTTCGCGTGCCATGCGGCTGCGACGGGTTTCCCGGCGGGGGCGTCGCTCGACCGTTTCCAGCCTTGCCGGCAGCTCGGCCATGACGCTGCGGCGGGTTTGCGGGGTCATGTCGATCCAGGCGGCGATTTCCTCGCGCGTGCGCCCGCAACCGAAACAGAAACCGGTTTTCATGTCGATCGAGCAGACCAGGATGCACGGGGATTCAATGGCCGTCATGAGGATTTCCTTGGCTAGCCTCCACATGGTGCAACGACAAAGTCAATGCAAGCCCTCCGGGGTGCGCCGCCAACAAGTGCTTTCGCGTCAATACCGCCAAGTTACGCCGAGGTTGTGCCGGCTGGCCAAGGCGGCTATGCCGCTCACCAATTCACAGGGACGATCGCCATCGACATGACCAGCGCGCTGCCTTTCGACGATTTTCGCGACCTTCTGGTGAGCCTGCCGCCGGCAGATATGGCGGCCAACGCCCGCGTGCGCCAGTTGTTTGCCAAGGCAGACAAGCCCAAAGGCTCGCTCGGCCGCATCGAGGACGTCGCCGCCTGGCTCGCCGGCTGGAGCGGCCGCGCGCCACCGGCGGTGACGCGGCCATTGGTGGCGATCTTTGCCGGCAATCATGGCGTCACCCGCCACGGCATTTCGCCGCGCCCCGCCGCCGCCACGGCAAATGCGGTCGAGCTCTGCGCCGCCGGCGGTGCAGCGATCAACCAGATCTGCATCGCCAACGATCTCGGCTTGAAGGTGTTCGATCTGGCTCTGCACATTCCAACAGCCGACATCACCGAGGACGCGGCACTGGACGAGCGCGGTTGCGCCGCCACCATGGCCTTCGGCATGGAAGCGATTGCCGGCGGCACCGACCTGCTTTGCCTTGGCGACCTCGGCGTCGGCAATTCGACTGTCGCCGCGGCTCTTTGCGCGGCCCTGTTCGGCGGCACCGGCGCCGACTGGGTCGGCCCTGGATCGGGGGCCAACGCAGCGATGCAGAGGCGCAAGGCGGAGGTGGTCGATGCCGCGATGGCGTTTCACGGCGCGAGCCTCAAGGATCCGCTGGAAGCGCTTCGCCGGGTCGGTGGACGGGAATTCGCAGCGATCTGCGGCGCCATTCTGGCGGCGCGGATGCAGAAGATCCCGGTGCTGCTCGATGGGTTTGCGGTGACCGCGGCCGCTGCCGCCCTATATGCCGCCAACCCCGCCGCGCTCGATCATTGTCTCCTCGCAAGCCTATCGCCGGAGCCGGGCCATGCCAAGGCCGCCGAGCGCCTCGGCCTTCGCGCGCTGCTCGATCTGGGCGTCAGCCAGGGCGAGGGGGTAGGGGCGGCTCTTGCCGCTGGACTGGTCAAGGCGGCCGCGCTGACCAGCTCCGGCATGGCAGCCGCGGTCCGCGGTTAAGCATTCAGCGCCGGCGCGAAGCAACCGCCTTGGTCGGCAGCGCCGGCAGTTCCTCCATCACCCGGCTCAGCGGGAAGATGGCGATCGCCTCGGTGCCTTCGCGTAGCCTGGAATGGAGCTGGAATTCGCCGCCATGCATGGCCAGCAGGCCCTGCACGATCGGCAGGCCAAGCCCGGTGCCCTGTTCGGCGCTCTTGATGGCGATCGAGCCCTGGCCGAAGGCCGAGAGTACGATCGGGATCTCGTCTTCCGGTATGCCCGGC
The DNA here is from genome assembly GCF_040323855.1 of Mesorhizobium sp. M0028. NCBI lineage: Bacteria > Pseudomonadati > Pseudomonadota > Alphaproteobacteria > Hyphomicrobiales > Phyllobacteriaceae > Mesorhizobium > Mesorhizobium sp. M0028. The sequence goes on from NZ_JAMYVG010000001.1 coordinate 406,435, forward strand.
CCATTGTCCTTGACGGAGAGATATTGCCCGCCGCCCGCCGTCCAGCCGACGCGCACGCGGATTTCGCCGCCGGTGGCGGTGAACTTGATGGCATTGGACAAGAGGTTGAGCGCAATCTGCCGCACCGCGCGTTCGTCGGCGAACAGGCGCGGCAAGGCGTTTTCGAAATCCTGGACGATGCGGATGTCCTTGTTGCGCGCCTTCAGCTCCATCATGTGGCAGCAATCCTCGACGACGGAGAGCAGCATCATCGGCTCCTCATTGAGCTGGTAGCGACCCGCTTCGATGCGCGACAAGTCGAGGATTTCGTTGATCAGGTCGAGCAGATGCTGTCCGGAGTCATGCACGTCGCGGGCATAGTCGCGATAGGTCGGGTTGCTCATCGGGCCGAGCACCTCGTTGGCCATCACTTCGGAAAAGCCGAGAATGGCGTTGAGCGGCGTGCGCAGTTCGTGACTCATCGAGGCCAGGAAACGTGATTTCGCCAGATTTGCGTCTTCCGCCCGCCGCCGTGCCTCGTCCGACATCGATTTCGCCGTCTCCAGTTCGGCGATCAGCGCATCCTTTTCGGAGCGGAACGACAGCAGCATCAGCGAGGAACGGTTGAGCTGGCGCGCCACATAGGCGAAGAAAGGCAGCGAAGCGATCAGCAAACCTGCCATGATCACTTCGACGGGCAGCCATAGTTTCGCACTGGCATAGGCATAGATGGCGACCGGGAGGGCGAAGGTCGCCAACAGCGCACCGCGCAGGGACGATGCCAGGATCGCGGTTGCCGACATGGCGAGCAGCAGCACCACCGCCTTGGCGACCTGGAACTGATCGATTTGGCAAGTTTCGCAGCCGAGCCATGCGAACCAGGCCCAGCCAAGCCCGCAAAGAAAATGGCCGATCAGGAAATCCCTATGCGTTTCCAGCGGGTTGAGCTCGGACGCTTGCGTGACGCGTTTCGCCATGAATGCAACGATGGTATAGCAGATGAATGTGAACAGCGCCCAGACGCCGATCTCCTTGCCGATGCCCGCGAGCAAGCCTGCGGCGGCCGTTGCCAGAACGAGCAGCGGGATGACGATCACGCCGCCGGTCATCGACAGCGCGTGGAGCTTCAACAGCTCGCGGTCGAAGTCGGGATTTCCGGCTTGCTGCGAAAGACGGTCGCGCGTCTTGCGCACCGCGCGCGCGACATCGCTGTTGCGATGGCGTTTCCTGCGGTCCACAATAAACTTGTCCGCCGTGGTCGAGCGTTGCAGGGGCATGAAGTCTTCAATTTACGCGGGCAGCAATTTCAAATCGTTAAGCTACGTTCGAATGATTAACCAACGGTTTGCCATATGAGCCGTTCGTGGTCGCGATGGCCGCGCCAGCGATACTATGCGCCGCGTCCGCGAAGCCCGTGGCGCAGGCTGATGGACTATGGGCTGACGCTCATCGTGCTTGGGCTGCTGATGCTCCTGGCGGCGCGCCTCGACCGGGTGGAGACGCGCAAGACGGAGGGCGCGGCGATTGTCAATGACGGCGATAGCATCACCCTCGGCAGCGAGCGTGTCCGCATGCGTGGCATCGATGCGCCGGAATATTCGCAGATCTGTCGCAAGGACGGTGCCGACTATCCCTGCGGCAAGCTCGCGCGGCAGTCCCTGGTGCGGTTGATTGCCGGCAAAGCGGTTTCCTGCAGCGGCTGGCAGCGCGACCGCTACGGCAGGCTGCTCGGCGATTGCAAGGTCGGCGGCAAGGATCTCAACCGCGCTCAGGTCGAGGCCGGCTGGGCGGTCGCCTTTGGCGACTTCGAGACCGAGGAAGCCGCTGCGCGCGCAGGCAAGGTCGGCATCTGGGCCGGAACTTTCGACGAGCCGAAGAACTGGCGCGAGAGCCACGGGCACGAGCTGGTCGAAAGAAAACACGGCACCTTGGCGTCGATCGGCGACGCCCTGCGGGAGATTTTTCGCTTCTGGTGAGCTGCGCCTATAATTCGTCGTACGGACGAGGAGGATAGAGATGAAGCTGTTCGACGGCGGGCGCGCGCCCAATCCACGTCGGGTTCGGATTTTCCTGGCTGAAAAGGGAGTTGAAGTTCCGCTGGTGCCGGTCGACATGGGTGCGCTGGAGCACAAAGAGCAGCCGGTCAGCTCGCGCAATCCGCTGAAGCGTCTGCCGGTGCTCGAACTCGACGATGGCACCATCATCACCGAGTCCGTCGCAATCTGCCGTTACTTCGAGGAACTGCACCCCGAGCCGGCTTTGTTCGGGCGTGGTGCGCTGGGCAAGGCAATCGTCGAGATGTGGCAAAGGCGCGTGGAGTTCAATCTGTTCGGCTGCGTCTCCGCGGCGTTCCGGCATATCCATCCCGCAATGAGGGAATGGGAGATCCCGCAAATCCCCGAATGGGGCGAGGCCAACAAGCCGAAGGCGATCGAATTCCTGAGATTTCTGGACACTGAGCTCGCCGGCAGGGAATTCGTCGCCGGCGATACCTATTCGATCGCCGACATCACCGGGCTGGTCGCCATCGACTTCATGAAGCCGGCTCGCATCAAGGTACCCGAAGAGTGCACCAACGTGATGCGCTGGTATCGGGCAATCTCAAGCCGGCCGAGTGCCGCCGCCTGACAATGAGTTCCGAATGAGCGAAGAGTTGGAAGCCTTGGCAGCGAGGGTACGCGCCTGCCGCATCTGCGTCGATAAGCCGGCCGGCAGGCCATTGCCGCACCAGCCGCGTCCGGTGCTCAGGCCATCTTCGAGCGCCCGCATCCTGATCGCCAGCCAGGCGCCGGGTACCAAGGTCCACGTGTCAGGCATGCCGTTCACCGACGCCTCCGGCGACCGGCTGCGAAGCTGGCTCGGCGTCGGCAGCGAGGAATTCTATGACACGGACAAGTTTGCCATTGTGCCGATGGGCTTTTGCTTTCCGGGTCAGGACGCCAAGGGCGCCGACCTGCCGCCGCGCCGCGAATGTGCGCCGGCCTGGCGCGTATCGCTGATGGCGCTGATGCCGCAAGTCGATCTGGTGCTGACGATCGGCATCTACGCGCAAAGCTGGCATATGGGCGCGGCGCGCCGTCCCTCGCTGACAGAAACAGTCTTGGACTGGCGCGCCATCTGGGCGGCACCGACTGACCCGAAAGTCCTGCCGCTGCCGCACCCGTCCTGGCGCAACACCGGCTGGCTGAAGCGCAATCCATGGTTTGAAATGGATTTGCTGCCATTTCTAAGATCGGAAATCCGCTATCGCATCGGCTAGGCATTCAGCAAGAAATCACTCGCTTTCGCGCTATCCGACAGAATTTCTTTCTTGTAAAAGGCCATGACAAGAGGGAATATGGTAATCTATTCCTCGAAGCGCGTAGCGCATGAGGGGACGCGCTTTAAATTCTTGTTTTTATGCATATCGTTGTGCCAAAGCCGCTGCGCACTTTGGACGACTTGCATCAGGGGGAGCACCCAATGGACCGCCTCGATAGAAAAATCCTCCGCCTCCTGCAGGAGGATGCGACGCTTGCGGTCGCCGACGTCGCCAAGAAGGTCGGCCTGTCGACGACGCCGTGCTGGCGGCGCATCCAGAAGCTCGAGGAAGAGGGCGTCATCAAGCGGCGCGTCGCCATCCTCGACCATGAAAAGGTCAATGTGCGTGTCACCGTATTCGTGTCGATCCGCACCAACTCGCACAGCCATGAATGGCTGCGGCGCTTTTCGGAGGTCATCCAGGAATTTCCCGAAGTGGTCGAATTCTACCGCATGAGCGGCGATGTCGACTATCTCTTGCGCGTCGTGGTGCCCGACATCGCCGCCTACGACGCCTTCTACAAGCGGCTGATCGCCAAGATCGAGATCCGCGACGTGTCGTCTTCCTTCGCCATGGAGCAGATCAAATACACCACCGAGATGCCGCTGGATTACATGGTGCTCGACAAGGAGTCCGGCGCCAACGCCGCTTGAGATTCTTCTGCTTAGTTCTTCTTTTTGTTGAGGAAAGTCCAGGGCGAGTTGACCGGCAGCGTGATCGTGTCCGGCACGGTGTCGACGTTGACCACCTCGGCCTTGCGCACAGTGTAGCCCGACTGGATGACACTGACGCCATCAAGGATGAAAAGCTGGCTCTTCTCCATGCCTGGCTCTAGTGCGCCAGTTATCGAAACCGGCTGGTAGGCCTCGGACATCCGGTAGGGTTGCGCAGGCGTAACGAGGACGATCTGGTTGGGCGGCGGCGTCGGCATATGGCTGCAGGCCCCTGTCCAGGGCACCAGCAGGAATTGATAGACGAGATCACCGTCGCGATCGACCGGCAGTGCGTAGCCCGCGAGCTGCACGGTCTGGTCCTGCAAATCGTGAGAGAGCGTTTCGCCATGATCCGGCATTTTGGCCGCGATCATTGGCAGTCCGACGCTTTCGGCGGCTGCCTGGGTCGCCGGGCGCAGATCCTTCCAGAAAATATGCATGGTTCCGGCGGAAGCGCTTGCCGCGATCGCGGACGCCAACAAGGCAGTTGCCATGATCGTGCCTGATTTAAAACGGTTGCTCATCGCTGCTCCGCCGTTGAGCCTTGATCTGCGGACATCAAGTAAAGCTGCCGCTGCCTCACAGGTCAACGCTCAAGCCGCATCACATGCCGGCGCGAGCCGGTCATGCCGATCTCGCGAAAGCCGCGGGCGGCGAACGTGTCCCGAAAACCCATAAAGCTGTAGCTCGGCGACGCCTGGTCGACCGGATAGGCTTCGATCGTCCTGGCGCCTTTGGCAAAGGCGTGATCGATGGCCGCGTCGAGTAATGCGCTTGCCAGCCCGCCGCCGCGCAGCGCTTTCGGTACATAGAAGCAGACGATCGACCAGATGCCCATCTCGCTATCGTCCTGCTGCCGCGACAGCCTACGGTAGGTCTCGCGCGGCGCGACCGAGCACCAGCCGACGGTCCGGCCATTGATCTGGGCGACAATGCCGACCGGCGTGCCAGCGTCGATCAGCGCCATCATCGCGCGTTTCTTCTCGTCGTTCTCGACATGCTCGCGGCGGTCGAGGTTGCGCCAGGCCATGCACCAGCAATATTTCGGCCCGCCGGGTTGCTCGAACAGGTTTTCGAAATCAGCGCGCGTCGATTGCGTCACCTCCGTGAAGCGCACTTTGCTCAGGTCAAGCTTTTCTGGCGGCGAGCCGTTCGAGCGTCTTGGCATCGGAAAGTTCCTTCACGGCGTCCTTGCCGATCCAGCGCGCAGTCCTGTCTGTCGAGGCCGCTAGTTTTTGCGCCAGGGCAAGGGCAGGGCCGTGCAAATTCATCGATCGTTTGCCGATCGAACGAAGCGCCCAGTTCACCGCCTTCTTCACAAAATTGCGGCCGTCGGTCGCATGCGCTTCGATGATCGACAGGAATTCGAGGAAGGTCGCCTCGGGTTCCTTCTTCCGGTGGACCACCGACCAAGCCATCATCGCAAACGCCGTGCGCCGAACGAATTCCCGTTCGTCGACCGCGAATTCGGCGATCAGTTCCTTCCAGCAATCCGTATCGACAAAGAGATCGGAGACCCCGTCGACGATATCCCACGAGTCGAAAGTCGCCGCCCATCGTCTTGCATCCGCGGCGGAGAACCGCTCTGGATCGGCGGTCACGGAGGCGATGAACTGCGCCTCCATGATGCCTGTCTGCCAAAGCTCGAAGGCACGGTCATGGTTGCGCTTGATCTTCTTGGCAATCTGCCGCTGCACGCCATGCGAGATACCGAGCGCACGTTCGATCTTGATGCCGTAGCGCAGCATGCCAAGGCGATTTTCCTCCGAGGCGATCGAGCGCAGATGAGCGACGATTTCGTCGGCGCTGGATTGAGGCGAAAGCTCGGCCACGGTGAAATCCTATTTCTCCAGCCGCGCCAGCAGCGAGGACGTGTCCCAGCGCTTGCCGCCCATCGCCTGCACGTCCTTGTAAAACTGGTCGACAAGTGCCGTCACCGGCAGTTTGGCGCCGTTGCGGTCGGCCTCGGCGAGGCAGATGCCAAGATCCTTGCGCATCCAGTCGACGGCGAAGCCGAAATCATATTTGCCGGCATTCATCGTCTTGTGGCGGTTCTCCATCTGCCAGGAACCGGCCGCGCCCTTGGAAATCACCTCGATCACCTTTTCGATGTCGAGCCCGGCCTGCTTGCCGAAATGGATACCTTCGGCCAGTCCCTGAACGAGGCCGGCGATGCAGATCTGGTTGATCATCTTGGTGAGCTGGCCAGCCCCTGCCGGTCCCATCAACCCGACCATGCGGGCATAAGCATCTATGACCGGCTTGGCCCTGTCGAAGGCGTCGGGCTCGCCGCCGACCATCACGGTCAGCACGCCGTTCTCAGCGCCTGCCTGACCGCCGGAGACCGGAGCGTCGAGGGACGAAAACCCGAGCGCTTGCGCCTGCTGCGCCAGTTCGCGCGCGACCTTGGCCGATGCCGTGGTGTTGTCGACGAAGATGGCGCCTTTCTTCATGGAATTGAAGGCGCCTCCGGCGCCGGTCGTCACCGAGCGCAGATCGTCGTCATTGCCGACGCAGGAAAAAACGAAGTCCTTGCCCTCGGCCGCCTCTGCCGGCGTCACTGCGAAGCTGCCGCCATGCTGGGCAACCCACTGCTCGGCCTTGGCCCTGGTGCGGTTGTAGACAGTGACGTCGTGACCGCCCTTGTTCTTGAGATGCCCGGCCATCGGATAACCCATGACGCCAAGACCGAGAAATGCCACCGAAGCCATGTTTTCGAATCCCTTAGAAACCTGCTTTGCGGCCTTCTTATCGGATCAGGCAAGGCGATGGGAGTCAGCGGTGCAGATGGATGGTGATACGCCGTTCGATCCACTCGACGCCGTGGCGCAATGTTTCGACGATGACCAGATAGATGATCGCCGCCCAGATATACGACTGAAAGTCGAAGGTGCGCGCATAGGTGAGCCGGGTGATGCCCATCAAATCGTAGACCGTGATGATGGCGACGATTGCCGAGCCCTTGATCATCAGGATGATCTCGTTGCCATACGGGCGCAACGCGACGATCAGCGCCTGCGGCAGGATGATCTTCCACATCGTCTGCAGTTTGTGCAGGCCGAGCGAGGCGGCACCTTCCCACTGGCCCCTCGGCACGCTCTCGATCGCGCCACGCAAAATCTCGGCCTGGTACGCGGCCGTATTCAGCGAAAAGGCAAAGATCGCACAGTTGAACGCATCCCGAAAAAAGTCCCAAAGAGTAAGCCGCTCGAGCGTCAGCCCCAGAGGGATACTGACTGAAATCCAATCTCCAAGCGGGACCGAAAGCCAACTACTAACAACCGGGAGATACAACGCGACTTCCTGAAGTTGGGGCCGGAAGGAGCCCAATCCGTAGTAGACCAGGAAGGTCTGCGCCAACAGCGGCGTGCCGCGAAAGAAATAGACATAGGCATAGGCGAACCCCGAAAGGATCGGATTGTTCGACATACGTGCATAGGCGATCGGCACCGACAGGATCGCGCCAAGCACAATCGAGATGGCAACCAGCAACAGGGTGATGCCGAGGCCGGATATGTAGCCGGGTGCATATTTCTGGAAGAACTCCGGGTTCCAGGCAGCGACCAGGTAGACGACCATGCCAATGCCGAGAGCGATCCACAGGCCGACCAGGACATGGCCGAGGATGCGTTGGCGCGACCAGCCGCGTGCGGGCGGCGGCGGCCGGTCAACCTTCAGCGTGTCGGTGGCCAGGCTCATCTCTTGACCTCGCTGCCGCCAACCGCTCGTTCGATCGCATTGATGCCGAAGGAGGAGACGATCGCCAGCAGGAGATAGATCAGGCCGGCAAAACCGTAAAACAGGAAGGCATGCTTGGTGACGCGAGCGGCAACCCCGCTCTGCCGGAGGATCTCGTTGAGGCCGACGGCCGAGACGAGCGCGGTGTCCTTGAGCAGGATCAGCCAGAGATTGGCAAGTCCCGGCAATGCGATGCGGATCAACTGCGGCAGCACGATCAGCCGCATCGTCTGGCCGATGGACAGGCCAACCGAATAGCCTCCCTCATATTGCCCTTTTGGAATCGCGCGGAAGGCGGATAAAAACACCTCGCTGGAATAAGAGGAGAAGATGAAGCACAGCGCGATCATCCCGGCGACGAAGCTGTTGACGTCGGCCGATGTCCCGGGGCTCACCAGCCGGACAATGTATTGCAGGATTAATGGGATGCCGAAGAAGATCAGAAACAGCGTGAGCAGTTCGGGTATTCCGCGAAAGATCGTGGTGTAGATGTTCCCGGCCAGTCTCAGCGACGGCTCTTCCGACTGTTTGGCCAGCGCCACGAAAAAGCCGAGCGTCAGCCCGAAGGGCAGCGTGGCCAGCGCAAGACATACTGTGACAAACACACCCGCGGCGATGTCGTCGAGCCAGCCTTCGGGTCCCCAACTGAGAAGCGTCAGTGCGCTCTGCATCCGCCTGCCTGTTCTCCTTAAGGCTCTTTGCGGCCCGAACCGCGTCACCCCTCGTGCGCGGCATCCTTATAAGAACGGCGGGAATCTCCCGCCGTTCACGTTGTCCTATGTCGGTCGATCAGGACTCGCCGCCGTAAACGTCATATTTGAAGTATTTGTCGTTGATTTCCTTGTACTTTCCGTTTGCGCGGATCGCGTCGATCGCCGCATTGAACTGGTTGACCAGGTCGGTCTCGCCTTTGCGCACGGCAATGCCGGCGCCCGGACCGTGGATTTCGATGACGGGCTTGATTGTGCCGACCAGCTTGCAGCAGGCGCCGTCCGGCGAATCCAGCCATTGCTGCAGCACGACGATGTCGTCATTGGCGGCATCGAGCCGGCCATTGGCCAGATCGAGCTGGTATTCCTGCGCGGTCGGATACGGCTTGACGGTGCTGTCGGTGTAAGTCTTGGTCGAATAGTTGAAATGCGTGGTGGATGCCTGCACGCCGATCGTCTTGCCGGCCAAATCTTCCTTGGTGACACCCTTGATATCAGTGTCCTTAGGCGCGGCGATTGCCGGCGGCGTATTGTAATATTTGTGGGTGAAGTCGACCTTCTCGGCGCGTTCCGGGGTGATCGACATAGACGCGACAATGGCGTCGAACTTGCCTGCCTGAAGGGCTGGAATGATGCCGTCCCAGTCCTGCGCGACAAAAGTGCACTTCACCTTCATCTCGTCGCACAGTGCCTTGGCGATATCGATATCGAAGCCCACGAGCTGGCCGTCGGCGGTGAGGTTGTTGAATGGCGGATACGCTCCTTCGGTGCCGATCCTCAAGGTTTTTTCCTGGGCCTGGGCAACGCCAAGCGTCAGCAGCGCAGCCGATGCGGCGAGCGCGATACGCAGTGCAATACGCATAATGGTCCTCTCTGTTGGTCCCGGCCGTCGTTCCCGAACGGCTCTGTGGGCGGTGCTTTTGACCGCCCGCTGGCGCGATACTCCCATTCTTTCCCAAGAAAAAGCAACTGCAAAACCGCCGCTTGAGGGAAGGTCATGTTCAGAAAACGGTGACGCTGGGTCAAACGCCTAAATGGAGAGAAAGTGGCGGGAAGCTCCCCGCGGCCGCAGTCTCAGCGCGTCAGGCCGGTGGCGCGTTCGATGAAGTCGGCTATCGAATTCGTGTCGTCGAGATCGAAGACCGGCAAGTCTTCGCCGACAATGGGAAAGTCGGAGGCGACGGCGATAATGTGTGGATCGCCTGCCGAGAGCGGTGTCCGGTCCTTGGCCTCGAGCCGTCGCGTCTCGATTTTCTTGTGCGCCTCGCGCTTGTAGCCCTCGACCAGCACGATGTCGGAGGGTGCCAGCCGTGACAGGATCGCCTCCAGCGTCGGCTCGTCCTCGCCACGCAATTCGTGCATCAGCGCCCAGCGCCTGCCCGACACGATCGCCACCTCCATCGCTCCCGCCTGGCGGTGGCGAAAGCTATCCGCTCCAGGTTTGTCGATGTCGAAATCATGATGGGCGTGTTTTACAGTCGACACTTTCCAGCTGCGCCGGACGAGTTCGGCTACCAGCTTTTCGGTCAATGTCGTCTTGCCGGAGTTCTTCCAGCCAGTGATGCCGAAGATACGTCTGTTCATGGCTCGATGCTCTGCAACAGATGCGCGGCCCGGGCAAGGTCGTCGGGAGTGTTGATGTTGAAGAAGGGATCGATCTCGGCCCCTCTGGATTTCAGGATGGGAAAATCCACTTCGACAAAACCGTGCCGGTCGATGAACGCCGAAACGCGCCGGTTGTCTTCCTCGACGAGAAATTGGCGCAAGGCCTGGTCGAGCCCCAGCGGCCAGAGCGCAAACGTCGGATGCCGTTTGCCGCCGGAACAGGCAACGGCGATCGAGCCCGGGCGTGCATAGGCTGCCGCGAGCAGCCGCTCGACCATATCCTTGGGCAGGAAAGGCGTATCGCCTGCAGCCGTGACCAGCGCCTGGCAAGTGGTGTCGGAAGCCCATTCGAGGCCGGTCAGGATCCCGGCAAGCGGCCCGGCATAACCCTTGACGGTGTCGGCAAGCACGGGAAGCCCCGTCGCGGCAAACCGTGCCGGATCGCCATTGGCGTTGAGCGCCAGCGGGCCGACCTGCGGGCCAAGGCGCGAAACGACACGGTCGAGCAGGGTCCCATCGCCAAGCGCAAGCAGCGTCTTGTCGCCGCCGCCCATCCGGCTCGACCGGCCGCCGGCCAGAATGATCCCTGCGATATCTCGGCCCATCGTTTGCTGCTAGACCCTATGACCAAAATCAAGTTTTCAAATCAGACGGTCGTCAACGGTCGCGCCTATATGCCGTCCGGCGCCATGTCCGGTCCAGCGCTTTCGGCAGCTGTCTTTCGCCGGCCGACGATCCGTTCGCGGTAGAGCGCATAGAGGCCTGAGGCGATGATGATCGTGGCACCGACGATCATCGGCAGATCGGGGACATCGCCGAAGATCGTGAAGCCAAGCAGGATCGACCAGAGCAGGGCGGTGTAGCGGAACGGCGCGATGAAGGAGATATCGCCCACCCGCATCGCCATGATGATGAACTGGTAGCCAATGAGCACGAGCACCGCCGCCAGCGCCAGGAATGCCGTGCTTTTTCCCGTCATCGGCGTCCAACCGCCCATCGGCGAAAGCAATGCTGCGCCCAGAACGGTCATGGCAAGAGCGGTGGCGGTCGACACCAGCAATGTCGGAATTGCCTGCGGAATCCGCTTGGTGGCGAGGTCGCGCACCGCGCAGCATGCCACGCTAGCCAGTGCCAGCAGAGAAAACATGCTGAACCCTTCGAAGCCCGGCCGCACAATGATCAGCACGCCGGCAAAACCGACGGCAATGGCCAGCCAGCGCCGCCAGCCGACGCCCTCGTTGAACACAAGCGCGGCGCCCATCGTCACAGCCAGCGGCAGCGCCTGCAGCACGGCGGACACATTGGCGATCGGAAGATGTGCCAGAGCAACCAGGAACGACACCGTGGCGCCGGCCTCGCTGGCGACGCGCAGCGCAACCGTCGGCTGCAGCATCGAGCCAGGCCGGGCAAGCGCGCCGCGTTGCCACGCAAGCAGGGCAACGAAAAGCGAAGCGAAGGCGCCGCGGATCAGCATGACCTGCGCCATGTTCATCGATTCCGACGAGAATTTGGTGATTGCATCGTTGAGGGTGAAGCCAATCATGGCCACCATCATGAACAACGCGCCGCGCAGATTTGGCGAAAGAGGCAAGGCGATTACCGGGTGAGTCCTGCAGCAAGCGTCTAGCAGGCACCCGCAAAACAGCAACGTCAAAGGGCTGGGCCACAGCCTTTCTGTGGCCCGTGACATCTACCTCGCAAGAGCGGCAGGCTTATTTGCGCGTCAGCACCTCGGTGCCGTTGCCTTCCTTGCCGGCAATCGTCCACAGGCCATGCAGCGAGCCGTCTTCCTGCACCTTGTAGACGACAAGGCCAACCGCCTTGCCCATGACATAGCCGGCGGAGAAGGCATCGTCGTTGCGCATGCAGATGCCGTCCGAGGACGAGCCGCCTGTCTCCCAATGGATCGTGCAGGTAGTCTCGCTGGTCAGCGTGATCGTCGCGTCGCCACCATAGGACGATCCATCGAAGTTGGTGCCGGCCACGGCATAGGTGCCGCCGATCGACTGGGCCGCCGCGGGCAGGGCCGCGAAGCTGAGCAATGCAACAGAAAGAATGAGTTTGTGCATATCGTATTCCCCCACTGGGCGAAGAACCGCTCCAGAGCAGAGGCTAGGCCCGAACGGGCTTGCGGTAAATCCGGTAACCGTTTGCGGACAAGACCTTTTCTGGGTGTGATCCCGAAATGTGCCGTTCCAAAGGATGGGTTCGGAGGGCAAATCGATCACACTGCGGCTCGAGGAAAATTTTTCGACGAGATCAAATTTGCTCGGCAAGATTCACCAAATTGGTCATTGTAGGCTTCTGATCTTGTCTGGGGAGGTGGTCCATGATGAATGCACGAGGCAATGCGGACATGCTTGGCACAGGCAGCAGGCGGCACGTTTCGTCGGCTTCCCGGTTCTCTTCTGCACTGGCGGTTATCCTCATGGCGATGGCGCCTGCCTTCGCCGAGAACGGCGCTTCGGCGTCGGCAGTCGAACGGATGTCCACGCCGGGTCACGAAGCGGATGAACTCGCTCGCCGCGTCGGGAAATGGTCCGTCGTCAACACGATCTGGCCAACGCCCGGCGCCCAGCCGATTGTGATGACCGGGCTGGTGGCCGAGCGTACGATGATCGGCCCCTTCATGCAGGAGGTGATGCGACCGGCGCCCGGGTCGAAAATCCCAGACTTCCAGCGGATAGCCTATTTGAGCTATGACCGCGTGGAGGGCCGCTGGAAGTATGTCTCGATGGATACCCGTTTCCCGGCAGGGATCATGCCCGCCTGGAGTTTTGGTGGCGAGGAGGACGGCAAGATTTCGCTGCTTTTCGAGCCGCTTGGTTTCGTCGGCTTCGGGCCCGAGGTCGAAGGGCGGTTCACTGCCTCCGATTTCGTCATTTCCAGGGACGGCGACAATCACGAAGTGGCCGAGCAGCATTTCCTTCAGGCCAATGGCAGCGGCTGCCGTACGATACGACTACACGCGTCAACCGTGACTCGTTAGCAAAAACAACGGGTTGCGAATATGTTCCGAGGTCGCCGGATGCTCACGGTCCCCTGAGGCTGCCGGCGATCGCTCCGATAAGCGGGTCGTATTTCGATTTCAAGGCTGGCGGATAGTCGATCCAGACCGTACGGATGACACCGTCTTTTCCGAACAGGCGGCGTTCGTAGAAGATGTTCTCGCCTTTGATGCCCGACAGCACCGCCCAGTCCTTGCCGGTCTTGCTGTAGGTAATCTTGTAGCCAGGTTCCTTGCTGCCCCTCTGGGCGGAGACGAAGGCTGTCGGAGTTTCATCATCGATATTGAGGATGCCTGAACAGATCAGGCTGGCGCCATCAGCCGTGAGCCATTGTTGTCCATCGCCATTGTCCGGCTCAGGCTGGCGAAGAGTGAAGATCTCATCCGGAAAGGTGCAGACGGTACCGAAGCGCTCGTTCGTATAGGTGAGTGGCGCGGCAACTGCCATGGTCCCCGCCATCACTCCGAAAAACGTCGGGATTGCAAAAAGCCGCTGCATGAGCCTTGCCTCGAAGCCGATGCCAAGGCGATTATTCTTGCACGAAATCGGTGACAAATCAGCCGCCGGTGACGCTCATATGCCGCGACACCGATGGGCGGTTGGTGCGGCGATCAATGATGAAGTCGTGGCCTTTCGGCTTGCGGCCGATTGCTTCGTCGATGGCGTCGGCGACCAGCTCGTTGCCTTCGGACGCACGCAGTGGTACGCGCAGGTCGGCTGCATCTTCCTGGCCGAGGCACATGTAAAGCGTGCCGGTGCAGGTCAGCCGGACCCGGTTGCAGCTTTCGCAGAAATTATGCGTCATCGGCGTGATGAAGCCGAGCCGCCCGCCGGTCTCGGCGACGTGGACATAGCGGGCCGGGCCACCGGTCTTATAGGGAATATCGCTCAGCGAGAACTGGCGCTCGAGTGCTGCGCGCAGCAGCGACAGCGGCAAATACTGGTCGGTGCGGTCGGCGTCGATCTCGCCCATCGGCATTGTTTCGATGACCGTCAGATCCATGCCGCGGCCATGCGCCCAGCGCAGCATTTCCGGCAATTCGGCGTCATTGAAGTCCTTCAAGGCCACCGCATTGAGTTTTACCTTCAGCCCCGCCGCCTGCGCCGCGTCGATGCCGTCCATGACCTTATCCAGATTGCCCCAGCGGGTGATCTGGCGGAATTTGTCGGCATCGAGGGTGTCGAGCGAGACGTTGATGCGTTTGACGCCGCAGTCGGCGAGCTCGGCGGCAAAGCGTGAAAGCTGCGATCCGTTGGTGGTCAGCGTCAGCTCTTCCAGCGCACCGCTCTCGAGATGCCGCGAAAGCTGGCGCACCAGATGCATGATGTTCTTGCGCACCAGCGGCTCACCGCCGGTGAGGCGGAGCTTGCGCACGCCCTTTTCGATGAAGACCGTGCAAAGCCGGTCGAGCTCTTCCAGCGACAGCAGGTCCTTCTTGGGCAGGAACGTCATGTCCTCGGCCATGCAATAGGTGCAGCGGAAATCGCAGCGGTCGGTGACCGACACGCGCAGGTAGGTGATCGTGCGACCGAAAGGATCGATCATATCCATGCTTATGCGCTTCCCGTGGCCGTGAACGGCTTCGTTATATATGGCTATGTGATGCGAGCCAACTTGCCATTCAAGATAGAAGCTCGCGATCTGCGGTAACACCCCGACGCCGACAGATCATGTCGGAACTTTCCATGCGGCCTTTTCCCTCAACGCGAAGCGGCGTAGGGAAGGCTGTCTTCCGCAGGATCCACCAGCATGACAGCGCCAAAGGAACTCAGGGTCTCGAAGGACCGCAAGCTGCTTTCCGTCACCTTTCCGGGCCATCAGCCGTTCGAATTGCCAGCCGAGCTGCTGCGTGTTGCCTCGCCGTCGGCCGAGGTGCAGGGCCATTCGCCCGAACAGCGCGTCACCGTTCCCGGCAAGCGCAATGTAGCGATCCTTAAGATCGAGCCGGTCGGCAACTATGCCGTGCGCATCACCTTCGACGATTTCCACGACACCGGCATCTTCACCTGGAATTACCTGCATACGCTGGGTCATGAGAAGGATGCACGCTGGGCCGCCTATCTCGCCGAGCTGGAAGAGAAGGGGCTGAGCCGCGACCGCTGACTGATTTCGCGGGACGCTCCGGTCAACGCAGCATCGCCAGTATCTCGCTGGTGTCGTGATAAAACGGCGTGCCTTCGATCAGCCGGTCATCCTTGAAGCGCAAGACTTCGGCAAACGGCTGCTTGATGGTTGCACCATTGGCCCGCGATGTCAGCGAAAGCGTGCAGCTCATGAACACCATGTCATCGTTTTGGGCGACCTGGAGGTCCTCCACCGCCACGTCGCTCCAGATTTCCCGCATCTTGCGGAAAAGGGCGCCAACGCCGTCGAGGCCGTTTCAGTCACCGGCATAGGGCAGGGAGCGAGGCTCATGCACGACAATCTCGACATGAAATGCGCTTGCAAGCATATCGAGGCTCTCCGACCCTGATTGCAGGAAACGCATTTCAACATTGAACATGTTTTCAATAAGTTCCATGGCGGTGCGTCGCCGGCCGAGCGGTTTCTCCATTTTTGACCTCCGTTTCTGTCAGCACGAAAGCGGTTTGCGCTTGTTCGCGGTCCCTCGACACCCGTTTCCTGATGACCGACAAACGGGCATCGTGTCGTGAAAATGTCATGCGTCTGGAGTAGCGCCGGCAAAGGTTTGGAGACGAAAACATGTCCGTGATCACCAGCATCGAACAACTCGAAGCGCTCTATGGCCTGCCTCGCGAGGCGTCGGTGGTCAAGGAGCTCGACCAGCTGATTCCCGAATACGAAGCCTTCATCGAAGCTTCGCCGTTTGCTGCGCTCGCAACCTGCGGGCCTGAAGGGCTGGATTGCTCGCCGCGCGGCGATCTCGCCGGCTTCGTCCGCATCCACGATCCGAAAACGCTGATGATGCCGGACCGGCGCGGCAACAACCGTGCCGATTCGCTGAGGAACATCCTTCGCGATCCGCGCGTCGCGCTTCTGTTTCTGGTGCCGGGCTCCGGCACGACGCTGCGCGTCAATGGCCGCGCCCGCATCACCACCGATCCCGCGCTCTGCGCCTCGTTCGCAGTCGAGGGCAAGCCGGCGCGCTCGGTGACGGTCGTCGAGGCCGATGCGGTCTATTTCCAGTGCGCCCGCGCCATTCACCGATCGGAACTGTGGAATCCGGCAAGGCATGTCGACCCAAGATCGCTGCCGACCGCCGGCCAAATCCTGGAAATCACCAGCCGCAAGAACATCGACGGCGAGGTCTACGACAGGGAATGGCCGGAGCGCGCGAAAAAATCGATGTGGTGAAGAAATTTGGTGGTGAGGGAATTTGGTGGTGAAGCACTGGGCCGTCAGGCGGTCTTCAACACCTCGGCAATCTTGCGCATCTGTTCGCCGATCATGTCGCATTGTTCCGGCGTCGACTGGCTCATCGCCTTTTCGATCAGCGTCATGTGGACCTTCAGGGCCTGCATCAGCAGTGCTTCGCCTGCCTCAGTCAACGTCAGCCGCAGCACGCGCTTGTCCTTCTCGTCGCTCTCGCGGCGCAGTAGGCCGCGGGTCTCCAACTGCGGCAAAAGCATGGTGATGTTGGAGCGGCCGACCAGCAGGCGGCGAGCGAGGTCGTGCTGCGACATGCCGGGATGGCGGTAGAGGTTCATCAGCACGTCCAGCTGCGCCGGCTTCAGGTCGAGCGGCGCCAGCTTCACCGCCAAGGTGCGTTCCACCACGTGGCAGGCGCGCGCCACCGCAACCCAGTTGCGAAAACGCGGGTTGTCCCAGGGCAGGTCTTGCTTAATGTTCATGTTTGAACTATTATGTTCATGCTTGAACCAATGGATGGATCGCCACTATGGCATCATTTGGACTGAAGGTCATCCGCGGCACGTTCGGCGTGGCCGAGCATGTGGCGCCGCGACTCACCGGGCGCGCTGCATTCGAGCTGTTCTGCCGCACGCCGCACGAAAAGAGCTTGAGCCATGGTGAGCGCCGCGCAATCGATCGCGCCGCCGATTTCATGACCGAAGCGCGCCATCACCGGCTAAAGACCAGAACCGGCTGCGTCATGGTGCATGAATTCCGGCCCGAGCCGGGCAGGGCGGCTGCAGGCACCGTGCTCGTCATCCATGGCTGGCGTTCGCGTACCGAATACATGCGCACATTGATCGAAGCCTATCGCGATGCCGGCTACAAGGTGGTCTCGCTCGATTTGCCGGGCCACGGCCAGTCGCAGGGCCGCCGGCTGACCCTTGTCAGTGCGGTCGATGCAGCACGGGTTGCCGGCGAATGGTTCGGCCCATTTGCCGCCATCGCCGGCCATTCCTTTGGTGGTGCCGTCGCCGCCAATGCCGTCGCCGGTTCAATCAGAAATATCCCGCCGTTGACGGCCGGGCGGCTGGTGCTAATCGCTGCGCCGAGCTCGCTTCCTGCGATCTTTGCCGATTTCAGCCGCATGCTGAATGTCGGCTCGCGCTCGCAGGTCGCCATGGCCGACCGGGTCGAGCGCATCGCCGGCCGGCCGCTGCACGAATTCACCGGTGACCGCCAACTGGCAAGCGCGCCGCTGCCGACGCTGGTGATCCACGCGCCGGACGACCGCGAAGTGTCCGCCGATCATGCAAGGCTCTACGCGCGTGCCGGCGACCATGTGCGGCTGTACTGGGCCGACGGGCTCGGCCACCGCCGCATTCTCGCGGACAAGGGTGTGGTGGAGCGCGCCGTTGGCTTCGTTGCCGGCAGGCTGGAGCCGTCTCTGCAGTGACCTGAATGTCTGTTCTTGTCTGCCGGGTTCGACCGTCACGCCGCCCCGGTGCTGGCCATCGCTATCCAAGCCGCCATTGCCCCGGCCACCGTCTCCAGAAGAGCCGAGCGCGACGCGCCGTCGCGCGCCTGGATCGACATGCCGTGCTGTACGGTCGCATAGAAGGTCGCGGCCGTACCGCAGTCGAAATCGGCCGGCAACTCCCCCTCGGCCACGCCACGCTCGAGGCGTCTCAGCAAGGCTTCGCGGTTTTCGGCACGGCGACGGCGCAGATCATCGCAGATGGCGCCGCGGCTCGAGTCCTGGTGCAATGCGCCGAGCGCGATAAGGCAGCCTTGCGGACGGCCGGTCTGCGAATAGGCCCTGGCCGTCTGGCGCAGGAACCGCTCGACCGCCTGGCGTGCGGTCGGCGCCTTTTCCAGCGCAGACCAGATATCGGTGCCTTCCACCTGCGTGTAAAGCTCGGTCGCCTCGAGGAACAGCGCTTCCTTGCTGCCAAAGGCTGCGTAGAGGCTGGGTGAGTTGATGCCCATTGCAGCGGTCAGGTCGCTTATCGACGCGCCCTCATAACCCTTGGCCCAAAACACTTCCATTGCCCGCCGCAAGGCGGCGGTTCGATCGAAGGTGCGGGGGCGGCCTCGTTCCGGCATGGTGTGCTTTCTGTGTTGATCGATACATAATTCAGTTGACGTGGTTCAGCAAGGCTGGCAGGTATTTATGTATCAATCACTACAAAATGGAGAAGCAAATGTCATCCAGGAGCTTGAACGGCAAGGCCGCCTTCGTCACCGGCGGCAGCCGCGGCATTGGTGCGGCGATCGCACGAAGGCTCGCGGCCGACGGCGCGGGCGTGGCGATCACCTATGTGAATGGCGAGGAACGGGCGCGTACGGTGGTCGGGGAAATCGAGGCGGCCGGCGGTCGGGCCTTCGCCATCAAGGCCGACAATCGCGATGCTGCCGCGATCGAGGCGGCAGTCAATGAGGCGGTAAGAGCCTTCGGACGGCTCGACATCCTCGTCAACAGCGCCGGCATCTGGCGCGCTGCGCCGATCGATGCCCTGTCGCTTGCCGACTTCGATGAGACGATGGAGGTCAACCTCAGAGCCCCGTTCGTCGCGGCCAAGGCAGCAGCGGCGCATATGGGCGAGGGTGGCCGGATCATCTCGATCGGCAGCAACCTGGCCGAGCGTGCCACCGATGCCGGCCTGAGCGCCTATTCGGCCAGCAAGGCTGCCTTGGTTGGCCTGACCAAGGCCTTTGCACGCGATCTCGGTCTGCGCGGCATCACCGCCAATGTCGTCCATCCGGGGTCGACGGATACCGACATGAATCCAGCAGGCGGCCCGCACGCCGAGCATCAGCGCCAGAAGATGGCGACGCCTCGCTTCGGCACGGCCGACGAGATCGCCGGCATGGTCGCCTGGCTTGCCGGCCCCGAAGGGCGCTTCGTGACAGGCGCAGCATTGACCATCGACGGCGGCGCCAACGCCTGAGGCTTGGCTCACGGGCGCAACCATTTGGTCGGGAGCGACGGCGGATTCGCTCCACCCGTCACGATGTTGTGAAACCGTTCTGCAACAGACGTTCCGAAATTTATGGAAGCTTAACGAAATCAGTATGAATCAGTATAGTCACGCCTTACATCCGCCATGCGGTGGGCGAGACCGTGAAAGCGGTGCGGAACGGGATCCGGGTTCAACCGGAGCGGGTGATCCATGAAACTCCTTGGAAACAAAGCCACCGTGCTGCCGTTTGCGGTGGCCGTGGCAATGCTGGCCTTCGGCGCGCCGCAGGCTGAAGCACAAGGGTTCTTCGACATGCTTTTCGGCGGCGGCGTCAAACACGCACCGCCGAAAGGTAACTTTCCCCCGCCACCGTCAAAATACAAGCCGAGGCCCAAGGCGCTGGCCGCTTCCGGTGGTGGCGGTGGTGGTGCGCAAATCAGCAGCCCGTCCTATTACACCTACAAGAGCGATCCGCTGGTGCGCGTCGATTTTTCGGCACTGTCGGCAGCGCCTGAACCGGCAACGCCGCAGGATGCTGCGTTCGAGCCGGCGGCCACCGGGGCTGCATTCCGCGAAGCCATTGCCGGGCTCGACGGCTATGACCTCTATGCCGAGAAGGACATCGCCAAGGCGCTGATCGCCTACTACTCAGCCAATCCGGATTTCATCTGGGTGACGGGAACCAGTCCCAGCAGCCGTGCGCAGGATGCGGTGCGGGTGCTTGGCGAAGCCGCGAGCTACGGCCTGACGCCCGCCGACTACACCGTCGAAATTCCGGCAGCAGGCACATCGGCGGGCGATGCCGATGAACGCCTGAAAGAGCTGGTCCGCTTCGAGATGGCGCTGTCGGCACGCGTCCTGCGCTACGCCCGTGACGCACAAAGCGGCCGCGTCGATCCCAACCGCATGACCGGCTACTACGATTTTCCGCCGAAGCCGCTCGACATGGAAGGGGTGCTGAAGACGCTGGCCCATACCCAGCAAGCTCGCACCTACCTCGAATCGCGGCACCCACAGAACGCCGAGTATCAGGCGCTGCGCGTCGAACTGGAAGCGCTCCAGGCCAGCGCCGAAGACGAAATCACCATCGATCCCAATCTGCTGCTGAAGCCGGGGCAGACCAGCCCTGAACTGCCGAAGCTTTTGACAAAGATCGCGCGCAATCTCGATGACGAGATGGGCGGCGCCTATGGCGAGGTCCTGGCGAGGCTCGCCACCAGCGAGGTCTACGATCCGGAGCTGGTGCCGGTGATCAAGGCGGTGCAGAAACGGGCCGGCATGAAAGGCGACGGCGTCATCGGCCCACGTACCGTTGCATCGTTGGCCGGAACGTCCAAGGCCGACAAGGTTCAGAAGGTTCGGGTCGCGCTCGAAGAGTTGCGCTGGCTGCCTTCCGACCTCGGCAGCCCGCGTGTCTTCATCAACCAGCCGGCTTTCACCGCGAGCTATATCGACGATGGCGAGGAGAAGCTGAAGACCCGCGCCGTCGTCGGCAGGCCCACCAACCAGACTGCTTTCTTCTATGACCAGATCGAGCAGGTCGACTTCCACCCCTATTGGGGCGTGCCGCAGTCGATCCTGGTCAATGAGATGCTGCCGCGGCTGCGCCGGGATCCGGGCTATCTCGACCGCGCGGGCTATGAGGTGGTCAATGCGCGCGGTAAGCGCATTCCCTCCTCCTCGGTCAATTGGGGCGCCTATGGCGCGAAGATACCCTACGGCGTGCGCCAGCTGCCGAGCGAGGCCAATGCGCTGGGCGAGTTGAAGATATTGTTCCCCAACAAGCACGCCATCTACATGCATGACACGCCGCAGAAGTCGTTTTTCCAGCGCGACATGCGCGCGCTCAGCCATGGCTGCGTGCGCTTGCAGGATCCGCGCGGTATGGCGGCTGCCGTGCTCGGCACCTCGGTCGACTACATCGAGGACAGACTGAAGCTCGGACATTCGACCGAAGACGTGACACGCAAGATCCCGGTCTATGTCGCCTATTTCACCGCATGGCCGGACCTGTCCGGCAATGTCGAATATTTCAACGACGTATACGGCCGCGACACAAGGCTGCAGCAGGCGCTCGACAGCACGGAAGCGGTGCGTTCGCCGGCAAGCTGAGGAATGCGGGTCTAGCGCTGAAAGAGCGGACGCCGGAAGCCGGCGTCGCGCCCGGCGATCAGCCAATACACCAGGCCAGCGACAACGCCTGCTGCGGCAATGATACCGATATCGGCCCAGCGCTCCGGGTTCGTGTCGTCTGGTACACTGGGCCAGATCAGGGCGAAGCCGCCAACCGCAGCCGCGGCGCCGAAGATCATATGCAGCCAAAAACTGCGCAGCGAGAAAAACTCGGCAATCAGTGCGAAGATCAGCGTCTGCAAGGCAGTCAGCACGATCGTCAGAAAATAGATGAACATGCCGAGCGGCGGCAACAGCAGCACCGCAACGGGGGTGACACCCATGACGTCGAAATAATTCGGCGCATTTGGCAGCGAGCTCAGCCCGCCATAGATCGCCGCCACCGCGATCAGCCCAACCAGTACCGCTATGAAATAACCCGCGAGCATCATCAGAAAGCGTTTCAATACGTGCTTTACCGTCGCCATGCCCACCCCCGCGCGCAATGATAGCACTCAGTCAGCCATCAAAGTCATATCTGCGCAAGGGTGTGTCGAAGGCCGGGGGCCTTCGAGGCGCGCCATTTTTTAGAATCTGGACCGTTTGCGGGACAGCTTTATTTCGGCGCGGCTGTCACCGGATCATAGGTGATTTCGACTTTGGCCTTGTCGTTCGTGTAATAAATGACGGTGTAGGCGCCGCTGTCCCAATCGATTTCCTTGATGTAGTGGAAGTCGTCGCGCTGCTCGACCTTGGCAATGATTTCCGACAGCTTCTTGGCATTCTGCGCCGGCACCGGATTTTCGTCAGCCGCAAAGGCCGATCCGCCGACAAGCAGCACGGCGGCCGCCAAAACAAGTCTGGACATGGCTTTCCCTCACATCTCGATCAGCAGAAACTCGTTTCCATACAGGTTTGTTCCGGGATCGCGGAGCGTTGCGCTACAACGAGGCGCCGTCCGTACCTGATCTATGGCCGCCGAAAGAACAAGGCGACTGCTTAAAATCATGATGCGTCGCCTCAACATCGCGGCCATAACAGTGCCGACGGTCACTCGGGGGTCTACATGCAAATGCGTCATGCCATCATATTTGTACTTTCCATACTTTCCATCCCGTCCGTTTCGATGCCTGTGCAGAAAGCCGAGGCGCTGGAACCTGAACGCTATACGGTCTATTGCGCCGACGACCGTATCGAAGTTTCGTTCTGGGATATCGAGCAGATGAAGGTGCGGGCCGGCTCCAACGTTTGCCAGTTCCAGAGCTACACGAGCTACAGCAGCGCCTTGAATTTCGCCCAAAAGAATTTTGGGGGCGAGGGGGCGACCTGCAGCTGCTAGTGGTAAAAATCTGACGCTTGGTGCCCAATGCGGATTATCTGTTCCGACCCTTTCCGGTCGTACAGATGTGGCAATGTTACGGCGTCAGTCGACCCGTTCCGATCATTGGCCATCTTGCAACCCTTTGAAATCTGGCGCTAGATGGGACATGGGACCATTACTGCGCGAGGTCTCTATGGCAAACACAGAAGAAGGAACGCGCGTAGCAGGAGTTTGGCTTGCGATCGCCTCTATCCTGCTGGCAGGCGCGCTGGTCGGCCATGGGCCGATCGATCCCGATATGGGTCGCCAGATGGGAGTCATCACCGACGACCCTGTCCGATGGGCGATCATCCATTGGGTTTCCGCGGTAGCGCTATCACTGTTCGTCCTGACAGGTCTGATCGTGCTGGCGGCCAGATCGCGCCTCACCGAGGCGTGGTGGACGTTGTCTGCCTGGGGTGTGCTGACTGTCGGCGCCCTCTGGACCATGACGACCGCGGTGGCCGAGGCCACCGTGGTCTCCGCCGCTGCTGCCGCCGGGGACACGGCAACTTTCGAGGCCTGGTGGGCATTTTCCGAAGGAAAGGCCAACGGCTTCATGTTTTTGGCGTTGGCCGTTGCCGTGATCGCTGGCAACGAGGCGCAGACCACTCACCGAGCCACGCCGGTCTGGGCATCGTACATCGCAGTCGTGGCCGGAATTGGAGCCTTCCTCGGTTGGCCCCTGGGCATGTGGCTCGGAGTCACCCTGGGCAGCTTCGTCTGGGTCGTGGCATCACTGGTGATGTCCCTGTGGACACTTTGGTTCGGGTTGGGTTTAGCGCGGACCGTGATCGGGCTGCGGCCTCACAATGGGTGACATCGAGTCCGTAGCGGGAGCGTAGCGAGCGACCCGCTTGATGACCGCGACGGGCGCTCCAGCCGCTCCCAGGCGGCGGGGATTGCTTCGCGCCGCTGAAAAAGGCCTCGACGCGCGAGTTTGCCGAATGGGCGATATGCTTGCAGTGGGCGCGGTAAAGCCGCTTCAGCAGCCGGAGCGAAAGGCAGGTTTACCCAGAGCGGGCCTACTGCTTCGGCACCAAGCGTCAGATTTTGACAACTAGCCGCTCTGACTTGGAATTGATTCAGGAAAGCAGATGGTGGGCGATGCAGGGATTGAACCTGCGACCCCACCCGTGTGAAGGCAGAATGCCGGTCACGACTTTCCCTTTTGTTTTCCGAACCTTACGTGCTTCTTCTTTATGGACTGTACCATTTTTGCGTCAAACAAGCCAGCTTCGCGGTCGAAAATCCCGGCGACATTCCGCCCGGCTTCCTCGCTGTGGACATAGGTCTGCATGAACAGGCTGGCCGACTTCCAACCGCCCGCGTCCATTGCCTCTTTGATCCGCGCGCCGCCGTTGATTGCGTTCGTTGCGAAAGAGTGTCGGCCGGCGGCGTGGCTTGATCTCGGCTCGATCTTGGCGCGCTTGCAGACAGCCTTGATGCGTCTGTTGACCGCTTGCCGATCGGTATAGCCAAACACCCTCTGATCCTTCCCAAGCCCCAGCGCCGCCATCCTGGCTGTCAGCTCGGCGGTGAGGTAGCGCGGCGACCATTCGTCGGTCTTGGTCTTCTCCAGCATTGCCACGCGCGCACCGAGGTCGACGTATTGGCCTACGAGATTGATGGCTTCGGAGACGCGGGCGCCGGTCTGCTGCATGAACAGGACGCAAGCGGAAAGGTGGGGAAGCCCGCTCTTGTCGGATTCGGCGAGGAACTTATCCATCCAGTCGCGGTCGACCGGCTTGTTCTTCTTCGATCGCTGGACGTCGAATTGCTTTACCTTGACCGGGCCGCACCATCCGAGGTCGTGAGCGTGGTTGATGATCGACCGGGCAGGGGTCACCACTTGCCGGTTGCGCGTGGCGGCTGTGGCCTTCGGGTAAAGCGCCAAGGCAGCACCACGGATCTCTGCCGGCATGATCGAACCGATTGCCCGGCCCTTGAAGAACTTCAGGACCTTGGGGACGTACCGGCCTTCGCCGCCCTGTTCGAGATAGCTCACGGCTGCTTCTTCGAAGGTCCGGACGGCGGCTTCGCCATAGGTATGACGTTTCCAGAGCTTTGCTTCGTAGAGCGCGCAGAGTTCCCTGGCTTGGGCTTCGTCGCGAGTGCCAAGGCTTTTTCGTATGCGCTTTCCGTTGAAGGTTCCAACGGCGTACCAGATACCTTCGCGTTCGTCTGGTTTGAGGCCCGGCATGATATCTTCTCCCGAAGCAGGGCGATGTGTTCCGGATAGAACACCTTCTTGACGCCACGTCGCTCAAAATGCGGATTGTCTTTGATTTCGTCCACAAGGAACCGCCTGGAAACGCCAAGCAGGATCGCGGCGCCGTCCATATCGATGGGCACCAAGCCTTCGGTCCATGCGGGAAGGGTTCGCGTCACCTTGCCGCTCCCGCTGTCCGGCCCAGATATGCGGGATGCTCTGGTTTGCGCCCGTCCGTATAAAATCCGCCCCCGGCCGGATGCTTGAGGTCAAGTCCGTCGAGACCGCTCTTGAGCAAATGCGTCAGTGGGTGGACTGGCCCGTCCCAGACAAGCTCGCTGCCGCCTACGTGGTCTGTGCTCGGGCGATCGACAACCCGACGCCAGAAGCCATTGCAGAAGCGCGACAGGCTTTTGTTGAGGCGGCGCGCGAGGCGAAGGTGCTGCGGGAGGGGTAGCATTATACCGCCTCCCTCGGCAGGACAGCAGCGGCCATGACGGCGAGGGCCGGGCGATACTTCCGCTCCAACCGTTCGGCGTCGGTCTTCCCGAGCCAGAACAACCAACGTTCGCGCCATGTCAGCCAATGAAGCTCGCCGTTGCGCATGATGAGCAGCGGCCCGTCTATATTCGGCCGGATGTCTGGTTTGGCGTTAGCGGGCCAACCTATGTAGCCGCCCCAGCCGACCGATTGATAAACCGTTCCCTCGCGCATCTTCATCACTCACCTCCCCTTCCAGAGAGGCTATCCTGGCGCGCCAGCGCCTCTCTCAGTGCTTCCCGTTCGGCTTCGGCTGCGAGAGCCAGACCCAAGGCTTGGTTGCGCTCATCAAGCACACAGTCTCGCTCTTTCACCAGCCTAGCGTTCTCAGCTTCGAGGGCGGCGACCCTCTTCGCCCATTGCCGCTCACGTTGCGCTGCGGTTCCTGTTGGCTTGGCATACAAGACAGCCTCTAGATTATCCCGCTCCTTAACGGCAACTACGGCATCCCGTAAGCAGTCAATGCGGGTATGCGCCCAAACATCAGTTTGAGCTTTTTCCAGCCGTTCGATCAGTGTGTCGCTCATGGCTGCGGCTCCTGTTGAAGTGCAGCACGGCCGGCGGCGGTGATTGCGGCCGGATACCACAGAGTAATCAGACCACGCCGCCGCAACGACGCGAACGTTCCGGTGAGACCGCCTGCCGTTGACCGTCCGCCCGCAAAACCGGAAATCGCCGACTGGCCAGCGGCAAGGTTCCGCAAGACGCGCCGTTGTGCGTCTGTCAGTTTCATCCCCGCTCTCCCTCAGCATGAGAAGCGGCGAGGGCTGGCATTCGGCGATAGGCTTTGACGAGTTCGAAGCCGAGATAGGCGAGCAATTTGCCTCTGATCGGCCTAATGCCCAAAGCCACCTGCCTGACGTACTCGTCCGATATCCCGACCAGCCGTGCCAGCGCTGCGTATGAGCCAAGCTCTTCGATCTTCTGCCGCAAAGCATCCTGCACTCCCGGCTCTATCGGTGCCTTGGGGAGAGGATTGGCGAAAAGGGGGACTAGTCTCCCGCCTTCGTTAGCCAGTTTTTCGGCCGCCTCTTTGGAGAGGAACACGCGCTTCCATCCCGCGCCCTCCGCCAGCCACGCCACCGCCTCGGCAGCATCCCCTACAGGGGGAGCGGCGTTGCGGCCGGCCTTGTATCCAGCACTATAGGCTTCGGCCAGCGCGATTTCGGCCGATGTTGAAGCGACGCTCACGACGATTTGAAGAGAAGGGTTTCCTGCGAGGGCGGCGTAGAGCGGTTCTATATCAAGATCGGCGCGGGCCATTTGAGCGGCCACCCAATCCGGGGTAGGGTCATAAACCCATGTCTCGGCGCCCTTAACTCGCCATCGATACGCCACCTCCACCATCTCCCCCGCCCCACCCATGGGGGCAGGGACGGCTTTGGTTTTGGAGAGTGTAGAGCGAATGGCGCCGGCCTCTATCTCTGCCTCGTGTTCCTCGATAACGGTGGTAAAGCCGTCCCACTCATCGTCACCGTTGTCGACGAGTCCGCGCTTAATGAGCCAACCCCACACCTCCCTATGGAAAGCTTCGAGGCTTGCAATCCGTTCTGCTTCTTCCCCATCCACCGCCGATGTTGGGGCGGGCGGGGTGGCTACGCGCACTACGGCATCGGTATACGGGTAAAGATCGTGAGCGGCGTTCCTACTTATATGACCGTGTTCGGCCGCATTCAGCAGGGCGTCCCGCAGTTTCTGCTGCAAGTCCACCACCGGTGCGGCTGGCGCTTCGGGATTGCTGAGAGGGGCAGGGGCGGCGAACTCTGGATGCGGCGGCAGGGCATACCAATACTCGATCGGGATGAACGATCGCTTCTCATCATGGTGGGACCACTCGGGGCCGTCGATGGTCAGAATGACGGTAGCGAACGTCCGACCAAACGTGCGCAACGAGCCGGACATATAGTAGCCGCCGACCACGTAGGCTCCACCAACCTTCGGCGGATGCTTTACGTGTGTCCACCCCTTCACCGCCACAGCTTCAACCGGGCTGGATTTGGTGAGAGTGGCGCGGCACCGCCCTATCGCAGAGCGGATATCGTCAAGCCTGATCCTCAGTTCGGCCTTTGGATCGTCAGCTTCGACGGCCATCCGCAGCAATTCGATGTCAGTGGTGATGCCGTCAAGTATGTCTTGCGTTGGCGTGGTCATGGCGAAATTCCTTTGAACAGAGAACGCCTAGGCGGCATGGCTTTGGCCTCGCGTACTGGCTTTTGGGATTTGCGAAACTGCGGGCCGGAGAGCTTGCCGGCTGGCTTGATTGCGCCTGACGCCTTGTCGCGCTGGCGATCGCCTTTCCTGGTGCGGCGGATGTCGTCGGCGGTCTTTTCGGCGTGGCAGACGGAGCAAAGGACTTGCGCATTCGCCAGCACCGGCTCGCCGCCGAGAATATCAGGCAGGATGTGATCGACCTCGCCTTCGCGCGATTTCAGGACTGCCGAGCACTTCTCGCACTTGCCGGCGGCGCGAGCGAGCGCGGCCTGCTTCACCTTGCGGGGGAACTCTCGGCGGCTCATGCTGCTCGTCCCATGTGATTGGCCTGACTGGCATAGCGTCCGTCGACAATCTCAATGATCTCGTCGCGGAGCTTTTCCCAGCCTTCGGCGTCGTCGAGCAGGCGGTGGCAGATGGCGAACACGGCGCGTTCGAAAAACCGCAGGAACGCGGCCTGGTCCATACTGACGAAGGCGATCGACTTCGGCACGTAGTGCACCTTGCCGAGATGGTCGATCGAGGTCTTGACGTGGCCGACTGCGTATTTGATCCAGTCGAGCAGGGTTTCCTCGTCGCCTTCCCATGCCCCTCCGTCGATGACATGGCGCATGAGCAGGAACAGCATCCGGTGGTGCCGGACGTTCCTTGGCGTGTGGATCTCGGTCAGAACCTCCTTGCCGCGCTTCATGGCGAGCAGCATTTCGAGCCCGTCGGCATCGCACGGCACCAGGCAATGCATGCCGGCGATGACGTCGTGGCGGAAGGCGGCTTTTGAGGTCATTCGCGCCAGTCCCATAAACCTTGTGCGCCGCGCGCTGGAACTGAGGCCACCGGCTGAATATCCAGCATTGGCCAGCCCCAATTGAAGGTGCCTTCACGGTCGCTGTCGTTGCCAGCGTTGTCGCCAAATTCAACCGCACAGGCATCGCCCCGCTTCGGTTCGCCGACTACCACCGTGCAGACGACGCAGGAGTGGGGCAACGTCAGCCCCTCCTTTGTGCCGAACAGCGTGTCAGGCGATTTTTTGAGGGCGTCGAGAACACGGTCGAGCACCGGCAACGCCACGTCCTTGCGCAGGCACGGATTGGTCATGTTCTCGTCGCCATGTAGGGCTCGAACGAGCGCCCGGATCTCGCTTGCCTTGATCGGGCGGGCACCGGCATGGATTGCGAGGCGCTGGCCGATCAGCCACTTAGGCGGTTGCCATCCTCGAAATTCATATGGCTTGGCGCCGGTCGCTATCAGCGTCGCCCAGGGCTGCCAGACGGTCAACGCTTTCATCGAATTTCCCTCACGCTGAAGCTGGGTCGTTTCTTTTTCTCGTCTACCTCGTCGCCGAGCACGAGCACCGGAAGGCGAAGCTCCTGCGCGTCGATCGACAGCGTCGGGTGTGTCCAACTGACGCCCATGGGCAGATCGCAGAAGAACACCAACGGCTTGTCGCAGTTCATGCATTTGCCGGTGATGTCGGCCTGCTTGATGGTGTCGTCCTCGAATCGGGCGACCTTGACGTCGAACTGGAAGTCGACATGCGGGCATTGCGCTGAACCGCTCATCTCATCCACCATTGAACGGATGCTGGCGGATGGCTTCGCGCTCGTCTTCCGTCATCGTCACGCGGTCGTAGTGGCGCGACATGATGTTCACGAGCGCCTGCCAGTCTGGCGGAAACAGCGTCTCCTGCATGTGAGCGAACTCGGTGTGGATTTCGTTCCAGTCGCCTTCGTCAGCGGCCTTGCTGAACCGCACTTCGGCATCTTTCAGCATGTCGTCGGGATTGGTGAACTCGGCCTTTGCCGGCGCCGGTGCGGCCTTCGATGCGGCTGGCGGCGGCGGCGCGACGATCTCTTCCTCGACCAGTTCGCCAGTCTCGCCGTCGAAAACCTCGCCATCGATCTCGACGGGCTTATCCGTGGGCGCGGCAATCTTCGCAGTTGGCGCCGGCGGCGGCGCTGGCGGCATGGTTGCCTCATGCTCGATCAACGTGCGGCCTTCCATCTCTTCGGCCGCGTACATTGAGCCGACTTCCTCGGGGAACGCCTTGCGCAGCGCCGCGGCCTCGACGCACTTGTCCAGCTGGCCGCGCGGGCGCTTGCCCCACATGTCGTTCGGCACTTCCATCTTGCCGAGCGAGGCGTAGGTTTCCTCCCAATAAATCTTGGTGTGGAAAGCAGCCTTTTCGCCATGGACCCAGCGATAGACGACGACGCTGGCCCACTCGGGATAGCGGACCTTCTTGATGACGGTCTCGGTCCCGACCTTGCGCTTGTTCTCCCACACGTCCTTTTCGCCGGTGAACTCGCGCTCGATCATCGGCCCGAAGATCACCTCGTCGATGCCGCCATAGTCGCCGGTGCGCGCCGCCGTGGTGCGGATTTCAGATATGCCAGGCCAAACCGATTCGACCATCCGCTTGAGCGCGGACGAGTACATCGGCACGATGTGGACCGGCTTTTTGTAGATATCGAGCTTGCGGGCGCGGCAGTAGGACAGCGCCATGGAGATAGCCTCAACGGTCTGCGCTGCCGGGAATATCTGATCGACGAGAACCCGCCACTCAGCGGCCCCGATGTCAAATTCCTTGGCGAGCGACGCGGCGATCGGCAAGCGGGAAGGCTGGAGGACAGTGACGGCGTTCATTGTTGCGGTTCCTCTCGCGTGGTGGGTTTCAGGCGGCTTGCTGGTCGGGATGGTTCTTGGCGTAGTGGATCGCCGGTTCTGGCAGGATCCCGAGCGCCAGCATCTTGCGGAAGACGTCGGCCGTTGCTCGAGCATCGCAGCCGGCATCGTGGGCGCGCTGGTTGGTGATGCCGAAATGCGCGCAGATGTCGGACAGTTTCGGGTAGCCGCCCTTGCCGCTGGCCTTCTTGACGCCAAGCTTCATGCTGGATCGCATCAGGCAGATGTTCAGCGTCTTCTCGAAGCGATCGTCGAGACCAGCCCGGCGAAGCTCGCCGCGCATCTGCTTGCAGTCGAACTGCGCATGGTAGGCGACCATGACATAGCCGGCGTCGACGACGCGGGCATACTGGTCGAGCACGTCGAGCACCGAGGCGCCGTGCTCATGCAGGAACTCGGTGGTCAGGCCATTGGCGGCGGTTGCTTCCGGCGTCATCTCCCAGCCGTCCGGCTTGACGAACAGGTCGACCGCGCGTTCCTCGACGAGGTTGTCGTCAAGCAGCACGATGCCGAGTTGCGCCAGGCGCGGCTGGCTCGGATGATCGGCCGGCACCGGGTTGCCGACGGCGTCCTTGAATTTTGGGAGGCCAGACGTCTCGGTGTCAAATATTGCGTAGCGCATTTCGTCTCCTTCTTGCGGTCAGTGATGGAGTGGTTCGCTTGATGGCGTAGCCGACGGCCTCGCCGGTCAGCCCGAACTCTTCGCCAGTCTTCTTCAGCGAGCGGGTTCTCTCGTATGAGGCGACAATCGCTTGGTCGCGCTCGATGTTGCGTCGATGGTGGACGATGTCGCCGCGAGTGATCGCGGCGTTGTAGGCCGCGAGGTTTTCAGGGTTGCTTACCGCTTTGCGCCGGCCTTCCGCATAAGCATTCCGCATGCCGGCGCCGATCTTCGCCTTTGTTGCCTCATCGTGCGGAATGCCCTTCCGGTAGCTATTGCCGGCCAGGCTGGCGCTGATTTGCGCGCACGCGCTCTTTGGCATTTTCAGGCCAAGGCGGGATCCTGCTTTTGGCGATCGGTTGTAGAGTTTGCCGGCATAGGCATCGATCCAGTGTTGCTCCCGCTCGACGAGGTGGCTGTTGTCGGCGACCTCTTCGAGGATCGCGCACTGGATAGCGTCGACACCGTACTTCCGCGCCGCCCGGAGCAATCCGATCGAATGATGGCGATCCTCGCGCAACAGATGCTTATGCGTGGCCATGCGCGTCCGAAAATTGGCTGCCGAGCCGATGTAGCGACGGCCAGACTGGCAGCCCGCAAAGGTGATGGCGTAGATCACACCCATCACGCTGCTTTCCCCTGACGCTGCTCGACCAGCGCCCAAAGCTTGCGGCGCCTGTCGTCCGGCAGTTTCAACACGAAGGTGGTCAGGTCGTTGTTGAACCGCCTCCAATCGGAGCCGCCCTTGGCGCCGGGAGTGATGACGCCGGCCTGTTCCAGCGCAAAGAGGTCTATGTTGTGAAGGATCGAGAACATCTCGTGGAATTGTTGAGCGTCCATCACGCGGCCTCCTCAAAATCTTCCTCATCGGGTTCGCGCACGTGGGCGTCGATGCAAGCAAGGGCGTCGCGCTCCTCGCAAAGCCACTCGTACCGGCTCTCGTCGCCGTCGAAGAACGGCGTTAACTCGTAGTTCCGGTACATGCGGGCGAGCTCGTCGGCCTCCGGCTCAAGCCAATAGGGCATGTTCCAATCCGGTGGCGTCGTCTTCCAAGCGTCGTAGCCGGGCAGGTTCATCACGCGGCCCGCCGCTCTTCGACTGCCTTCATGCCGGGAACCTGGACGCCGGACTTCGCCGCGCGGTTGGCGAGCGTCTGGATGACCTCGCGGACCTCTGGACGATCCTTGAGCGCCATCACCAGCGCGTCGTAGTCGGTGATCTCAGCCGTGACGAAGGTGCGCAGCGAAACCTTGGCACCGGTGCGCCCGGCTCCTGAATTGCGCGCCTCGGTGTCGCGCTGGGCATCGGCGGCCTTTTCGGCGAGCCGGTCGGCTTCGCGCGCCGCCTCCTCGGCAAAATTCGCGGCGATGCCCGGCGTGGTTGCCGCTTCGGCCGCCTTGTGCGCGGCGGCTTCGGCCTCGCGCCGAACCTTGTCGGCTTCCTCGCGCGCCTTGCGCTGGCGATCCTGCTCGATGCGATCCTGCTCGCGCAGAAAGTCGTCGAGGTGACGCTTGAGCTTCTTCGACAGCGCGTCGGCATCCTCTTTCAGGCCGCGCCACTTGTCGTCGACGATGCGGCCGGCATCGAGATGCGGTTGCTTTTCGACCTTGTGCAGATCGGTGGCGCGCTTGGCGATCCCGGCCAGCCGCTTAGACCAGACAGCGGCGCGGTCGGCGTCGTCCTTTGTCTGGATCGGCTTGCGCAGGAATGTGGTGGCGAGCTCGGTCTCGGCCTGGAACTCGAACGAAAGCGCCTCGTGCGGGTCATCCGACTTGATCGAGTTGTGGCCGATCGCCGGAGGATCGTCTGGCCATGCGCCGCCGGCCGCGACAGCGCGATAGACTTCTTCCGAAACCGGGTGCCCACAGCAGAACGTCCAGACGCCATCGGCCTCGACGCGGCGGTTGCTGACGACAGCGACCAAGCCTCCGTTGGCAGGCCAGATCGCTACCGGAACCCACGGGCCATCCTTGTGCGCCCGCTTGCGATAGAACCCCGGCTGCGGCTCGCCGTCATGGATTTTGAGCTTGCGGCCGATTTCGTGCGGGTTGGCGAGCGCTTCGCGCCACCAGTCATAGGACGTGGTCATGCTGCTTTCCTCATGGTTCTGTCTTCGAAAATCGCGATCCACCAAAGGATCAGAGCGCCCCGGCAAGGGCAGCCGATATGCTGGTCGCATGGGTCGCTGACCTCACGCTCGATCCAGCGCAGGCGCCGCGTGTGGTCGCCCAGGTAGATCATCATGCGGAAGGCATCGGCGATCTGCAGGTCGATGCTGTAGTTACCGGTGGCGCCGGTCGTCGGGCTGGCGTCGCCGTGCCACTCGGAATGCTCGGCGAGGGCTTCGATGATCGTCATCATGCGCGCCACTTCATGTCTGTCTGGCGGGCGGTATCGCGCGCCGCACGAACGGTGCGGTCGACCTGGTCCTCGCCGACGGTGAGAAGGTTGGCTATGTCGGCGGTGCAGAACTGCCCGCTCGACCACAGCACGATGGCCGCCATGGCGAGATCGCCGGAGAGGAAGCCGCCAGACGGCCAGTCCTTGCAGCGGCAGGTGCGCGGCGCCTTCATAGCACCACCGCCTTCCGGCAATCGCGCAGGGCGCGCATCTCGAGCAATTCCTCGTCGCGCCAGATGCCGTACGATGCATAGGCACCGGACAGCGCCACAGCCGCCTTGCGGTTGAGTGGAACGATGGTGTCGAGCGCGGCCGGGCGACGATCCGCGCACCAAACCGGAAAGGTGTGCTCGAGCGCGTCGCGGATGTTGACGCCACGATTGAGCGTGAGCGGCAGGTCGACGGTGCGCGCGGCGCTGTATGTCGACGTCGTCCAGTAAGCGGCGCGACAGGCGGCCATCGCCTCAATGGCGCTTTCCCGGTTATCGTCATAGCCGTTGTTGTAGACGTCGATGGCGTCGAGCAGCCGGCGGCGAACCGTGATCGGCGTTTCGGTCAGGTAGTCGCTGACGATTTTTTGATAGGCGCTCACTGCCCGTCTCCTGCTTGAATTGGGGGGGGGCTGGCGGGGTCGGTCACGGGCCGCTCCCATGCTTTGGAACTAAGCGGCCAACATCCGCCTTTTCTCCTTGGCCTTCGAGGTATCGAAGCTCCCAAGTCGGATGGTACGGCAGGGCATGCTTGGCACCGTCGAGCCTTATCGACAGACGCGCGCCATCCGCGCCGACGATGGTCCCAAGCTTCGGCTCTTTGCCGCCAGTGTATTCAACGCGGCCTCCGCGAACGGCTGGAACTCCGTAGGTTTCGCGAATGTATTGGATACTCATGTCCGATGCTCCTCTAGTGTCTGGAAGGGGTTCAGATGGCTTGGGAGGCAGGCATGGAGCCAAGGCACCAGCCGGCAGCACCATCGATCCAATCGTCCATGCGCGTCGTGCCATCCATGTTCAGCCACTCGTGGCGCTGAGACCAACGACGGCCATCGAACTGCTGCCAGATGCGATAGATCAGCTCGGGCGAGAACTTGTTGCGGATCCAGTCGGTGCGGCGGGTTTCGGTGGTGGCGTTCATCGTCAGTGCCCCCGGCTCGGCTTGCGCCGCGCATTCCATGAGGCGACAGCTTCCGCGTAGGTCGGCTTTTCAGGTCCGATAGCGCCGCAATCCTCGCAGCGAACGGCGGCACCGCTGTTGATGTCCTCGACCTTGCAGCCGGCGGCGATCGGATGTTCGAATGGGCATTTCTTGATGTCGGTAGGCATCGGGCTCTCCCGGTTTCGATCGGGAGAAAGTCGCATACAATTGTACTCACGTCAAACGAATATTTATACAAATGTAGACAGCTGGCACAAAAAAATCCCGGCTGGTTAGGCCGGGACATGGAGGGGAATCAGTTCGCTGCGCGTTTGCAGATATCGCTCACCTCTTCGAGGATTGACGCCATCTGCTCCGGGGTTTGTCTGACCACCAACGGTAGCCGATCATCGGCAAAATGCAGAATGAACACCCTGTCGCCGGTCTCGCCATCGATCAGCACGCTGGTGTCGGTCGGGCAGACGGCTGTCTTGATAAGGTCATCAAAGACCCGGAGCCCAGCATCCTTCTTCATGGATTGCCGGTAGTGCATAAGGTTTGCCGCGCTTCTGATCTCCGCATCGGCGGCGCCGACCTGGGCTAGGGAGACGGAAAGATCGATGCGGCCTTGCGAAGTTCGAAGTCTAATCGTCGCTTCGTCGCCATCCGGGTGAACTATCGCCCTGATGCCAAGGAGTTCGTGCAGTTCTGGTAGTTCGTCTTGCTCTAAGTGGTTGTTTTTAACTGGATCAATTGAGTCTTTGCCTGAAGACATTCCCATGTTGTTTCCGCCGGATTTTTTGTTCTTGTACGGTTCCGACAGTCGGGGAGCGGCGATCTGAAATGCAAATCACAAGTTGAGATCGTGTAAACTATCCTCCGCTATTGTTGCATATAGGTAACAATCCGTTACCGCTTTTCCTCAAGATCGATGAGTGCGTTGATTTGGTCCCGCAAGCGCTCGCCGACTTCCGATCTGAAGCCGCGAAGCCGCTTGTCGATGCTGGTCTTGGCGATTTCCTTCTGACCTTTGCCGGTAAGAAGCCAGTCGTGATCGACGTTGAAGGCGGCAGCGATAGCTGAAGACCATTCGGATTTTTTGCTGCTGCGGGTTTCGATCTTGTCAATCGTGACGCGCGGGCAATTGATCCCGGCAGCTTTGCTCACGCGGTCCGCCAGGTCCTGGAGGGACCAGCCCCGCGCAACCCGTTCTTCCCTTACTCGATCACCGAAATTTGCCATGTCTACGAATGTATCGAATTATCTGCATACAATGGTATTGACAGCGATGTGTACATTTGTATGATGGGGCATGAGCGAAAATTCAATCGACGCGATCAAGGCCGAAAGGCGGGCGGCTCTCTCGGCGGCCTGCGACATGGTCGGCGGCGTGACCAAGCTTGCTGAAAAGATCGGCAAAACCCGTGCCCACATCTCGACGTGGAAACAACGCGGAATGATCCCGCCGGACATGGCTATTCCGATCGAGAAGGCGTCTGGCGTCTCCCGTTCAGTGCTTCGGCCTGATCTGTATCCCGAGCAGGAGTCGGCAGCATGACCGGCTTCATCTACGCCATCGAAAGCGGCGGCCGGATCAAGCTCGGCTATTCCAAAAAGCCAAATGTGCGGCTGAACAAGATCGCTTCCGATACACCGTTCCCGTGCATTCTTCTCGGCTACTGGCCGGGCACCGTCGCTGACGAGTTGGACGTTCATGCCAAGTTCCATGAATGCCGGACACGTGGCGAATGGTTCATGGTTACGGAGCCACTTTTGGCTTTCATCGCGGCTAACGTCATCCCGGTGCCTGCATCGACGAAGTTGTCTGAGAGCAGCAATATTTTCAAGCGATGGCGAGCCGTGAGTGGCTTCAAACAGAAGGCAGCGGCGAAGGCCTGCGGTGTCGACCGGCTCACGTGGTGGCGATGGGAGAACGACGCGTCGAAGGTCGCGGTCGAACTTCTCAGCACAGTTGAGGCGGTCACCGGTATTCCTCGCCGCGTCCTGCGCCCCGACATTTTCACCCCGTCTTCAATGCAGGACCAGACGCCATGACCGCCGCCCTCTTCATCGCCGGCCTGTTGCCCTTGCCGCTTGGCGGCTTGCCCGGAAGGGTCCGGCAGTCGTGTTCAACGTGGTCGCAGGGATGGGCAGCGGGCTGCTCACTGCTGCCGCGCTGATGGGGATGGCGCCATGATCCGCAAATCCAAATCCGAGCCGGTTGACCAGGAAGAGACGATCGTCACGTCGCAGACCGCCGCGGCCGGGCAGTTGCGCGCATTCTTCGAGCGCTGGCAGCGTCTCGAGGAAGAGAAGTCGACGATCTCCGAAGACCTCAAGGAAATGTTCGCCGAGGCCAAGGGCACCGGCTTCGACACCAAGGCGATGCGCGCCGTGTTCCGCGACAAGATGAAGGACCAGGCCGAGTTGATGGAAACCGAAGCCATCTACGACCTGTACTGGACTGCCCTCGAACCGCCTCCCGCGCGACCCGCGCATAGCGCACGAGAAAACATTCACGAATTTCCCCGCGCCGTGAAGGCCAAGCCCGCCGATGGCGGCGCCAACATCACGATGACGCACACCAACATCCAGGCCGAGGTTCCGCACGATCCAACGACCGGCGAAATCCTCGACGAGCCGGCAACGGTTACCATTCCCGAAGCGAAAGCCTCCGATGACAACGGTGGGACCAGCGCCATTGAGGGCGCCCCCATGACGGGAGAGGCGAGTAGGGCGAGCGTCGGCGCCGGTACCGACGCAATCAATTCGCCGGAAGCGGCAAACGAACTTCTGGGCGGGGTTGCCGGTGCCTGCAGCGGAATCAAATGCGGAGAGAACCGGACGGGAACCGAGAGCGAGACCAGCGGTGACAGCCTGGAGAGACAGGCACCCAATTCGCCAGCGATGGCGTCCGGAAGGTTGAGCGTAGCAACCTCCTCCGAACCGCACGGAATGGAAGACGCAGGCGGTGACAGCGTGGAGAGACACGCAACCAATTCCGAAATCCAAGAGAGGCCCTCGATCAACGATGAGGCATCCCCGGAGGCAGGTCCGCAAGCCGAAGCCTCCCTTGTCGGGACCGATACCGGGACGCTTGCGGATCGTGAGGGCCGCAGCGAAGGGGAGGCGGCTTCGGTCGACCTCCCCACCAATTCCGAAATTGCTCCCGATCCGCGACTCCCAGTGGGTTCTGACGGCGACCCAAGCATACCAAGCCCCGAAGCCGGCGGTGCAAAAATGGACGAGGTTTCCGCCTCGCCAGATCGGGCCGCGCAAGCGGTAATGACAGACGCCAATTCGGGGCAAGCCGTCACCAATTCCGATGCGGAGGTTCCGGCCTTCTTGAAGACTGGATTGGCGAAGTCGATCGCAGCGCTCCGTCCGCATTGCCTCAACCCTTCAGAGTGTGCCGGCTACGGCAAGGTGCATTGCCACAGATGCACGACCGCCCATGAGGCTCAGTCGTGACCCTATTCCTGTCGTCGAACACCCCCGCCCACACGCCCGCGACGGCAGGAGTCCGCGGGAACGCCGCGACACTGACATACCCCTGTCACGCCGGCGTTCCCGCATCTTCCTTCAACCGGTTTCGGGGACGACGCCCGGTTGAAGTCTCTGTTGTCGCCCTGCGGTGCGCACCTTCCCACGATGCGCGCCGCGATATCACCAAACCTCTCCATCGCCATCCAACTGTTGTTCCCGTCCTTGGAGGCCATTCCCATGCATGCCGAACGTGCATGGCAGTCTCGTGTTTCCCGCGTTGCTGCCAACCAGAACCCGCCGCTGTTTTCGCTTCGGGTGATATCGAACGCCCAGGATCCACGAGATCAATCGTGGAGCGCCAACGTGTTCAAATCTACCAATTCCGATCCGCAACTTTGCCGGAATCAATCCGCAGAGATGTTCGACCTGGCCGGCCTTATCGGCTGGTTGCGGTACAAGTTTCCGACCTCGACCGGCTACCACGTCGAGGCCGCCACCGGGATCAGCTCGGCAACCGTACAAAACTGGCTGGAACGCAGATCCAGACCGTCGGCCGAGCATTTCTCTCTGCTGCTGTGTGTCTTCGGGCCATCGCTGTTCAAGGCGGCGGTGCGACGACCATCTGATTGGATCGAGCGATCCGTCGAGACCGAACGCATGGTCGAGATCGAGAGCGAGATGGACCGCCTGACCAAAGAGCGGGCCGCGCTACAAAGATGAAGGAAAGCAACGGTGCGTAACTTCAAACATGGCAAGACCGGATCGCCAGAGTATTTCACTTGGGCCGGTATGCGTCAGCGCTGCTCTAATCCGAAAACCCCCAACTACGACCGCTACGGCGGGAGGGGTATCTCCGTATGCTCACGCTGGGCCAATAGCTTCGTGAATTTCTACACTGACATGGGGCCACGCCCATCCATCGGGCACACTATTGAGCGCCTCGAAAACGATGGTGACTACGAGCCCGGCAACTGCGTGTGGGCGGTCAAGAAGCGGCAAGCCAACAATACCTGCCGCAACATCGTCGTCACCTACGAGGGTAAAACGCACACGCTCGCTGAGTGGGCTGACCGACTGCGGATCAACTACCGAACCCTGCACAATCGCTACACCCGTGGTCTGTCCTTAGACCGGGTCTTCGCGCTTGGCAGGCTAGCGAGGGCGTGATCCGGTCGGTCGCAGACATCCTCGCCCGCCTGACCATGACGGGCGAGGAAATCGACGACGAAGCACGGCGCTTCGTCGAGGGATACGGGGACGAAGATGCGCATGATTTCGAATCGCGCCGTCACAGCGGCGACACTCGGTCTCGTTCTGTGGCTGTGCGGGTTGGCGGCCATGCTCGCTTTCGGGACGTTCCCGGCAGCGCCGCATGAGGCCACGCCAACGGCAGCCATGCCGCTCGGCTGGCAATACGGCTGGGAATGTTGCTCCTTCACTGATTGCCGCCAGATCAGCGAAGGCGCCGTCAGCGAAACGCCGCAAGGCTACGTGATCAAACTGACTGGCGAGGTCATCCCCTACGGCGACAAGCGCCTGAAACAGTCCAAGGACGAGTTCTACCATCAGTGCACGAAGGGCGGCGATCCGAAGGCGCCGAAGTCGATCTGTCTGTATACGCCGGATCGGGGTTTTTGATGGCCAAGAAGCCCTTCCTCACCCGTGAGCAGGAACAGTCGCTCGCCATCCGCTGGCGCGATCATCGCGACGAGGCGGCGCTGCACGAGATCGTCGAGGCGCACCGGCCGCTTGTCGTTGCCGCCGCCCGCAAATTCTCCCGCTCTCCCGTTCCAGCCGAGG
Organism: Mesorhizobium sp. M0028; assembly: GCF_040323855.1. Classification (NCBI taxonomy): domain Bacteria; kingdom Pseudomonadati; phylum Pseudomonadota; class Alphaproteobacteria; order Hyphomicrobiales; family Phyllobacteriaceae; genus Mesorhizobium; species Mesorhizobium sp. M0028. Next base: position 446,360 of record NZ_JAMYVG010000001.1, read on the forward strand.
ACCTGATCCAGGAAGGCAACATCGGCCTGATGATCGCGGCCAAGAAGTTCCAGCCAGAACGCGGCCTGCGCTTTTCCACCTATGCGCAATGGTGGGTCCGGCACGAGATCACCGAAGCCGTGATAATCGGCGCGACGGTGGTCAAGCCGCCTATCACCAACAAGACCAAGGCGCAGTTCTTCCGAGGCCATCGCTTCGTCAATGAGACATCAGTCGACGCGACGCGCACCGAAGGCGGCCAGACCCTTGCCGAAATCATGCCGTCGCCCGATCCACTGCCCGACGCGATCGCCGAAGCTTCCATCGACGGACCGCGCCTGTCGGCCATACTCGGCAGCGCGCTAAAGATCCTCAGTCAGCGCGAGAAGACGATCATCGAAGCCCGCTGGCTGGCCGAAGAAGCGTCGACGCTGGACACACTCGGCGCCTTGCTTGGCATCTCCAAGGAGCGAGTGCGCCAGATCGAACAAGGTGCGCTGGCTCGGCTGCGCGTCGTGCTCGGCGCGCCGGCTCGGCGGCGGACGGTGCGCGCATGAGCCAAGTTGCACCCTCAGCGCGCGGCCTGTTTCGCGCCACCGGCAAGAAGTCGAAGCCGGTCGTTCAGCGGAATCTGGACGGCAGCTATGAGCGCGTCGACGGCTTGGAGCGTGAAGTGGACGATTTCTACCCGACGCCTCCAGAGCCAACCCGCGCGCTTCTGTCGGCTGAGATGAGCAGGCTGCGCGACTTCCAAGAAATCTGGGAGCCGGCAGCAGGCGATGGGGCGATGGTCCGCGAACTAAAGGACTTCGGTTTCTCGGTCGTCGCATCGGATCTGGTTGATAGAGGCAGTGGCGCAACGATCCGGTCATACTACGATTTCCGGGAAGCGCCGTCAAAAGCTATCATCACCAACCCGCCATTCGCCGAGTGCAATGGCAATGGTGCTTGGCCGTCTCACGCGCTCGACGTGCTTGGCATTGAATACATGGCTCTCCTGCTTCCCTACAACTGGCCTGGAGCCGCTGGGCGGGCTTCCCTGTGGGCAAGAACGCCCCCTGCTCGGGTCTATCTCATGCGTTGGCGAATCGACTTCACCGGAATGGGCGCCCCGCCGATGCTCAATGCTTGGTTCGTCTGGGACAAGGCGTGGCATGGCGAGACCGTGTTGCGGATGCTCGACCGCAAGGACGCCCGACAATCAGAACTCTTCGGGGGAGATGCAGCATGAGCACCGGCAAGAGAGGCTACACCGACGCTGAGATCGTCACCATCGAGCAATGGTTGAAGGAAGGTCTGTCGGCTTTGAAGATCGCCGCAGAGTTCAGCGCCTCAAGCGGCAGGGATGTCACGCGTAACGCCATCATCGGCATCGTCAGCCGCAACAAGACGCTGAACAAGATCGGCTTTGCCGGTCCGAAAGGTGGCAGGAACGGCGGCCGGCCGAGAAAGGCAGGCTCCGCTCCACGCCTTCCACGCGCCCCGGCACCCTACACACTGCCGGCAAACCTCTTCCTGCGCTCCATAGGCGACCAGGACCGCGAGGGCGAGGCATTCCGCCACCGGATACCATCGCCGCGGCGCCACGTGTCCAGCGTGGCCGCGCCGTCGGTAGGAATGCGCTTCATCGACTGCCTGTTTGATCGCTGCCGCTGGCCGATCGACATGAGCCTGGACGCGCCTGCGACTAAGGAATCGCTTTGCTGCGGCGCGCTCGTCGACGCCCTTGAGAGCTACTGCCGGGCGCACAAGGCGCGGCAAGCCCGACAAGCGGAGGCGGCATGAGACAGGTGAATCCTTACCTGATCACCGGCCCGGCGCTGATTTCGTTCTCTGGCGGGCGCACCAGCGCCTTCATGTTGCATGAGATCCTGCGGGCCTATGACGGCAAGCTGCCCGACGATGTGATTGTCGCCTTCGCCAACACGGGCAAGGAGCGCGAGGAGACGCTTCGGTTCGTCCACGAGTGCGAGAGCAGGTGGAATGTCCCCGTGCACTGGTTGGAGTGGACGGATACCAACATCGGTTTTCAGCGGGTGGGCTTTAATTCTGCAAGCCGATCGGGAGAACCGTTCGCCGGCGTCATCAGGAAATACGGAATCGTACCCAATGGCGTGAGCCGCTTTTGCACCGCTAAGCTCAAGGTTCACACCATGACCAAGTTTATGCGGTCCCTCGGCTATGATCGGTGGGTGAATGCTGTCGGTCTTCGGTACGATGAGGGCCATCGCGTTCTTAAGCAGCTCGCTCGGAACGATGCCGGTAAGGAGCGCTACACGGCGGTCATGCCTCTTTCGAAGGCGAAGGTTGCCGTCCGTGACATCAAGGCGTTCTGGGATGCTCAGGAGTTCGATCTCCAGCTTCAATCCCACGAAGGAAATTGCGATCTGTGTTTCCTGAAGAGCAGGAGCAAACTCAAGGAGCTCATTCGAGCTAATCCCGGAATGGTCGACTGGTGGAAGCGCCAAGAAGACCTCGCGTCCGTCTCGGCACAGGGTAGGGGCGGCCAGTTTAATCGTGACCGTACATTCGCCGATATCGAGCAGGAAGTGCTCACACAGCCATTCATGCCCGGGATGACCGGGGACGATGAAGAATATGACGTCGAGTGCGGCCTTCACTGCGGGGCGGAAGCCGCATGAGCGAGCCCATCACCTACGCGACCAAGCTTCACTGCGTCCGCCAGATGATTGTCGCGAAAAACGACTGGCTCGAGAAGTTCTCGACCGGCCGCAACGCGCGTCCAGATCACGAGATCGCGGCCAAGCGCACTGAGGTCATCATCCTCCGCACGATCGAGGAAGATTATCGCGTTGCGGTCAAGGTCGAAGCAGAAGCGGCAGGGAAGGTGGCATGAGCATCCAGGCCGTCGCATGGGCATTGGAGCAGGACATCCCGAGCGCGGGCATGAAACTCGTGCTCATCTCACTCTGCAACCACGCGAACCACAAAACAGGCGAGTGCTGGCCGAGCATCGCTACGGTTGAGCGCGAGGCTTCAATGACCCGCCGGACCGTGCAGCGGAACATCGCCCTCTTGATCGATGCTGGCTTCATTGAGGCGCGCGCCGACTTCGCCGAAAGCGGACGCCAGGGCGCCAACGTGTACCGGATCATCTCTGATCCTGTCGAGCGCGGGGCGCTGACGGCCAACCACAAGATGTTGGGGGTAGGGTGTCATTCTGACATCCCTTCCCGTGACGATGAAAACGCTTCGGATGGCGCCCTCGAGGGTGTCACTGATGGCGCGGGGGAGGGTGCCACTGGTGGCGCCCCTATTAACCATCAGAAAGAACCATCAGAAGAACCTCCTCCTCCAATCACAGAGGCCGCGCCGGTCACGAAATGGGAGGGGGATTTTTCTATATTTTGGGATGAATGGCCTATCCTGCTTCGTCCAGACAACCGTCACCACTGCGCCGGCATCTTCCGCAACCTTTCGGAAGAAGCGCGAGCCGCGGCGATCGCCCAGGCCGGGACCTACCGCAAGCTCATGGCGTGCCGCAAGAAGCCGCCGCGCCTGGTCACATATCTGAGCGAGCGCATCTTTGCCGAACTCGACGGCGGCCCGCAGTTCGACACCGACGGCGATTTCCTCATCACCCCGGACCGGCCGGAATGGTCGTCATGGCTCGGATCGATCCGGTCCAGGTTCGGTGAGAGCGGCGTCCAGTCGATCGTGCGCAAGGAAAAGCCGCTCTATCGCACCAAGACCCGCTGGCCCGACCCAAAGACACAGGCAGCAGCATGAACAACGAGGAAAAATTCATGAAGATTCCACACTGGTACGTGATCAAGCCGACGTTCCGTGGCGAGTTCAACTGCGCCGAGGAGATGAAGGCGCTGGGCATCGAGCACTTCCTCCCGACCTATGCGCGCTGGACGCTGGTGCGCCACACCAAGGGCCGGCGCCGGGAGATCGTGCTGCCGCTGCTGCCTGGCTATCTGTTCGGCCGGCTGGCCGGCGACGACTTCACCAAATTGCACGACAGAAGGCGCTGCCGCCACTTCGATGCGATCGTCAAGCCGCTCAACGCGCCGCGCCCGGTCTTTGTCGACGACATGGCGATCAAGCAGCTGCGCGAGAAATGCGAGGCGGGAGCATTCGACCAGGGCAAGCGCCGCGGCGGTGACGGCTATATCGCCGGCGACCGGATCCTGATCATCGACGGTCCGCTTGCCGGCGCCATCGCTACGTTCAAGGACGGCAAGACCCGTCCCGGCTCTGTCCGCGTCATCATCGCCCGCATGTTTGGGTCCGATACGGTGACGCGGATCGAGGAAGCGTTCATCGAGGCGGCGTGATGCGCATCATGACCGCCCCAAAGTTCAAGACCGGGGACAAGGTTACCTTCACCAACGAGTACGGTGTCGTCTTCACGGGCAAGACGATCACCAAACTCGACACCGAATGGAAGGGCATCGACCAGACCCCGCGCTACTTCTACACGCCGAGCGACAGCCCATGGTTCAGCGTCTCGCAGGACCGGCTTAGCCTTGAAGGAGAGATCGACGCTGGCGGCAAAGCCTTGTGGGTCAAATGCGAAGTACCCATGCCCGAGCCGTCAAAGGTCGAGCCGGAACCTACCTGCAAGTCCTGCCGCTTCTGGAAAACTGGTGCATGGCCAAGCGACTGTCTCAGGCATGCGCCGGGGGTGAGCACAGAGGGACGCGCCCAATGGCCGACGACGCAGCCAAACGACTGGTGCGGCGATTTTGAGCCATCTGTGCAACCCCTCGATGCGGCATGAACGACGATCAGGACGACCTGCCGCAAGTCATAGTCTGCCAAGGTCCGCCGCGCTGCGACAAGGAAGGCGACGCGGCGGAAGAGGCAGCAAAGGCCGGCTGCATCTGGTGTGAGCGGCACACGCTCCTGCCGAACGGCGAATGGCAGATCACCAAGCCTGGGAATGCGTAGCAGCCAAAACGAATGGCAACACCAGAAGGACTAGCTAGATGACCGAAGACCAAATCAAGCACATGGTTTCCCGCTTCCTCACATGGCGCTTGCCGGAAGAATTCAACCCAGATGGGGGCATCAGTTTCGAGAAGACCTTCAACGAGCACACCGCGTTCCCGAGGAAGCATGAGCCAGTCGGGACCAATCTGTTCGATGCGACGCAGGCCACGGCGATGGTGCGGCACATGGTTGATGGCCTTCCGGCAGAAATGCCAACCTCAGCCGAAATGCCTCGCTACCAGTGCCACAAGCAGGTGAGCGCCTTCAAGATCGCCAGTGTGATCATCTCGGAGGCCGGCGTCGTCACCAAGATCATTCCTGTCGGTGACAATTGTCGGCCATTGTCGGTCCCCAAGCATTGGCACAAGCGCTACGCCGGCACCGACGACGATAAGGGATACTTCGTCCTCTACGACGGCGGCTATGCGTCGTGGTCCCCGTCGAAAGAGTTCGAGGATGGCTACACTCTCATCGAATAGCCAACCCCTTGCAGCACAATGCAAATCAGTTTAACTCTCCGATCGGGATGACTTGCTGACCAGACCGCAGCCCTTCGGGGCCGAGCGACTAGCATTTGTCCCCATCGGGATTGAGCACGCTCTCCCGGTGGCAGCGTAGCAATTCCATAAGTCGGGGTGGAGCAGCCCGGTAGCTCGTTAGGCTCATAACCTAAAGGCCGCAGGTTCGAATCCTGCCCCCGCAACCATCTCCCGAAAGGGAGCCGGGCGGACAATGGAAGCCAAGGCTTCTAACGTCCGGTCCCGGCACCGACCGCATGCGGGCCGTACATGCGGAAAGCCTCAAACCCCATGGAGACCGCTATGCGAATATCCCGCATGCTCATGCCGTTCGCGTGTCTGGCCGTTGCCGCCGCGCTGATGTTCTTCGCCGCACCGTCGCCGAGCCTCGACTATGGCGCCGGCGTCACCGTCGCATCATGGCAGGCGCCCGACTTGGCCAGTATGCCCGTCTTCGTCTTCGATGAGGTTGCGCCCACCGCCAAACGCGCCGATCTCCGACAACCGATCGACGCCCACAAGGCCGGCTTTATCCGCGCCAATCGTCCGCTGGCACCGTTCCGCACCGCCGCCGACACGTTCAGCCATATCGATCCGCACATCGCGGCAGGCTGACCCGTAGAGAGTTTTGACCCCAGCCGCCGGCCTTCAACAAGCCGGCGGTATTTTCGCAGCAGCACGCAGGAGACCGCACCAATGTTCACCGTCAAGCACATCGACCATTCCGTCATCCCGCCGATCGAGCACCTGTACCAGGGCGAGCGCATCACGCATCACCCGGTCGCTGGCAATCTCGGCGCCCTCGAAATTCGCGTCGGCGACACGTTCATCGCTGGCCTATGGGGCGGCACCGTCTACGTCATGAACGAAGCGGGCCGCACCGTGTCGCGGTTCGATCTGCCACCGGAGCCGCCGCGCGGTGTGCGGTCCGCCCCGCTGCACCACCATCCAGATTGCACGTACCTCAAGGCGGTCGCTCCCGTTCGGTCCGATTGCGATTGCGGCGTGCTCGAGGATACGGATCGCCAGACCGCCAGCCACATGCTTGGCGCCGTCGCCGGCCCAGCCTCCATAGTGGCCTGACGCTCCCGTGTCCAACCACGACAACAAGGGCAGGTTCACCAAGGGTCACAAGGCGGGCCTGACCGCGATCTATGTGCTCAAGGATCAAGACGGCGCAGTTCGCTACGTCGGCAAGACTATCAGCCCTGCCAAGCGGCTCGAAGGCCATACGTTCCCCGGCAAGCGTGCAATCTATCCGGTCAGCCGTTGGGTGATGGAATTGCGCTCGGCCGGACACCGCCCTGTCATGGACATTATCGAGTGGACCGATGACTGGGAAAAGCGGGAGCGGCACTGGATCGCATTTTATCGGGCGGCCGGCGCTGATCTTCTCAACATCGAGCCGGGCGGAACCACTCGCGTAAAGCGGTCAGAAACGCCAACCGGCCTGCTCCGCACGTATCGCCGTGTCCTCTACAGTTGCGACCGCATCGGCAACACAGCAGCAGGCGACGCGATTCGCGCTCGTATGGAACAGGAAAAACTGCGCGGCCCCGAATTCGCTCGCGCCTTCGACCGTGATCTGCAAGACACGCTGGACGCTCGCCTTGTGGCCAAATGCCGGCAAGCGCTCATCGATGATCCGAGTGACGACACGCTTCACACCATCAGGTTCATCATCTCGAAATATCCCGCTTTGTTCGATGGTCTCCATGCCTGACCTCACACCAAAGCAGGCACGATTCGTCGAAGAATACCTGATCGATCTCAATGCGACGCAGGCCGCGATGCGGGCAGGCTACAGCGCGAAGACGGCAAAATCGCAGGGCCAGCGTCTGTTGACCAATGTTGACGTAGGTGCCGCGCTCGCAGAAGCGCAGCAGAAACGGTCGGCGGTCACCGGCGTTACGGCCGAGCGCGTGCTGACAGAACTGGCGAAGATCGGCTTTTCCGACATCCGCAACGTGGTGCACTGGCGCTCGCAGGTCACGGCGATGGTCGAGGATGAAGAGACAGGCGAGCAGCGGCTCGCCATCACGAATGAGGTTGCGTTGATCAACAGTGACGATCTGTCGGACGAGGCGGCCAGTTGCATTTCGGAGATCAGCCAGACCGAAAAGGGCGGGCTCAAGATCAAGCTTCACGATAAGCGCGCGGCGCTGGTCGATATGGGCAAGCACCTCGGGCTGTTCGACGGCGACGGCAAGGTTCCTCCCGCCGTCAATGTCACGATCAATCATATCGATGTGCAGATCACACAGGTTCGCACCGAATTGACGGAGATCTTCGGAGATGCTCTCCCGCGAGCGGCTACCGACGACACGCCTCGGGTCAATTGAGTTCTACGGCCGCTTTCTCGAGGCCGCAGCACGCAAGTCCGAGTTTCACCTGACGCAGGCCAAGCGCTGGCTGTGCCGGAACGACCTGTTCTATCTGCTGACCGTCGGCTGCAAGCGCAAGGACATCAACCGCGACTGGTTGTTCGATCGCTGCCGCGACGTCGAGCGCAGCCCGAACGGCAACCTCGATCTGTGGGCACGCGAGCACTACAAGTCGACGCTGATCACCTTCGGCCTGTCGCTGCAGGATATCCTTGCCAGCCATGGCGACGATCCGGAGGCGCGCTACGGCGGGCGCGAGGTGACGGTCGGCATCCTGTCGTTCAACCGGCCGACGGCGAAAGCCTTCCTGCGCCAGATCAAGTTCGAGGTCGAGCAGAACGAAGAGCTCAAGGCACTGTTCCCCGACGTGCTGTGGCCCAACCCGCAATACGACGCGCCAAAGTGGTCGGAAGACGATGGCCTGATCTTCCGGCGCAAGACCAACCCGAAGGAAGCAACCGTCGAGGCACACGGCCTGGTCGACGGCCAGCCCACCGGCAAGCACTATTTCATCCGGGTGTACGACGACGTGGTGACGAGGGAATCGGTCGGCACGCCCGAGATGATCCTGAAGACGACCGCGGCGTGGGAACTCTCGGATAACCTTGGCACCGATGGCGGCTGGGTCCGCACCATCGGCACCCGCTACCATCTGTTCGACACCTACTCGGTGATGGTCGAGCGCGGCATACCAGCCCGCACCCATCCGTGCACGTCGGACGGCTCCGAGGATTTTTCCAAGGCTGTGCTGCTGTCGTCGACTGCGCTGGCCGACAAGCGCCGCCTGCAAGGTCCATACACCTTCGGCGCGCAGATGCTCCTCAATCCCGTCGCCGATCGGCAGCAGGGGTTCAAGGAGGAATGGCTCAAATACTGGCCGGCGACGCGGGCGCACAACCTCAACGTCTACCTCCTGGTCGACCCGGCTTCGAAGAAGAAGAAGTCCAGCGACTACACCACGATGATGGTGATCGGCGTCGGCGGCGACGGCAACTACTACGTCCTCGACATGGTCCGCGACCGGCTCAACCTGACGGAGCGGCAAAAGACGCTCTTCCGCCTGCATCGCCAGTGGAAGCCGCGGGTCGTCGGCTACGAAGAATACGGCCTGCAGGCCGACATCGAGCACCACAAGACCAAGATGGACGACGAGAACTACCGCTTCGAGATCATCGCGCTCGGCGGCTCGATGGCCAAGGAAGACCGCATCAAGCGCTTGGTGCCGAAGTTCGAGAGCGGTCAGGTCTATCTGCCCGAAAGCCTGGTCAAGACCGACTATGAGGGCAAGGCGGTCAATCTGGTCCGCGCCTTCGTCCAGGAAGAATACACCGCATTCCCGGTCAGCGCCCATGACGACATGCTCGACTGCATGGCGCGGATCCTCGACGAAGACATGCCTATCGCCTTCCCGATGCCAGACGAAGAGACCGAACTGCCCAAGTGGATGCAGGACATCGAGGGCGAGATGGCCGGCGGCGGCTGGGAAACAGCCTAGAAACCAGGAGAAGACCAAGCCTAAATGGCGATTTCACCAAAGAGCTATGACGAGATTTTCGGCAACGGTTGGCACGTCGGTGGCACCGAGATCAGGAAGCGTTTTGCCTATGTCGAACTGGCCGCCTCGCCAATCAATCTCGTCGTTCCTGAGTTCGTCGGGCAGGTTGCATTCGATACGGTCGCGAAGATTTTCTACACGTCAAAGGGACTGACGACAGCCGATTGGGCGACGGACGGCGGTGCGGTCGACTGGCGCTCAATCGGCGGCACCGTTCGCACCAACCTGCAGGAACTCACGGACCTCGGGCGTCTGGTGACCAGCCTTGGCGCTGTGCATGACGACGTGGCGCCTACCGGCACCAACAACACGTCGTTTGTTCAGCAAGCGGAAGCGCTTGGCGGCCCGGCAGATGTCAAGTTCCCCGCCGGCAACTACAAGCTGACGGCCGGAAACGTGTCGCCATACTATATGCGGAACCTGACCGGGAACCTGGTGTTCCGCTCGATCGCGGTTCAGCACAGCAACGTCACGTTCTCCGGCATGGGTGCAGTACTGCGCCAAGTCAGCCATACGGTAGGCTTGGTATCTGGCGATGTGCAGCCGATGTTTGCCACCGACAAGAACATGACGGTCGGCACAATCAAGGACATCAATTTCGTCGGCATATCGTTCGACAGCAACAACAACACCGATGCGGTTAACTCCAACCAGCGCGGATTTTATATTGTCGGCGTCGATGGCCTGCGCTTTACCTATACGATAGGACACTCGACGGGGACCCGTCGCGGATACTTCGCGCATCTGGACAACAGCAAAAATATTCAGGTCACCGGCCATCGCCACGACAAGATGACGGGCGGTTACAACGTTCGCTTTTGCGAAAATTTCGTTATGACCAACTTCATCTTCAAGGACTTTTCCGAAGCGATCGATCTCGACGGCCCGTCGAAGCGGGTTGTCATCCGCAGCGGCATCTTCGAGGGCACAGACAGAACCAAGCAGTGCATCGACATCAACGATCAGATCGATGCTTCGATCGGTGACTTCTGCTGCTATTTTACCGGAACGATTGCCCTCGTAAACTACAAGACGACGACGCCCGAGACCTACGCGGAATACGTCGTGAACGCGCCGGTCAGGAATTTCCAGGTCGGCAAGCGCATCATCCTGAGCAACATCACCGGCTATCAGATCGGCGATGCGGTCAACAGCCCGTCGTTCTTCATCGGTTGGGATTGGGCAGCTGGCAATCATGCCGGCGCCGCTCCAGTCCAAGACATAACGCTTGATAACATTTACCTCGACGACGCTGGATTTATTCAGGTTCTAGAAGCGACGGGCCTTGTACTTAAGAACGTCACGCTTCGCGGTGGGCTGTCGTCGGCTACCTATGCCGCTGTGGATATGCGGTCATCGGCGGCTACGGCAGACCAGATCGCATATTCTGATCTTGATGCCCAGATCGATGGAATGCGGGTCGAGGGCGCGCAACGCGGTGGCGTCAAAATCTCGGCGGCTTCGCGCGCTGTCGTCAAGGGCCTGATGACCAAGGGCAACAACACGCTCGGCGGCACCGACAGCGACCTCACGATCACCGGCATGGAAACGCGCGCCTGCCGAGCCGTCGTGGATGATTGCGATATCGAAGGCACCGTCACGCTCACCGGTGACAGCACGACTATCGCGGCGTGGGCTGCCAATACGTTCTACAAGAAGAACGCCATTCGAACCAACGGCGGCAACTTCTATAAGGCGGTCGCAGAGGGATATTCGGCCGCTGCGACCGGCCCGACCACGACGGGACTCAACGAACTTGATGACGGGTCCGCTCTGGCTGCGACATGGGCCGGTAGCACTGCCTACGTCGTCGATAATGTCGTGAAGAATGGCGCGGCCTATTTCATCTGCATGACGGCCGGCACGTCGGCGGCAACGGTCGGGCCAACCGGCACCGATTTGCGCATTGCGGACGGGACGGCAGTCTGGCGCCCGATCAACGGCGCTGTTCGCTGGGAGTACATGCTCACGCCCTACTCTGTGCGCTGGGGCAAGAACAACCGGGTTCGCGGTACAGTGGCCTTCAACGGCGATGTTCAGAAATATATCTATGGTGAGAGCATCGCGCCAGAAGTAGGCGACCTGGCTGCGACTGGCGTGGTGAACAAGAGCGTCTTCGTCGCCCGGCGCCGGACCCTGATCACTCGTGTGAGCTACCAGACAACCGCGGCCGTCGTGGCGGACCCGACAAACTATCGGAGCCTTCTGCTGCGGCGCTATCGGGCGGGCGTCCCGACTACAGTGTCTACGATCGACACCACGACAACCGGCTTCACCGCTTCGGTCTATCGCGACGGCGGCGTGACCGCCAGTCCTGCCGGCGCCTACATGGAACCCGGCGACATACTGCAACTGACATCGAATGTGGGCGGGACCGGCGTGGCGATCTCCGGCCTTGGTTTCACCGTCGATTTCATCGAATTCTAGGCTTCTGGAACACATAAAGCCGGGTGTGGAAGCTGAATGGGCTGATCAGTATGTCCAACCCCGTCCTGATAATGCGGGCGACAGGGTGCTTCATCTCGTAAAACGTCTGCAAGGGCGCGCGGAGGAACCCGGCCTCATCCTTCAGGCCCTTGAAGCCGCCGCGCGGCTTGGATGAGACAAATCGGAAGCCGTGCTCTTCGAACTCCTGGACGATGGACCTCGGCGACAGGATGAACTGGTAGAAACCGGCGGTATCGCGGCCGACGATAGATGGATAGAAACCAAGCTTCGCCTTCAAGCGGCGCAGCGGCGACATCGACGGGACGGTGACGAAGGCGTAGCCGCCGGGGCAGATGAGGCGGTACATCTCGGATACAATTTGGTCATAGCCGTCGTAAAAGTGCTCAATGACGCCAAGCGACCAAAAGCCGTCAAAATATTCATCGGCGAATTGCCGCAGATCGCGAACGTCGCCGAGTGATATTTTCAGTTCAGGAGCCACGCGCCGCACGAGATCCACGGTTTTCGGGGCGTAATCGATGCCATAGGCGTCAAAACCTGAGTGGTGAAGGCCGAACACAGTCTGCGCCAGACCGCAGCCGCCGTCGACAACCTTCGACCCCTTGGGCAATCTCGCCGCCGTCTCTTTGACGACGAAACGATCCTTGCGCCGAACTGCTTTTGCGGCCTCGTCGCCGGACCAGTGATCATCCCAATAGCCTTCGTCGGCGGGGCGCCCAACATAGACGAGCCGCTTGTTTGGCTGGTCGGCATAAACGAAAACGTCGTCGCGCCTCATTTGCCACCTCTGACAAGGGCCAGCGCGCTTTGGACACGAGCGTCATCACCTCGAATGTGGGCGTAGCAATCCGCCAATCCCGCGAGATAGCCAAAGGTGAAATCCATGTCCGGCGGTGACGCCAGATAGTTGTCGATCTTATCGCCCAGCCATGTGGCCAAGCGTGTTTCGTCCAAATCGATGACGTCGCCAGATGAGCGAACCATGAAAGCCCCAATCACAAGATGTTTGTGGATGTCTTGGTCCGTTAAATCACAGAAAGTTTACACCTGCAACCTGCCCGCGAGGGCGCGAAAACCCATGGAGATACGCAAATGCCCATGTCGGAATCTGCTTACGACGCCGTCTTCGGCTCGGCCTGGCACGTCGATGGCAAGGACATCAAGGACAATATGAGCTACTCGACCAGCGCTGCGTCGCCGGTCGGCGTGGTGACACCGACTTTCATCGGCAAGTGGCACTTCGATACGGCCGGCCAGGACTTCTACATGTCGACCGGGCTGACCAATACCGATTGGACGCTGGTGACCACCAGCCCCTTCTTCCTCAAAGCCCAGGCCGTCCCTGCCGCCAAGACCGTCACTGCGGCGATCACCGCTGCCGAACTGATTGCCGGCCTCATCACCACGACCGGCGTGACTGCCCCATCCGTGCATCAGCTTCCCACCGGTGCGCTGATCGAGGCGGCACTGCCCGGCATTGCCACGGGCGACAGCTTCGATTTCACGCTGATCAACACCGGCACCGGCGCCTCGGACGATGCCACGATCACCGTCAATACCGGCGTGACGATCGTTGGCAACCCGACTGTCGGCGCGCTGACCGACGCCACGATCATCTCCGGTTCCGGCACCTTCCGGGCACGGCGTTCGGCGGCCGACACCTTCGTCGTCTATCGCCTCTCGTAAGGAGAGATCGCAATGATACGCCCAGAAGGGCGGCCGTTCGAGGTCGCCAAGACCACAGCCCTGATCGCCAACGGCGGGTCGCTGTCGGCGGCTGTCGACCTCGGCGGCCTGCATCTGGTCGGCATCGTTATGCCGGCGGCATGGACCGCAGCCTCAATGACCTTCTCCGTCAGCGTTGATGGCGAGAACTTCGCCGACCTCTACGCGCCGGACGGCACAGAGTATGCGCTGACCGTGGTTGCGGCTCACCATGTCTATCTCGACATGGGCGTTTTTGCCGGCTTCAACTCGATCAAGTTCAGGTCGGGGACCGGCGGCTCTGCGGTCAACCAGGGCGCCGACCGGACGCTCACGGTCATCTCGCGCTCTCTATGATCTTTGCCCGTCGCCCGTTCCGGAGGCTCCTCATAGCCAGCCCCTTGGTGAGGCGGCGGAACTATACCGCTGAGGCACAGGCGCTCTTTGCCCGGTTTACCACGCCGCCGACCGAAGCTCGCAAGGTGCTGATCAACAACCGAATCAAGGCACTGATCGCGGCTGGGGTCTGGACCAAGCTCAAGGCCGATTATGTCCTTGCCGCAGCCAATGCTCAGGCAGCGCAGCGCAATTGGAAGCAAGACGCTTACAATCTCTCGGAAGTCAGCGCCCCGACATTCACTGCGGATCGCGGCTACCAGGGCAACGGCACGTCGAGCTATTTGACGTCAGGCACGGCGCTGAACGCGATCACCGGGTTGGCTCAGGATAGTTGTGCCTTGGGCGTGTGGTCGCTCACCGACGCTTCGAATAGCGCGTACATCGACATCGGAACGCTCACCAGTGTGAGCGCCTATGCGATCGGCAGGAATGCAGGCGGCTCGCTTGTGGTTTCCTCAAATGCGGCCGGAACGGACAGCACAGCGGTTGCGGACTCGCTCGGCATGTACGGCTGGACGCGGCGCGCCAGCACCGATTTCGACATCATCAAGAACGCCACCGTGACGAACAAAGTTCGCGCGTCAGGCGGGTTCTCCAATGGCACGTTTGTCGTGGGCACCGGTGGCGCCAGCTTCTCGGCCCGCCAGATCGCGGTGGCTTTCGCCGCAAGCGGTCTGACAGCAGTGGAATGGGCGGCGCTGCGCGCGGCAAATCTGGCTTATCTCCAAGGCGTAGGAGCCGCATAGCTCGCATGAAATACGGCCCAACCCCGACCAACAAACTGCCGGAGCAGGACCAGACGAAAGTCATGCTCCTTGCCGAACGGCATCAGCGCGCGTCGTGGGCTCACAACAAATGGGCCGAAGGCGCCAAGGTGGCGGTCGATTTCTTCGAGGGGCGCCAGTGGACAGCCAAGGCGCTGGCCGACATGGCGGCGCAGAAGCGGCCGGCGCTGACCTTCAACGTCATTGCGCCGCTGGTCCGCCTCATTCTCGGCTACCAAGCCAACAACAAGACCGACATCGAGTACAAGCCAGGCTCGGATTCGCGCTCGAGCGACGAGATTGCCGAGGTGTTGAGCCGCCTGGAAAAGAGCGTCGCCATCGGCTGCGGCCTAAAATTCGTCGATGGCGAGGTGTTCCTCGACGGTATCGTCGCCGGCCGCGGCTTCTACAAGACCGTGCTGGACTTCGAGAAGAACGATCTCGGCGAGATCAGCACCACGGCGCAGGATCCGTTCGCGACCTACATCGACCCGGATTGCGACACCTACGACCTCAACGATTCGGCCGCCTTCATACAGACCGCCAAGATGGTCTCGATCGACGAGATCGAAGGCACGTTCGGCAAGGCGGTGGCAGGGCTGGTGCGTCCCTTCACGCAGGGCGCCACGCCGGTAGCCCCGGTCACATCGATGATGGTCGGCGACGAGGTGACGCCGGTTCGCACCTTCGGCCAGCGCGACGAGAACGCCAACGAATGGTGGGATAGTTTCTACGGCACCATGGGCGATTTCGTCGACACCTACCGCAAGACGATCAAGATCATCCAGTCAGAGCACCGCGTCACCGAGCAGCGCAATGTCTGCATCGACCTCGAGACCGGCGACAAGAAGGTGCTGCCGCTCGATTGGGGCCGGGACCGGATCGAGAAGATCATCTATTACGGCCAGTCGGTCGGCAATCCGCTGATCGTCGAGCGCCGCCAGGTCACCAGGCTGCAGTGCACGACGATGGTCGGCGACATGCTGCTGCACGACAAGCCGTCGCCCTACGACACCTATTCGATCGCCGGCTACTTCCCGTATTTCCGCCGCGGCATGACGCGCGGCGCGGTCGAGGATCTGATCGACCCGCAGAAGGAGAAGAACAAGCGCCGCTCGGTCGAGGTCGAGGTGACGTCGAAGCTTTCGAACGGCGGCTGGTCCTATCACGAGTCGAGCCTCGACCCGGTGCAGGAGCGCAAGCTCAAGAACTTCGGCGCCTCGCCAGGCTACATGATGAAGTGGAAGGGCGAGCACGAGCCCAAGCAGATGTCGCCGGCCGCGCCTGCCATGGCGCATGAGCGCCTGGAACAGAAGGCGCAGGACGACATCCGCACCATCTCCGGCATCAACGAGAGCGCACTTGGCGAGCTCGACCGGGTGCAGTCGGGCAGGGCGATCGAGGCGAGGCAGCGCCAGGCGGTCATCGCCATCCAGCTCTACATGGACAATTTCTCGCGCTCCAAGACGATCCTGGGCGGTAAGCATCTCGAATGCTTCCAGAACCACTACACCGAAAAGCGCATGTACAGGGTGCTCGGCGAGGACGGCAAGTTCACGCAGGTGCTGATCAACCAGATGCAGACCGACCCGGCCAGCGGCGTCAAGCGCATCCTCAACGACATCACGGTGGGAAAATATTCCGCCATCGTCGACGAGCAGCCGCTTTCGGCGACATTCGCCAATGCGCAGTTCGAAGAGATGATGACCCTGCTGGAAAAGATGGGCCCAGCGATCGGCCCGGCGCTTCCGGCCTTTGCCGACCTGATCGTCGACATGTCGTCGCTGCCGCGCAAGTCCGAATGGATCGAACGGTTCAAGGCCCTGCAAGGCATGCAACCACCCGGTGCACCAGGCGCGCCGCCCCCAGGGGCGCCCGGTGCTCCACCACTGCCACCGCCTGCCGCCCCGCCGGCCGGCTAAACCCTGAGAGGAAACCGCAATGTCCCGCAAAGTGCAGATCGTCAATCTTGAGAAGCCCGAATCCGAGCGCGACGTCATCGTCACGACGCATGACGGCCGGACGCACACCATCCGCCCCGGCCGCACGCTCAATATCGAGACAGGTGACGTCATCGGCGTTTCCCACCGCAGTCTGGTTGACCGGATCGAACTGCCCCCCGTCAGCCCGGAACTCGAAAACCTGTCTGCGACGCTGGATGACGCCAAGAAGGACGTCGCTGACATCACAGGGCTGAACGACCTGCCGCCAGTGTTCGAAGAGGTTCACCCGGTCGAAGACGGTGAATTTCAGGAGCCGGTAGAACCCGGCCCGGAAAATCAGGTCGAAGAGCCCGTGACCCCAACCGCGCCAGCCGATCCGCTCGGCGGCGACATTGACACGGAGTGGAAGGAAGCCGTCACCGGTCTTCCGGATGATGACAAGCCGGTCGATGTGGACATTTCCATCGCCGACACCGACCCGAAGGCCAAGGCCAAGAAGTGATGCACCGCCTTACCGACGAGCGTCTGATCACGCCGTTCATGCTGCGGCGCTTCGAGCGCGAAGCCGTGCTCGAAGGCGGGCAGGGCTGGCACTACGCCATCATCCAGCGCGACAATGGCGACTTCATCGACCACAACCCCGGCTCGCCGGAGCTCGCGCCCGACCAGATGATGTTTGCCCGTGACCTGCTCTCCCTGCTCAATCGCGAACTGCACCATGACGGCGCATGGGTGATGGTGTTCACGCATCCGGTGCCGGGCAACTCAGTGCTTCTGATCCATGCGGAATACCATCGCATGTGCATCATCTTCGTCGACGCCGACGGGGATCCGCAGTTCACCATCGAATGGCAGTTTGGCGAGGGCGAGGAGTTCGATTTCGCCGACGTCATGCTGTCCGGCCGCGAATCGTGGGGCCAGCGCTGCGAAAGCGCGTGGCAGACCTTGAAAAAGCTGATGGTCGACGTGATCGACCCGGCCGAAGGCCAAACCTTCAAGCGTGCGCAGGGGCAGCAGCCTACCGCGCACTGACGACCGCGCCTCGACGGTATCGAGGCAAGAGCGCCGCCGGCTTTAACGGGCGTCTTCCGCATGATCCGGCGATACAGGATCGAAGTGCCGCCGACTTCACGGGCGTTTCCGCACCATCACGCGACAGGAGATGAAGACTATGGCCGATCTACTCGGACAGGACCTTATTGCGCCCGAAACAGTCGTAGACCCGGCTGCAGCACCAGCCCCGGCACCACAGCCGGCGGTGATTGTATCCGACGATCTCGACGATCTCGAACTCCAAAACGCCAAGGCAGCCGCTCAAGCCGAGGAGGCCAAGCCAGCCGCGACACTGGAGCCAGGGAAAGAAACACCGGCAGCAGCAGCCGAGCCGGGCGCACCAGCAAAGCCTGCGGCACAGCAGGAGCAACCCGCTCCCGCCGTGATCCCGAAGGCTCGCTTCGACGAAGTGCTTGGCAAGAACGACGAACTGGCTCGCCAGAACGCCTATCTTTCCGGACAGGTCGAAGCGCTGAAAGTGAGAGGACCGGCGGCACCTGGACCAGTGGCAACACCTGCCGCACCGGCCCAGCCAGCCGCCGCAGACCGCCTCATCGCGGTCGGCACGCAGATCGATGCCCTTGCAAGGAAATACGACGCTGGAGAACTCTCCTACGCCGATTTGACGACGCAGAGGCGGGCTCTTGACAACCAGGAGCAGTCGATCCGCGAGGAAATCCTTCTCGCCAAGGTCCCGAAGCAGACGCAACAGCAGCCGGCGACGGCGGACCTTTATCTCGACCAGCTCACCGCTGACCTCGAGGCGAAGCACCCGTATCTGGCGGCGATCGAAAGCGACACGGATTTTGACTACTTGGTTACAAAAGCCAAGGAATCCTTCGCCGCCGAACGTGTCGAACTGCCGAAGGGGCCCATTGGCAACCTGCGGCTGCGCGAACGTGTCGCCGAACTGTCCGATAAGTACGGCCCGCTGCTGACGGGCAAGACGCTGGCGATCCCAGGAGCTACCCCGGCGCCAGCACCGGCCACACCTGCCGCCCCCGGCCTCAGCCCAGAAGCTGCGGCACGGGCAGCCAAAATCGCCATGCAAGGGGATATGCCCCCGAACGTGGCGTCGATGACAGGTTCCGCAGGCGAAGTGATCTCGGAATCCTCCATCGAAAACATGAGCGACGACGATCTGGCAGCTTTGCCGATCGCGACGCGACAACGCTTCCTCGGCATCACCACCTAGAAATAGGAGGACTTCAATGTCCGCTACTGACTTCGGCGCCCTCACCATCGCTCAGAAACGAGTGTGGGCCGCAGAAACATGGCAAGCCGGCCGCGACGAGTCGTTCTGGTTTGCCAACGGCTATATCGGCAAGTCCGATTCCGACATGAACTCCGTCATCCAGCGGGTGACGAAGCTCACCGAGACCGAGCGCGGCCTCGAATGCGTCATGCAGCTCGTGCAGGACCTTCAGGGCGACGGCGTCGTCGGCGACAATGAACTCGACGGCAACGAAGAGTCCATGATCAACGACGCGCAGGTCATCCGCATCGACCAATTGCGTCACGGAACTAAGTCCAAGGGTTTGCACTATTAAGCCCCTCGGTCGGGTAACCGGCCGATGAAAACTCTGTGAATTGCTGGAAACTCTGCCATATGTTCCTATTATGTTCACATGGCAGACAATCAGCAGCCAAGCTCTCAATCTGAACGAAAGTGCAAGTCGTGCGGCGACGTAAAACCGCTCGACGAATTCGCTCCCGTCTATGCCAAGAATTCGCGTGGCCAGAACTACAGGCAGCACACCTGCCTCATCTGCCATCGGATCAAGGCTGCGGCCAAGGAGCGCCGGTTACGGGCAAATGACCCGCAACGCTATCGTGACGCCCTCAAACGCTGGCGCGATCGTACATTGGACGAACGCAAGGCGGTCAAGAAGACGCGTTACGACAAGCACAAAGTGCAAGTGTTCGCTGCCTATGGCGGCTTCATCTGCACCTGTTGCGGCGAGACAGAACCGAGCATGCTCACCATCGACCACAAACTTGAGGACGGTGCTGAGTTTCGCAGGAAGAACCGCGGCGAACGATGGTCCTATAATTTCTATGCCTGGATCATCCGCAACGGCTTCCCTCCTGACCTTCAGGTGCTTTGCTACAACTGCAATCTGAGCAAGCACCGGAACGGCGGTATCTGCGCCCACAAATTGAGAGAAGGTTCAACGACTATCCCGTAAAGGGAGTAGGGCCAAGCGGCCCAAAGTGCAGAGCACCCTTGGCACGAAGGGTGATGATATAGTCTGGTCTGCATGGCGACATGCAGCGGTCGGCGCACCAAGGATGAGCGCCGACGGGCCGAGGAAATAGCGAGCCTCGGTTGAACATCACGGAGATGGCAGAACAAGCCACCGTCATCCGGTTCCGCGCGCAGTCCAAGGAAAAGCTGGCGTTCTGGCTGTCTGACAAGATGGACGAACTCATGTTTCTTACTTTGTCTGGCCGCGCCTATACTTTGAAGACGAATGGTGCGACCCGCACCGGCTCGCAGCTTCCCTCGCTGCGCTTCGGTGCCGACGTTGCCGCTCCCTCGACCAACCGCATCCTCTATGCTGGCGCTGCGACGAGCGAAGGCTCGATCACCTCGTCGGACAAGATGTCGTGGTCGGTCATCGTGCGCGCCAACACGCAGGCCGCTGAAAAGCGTCTTCGCCCGATCCGCTCGGGCGGCCGCAGCTACTATGTGATGGTCATCCATCCGCGTCAGCGCCGCGACCTGGTGCTCGACCCGACCTACCAGACCATCATGCGGACCGCCGAAAAGACCGGCTCCGACAACAAGCTGTTCACCGGCGCCATGGCGACGATCGACGGCACCATCATCTATCAGCACAACAAGGTGTTCAACACGTCTGGCCTCGCTTCGGCCTCGAAGTGGGGCGCCGGCGGTCTGATCGATGGTGCGCAGGCGCTCTATCTCGGCGCCCAGGCCGGCGGCATTGCCACGATCGGCAACACCTTCTGGCGTGAAAGCGACAAGACCGACTACGGCAACCGGCCGGGCATCGGTTCTGGCCGCAAGATCGGCATGCTGAAGCCTCAGTTCAAGTCGATCTACGATTCGAACAACCGCGAGGACTTCGGCACGATCGCCGTCAAGACCGCCGCCGCGGCTTAATCCGCCACCCGTGATCGCGACCGGGCGGATGGTCTGCCCGGTCCCCTTCAATCCCATTTTCGGAGACTACGAAAATGCTTCGTCAACTCGAATACCGCATCCAGTTGAAGGATGCGAACACCCTCGAGGCGATCATCACCGCAGGCGGCAAAGCCTTTGTTGCCGTCAACGGCGATGCGCTGAAAGCCACGCTGAAGGATGTGGATGGGGCGGCGCTTGCCAACCCGATCTCGCTGACGCGCGGCTTCATCAACTTCTTCACCGCGGAAACCGTGCTCCTGGTCGACCTCTATATCCAGGCGCCCGGCGGCCAGTTCATCGTGGTGAAGAACGTCAAGCCGTCCGGTCCGAATGAAATCCTCGTCGGGACGGGCCGTAACCAGTGCATGGTGATCCCGTGGGCCGCGGCAGACATTACCGCCGCGACCGAGACAGCGACCGGCTTCACCGTGCCTTCGGGCCTGATGCTGCCGACGCCGTTCGTCAACGTCACGGCCCTCGATGCCGCCGCAACCATAGACGTCGGCACGCTCTCGACCGACACCGGTGACGCCGATGGCTATATCGACGGCCTTTCGGTCGCGGCAGCCGCGCTTGTCAAGGCGTCGGTCATCGCGACCGCCGACACCATGGGGGCGCTGTTTAAAGTACTGGACTCGGCCAATGCCGGCGACGATGCGCCGGAAGGCAATGTGTCGATGGCAGGCAAGTCCATCACTGTCACCACCTCGGCCGGTGCCGACACCGGCAAGGGCTTCATCCACCTGCCTTACCTTCTGGCCGCGTAGTTTTCCTCCTACGCGACCGGATGCGGGGGGCCGGGCATCTACCCATGGATGCCCGGCTGCCCCTCCGCTCCAATTCCCCATGCTCCCCGCAACAGGAACCAGACCAATGACCACGGAAACCGTGAAGAAGACAGACGACGGCATGATGTTCGTCCTCGACATGACCGCGACGCCGAGCGGCGGGCCGCGCGAGCACGACATGCTGGTCGATGGCGTCGTGCGCACGATCAAGTTCGTGCCCGGCAAGCCCAACAAGATGCCGCGCGAGATCGCCGTCAAGTTCCTCAAGATCAGCACCGCGTTCAAGCTGACCGACGCCAACGGCACCGTGCTGCCATGGCGCGGCGTGCCCAAGCAGCCCGACGAGTTGCAGGCCGGCGAGAAACTGAAACTCGCGCCCGACGAGACCATCGCCAATTTCCATGATCTGCACGATCAGGCGCTTTGGCTGCGCGCCGTCGAGTTTCCCGGCGGCGAGAAGATCGCCGAGAGTGGTGACCGCGAGGCCATGATCGCCTTCATCGTGGCGGCGATCGCCGAGCGCAAGAAGGTCAACAGCGTCAATGAGGCCAATCCGGACGAATGGACGCCGCCGGCCGACGACGAAGACGCGGCGTAAGCGCGAAAAATGTCGCGCGTCCTCAAAGCCAAGGAAATCTGCGAGCGCGCGCTTCGCATGATCGGGAAGTTCCCGACCACGGAGAGCGCGCCCGACGGCGAGGATCTGCGCGAGGCGCTGTTTTGGCTCGACATGGTCATGGCGGAAGTCGCCGGCACGACCCGGCTGTTCTTCCTGATCCCGGCCAGCATCCGGCTGACGCTGGTTGCTGGCCAGCAGACCTATCTCCTTTCCGACGAGATCACGGCGTTTCCCGACGATGGGTTCCAGTTCCCGGTCGCGGCATGGCTGGAAGACGCCGACGGCAACCGCACGCCGCTGACCATCGTGGCGCGCGACACATGGCTGGAAAAGTCGTTGCTCTCGACCACCGGCACGCCTTGCGAGGTCTATATCGACCGGCTGCCCGATCCGACGCTCTACACCTATCCGAGCATCGAGGCGACAGACACCGACGTCTGGACCATCGTGCTGGACTTCCAGAGCTATGCGCCCAATGTCGCGCCAGCCGGCGTCAGCGGCACCAGGCCGCAGGACTCGGTCGAGACGCTGTTTCGCCAGGCATGGCAGCGCTGGCTGACCTACAAATTGTGCGTCGACATCGGCGGCGGCGCCGTCGTCAAACTGCCGGAGGCGAGCCTTGCCCGCTTCGAGCGCGAAGAACTCAAGGCGCGCGGCGCGCTCGAAGCCTTCGAGAACCGCGAGCACGACACCGAACCGCCCACCGTCGAACCCTTTGGAATGGAGGATTGCTGATGGCCAGCCTGCGCAGCGCGATCCCCGATTTCCAACTGGCCAACCCGATCTATGTCGGCGCGACCGCGACGTTCTTCAATGTCGACATCAACGGCGCCAAGCTGACGACGCTGGCCACGCTCTATGCTGGCCCGACCGGCTCGACCACGGCGAGAAACCCGCAGACGCTCGACGGTGACGGCAAGTTCGAGGCGCCGGTCTATATCTCGGATCCGGTGATTGCCGAAATCAGCGGCGCCTCTGTCGCATCGCACGATACCGGCGTCATCCAGGTTCGCGGCACCTACAAGGGCAATTACCTTGCCGCCACGATCTATTCCTCGTCCGACCTGGTGCGCGACAGCCTGACCGGCGACGTCTATGTCGTCACCAACGATTACCTCGCCGTCTCGCTCGCCGCCGACATTCTGGCCGGCAATCTCGTCATCATGGTCGAGATTTCGCCGATCTCCGCGGTTGCCAGCGCCGCCGCAGTGGCGGCAGCAGCCAGTGCCGCAGCCGCGGCAGCAAGTGCTGCGACCGCCTCCAATGCCGAAATGCCGACGGTTCCCGTGGCGCTCGACTATGTCCGGCGCAACGCCGGCAACACGCAGTACGAAAACCGCACGCCGCTCGAGATGAACGACGATGCGGCTGTGGTCGCGGCCAACCTGTCGTCGGGCACCACCACCGATCTCTCGACCATGACCGGGCGCACCGGCAACCTCACCGGCGGCGCAACGATCACCTCGTTCGGCACAATGGCAGCAGGCATCGAGCGCGAGCTCACGCTCACCGGCACGCCGACCTTCACCCACAATGCGACCAGCCTGATCCTGCCGGGCTCAGTCAACATCGTTGGTGCTGCCGGCGATATCATCCGGCTGCGCTCGCTCGGCGCCGGCAATTGGGTCTGCACCCGCTATCAGCGCGCCAGTGGCGAACTGACGTTCAACAGCCTCAACCAACCGACGCTGGTCCTGAAACAGAGCGCTACGCCGACGCCGACCGCCGAAGGCGATGCGCAATGGGACACCGACGACAACGTCCTGGTGATCGGCGACGGCGCGGCGCAGAAGCTCTTTGTCGCGCTGCCCGCTTCGACTGCGGCCGGCGATCTGCTCTATCTCTCTGGCGCCAAGGCCTACACCCGCATTCCGAAAGGTGCTGCAGGCCAAAGGCTGCGCATGAACCCCGGCGCCACGGCGCCCGAATGGGGCGGTGGCATCGGCACGCCGGCGGCGACGACATCCGGAACCTCGATCGATTACACCGCCATTCCCGACGGCACCAGGAAGATCACCCTGTCATGGTCTGGTCTTTCCACCTCCGGCACCTCGGCGCCGATCGTCCAGATCGGCGACAGCGGCGGCATTGAGGCGAGCGGCTATCTCGGCACCGCGGGGCGGATCACGGGTTCTGACACCACCGACTCCGCAGCCTACACCACCGGCTTTGGCATCGTTGGAAACCACGCCGCAGCGAATGTGATGCACGGCAGCATGACGCTCACCCTGCTCGACGCTTCAACCAACACTTGGGTCGCATCGACAACAGGCAGCCGGTCCGACACCACGATCGTGACCTTCGGCGGCGGCTCGAAATCGCTTAGCGCGACACTCGATCGGCTGCGCCTGACCACCGTCGGCGGCACCGACACCTTCGACGCCGGCAAGGTCAACATCCTCTACGAATAGGCAAAAACCCATGGCATCCATCCGTCTTTCCGAGTTCGATACGTGGCGCCCTGGCTATGGCCTGGCGACGGTCACCATCGTGCGCGCCGGGACGGACAACCTTGCCACGGTCTATTCCGACGAGAACCTGCTCAATGTCGCCGCCAATCCGCAGACCTTGATCGAGCACGTCGAAAACGACATCTCCTACGGCAAGTGGGCCGCACCACTCTATGTCGGGCAGGCGGTGGAATTGCAGATCGACAGCGTCGACCAGACCGGCGTGATCCGGCCGCCGCTCGACACGCTCGAGGACGAGGACGGCAGCGAGCTTCTGGTCACCGTGCGGTCTGGCGGCGCCGAGCACACGCTGGCCGAATATCTCGGCAGGCGTATCGACGTGCGCGACTCTGGTGAGTTCCTCCCCGTCGGTGCTGTCGGCGCCTCGGCCGCGACCAATACGGCGACCTTGCAGACCGCCTTGGGCGTCGCTGGTGCTGCCGGCGGCGGCTTCGTCGAAACGCCGGAAGGCTTCTACCCGGTCAATCCGTTCTCGCTGGCCGAAAACGTCGTGCTGCGCGGGCAGGGCAGGGGCGCCACCACGCTGCAATGCAACCAGGCCAGTCGCGTCTGCACCATTGCCGGTGATCGCGCCGGCCTCTCGCGGCTGACGCTTGACGGCATCTCAGTCGTGGCCGGATCGGTCGGCGTCTATTCCGTCGCCCGCGACCAGATCGTGCTCGACGATGTCGAGATCAAGCGCTTTGCCGCCTCAAAGCACATTCGCGGCGGCGAAAACATCGTCTGGAACAAGCTCTTCGTGTCCGACTGCGCCGATGGCTCGAAACTGCACGGCGATACCGATGCCGGCGATTCCGGCCTTGGCAAGCGGCTGGGTAACGTCCGCTGGATCGGCGGTCGCATCGATCTCTGCTCGATCACCGGCCTCGACGTCCAGTACATCGACGCGCCGTGCGGCCAGATCACGCTGGAAGGCGTCGAGTTCGACACCAACACCGGCACCGGTCTGAAGATCGTCGGCGCCCGCGGCATCACCATCATCGACCCGGTGTTCACCGGCAATACGGTCGACATCGACATTGCCGACGCCACGCCGCTCGACGAAGACAACAGCGTCGCCAACATCCATTTCCTGCGCGGTCGGATTTCCGGCGGCGAAATCAACCTTGCCGATACGCTGGAAAACGTCGTCTTCGAAGGCGTCGAGATCGACGATGTCGACATCACCTTGACCAGCCCCGGCAACAACGTGCTGGCGCTCGACTGCCGCGAGATCAACGACGTCACCTTCGCCGGCACCGCGACGTCATGGCTGCGCGAGCGCACCACCGACAAGGGCCAGAGCTATGGCCTCACCACATCGAACGGCGCCACCAAGGCATGGGCGATCGCGCTCGATCCCGGTCAGCGCGTGTTTCTCACCGCCAAGGTCGTCGGCCGCCAGCAAAACGGCATCAATGACGGCTTCTATTTCGTCGCGGTCTCTGCCAAGCGCGCCGGCTCGGCGCTGGCCTACGACACGCAGACCGGCAACTTCACCGTCGGTAACGTGCTGACCGGCGCCACATCAGGCGCCACCGGGCGCATCACAGCCGACGCCGACGGCGGTGCCACTGGCACGCTGACCCTGCAGGACATTGACGGCGTCTTCGTCGACAACGAACTGATCGCCGATGGTTCGGGCGGTTCAGCGCTTGCCAATGGCGCGCTTGTTGCCGCCAATGCGGTCCTCGCCGGCAGTCCGATCACGGTCACAATCGCTTCGCCTGGCGTCGTCAGTTGGGCCAACCACGGCCTCGTCGCTGGCGATCCGGTCGTATTCAACACCAGTGGCGCGCTTCCGACAGGTATAACCGCTGGCGTCACCTACTATGTGATTGCCACATCGATTGCTGCCGGCACGTTTCAGTTCTCCGCGACCAAGGGCGGCGCGGCGGTCAATACCAGCGGCGCACAGTCCGGAAGCCATACGGCATCAGTGATCAAGCATCTTCGTCCGCCGCATCAGAGCGACAGCGCGTGGAACGTCGAATTTGTCCCCAACGGCTTTGAGATCGAGTTGCGCGTCACCGGCAATACGGCGCAGACCGTCGAATGGACCGTCGAGGTCGAGGTCGTGTCGTCCTGATGGAAGACTGGACCCCACTACCAATCGACAAGCCGGTCTATGCCAATGCCGACCCGGACTCGGTCATCGGTTACCAGACGGCGATGGAGAACGGCTTTCTCAACGATCAGGGCGTGCAGATCAGGTTTCCGGGCTTTGTCGAGTTCGCCGAGCTCGCCGACAATGGCCGGGTCTACCTCAACGACCTCAACGGCGATCTGATCGCATCGACCAGCAAGGGCGCGGTCTATCGCGTCAATCGGGCAGGCGGGGTGTTTCGCATCCCCGGCGTGCCGGTCTCTGGCGGACGGCGCACCATATTCTCCAAGACCGACCGCGAACTGGACATGGCGGCCGGCGGGCCGATCATCCGGCTGCGCACCGACAAGACCGAGCTTTTGAGCGTCGACGCGCCGCTCGCCTCGCATGTCGGCTGGCTCGACGGCTTTACCATCGCAGCCGAGGTCAACTCCGGGCGCTTCTATCACTCGGGTGCCGGAACACCGGACCAGTGGGATCCGCTCGACACCTTTGCCGCCGACGGCAGCGCCGACAACATCAACGCCATGATCGTCACGCCTTTCCGCGAAATCATGCTCTCTGGCTTGGCCTCGATCGAGCAGTTCGAGCGCAACCCCGGCGCCGACGTGCCGTTCTTCCGCCGCTGGTCGATCGGCGAGGGCGTTTCTCTGCCCTATGCCATGATCTTTGCCGACAATGCGGTATGGACCATGAACAGCCAAACCGAACTGGTGCGCTTTTCGGGACAGATTTCGGAAGTCGTGTCGTCGGCAATCGGCCTGTTCTTCGAGCAGATCGACGACTGGACCGATGCCTGGATCGGCGGGTTTCCCGACAAGCCAATGCATGTGCTGGGTCAAAAGTTCCTGCTGCTGCAAGCGCCGATGGCGACAAATCCTTATGGAACCAAGGGCTTGACGTTCCTGTTCGACTACAAGAACCGACGCTGGTCGATGCTCTACGGCTGGGACGATCTGACCGGAACGCCGATCCGCTGGCCTGGCTGGTCGCATTGGCGGCTGTGGGACCGCATTTTCATCGGCGGCGAGGGCAAGATCTACGAACTGCAGACCGGCACCTTCAGCCATGACGGCGCGACGCAGCGCTGGCTGGTCCGGACCTCGCACATGGCCTCCGGCAACCAGGTGCAGGTCAAGGGGCTGCGCCTGCAACTCAAGCGCGGCATCGGCTCCAATACCTTCGATCCGCAGATCAGCGTGCGCTGCAGCCGCGACGGCAAGCCGTTCGGCACCCGCATCCGCCGCGGCCTGGGCAAGGCCGGACATCGTTTGCAGATGGTCGAGTTTGGCGCCTTCGGCATCGGCTCGACCTTCCAGTTCGAAATAACCTGCTCGTCCGACTGCGACGTCCAGCTGATCGGCGCTGGCGTCAAGACCGAGGCGATCGGGCACTGATGGCCGACAAGGTCCCGCAGCCGCCGCGCCTGACCGGCGACAACGGCAAGGACATCATCGCCATCATCGACTGGCTGACGGCGTTCGCCATGTCGCAAAACGTGGTCAATGTCGACAATACCAACGTCCCGCCGACCACGGCGCAAATCACGGCAGCCGGTGCACTGCTGGCGACCGCCGTTGTCGACGAAGACAACATGGTATCGAACAGCGATACGATGGTGCCGACGCAACAGAGCGTCAAAGCCTATGCCGACGCCATGGCCGGCATCGACGCGATCAGCGGCATCATCCAGACACCGCTCGATGGCACCTATCTGCTGGTGGTCAAGGTCCCGTTCGGCCTCACCATCGTCGAAACGGTGACGAAGAGTATATCCGGCACCTGCACCGCAGCATTCAAGATCGACGGCGTTGCCCTTGGCGGCACGGCCAACGCGGTTTCCTCGGTCGAAGATACACAGGCTCAAGCCACGGCCAATGTCGCGGCGGCCGGCACGGATATCTCGGTGACGATCTCGGCCAATGCGGTGTGCTCCGGCATGAGCTTCACCATCAAATACAGCCGCGTGCCGGCCTGATGCAGTTCATCATGATCGATGGGGCAGGCAGCGTTGCGGTCGAGTGCGACTATGAGGGGTTCACGACGACTGCCGTTGTGACTGCCACATCGCACCTCACGCCGGCTTGCCCGGCCGGCGCTGACTATGCCGGCAGACGTGTCTTTGCCTGGATCAACTGGATTTCGGCGTCTCCCGAGACGCTTTCGTCAGCGACCATTGGCGGTGTGGCCGCCACCATCCATTCGCAGACATCGTTCACCGCTGCCGCCGCGCCGCGCCCGGAATTTGGCTTTGCGCTGATTTCAGCCTTGGTGCCGACCGGTGCCACGGTGGACATTGCCACGACCTATTCCGGCAATGTCGATAGGCCGGATATCTTCACCTACCGGGTGATCAATCTTGTGTCGGAAGTGGCACTCGACAGCCAGGTCAATGGCGGCACGTCGGTGTCGGAGTCCATCGATGCCGATTGCGATGTTGTGGCATCTGGCGTCGTGTTTTTTGCCATGACAGCGGCCTGGAACCCGCTCACCTGCGATCTCACCGGCACATCGCAAGACTTCGAGCAGGCCGTGCGGGGCGTCAATCGCATGGCATCCGGCGGCTTCTATCTGCCGCTGGTCGACGAAACGCCTCGCGCATTCAATTCGACCCTGACCCCGACATCTGGCGGCAGTCGAAACCACGCCAATATCGTCGCGTCCTTCCGCTAACGGAGATCAACATGGCACAAATGAACCAACGCGGCACCGGCTTCATCGGCTCGGCTCCGGCCGCGCCCGTACCGGTGGCTGCTCCCGCAGTGACGCCGGCACCAGCGACGCCGGTGACGACGACCGTCACGCCGGCAGCAACGACCTTGCCGGCGGTGGCGACACCGAATCCCGGCTATCATCGTGGCACACCGCAGGCGAACCAGCGCGGCACCGGCTATATCGGTCCGGGCGGCATGCAGCCGGCACATAGTGTCGATCTCGGCCTGCTCGCGCCACGGCCGGCAACACCGGCCACGACGCCTGCACCGGCGACGCCGCCCGTCACGCCGCCTGTCACCACTCTGCCGGGGCCGGCAACCCCGACTACAAGGCTGGCAAGCGTCTTCCAGATGCCGGGCATGCCGGCGGCGCCGGAACACGCCATCATGCCGAACAAGCCGCCAAAGGTCTGTTATGCCAAGGGGACGGAGGTCCGCATGGCCGACGGCTCTTGGAAGCCGGTCGAGACCATCCAACTGTTCGAGCAGGTCATGCTCGGCGGCACAGTTATCGGCCGCGGCGAAGCCCTTTCCGATAATGCCTTCCGCTACAAGGGTCAGATCGTCACCGGCAGCCATGCCGTGCTGGACGGCGCCCGGTTCCGCCGTGTCGAAGAAACCGCCGATGCCGAGCCGTTCGACCTTGGGCGAGACGGTCAAATCACCGTATATCCGTTGGTAACGGCCAATCATCTGATGGTGCTGCGCACCCACATCGCCGCCGACTTCGCCGAAACCGACGCTTCCGGCGACCAGCTTCCGGAGCAGCGCCTCGAGGAAATCAATGCAGACGCATATCGCCTCGAATGCCTCGCCTGGATCGTCGACGAAGGTTCGATCTTTGGCGACCGTCCCCTACCGGCAAGAGGTTCACTATCCGATTATCAAAGCCTGGTTGCAGGCGAGGGATGGAAACCGGTTCCTGCCGCCTGAGTGCCTGCCGCCGAGCGGTGTTGTCGTCCTTTGTGACGGCACTCCCGCCGGCGCCAGTTTCGTCTACCTGCCCAACGCGGCAATCGCCTACATCGCCTTCACCTGCGTCAATCCGGATCTGCCGGGCCGCGTCCGCATCGAGGCGGCGCGGCGTGCCATTGAGGGGGTGATCGCCATCGCCGAGGGCTTTCTCGGCGGGCGCGGCTTCATCGAGATGCCGACCCACTATCGCAGTCTGCACAATATCGCGCTCGATCTCGGCTTTGCCGATGGCGGCCAAGTCCACACCGCCTTTCGCCTGGTCGGCGACGGCATCGACCCCGACATGCTCAAATAGGAGAAAAGTCCCATGAACATGCCCTATCAGCCCGGCCAGCCCGGCGGCGGGATGCCGCAACCGGCGGCGGCTCCGCAGCCGACAGCACCACAGCAGCCGCAGGCACCGCAGCCAGGTGCTGCTCCGTCCGCCACCAATGGCCTGCCGCCGGAATTGCAGCGCAACATCGACCCGAAGAACCCGGTTCAGGCGCTGTTGCTCAAGCGGCTCGACGCCTTGTCGGACGAAGAGCAGGCAGCACTACTCGGCGGCGTCGACGAGGGTGCGGCGCAGGCACTGAAAAAGCTCCTGCCCGAGGTCGGCTTCGTCATCGACTATATGATGCAGCAGGCCGCAGGCGGCGAGCATGGCGGCGACGATCAGGGCGGCATGGACGACGGCGGCGAAGAGCAGGGCGAGCAGCCATACGCGCCGCAGCAACCGCAGGGCATGGGCGGCGGCATGGCACGCACGCGCCTCGCTGGCGTCTAAGGGGGACCAAGAAAATGTTGGCCGAAATCATCGGTGCGGTAACATCTGGGATCGGCGCAGCGGTCGGCGCTGACGCGAACGCCGACGCGGCGAACGCTGCGAACCAGATGACCTATGAAGGCATGAAGATTTCGACCGACGCGATCAACAAATACATTGACGCGCTCTATTCCGGTCTCGACATGCAATCGGCGGCAATCCAGTCCGGCTATTCGGCCGTTGTCGGCTCGATCGAGGAAGGCAGCCACGCCGCCCAGGCCACGCTCGGCCAGATGCGCGACGAGGCCGAGCCCGGTATGCGGTTCCTGCGCAACGTCGTCGCCAATCCGATGAAGCTGACGTCGGACCAGAAGTACCAGCTCGACGAATCGCGCCGCATCAATGCCCAGAATATCCGCTCGTCTGGCTTTGCCGGTTCCGGCCGCACCGCGGCTGCGATGATGGGCAAGGTCGAGAACGACACCACCAACGCGATGCTGGAAAAGAACCGCGCCGCGGCGATGAGTGCTGCCGGTGCCTTGGCCGACAGCTACGACACCTCCGGGCGCGGCATTGCTGGCCTGCAGTCGACCGAAGGCACGCAAAAGGCTGCGGCTGCCGACACCGCGTCAGGCCGCGCCGGCAGTATGTACGACAACTACTATGGCAGGCTCGGCGGCGCCTACACCTCGATCGGCAAGACGCAGGCTTCGGGCATGGAGAGCATGGGCAACACGACCGCCAATGCGATGACGGCGAACGGCAATCTGATGGGTTCGGCGATCGGCGACATCGGCTCGGCCATCGCTTCGGGCGCGCGATCGAGCACCTATGCCGACCGCATGGCGAAATATAACTCCTGAGAGGGGCGACCATGGCAGACATCCAGTTCATCCGCGACAATCCGGCGACGGAAGCGTTCCAGCGCGGCCAGCGCGCCTATCAGGATCTGCTCACGACCGATATCGCCAATGATGGCCGGATGCAGCAGAACGCCGAGCAGGCCGCCGGCATGCCATCGCGGCTCAGGGCACTCGACGCCAACGCCGGCTACGACCAGACGCGCGCCGATGTGGCTGCGCAGACCGCACCTTATGACGTCGCCGTGGCGCGCGAGCAGGCTGCACAAGCGCCGATCAAGACCAGCGATGCCGCGCTTTCCGCCTCTGAAAATCAGGCCACGTCCGCCGATCGCATTGCGCAGACCAAGCAGAACACAAGGCTTGGCGAGGTCAAGGTCGACAATGCCGCGCTCGACGGCACCTACAAGGTGATCGACCTGCTCGACCAGGGCGACGTGGTGACGGCGCGTGCCGTGGCCAAGCAACTCGGCGTCGACCTTCCCGACCAGATCGTCAACAACCGGCTGGTGATCAAGCAGTTGAAGACGCTCTCCGAGCAGGCCAAGACGCAATATCCGAACTCGCCGAAACGCCAGCAGCAGTTCATGACCGAGGCGGTCAAGGGCCTGACAGCCGAAGGTGCCGCGGGCGGCCAGAACCGTGCCGACCCGGCCTATCCGTTCAAGGTCGACAATGCGCCGGAACCGGACATGGATGCAGCGACCGGCCGCGCCGGCAGGCCGCTGCAGTTCCAGGTCGTGCAGGATGCCGCGAAGGCGCTTGGCTATTCCGACGAGGACGCCTTCGCCATTGCATCGGGCCGCAAGCCGCCGACCGACGTCGACCTGATGAATCTGGCGCGTCAGTTGACCTCAATGGAAATGCCGTCGAGCGATTTCCGCACATCGCCGGAAGATCGCCGCCAGCGCTATCAGGCGATCCTTGCCGACTTGAAGTCTGGCCAGCAACACCCACAGGCAGGCGCCGATCCGTCGCAGCCGGCGCAGACCGCAGCACCAGCGCAGCCAGGCGCCACCGCTACCCCAACGAGCCCGCCGCCGGGCCTGACTGGCGCCGGTTCTCAGGCGGACCCGTACAAGGCCACGACGCAGGATCAGGTCGAGTGGTTCAAGCAGTATGCGCCAGCCGGCGCTCAAATCGTCATTGACGGCGGCACATACACCAAATGACGCTCAACACCGCCGGCCTGAAGAAACTCGACACCACGGGCTTGCGCCCGGCGGGTGCGCCGTCCGGTCTCAACGTCGAAGGCTTGAAGAAGCTCGACACCACCGGGCTGACGGCAATGCCGGCGATCGGTCGGGCCGATCCCATGTCCGAGGACCGCTCCGTGCCGTTCGGCTCGCTGGCGCGCGGCTTCAACCGCCTGCAGCAGGCCGGCACCATCGTGCAGCACGAAACCGGGCTGATGTCCGATGAGGACGCGGCCAAGGCGCTGGTGCGCGACGAAGCCGACATCGCCCGCTATCCGGCACCGCCTGCGGTGCAGGAGGGCATGAAGGAGATTTCGGAGGCCAAGGGCTGGGGCGGCGCCGCCTATGCCATCCTGAGCAATCCGCAGGCGGTCCTGTCGACGATCGGCGAAAGCCTGCCACAATCCTTGGCGCCTCTGTCAGGCGGCATTGCTGGCGGTGCTGCAGGCGGTGCTGCCGGATCGGTCGTTCCTATCGTCGGCAATGCCGCAGGCGCCACGGTCGGCACCATCGGCGGCACGTTCCTTGGTTCGTTCGCAGGAGAATATTCCGCGACCATCATCGACACGATGCGCGACCATGGCGTCGATTTCAACGACGATGCCGCAGTCGCAGCCGCGTTCAAGGATCCAGCCATCATGGCGGATGCGCGGTCGCACGCGCTCAAGCGCGGCATTCCGGTTGCGGCGTTCGACGCGATTTCGTTCGGCGTTGCCGGCAAGATCGGCAAGCCGGTCGCCGAACTCGCCATGCAGGCCGGCACGGGTGCAGCCGGCGAGGCCAGCGCGCAATATGTCGACGATGGCGAGATCAGCAAGCCCGGCGATGTGCTCATGGAGGGCATCGCCGAGGTCGTCTCCGGCGTTCCCGAAATCGGCGTCGGCATGGCGCGCGAGGCCAGGCAAGGTCGCCTCCATTCGGTCAACGGGGTTCCGGAAGGCGCATTTCCGGCCGAGCAGATGATCGGCGCCGATCCGGAATCGGATGCTGCCATCAACAGCCGCATCGACGATGCCTTCGGTCAGGAAATGGCCGGGTTTGATCCGACGTCCCGTGTCGATCAGGCATTTGCGCCGCCACCGCCAGCGGTCGGACAGCCGGTGACGCCGGCACCGCTCGATGCCGGCGGCCTGACGCCGGTTGTACAAAACGTACAGTCTCCCGACGTTTCCCGTGAAACCAACACGGAACAGGCGCCGCCTGTCGCCGATCCGAGCCTTATCCCTGTCACGGATCAGCCGAAGGGCATGGCCGCTCTCGTGCCGGAGGAGAAGAGCTTCACCATCGCTTCCGGCTCGGCCGACGTCTCGCATGTGCGCCCGGAAGTCCTCGACCGTTTCCAGCAATTGCAGGACACGTTCGGCGCGCAACTGCCGATCAATTCCGGTTTTCGCGATCCAGAGCGCAACGCAGCGGCCGGCGGCGCCAAGCATTCGCAGCATATGGACGGCAATGCGCTCGACATCGACGTGCGCAACATGCCGATCGCAGATCGCGTGCGCCTGATCGAAACCGCGTCGGCCGCCGGCTTCACCGGCATCGGCGTCTACAATAACGCTATTCACATCGACCTTGGCGCACGGCGTTATTGGGGTCCGAGCCACAGCGCCGAAAGCCTGCCAAGCTGGGCCGCCGACGTCATCGGTCGCCACATGGGCGGCCAGATTGCGCAGGCGCCGCATCGCCCAGGCAGCACGCCTATTTCCGAGATCATCCTAGGCGCGAACGACACCCGGCCCAATCTCGATGCGCTGCTTTCCGACAAGCGCAAACTGTCCGAGATCGTCGCCGAACGCAAAGCCATCGCAGATTTCGTGCCGACCGCGAAATGGCAGACCGTGCCCAACGGAGCGCCAACCGACGGTCTTGAGACCAGGACCCAGGACGGCGTCACCATGGCGCGCTTCCAGCCGCCTGCCGGCACGCGCGAATCGCCGCTGGTGATCGAGCGGCCGGAAGATATTCACGTCAACGCCGAACAGACCGTCGCGCCGACACCGGGGCAGGCCGAGGCTGGCAACTATCGCAAGCGCCATGTCGAATGGCAGGGCATGCCGATCGCCATCGAGACCGAGGCGGGGCAGGAGCGCACCGGCATCGACGGTAGCGGCAAGCCGTGGTCGGTGCAGATGCCGGCGCCCTACGGCTATCTCAAGCGCACCAAGGGTGCCGACGGCGATGCGGTCGACGTCTATCTCGGCCATGAGAACACCGGCCATGTCTTCGTCGTCGACCAGATCGATCCGGCGACGGGGAAGTTCGACGAGAACAAGGTGATGCTCGGCTACAACGAATTGCAGTCGGCCATGGACACCTACGACGCTGCGTTCTCCGACGGCAGCGGGCCAAGGCGTGCAGGTGCCGTCACCGGCATGACCGTGGCGCAGTTCAAGCAATGGCTGAAGAACGGCGAACCGAAGAAGCCGGTTGCCTACAGCAAGCCAGCAGCGGCGCGCGGCGGCGGTGGCGTGGGCGCCACGCCCGACATCGTGCAGTTCCTCGCCGCAGCCGGCGGCCTGCAGGACTATCGCGGCGAGTTGCGGTCGCTCGACCTGCACAACGTCTTCGTGCCCGGCGCCGGCCGCCTGATGCGCTCTGGCGGGCTGACGCTCGATCGGGCGCGCGAAATGGCCGAAGAGGCGGGCTATCTCGGTCAAGCCGGGCAGTATCAGGTCAGCAGCATTGCCGATATGCTCAATGCCATCGAGGCGACGCGGCGCGGCCAGCGCATCTTTGCCCGTGCCGACCAGGCAAAGGGCGCCGGTATCGTCGCCGAGCAGAACACGGCCAAATCGCGCGAAGACGAGGTCAAGCGCGAGCTCAAACAAGCGCTGGCCTCAGTCGGCGCCAACCTGCATCCGACCGAACTGGAAGAAGTTCATGCGCTGATCGCCGACGGCTGGTGGCCCGACGAGGCCGCCGCCGAGGTGATGGAACGCCATATGCTTGCCGCAGACGCCGAAACAGCGCATATTGCGCCGGCCAAGGACCAGACCGATGACGCACCATTTTTCGCCGAAGATGTCGCCGGACGAACGGACAGCGCTCGCCAAGACGCTGCGCCAGCGCGCCTTGACACAACCGGGCTTGTCCGCCACCGAGCGCAAAAACCTGCGCCGGCAAGCGTCGAACGCGGAAGCACTGAACCGGTTGGAGGTCAAAATCCAGAACCGGAAGTCGCAGCAGAGCCAGCCCAGCCAGCAGTAGCGCAGCCCATCGCGGCACCCGAGCCGGTTAAACCGCCTGCGCCTATCTCTCCGCAAGCCCCATCTTTCTACGCCGATCTCGCGCCCGACGAGCGATTGAGATTTGATGCGGCTGTTCAGGCGAACAAAGACGTTGCCACGCTGCTCGGCACAAAAATTGACCAGATGAAGGCCAGCGGCGACGGCGCTCGCGCCGTGCATCTTGAGGGTAAGCTAGCCGAAATCCTCGCTGCCATGGGCGTCGGTAGCAGGCTGACCCCGGCTGCGCCGCGACCACGGCGCGCGCCAATCACGCCGGACATCGCCAAGCGCGCGATCAAGATACTCGATGAGGGCTTCGATTGGGATGCCGCCGTCGATGAAGCAAGGCGCCGCGCGGGAGGCGAGGCACCGCGCCCTGCGCCATCGGCGACCGAGGAATCGAACGCGGATTATGTTGAGCAGGTCAAATATGACCTGCCTGCGGGGTATAGATTCCATCGCGCAGGCATCGAAACAACGCTGTCCGGCCCAGACGGCAAGCGTATCGCGTTCACCGATGGGCAAAGCCAAGGCATCATCGATTCGATGGTGGCTACCGCGCGTGAGAAAGCGGACGCGACAAAGGCAGAAACTGCGAAGCCAGTTGCCACTCCAAAGCCAGACGAGCGTGCCACGGCGGAACCTCCGGTTCCCAATGGCATGGTGCGCGTCTATCACAGCGGCCAAGCGTTGGGCGATGGCGAAACAGGCCGCTGGGTAAGCACCAATCGCACCTATGCTGCCAACTACCGCTCCGATCTACCACTGCACTATCTCGACCTGCCTGCCGACGATCCGCGCGTGAACAACCCAGACTATGCTGACCAGGGCGTAAAGCAGGGGTTCACGTTCAACTTTGAGGTCAGCGCCGACGAGGCGAAACGGTTGCGGCAGATCAACCGAACCACTGAGCCGTCAGCCAAACCGACATCTGCCGGTCTCGGCAAGCCAAAACCCATCGGCGAAGCACCACCGATTCGCACGCCACGCTTTGACGATGGCAAGGCGGAAGAGCAGAGGTTCGCGCTGCGGGACGACGGTCCTACCGCCACGCCTGCATTCAAGAAGTGGTTCGGCGACAGTCTTGTTGTGGACAATGACGGCAAGCCGCTCGTCGTCTATCACGGCAGCAACAGGCAGTTTCAGGCGTTCAAGCCGTCGCCAAGCATGCGGCAAAGTCCGTATGGCCATGAACCTGTGGTCTCTCCGGCCTACTTCTTTACGCCGGAAAAGGCGACAGCGCAGATGTTCGCCAAGGACCGCGTCAAGATAGACCAACGGCTGCGTGGCAAAAAAGGTGGGCGCGCCCAAGTCAGGGCCTTTTACCTGTCGGTCCAGAATCCGTTGGATTTGGTAATTTCGGATGGGCAACTTGCTGAGATCGAGAGCCGTGGCGAGTATTTTGTGCGTGCTGACGAGCCAGACCCATACGCGACCGAAATCATCGACCAGATAGCCGGATACCGGCCAGAGACGTGGGCCGACGTGCAGCGTGCCCTCGATGACCCCGATGTGATCAATGGCCTCAAATCCGAAGGCTTTGACGGCGTCAGGTTGCGCGAGGATGATGGTAGTGATGCATG
Organism: Mesorhizobium sp. M0028; assembly: GCF_040323855.1. Classification (NCBI taxonomy): domain Bacteria; kingdom Pseudomonadati; phylum Pseudomonadota; class Alphaproteobacteria; order Hyphomicrobiales; family Phyllobacteriaceae; genus Mesorhizobium; species Mesorhizobium sp. M0028. Next base: position 484,481 of record NZ_JAMYVG010000001.1, read on the forward strand.
GGCCGTGTTCGAACCGACGCAAATCAAATCCACCGACAATAGCGGTTCGTTCGATCCGGCAGATGCAAGGGTCAACTACGCCCTGCGCGAGGGTAACCCACGCCTCATCACCGAAAACTTCAAGATCGGCGACGGCAGCAACCTTCGCACCGAGATCCTGCTCGCCGACCGTTTCGCCGCCGAAACCGATCAGATCGAAGCGGCAATGCGAAAGGAACTCGACCGGCTCGGTCTGACCGATGTCGGCGCGCGCCTGGCGCAGACCATCCGCTTCATCGTCAATGGCGAGGCTTATCCAGCCGACGGTCGCTACTTCAAAGGCTTGATCGACGTGGCGCTCGACGCCAAGGACCCGGACAATGTTCTTCAGCATGAGGCGTTGCATGCCATGCGCCGCGCCGGGCTGTTCACCGATGAGGAATGGCAAGCGCTTTCAAACACATCTGTCCGCGACTGGATGAAGCGCTACACCATCCCGGAACGTTATGCCGGCTTTCCAGAATGGGCTCAGACCGAAGAGGGAATCGCCCATGCCTATGCCGATTGGGCGACGGGAAAGCTCAATTCAGGCGGGTTGATCGCGCGGGCCTTCCGCAAGATCAAGGCGTTCATCGAGGCGCTGCGCAATGCGCTCAATGGCCTTGGCTTCAAGACCTCGGAAGACGTGTTCGGCAAGATCGGCTCCGGCGAGATCGGCCGTCGTCCACGCGCTGCGGCCGGCGAGGACGCCGCTTATGCAATCCCGTCGAACGACGGTGATCTGTTCGCCAAGGAAGTTGTCGAGACGATGGACGGGCCACGGGAGCAATTTATCATCCCCGGCGCCGACAAGATCAGCGACAAGGAGCGCGCCGAACGTCTGATGCAGGGCCGGCAGCGATCGGGCAAGCCGCAGCGCGACGCCTCCGGGTTGCCGCTGTTCGGCGACGAGAAAGATCAGATGTCGATGTTCCAGGCGGCATGGCATGGCTCGCCGCACCTGTTTGACAAGTTCTCGCTTGGAGCGATCGGAACAGGCGAGGGCGCGCAATCGTTCGGTTGGGGCCTGTATTTCGCTGGCAAGAAAGAGGTCGCGGAATTCTACCGAGAGAAACTATCCAGCCCAGACATCAACGCGCTTGAGGAGTATTTCTCAGCGGGCCGCGTTGTTGAAGGGTACGTTGGGTATGATAAGGTTCTTGATTTCCGCCGCCATCATGGCGGCTTTTCTGTGCAGGTCGTTAGTACCGATAAAGACGGGAATGTAGGTCAAAGATCGCGCCCGCGCTGGCATTCAACAATACCGGATAAATCAAAGATCGAGCGCGTTCTCGGTCGCAAACTCGGCCGTCTATTCCAAGTCGAAATCCCGGACGATAGCGAACTCTTGGCGTGGGATGCGCCCTTGAGTGAACAGCCAGAAGCGGTGAAGACGGCCATCCGCTCGATGGTGGATGCTGTCAAAAAGCCAGGTCTATTCACGCGGGAGCCAGAACGCACTTTCCGCAGTTCCGTGCGCGATATCCTTGGCGGGAAGGAATGGGACAAGACGACAGGCGCTGATCTGTATGGCTGGCTTAAAGGCCGGCTTGGTTCCGATAGGGCTGCATCCGAAGCGTTCCGCTCTGCCGGCATTCCCGGTCACAAGTTCCTCGACGGCAGTTCTCGCTCTGCGGGGGACGGTACCTACAACTATGTCATCTATGACGATGCACGCGTCGAGATCGACCAGATGTTCAAGCTCCGCAAGGAGCCGGAAACCGCCGCCGATCGCCAGCGCGTCGCCCAAGGTTTCATCGCCCGCGGCCAGCCGATCGACCGCGCGCTGCGCCTGCCGTTCCAGATCTTCGGCGGCATCGACAAGCAGGGCCAGTGGAAGCCAGGTCTCTATCTCAGCGACAAGACGGCGAAGCTGCTCACCTCGGCGACGTTCAACCCGGAAGGCCGCTTCTCATGGCTGAACGGGCCGATGGCGACGGCGCGCGCCGGCCTGGTCGACCGCTACGGCCTCGACCCAGCCTATATCGACCGCGAGCGCAAGCGCGCGCTGGACGAGCGCAGCATCATGATGGACGGTGTCGAGGTTCTCAAATCCTTGAAGGACCAGAACGTCGGCATGGAGGAAGCCAAGGTTCTGCAGGCGATACTGACCGGTGAAAAGGTCAACGACGGCGACATGACCAAACTCGCCGAACCGATCCGCGTCGCCATCGACGAATTGGGGCAGGAGGCGGTATCGCTCGGACTGCTCTCACCTGAGAGTTTCGAGCGCAACCGAGGCGCCTATCTCCACCGCGTCTATGCAAAGCATGAGATGGACGGCGGCATGATCGGCTACGTGTCGAAGCTGATGACCAGCCGCCGCCAGCGAATCGTCGGTGACCAGTTCAAGGGCAGGGGCATCTTTCTCGATGTCGAAGCGCCGCGCCTGGTGCGCGACGATCCGGCATGGGCAAGTGCCGGCCGCGGCAAGCCTGTCAAGGGCGAGAAGTTCCGCATCCTCGACATGATGCAGCAGCAGGGCGATTTGCTCGAGCCGGACGCCAAGCCGCAGGCGGTGCAGCGCGTCTATCTCCCAGCCGATAAACCGGTGCCGGAGAAATATGCCGGCTGGCGCGACAACGGCATTTGGGAAATCCGCGCCGATAACGGCGGCAAGTTCACGCTCTGGCGCGACTATTCGAAGACCGAGCGCGCGTCCATGGGCGAAATCCTCGACGCCCGCTACACCATTGGCAAGACCTACCTGATGATGGCGCACGACCTTGCGACCGGCCGGTTCTTCAAGGACATCGCCGAAAACGAGGAATGGGTCTCGACCGCGCCACCGGCAACCAAATGGCTGAACTCGGAAGATTTCAGCCGTCGCGCCATCGACCCGGAAGTCGGCTGGGTCAAGGTGCCTGACACGGCGATCGGCGAGACCGGTGGCACCAAGCGTTGGGGCGCGCTGGCGGGCAAGTATGTCCGCGCCGAAATATGGCGCGACATCAACGAATTCACCATCATGAACAGGCCGACGTTCTGGCGCAAAGCCCTGACGCAGTGGAAGCTGAACAAGACCGCCCGCTCGCCGGTCGTGCACATGAACAATGTGATGTCGAACCTGATGTTCATGGACTTCGCCGACATCCGCATGCAGGATCTAGCCGCGGGCGTGAAGTCCTTCTATGCCAAGGATCAGCACTACCGCGAGGCGATAGAGAACGGCGCATTCGGCGGCGACATGATGACCCAGGAGGTTCGCGACAAGGTGCTGCGGCCGATCCTCGACGAGATTGCCAAAGCCGAATCGGACATCCCCGGGGTCGCCAGCAACGTTCGCACGCTGTCGCGAGTTGCCGACCGGCTGTGGGGTTGGGCCAAGACCGCCGACAGGTTCACCATCGAGGCCTACCGCATCGAGGACGAACTGTTTCGCATGGCGACCTACATGCGCCGCCGGCAGGCCGGTGACGAACCTGCCCAGGCCGCCGATTTCGCCCGACAACAGTTCCTCGACTATGACATCCGGGCCCCTTGGGTGAACGCGGCGCGCAATTCGGTGCTGCCGTTCATCTCCTACACCTATCGCGCGGTCCCGCTGATCGCCCGCGCGATGGCGACGCGGCCTTGGAAGCTGCCAAAGTACTTCCTGATCGCCTACGCGCTCAACGCCCTTGCCTATGGCTGGGACGATGATGGCGACGACGAGGAGCGCGAGCGCGCCAGTCTGCGCGACGAAGAGCAGGGCTTCACATGGCTTGGCGTGCCGCGCATGATGCGGATGCCGTTCCGTGACGGCAACGGCCTGCCTATGTTCCTCGATATCCGCCGCTGGATCCCGGCCGGCGACGTCTTCGACACCAATCAGGGTTCGTCGGCCATTCCCATTCCGGCGCCACTGCAATTCGGTGGCCCCTTCATGATGGCGGCCGAACTCGCCCTCAACAAGCAGGGGTTTACCGGAGAGCCGATCACCAACGACCTGACTGACAATTGGTGGGACAAGGCCGGCAAGAACGGCGATTATCTCTGGAAGGCGTGGATGCCGTCGGCGGCATGGGTGCCTGGTTCATGGTACTGGACCAAGATCGAGAACTCGCTCAAGGGCGCGACCGACTCCAAGGGCCGCACCTATGACCTGCCGTCTGCCATTGCCTCATCGGTCGGCGTCAAGGTCAAGGCGCAGGACGTCGAGGAAGGGCTGTTCTGGCACGGCTTCGACATGAAGAAGGTCGAGCAGGAGTTGCGGGCACAGGCGCGCGCCCTTGGCCGCCAGCGCGAACGCAACCTGATCTCGCAGGCGGAGTTCGAACGGTCGATGTCATCGATCATGACCAAGATGGACGCGCTCGCCGAAAAGCGCGCCGAGCTCGGGCGGGTAGCTGGCGGCGGGGATGATGAGACCGATGGCGGCGAGGACTAGCCGTCGCGCTGTGCGGCGGCGATGCCGGCCTTGATGCCTTCGCGATAATCGTTCGAGCCGATCGGGGTGATCGGTGGAATCGGGCAGATCGGCACGATCACCATGTCGCCCTTGATCGTCTTGTAGCCTTCCTCGAAGCCGTCGCAGAACTCGTCGGCCAAGGCCGGCGACGCTGCGAGTAGCAGTACGGCAAGTAGCAATTTCCGCATTTCTTCCTCCCTATCAAAAAAGCCAGACCACGCCGGCGAGCAGCCCAACCGCAGGGCCGATCTCGTGCGGCAGTTTCGCGAAGCCCGGCACATAGGCGGCAAGCCAGCGCTGCACCCTGTAGCCGGCAATGAGGCCGCCAGCTACGGCAAAGAAGGCGCCGGCCGCCTTTACCCACAGGCTCAAATCCGAGTCAGGAAATATCGTTCCGATCATGGGCCGGCACTCTGACGCCAAAACCACCAGCAGATCAACCGAATTGCGGCAGCAGGTTTGCCGCCCACAAGAGGAAAAACCCCATGGACCTGTCTTTCAAGGGCGCCGCCAAGCGCCTCGACGATCTCGACTTGCCAAAACTCGGCGCCCGCATTGGAGTAGGAGAGGACGAGATTCATGCTTTCTTGGATGTTGAGACGTGCGGTTCTGGTTTTGATAATCAGGGCCGACCGACGATCCTCTTTGAACCGCACGTCTTCTACCGCAACCTGTCGGGCGCCGCTCGATCGAAGGCGGTAGCCGCCGGCCTTGCCTATCCGAAGTGGGGCGGAAAACCCTATCCTCGAGACAGCTATCCGCGCCTGAAAGCCGCCTGTGCGATCGACGAGACCGCAGCGCTGAAATCCGCATCGTGGGGGCTCGGCCAGGTTCTCGGCGAGAACTTCGAGGCGGCCGGGTTTCTCACCGTGCAGGCCATGGTCGAAGCCATGAAGGACGATGAGGAAAACCAACTCCTCGCCGCGGTGAACTTCATCAAGGCCAACAAGCTCGATGACAATCTGCGTGCTCACGATTGGGCCGGATTTGCCAAGGGCTACAACGGCGCCGGCTATCGCAAGAACTCCTACGATACCAGGCTTGCCGATGCTTACCGCAAGTGGAGCCGCATCAAGGATACGCCGTGGCCGGCAAAGCCGATCCCTGCCGCGCCCGTGCCCGTACAGCCAGCGCCGGCACCTATCCCGGCTCCGCAGACCGTCCCGGCGCCAAAGCCTGTTCCTGCCGCTCCTACGCCAGCCGCCGTGCACGTCGAGCGCAATCCGTTCTGGGCGGCGCTGTTTGCAATCCTGAAAGCTATATTCTCACAGAAAGGCAAATGACATGTGGACCCGCATCAAGAAGTTTTTCTCCGGCAGCGAAACGATCTTTTGGGCACGGTTTCAGGCCGCGCTCGGCGTCGTTGCCGCAGTCGTCACCTACGTCGATCCGCAGGTGCTCTCGCCGATCATCCCGAGCGAGTGGTTCCCCTGGTTCCTCGTCATCAACGGCGTTTTGACCGAGTTCCTGCGCCGGCGCCGCGCGGAGGATCTGTGATGTTCGCTGCGTTCCTAGCCGCCATCATCGGCAACAAGACCATCATGGCGATTTTCGCTGCGGTGGTCGGCGGGCTTGGGCTCTATGTCGCCGGCGGCATCAATCGGGCGAAGAAGGACGCGGCAAAGCGGGCGGCTGAACAACTTGCCGCCGCGCAAGATCGCCTCGAGATGGACCGGGAAGCCACGGCAGCCGAACGGGCAGCGGCCGGCATGACGGATGAGCAGTCCCGCAAGGAGGCAGAACCGTGGGTAAGGCACTGATCCTCTGTCTGGCGCTGGCAGGATGCGTCACCGCGCCGCCGGTCGATAACCCTCGCAATGTTTGGTGCGACCACAACAAGCCGCAGCGGCCATCGCAGGCGGTTTTCGAGGCCATGACGCGGCCCGAGCTCGACGACATGAACACCCACAATTCGCAAGGCACAAAGTGGTGCGGTTGGCGCGCCTAAGCGGGCCGACAGGCTGTTGGAAGCAGTCTGCCGACCCTAACCACAAACTGATCTCGGGGGATCAATTAGATGGCTGAAACAAGCAATACCGCGGGAACGGTTCCCTTTTCCTTTATGAAGGAGATTTGACCGTGCCAGGGCAGACCATCGAAATGATGATCGGCGGCCTCTTGCAGGCGACGCAGGATATGCAGCGCGACATCACCGAAATCCGCCGCGACATCAAAGACTCGGATGCAAGAGCGGCGCTGTCCTATGAGCAATCCGAACAGCGCGCCGCCGCCAGCCGGTCGAAGATGTACGCCAAGACCGACGAGCTGGCCGGCAGGTTCGCTAAGACGGAGAGTGCCGTCGAGGCGCTTTCCGAGGACATGGTCGAGGTCAAGGCGGTCACTGCGGAGGTGACCAGGTGGAAGCTTATGGGGCTTGGTGCGCTTGGCGTCACCGGCATGGCTGCCGCTGCGGTGGCGTCGCTGATCACCGCCTATTGGGCTGACATCTGGCGCGTTTTGCGCGGCGGCTGATTTTTCATCGCATTCGCCGGCTCTACCGGCACGGAATCCGCATCGCGGATAGGCGGCGCTGTGCCGTCGTTTCAATGGAAAGGAAAATCCAATGAAGCCTACAATCGGAAGAATCGTCCACTATCGTGTCTCTGGGCAGGACGCCATCGCGATAAACCAGAGACGGAAGGATGCGAGGGAAAAACTGCCCTGGCATCACGCCCTCCGCTCCGGCGCCCAGGTCCACGTTGGCAACGACGTCAAGGAAGGCGACGTTTATCCGTTGATCATCACCCGCGTTTGGGGCGATTCGGACACGGCGGCGTTCAACGGCCAGTTGTTGCTCGACGGCAACGATCTGTTTTGGGTCACGTCAACCTCGATCGGCGACAAGATGCGCGAGTGCTTTTGGCCGCCGCGCGATGAGCCAAAGGTGGTTGCGGCGGCAGTAGCCGCGTAGCGACCTCCAATCCAGTCGCAAAAATTAACATGGCCCGTCGCGCCGAAAGGTGCGGCGGGCTTTTTGCGTTCACCCGCCCCGTTCGGTTTTAGACCAGGGCCGATGATCCTGCGGCAGGGCTCGCGGCCTATCGACACCAGATAGGCGTCGAATTCGTCATAGTGGCCAAGCTGGTCCTTGAAGCAGTATTCAACAGCTCCGTCCGCATAGGTGACAGTTCTGGTGATGTTGGCACCGCCGATCCAACGCTTGAGATTTCCCCGGTGATGGAACCATTCTGCCCGGTGGTGGAAGTCTTCCGCCAAATCGTGGATCTGGAATTCTAGCCGCTCGTCGCCATCAAGGGTTGCCAGAAGCCGCTGCTTGTACGGGCAGCCTACCTGTAGGTCGTTGAGGCGCGTGCGGATGCCATTCGTGTATCCGATCTTCACGTATGGCCCGGCCTCTAAGAAGTAGATCATTCGGCGTTCCTCATTCAGAACCAAAATAGAACAGGCTGTGCCAATTTTGCGTCACAGTGTGGCGCGCAAGCCTGCATGACTGTGCATGGAAGGTTTGGGAAAGCCCGGCGGAAAGCCTTGGAAACTGGTGGGCGATGCAGGGATTGAACCTGCGACCCCACCCGTGTGAAGGGTGTGCTCTCCCGCTGAGCTAATCGCCCGCTCGTTGCCCGAAGGCCAAGCGCGCCGCGATATAAGGGAGGCCGGCCCGCGAAGTCAACCACTTGTCGGTCGGCATCTGGCGGTCCGGACTATGGCCGGCTTCAGCCCTCTGCCGCGGCCATCAGCCCTTGTACCATATCGAGCGTCAGCGAATCGAAATGCGAGATCACCGCCGACGGTTCAAACTCCCGCACATGACGGTCGGTGTAGCCGAAATCGACTGCCACCACCGGAATGCCGGCCGCCTTTGCCGTGTCGATGTCGGTCTGCGAATCACCGACCATCAGTGCACGGTGCGGGTCGCCGCCGGCACGCGCGATGGTCTGCGTGAGATGGCGCGGGTCTGGCTTGCGGAACGGAAAACTGTCCTGGCCGCAGATCGCCGCGAAATGCCTGGTCATGCCGAGCGCCTCGATCAGTGCCACCGAATTGGCCTCGTATTTGTTGGTGCAGATGGCCAGCAGGTACCCGGCCGCCTCGAACCGCGCGATCGCCTCCGGTACGCCCGGGTAGGGGCGCGATTTGCCGGGAATGTTAACGGTGTAATGGTCCAGAAACAGCTTTAGCAGGCGGTCGTGCTCCTCCACTGCCAGCGACCTGTGCTGCGCTGCATGGGCGCGCTCTATCATCACCCGGCCGCCATGGCCGACGAAGCGCTTGAAGCCGGCTTCGTCGACGGCCGTGAGCTGGCTGGCGGCAAGGCTGTGGTTGAGGCTGTCGAGCAGATCCGGCGCCGTGTCGATCAGCGTCCCGTCGAGGTCGAACACGATGATCGGTCGGGTCATGGCCTGTCCTGTGACGATTTGATTGCCGGCAGGCGATAACCGCTGCGGCCCGTTCAGGCAAGCCGGCTTATGCATCGCGGGCAAGGTCCTTTGACCAGCCCGGCAAAAATGCTACGAGCGCCGAAACGAATCTCGGGACCCGGCATGGATGCGAGGCAATTGAAGGTTGAGGCTGCGCGGGCAGCGCTTGCCCATGTCACGGACGGCATGCGGCTCGGCATCGGCACCGGCACGACAGCGGATGAGTTCGTGCGGCTGCTCGCCGACAAGGTCGCCACCGGCCTGACTGTCATCGGCGTGCCGACCTCGGAGCGCACCGCCGTCCTTTGCACCGAGCTTGGTGTGCCGCTGTCGACCCTCGAGGAAACGCCCGAGCTCGACCTCACCATCGACGGCGCCGACGAGATCGATCCGGCGCTGACACTGGTCAAGGGCGGCGGCGGCGCGCTGCTGCGCGAAAAGATCGTCGCGGCGGCCTCCGCCCGCATGATCGTCATCGCCGACAGCTCCAAGATGGTCGAGATGATCGGCCGTTTTCCGCTGCCCATCGAAGTCAACCGATTTGGCCTGCGCGCCACCGAAATTGCAGTTGGCGCAGTGGCTGCAAACCTTGGCCTTTCCGGCCCTGTTACACTGAGGATGACGGGGAGCCAGCCATTTGTTACAGACGGCGGCCATTTTATCCTCGATGCATCTTTTGGCCGCATTCCGGATACAAGAGCGCTTTCGAATGCTCTCCACGCCATTCCGGGCGTGGTCGAGCATGGTCTTTTCATCGGGCTGGCATCAACGGCCATCATAGCCGGTGGCGACGGCATCCAAACCGTCCATGCCGCCCGAAAACCAGGGAGTTTTACCGATCATGATGTTGCATAACCGGGTTGGCCGCTTTTTTGCCATTCTGGCGGCCTCGGCCGTTTTCGCGTTTTCGTCGCCGGCGTTTTCGCAGGATGTCACTGATGCGCATTTGAAGGCGGCGCGCGCCGCGGTCGCGGCGATCCATGCGACGGATACGTTCGACAACATCCTGCCGCAAGCTGCCGCGGCGCTCGAGCAGCAGCTGATCCAGAAGAACCCGGACATGCAGGAACTGATCGCCAAGACGATCAACGAGAAGGCGATGGCCCTGGCATCGCGCCGCGCCGACCTGGAAAAGGAAGCAGCGCTTGCCTATGCAAAAGTGTTCTCGGAAAAGGAGCTCACTGAAATCGCCGCCTTCTACAACTCCGATACCGGCAAGAAGCTGCTCGACAACGGCTCGATCGTGACGCGCGAGCTGGTGAAGGCTGCCGACATCTGGCAGAACGGCCTGGCTCGCGATCTCGCCCAACAGGTAGGCGAGACCCTGGGTGCAGCGGCGAATGCCAAGGCGCCGGCCGCACCTGCCGACGGTGCCGCCCCGGCCGATGGCGCTGCTCCTGCGGACGCGACACCGAATTGATCGCGAACTTCCGAGCGGCCTGACCGCCACTGGACCAGAAAGCCCGGCAAGTCCGGGCTTTTCTTTTGATGGTCGGCAGCCTACCTGTCTCGGTGTTTGAGGGGCAAGGAGTTCAGCCATGGCCGGTTACGACTACGATCTTTTCGTCATCGGCGGCGGCTCCGGCGGGGTGAGGGCGGCGCGCGTCGCGGCAGCACTCGGCAAGCGCGTCGGCATCGCCGAGGAATACCGCTATGGCGGCACCTGTGTGATCCGCGGCTGTGTGCCGAAAAAGCTCTATGTCTATGCCTCGCAATTCCCCGAGCATTTCGCCGACGCCGCCGGCTATGGCTGGACGGTGCCTGAGGCGCGTTTCGACTGGCAGACGCTGGTCGCCAACAAGGATCGCGAAATCAGCCGGCTGGAGGCCATCTACCAGAACAACGTGCAGGGCGCCGGCGGCGAAGTCTTTCACTCACGCGCCGTGCTGGTCGATCCGCATGTGGTGCATCTTCTCGGTGAGGATCGCACCGTTACCGCCGACCAGATCCTGATCGCTACCGGCGGGCGTCCGGCACCGCACCCGGCATTGCCCGGCCATGAGCACTGCATCTTCTCCAACGAGGCCTTCGACCTCAAGGAGCTGCCGAAGGCAATCATGATCGAGGGCGGCGGCTATATCGCCGTCGAATTCGCCAACATCTTTCACGGGCTTGGCGTCGACACGACGCTTGTCTACCGCGGCAAGGAAATCCTCAGCCGTTTCGACATGGACCTCAGACGCACGCTGCACGAGACGATGGAAAAGAAGGGGATAAGAATCCTCTGCCACGCCGTGTCAGAGTGGGTCAGGAAGCGGCCTGACGGCCGGCTCGACGCGCTTGTCACCGGCGGCACGGTGCTAACGGTCGATCAGGTCATGCTCGCCATCGGCCGCGTTCCCAATACCGAGAACATGGGCCTGGAAGGCGTCGGCATCGAGATGACCAAGACCGGGGCAATCCAGGTCGACGGATACTCCCGCACCAATATCGACAACATCTGGGCGATCGGCGACGTCACCCACCGCGTGCAATTGACGCCGGTGGCAATCCACGAGGCGATGTGCTTCGTCGAGACCGCCTTCAAGGACAAGCCGACGGCGCCCGACCACGACACGATCGCGACCGCGGTCTTTTCCCAGCCCGAGATCGGCACGGTCGGCCTGTCGGAGGATGAGGCGGCAAAACGCTTTTCGGATCTCGAAATCTACCGCGCCACCTTCCGGCCAATGCGGCACACGCTTTCCGGCCGCGATGAAAAGATGCTGATGAAGCTGGTCGTCGACGGCGCCTCGAAAAGAGTCCTCGGCGCCCACATCCTCGGGCCGGATGCCGGCGAAATGGCGCAGCTTCTCGGCATACCGCTGAAGGCCGGGCTGACCAAGGATGATTTCGATCGTACCATGGCGGTGCATCCGACCGCGGCGGAAGAACTCGTCACCATGTACAAGCCGACTTACCGGGTGAGAGATGGTGAGCGCGTCTGACGCGACAAGAACCCATCGCGGCAACGGGATTGCCGCGGTGGAAGTGCGTGAGTTTTTTTACAGCAGCGTTCCGCGCAGGATCACCAGCGCCACAGAAAAATAAATCACCAACCCGGTGACGTCGACCAGCGTGGCGACGAACGGAGCCGATGCGCTGGCCGGATCGAAGCCGATGCGCTTCAGGGCGAACGGCAGCATCGATCCAGACAGCGAGCCGAAGGTGACGATGCCAACCAGCGTGGCGCCGATCGTCATTGCGATCAGCGGCCAGTGGGGGCCGTAGTCGTAGAAGCCGAGATACTGCCAGAGCGCGATGCGGCAAACGCCGACTACGCCAAGGATCGAGCCAAGCACCAGACCAGTCGGCAGCTCGCGCAGGGCCACCCGCCACCAGTCGCCAAGGCCGATTTCGCGCAGCGCCAGCGCCCGGATGACGAGCGAGGTCGCCTGCGAGCCGGAATTGCCGCCGGAGCTCATGATCAATGGAATGAATAGCGTCAGCACGATCGCCTTTTCCAGCTCGCCCTCGTAGCTCTGCATCGCGTTGGCTGTCAGCATCTCACTGACGAACAGCGCGCATAGCCAACCGGCGCGCTTCTGGATCATCGCCAGAAAGCTCATCTTCATGTAGGGCTCATCCAGAGCTTCCATGCCGCCGAAGCGATGCACGTCCTCGGTCGTTTCCTCGATCATCGTGTCGATGATGTCGTCGATGGTGACAATGCCGAGGAGTTTGCCGTTGTCCACGACCGGGACGGCGAGCAGATCGTATTTCGAGATCAGCTGTGCGACCTTCTCGCTATCGGTCAGCGGTGACACGGTAATAGGCGCGCGATCCGGCGCAACCGCCATGATCAGCTCATCCGGCTCACCGGCAATCAGCCGGCGCAAGCTGGTCGAGCGCAACAGGACATGCGTTTTCGGATCGACGATGTAGATCGCGTAGACGGTTTCGCGTGTCCGCTCCACCTTGCGGACGTAATCCAGCGTGCGGGCCACGCTCCAGTCCGGCGGCACGCTGACATATTCGGTCGTCATGAGCGAGGCGGCGCTGCCCTCGGGGTAGCCTAGAATGGCAAGCAGCGTCGCGCGCAGCGGCGGCGCCAGGCCGCCGAGCAGTTCGGAACGAGCCGGTTCGTTCAGATCGCGCAGTATGTCGGCGGCGCGGTCGACCGACATGGCCGCAAGCAGCCTGCCTGCCCTGCTGCGGGGCAGCGCCTCGACCAGTTCGGACGCGCCGTCGAGTTCAGGCTGGTCGAAGATCTCGACCAGCCGCTCGAACGGCACTTCGCAGAGCAGATCCGATGCTGTCTCGCGGGGCTCCTGATTCAAGGCCTCGACGATATCGGCGATGTGTTCGTTGGCAAGCACGCGGGCGATGGCGATAGCATCGCCGCCCGCGACAGGGGAAAACTCGTTCATGGCTCACTCCTTGCCGTCCGGCAGGACGTGAGCCGGTCAGGTCACGTCAAGCGGACGGCGGTTGCGTTCGACTGTGACTGTCGCCAGGCATGGCGCGGTGACCCTTTCTGCTCGCGGGTTCGGGTTGGGATCTCTGCGAGCCGGCGCAACATAGGAGCGCGCCTTGCCGAGTCAATCGCGAGAGCGGGTCAAAACGGCGGCAAACCGACTGGATCGCGAGACTGTGATCGGGCTGCGTGGCAGGCTGGCTGGATGCCGGCAGTGGTGCCGCGGCTATCTCTGCTTCAGCCGGCGGGGAAAGCGCAGCCATTTGTCCTCGGCCGGCCGCGTCGGCTGCGTGAGGATGGTGGTGAGCTCGACCGGCAAGCTCGGAACCAGCGGCTTCTTGGTCGCGACGCCGTCGGCGATCGCAACCACGCTGTGGTAGAATTCGGTTCCCGCGACCGATCTCGGCGGCGTCGCCTCATGCATGATCGAGATCACCGTTGCGTCGGGGCAATTGTCCTTGATCGCCTGATGGAAGGCAATTCGTCCTTCAGGATCGAGCGCGCCGGTGGCTTCATCGAGGAACAGCAGTCCGGGCTGCTGCAGCACGATGCGGGCGACGACCAGCTTCTGTTTCTGCCCACCCGAAAGAACCTGATCCCAGATCTTTCCTTCACGGCTCTCATCGGCCAGATGCTCGATGAAGTCGCCGAGGCCGGCCTTGTGCAGGGCGGATGCGACTTGCCGGTCGGCGTAATCATGCTCGGAACCGGGCAGGCCGACAAGCTGCTTCAGCGAGACCTGCTGCAGCTTCACCTCCTGGGCGGCGTAGAAACTCCTGACCCCTTCAGGGAAGACAATGGTGCCGCGGCCATAAGGCCACAGGCCGTTGATCGCCTTGATCAGCGAGGTTTTGCCGCATCCGGATTCGCCCTTCAGGAACGTCCACTCGCCACGCCGGAAGCGCAAGTTTGCAGCGCTCAGGAACGGGGTGGCGTCCTCGCCCTGATGCGCCAATTCGAGCTTCTGGATGGTCAGGCCGAACACCGGGTTCTGGCGGTCATAACGAAAATCGGAGCGGCCGGTCAGCCCGTAGAATTCCTGCGGGTGCTGGACGTTTTCGATCGCATTTGCGAGTTCGGTGACTCGCTGGCTGTTGGCCCGCACCGCGGCGATGGCAGGCATGACGTGGATGAACCATGAACACTGGCTGATCAGTGAATTGACCATTTCAGAGCCAGTTATGTAACCCTTGAGATCGAACCCGTTGTGGATGAACGGCACTAGCCCAGGCCCGTAGGCCACAATGCGGGCGCCGATGAAATTGTAGATCAGCTCGAACGAATTGTAGCCTGTGTTGACGATGTTCAGCCGCGCCCAGGTGCGGTCGATGTCGACATAGCGCTGGCTGTGCACCGTCTTCTGCACGTTCTCGCCTTGCGATGCGGCGACATGAAAACTGCGGCGTAGGAACGTGATCAGCTCGCCGCGATAGCTGCCTTCGGCCTGCTGCATTCTGACATTGAGCCGTTCCAGCAGCCTGCCCAGCTTGACCGCGATCCAGGTGTTCAACGGCACGTAGGTGGCGACTGCCAGAAACGCGAGGACGGCGCTGCCATAGCTGCCGAGGAACTCCAACCCTTTGACCTCCGCCGAGTGTGCAAGCAGTTGCTGGCCGACGAAATACAATGAAGTAGCAACGGCCAGGACCCCCATGGCGAGGCCGATGGCTCCGCCCGTCATATCCTTGATCGATTCCTGGATGCGCTGGTCGATATTGTCGGGAGCGGCGGCGCCTGACGAACCATGCTGAGCGTGGAAATGCGTGTGATTGGAATCAAGCAGGGCTTCGTTGAACTGGCTGTCGAGCCAGCCTCGCCATTTGCGATGCAACGTTGCGGATACCAGGCTGCGGATACCGGTAAAACCCGCATCTTTGAGCACGACCAGGAGGACAAGTATCCCGGCATTGGTCAGCAATGTCTGAAGCGGCGTGGTGTTTGCGGCATCGTGGAAAAAGGCGATCGAGTTGACCAGCTCTCCGGATGCTACGGCAAACCATACGCCTGCCTTGCTGGAGAGCGCGGTGAGCAGGGCGATCACCAGTGTCAGCGTCCAGGCTTCCACCCAACGGTCTGAGAACCAGTAGGCCCGCATCAGTCCCCAGAAGCTGCGCATCGACGATACGGGCGTCAGGGGCGACTGCCTTGCGGCACCGCGGAGCCATTTTTCCGATATTGAATGTCGCGTTGGTCTATCGACCCGAATCACTAATCCCGCCCAAACGGTTTTTCTTTTGTTACGGACAGTAACACCAATTGATCATTTTCCATTAGCTTTTCTCCCACCGCAGGTGGATTGGCTGGCCGGCCGTTGCAGTGGAGCAACAGAATGAATGCTCACGGCGCTAAGCTGTCACGTTTCGAGGGGCGGAATATCAACGCAATTTCAAACAGTTACTTGCCCGCCCCAGAGCAGGTAGACACCTTCCCCTAGGGAAGGTCTTCACACAGCTTTGTGAACATAGAAGCGCCGTCCAGCAGTCGATTTTCACAAGCTGAACCGATCTTCAGCCCGCCTTTACGGTCAGGTCCGACCTCGTCGGTGGCCAGAACGTGACCGTATGATTCGTGGTTGAAGCCGCCTTGTCACGAACCCGTAATCAGCCAAGCAATGACTTCTCCGGCACAGTCTAGGATGCGGACCAACATCCATTAGACCATGCTTTTTTAGAGCGCGAACAAAACTGCGTTTGACAATGATGCGCTACGGATCGAACCTGCCGGGGCGCATCCACGTTTGAACCGGGGGGAGTTCTTCATGCTTGCACGGACTTTTTTTGCCGCGATGCTCGCAACATTTGCCTGGCTGCCGCAAACATATGCCGGCAGCCAGACCGTTCCTGCACACGCCGAGGGGCAGGTCGAGTTCAACACTCCGTCCGGCAATATCGGCTGCATCTATACGCCGAAGGGCGGCACCAGCACCTACGAGCCGCAGGATGGCGGACCGGAGCTGAGCTGTTCGCGTGTCGAGCCCAGCTACGACACCATCATCCTCGGGCCGAAAGGCCCGGCGACGCTGATCAAGAATCCGGGCGAGCAAGGCTGCTGCGGCGACGTCACCAAGCTGGCCTACGGCAATAGCTGGGGCAAGGGACCGTTTTCCTGCCAGTCATCCACCAAGGGATTGACCTGCACCGGCAAGCATGGCCATGGCTTTTTCGTCAGCAAGGCCAAGGTGACGGTGAAATAGTCCGGCTCAGTTCGCCGTTTCCAGCTCGCCGCGCGCCTTGGCCGCTGCAACCTGGCGGATCGCATCGGCAAGCGTATCGGCGTCCTGGGCGCCCATTACGGCATATTTGCCCTCAAGCAGAAAGCACGGCACGCCCGATATGCCCATGCGCGAAGCGGTGGCGATTTCGGTGCCCACCGCCTCGACATCAGCGTCGGTCGGCAGCAGCGTTTCGACCACGGAGGCATCCATGCCGGCCTCGCGGGCGGCTTCGATCAGCACGGCATGATCGCCGAGATTGGCGCCTTCCTCGAAATTCAGCTGGAACAGCCGGCGCACCAGCCGGTTCTGAACGGCCTCGCCGGCCGTCCCCGCCCAGCGAATGAGCCGGTGCGCATCCAGCGTATTGGGCGCGACCTTGATGGCGTCGAAGGCAAAGGAAATCCCTTCAGCCTCGCCCAACGGCTCGATCCGGGCATGGATTTCGCGGATGCGTTGCTCGCTGCCGAATTTCGCCACCATGTAGTCGCGGCGGTTCTTGCCTTCGGGCGGAATCGTCGGGTCGAGCTGGAAGGGCCGCCAGCGTATGTGAACGTCGATATCGACGGCGGCAATCGCCTTGTCGAGCCGCTTCTGGCCGATAAAGCACCAGGGGCAGACGACGTCGGAGACCACATCGACGGTAATCGAACTCTCGTCGTTCATCTTGATCTCCTGTTCTGAAGAGGTCACTTCGGTTTGCGCCACCAGGTCGGCAACTGATAACCGTATATGGGCGTCTTTTGCGGATGTTCCAGATAGTTCCAATAAGCGAGCCATTGCCGGTTGTTGTGCTGCGTCGGCACCATGTAGTTACCGGAGATCAACAGCCGGTCGAGGACGCGGACGGCGGCGACATAGTCCTCCTTCGAGCGAGCTCTCAACATCGCCTCGATCGCCGCGTCCACCGCCGGATCGGCGACGCCGGCGAGGTTGAACGAGCCTTCGGCCTTGGCGGCAGCGGATCCCCAGCGCCCGGTTTGCTCGATACCGGGCGACAGCGAGTTGTTGAAACCGGTCGAGCCGACCAGCACCTCGAAATCGAAACGCTGCTTGCGCGACTGGATCTGATCACCGTCGAGGCTGCGGATACCGACATCGATGCCGAGCTTCTCAAGCGTGCGCTGATAGATAGCGGCAAGTCGCTCTTCGTCCTGCGAGGCGGTCAGGATCTCGAAACCGAACGGCTTTCCCTCGGGATCGAGCATCGCGCCGTCCTGCACCGTATAGCCTGCGCTCTTCAGCAGCTTGAATGCGGCCTTCAGCACCTTGCGGTCCTGGCCAGAGCCGTCGGTGACAGACGGCCTGTAGGTGCCGTCCATGACATCTGCAGGCACGCGGCCGGGGTAGGGGGCCAGCAGGGCCTTTTCCTTTTCGCTGGCCGGGTGGCCGAGCGCGGAGAGTTCGGAATTCTGCCAAAAGCTCATCGTTCGCGTGTATTTGCCGCCGAATAGATTCTTGTTGGCCCATTCGAAATCGTAGAGCATGCCGAGCGCACGCCGCACGACCGGATTGGAAAATTTCGGCAGCCGCGTGTTGAACAGAAAACCGTTGACCACCGGCGGAATGCCGGTGTCGAAAGTTTCGGCGATGACCTCGCCCCGGTGGAAGGCCGGAAAGTCGAGATCGCGCTCGCGTTTGACCGGGTCGCTGTCGTCGTCGATGGCGCAGATGCCTTTCTTGAACGCTTCCTGCTTGGCGTTGGCGTTGAGGAAATATTCGATGGTGATCTGGTCGTAATTGTCGAAGCCGCGCTTGGACGAAACGTCCTTGCCCCAATAGTCCGGATTGCGCTTGAACACGATGCGCTGGCCAGGCACGACTTGCGCCACCGTGTAAGGGCCGCTGCCGACCACCGGCTTCAGCGTGGTCCTGTCGAATGTGTCCTTGTTGAAAGCGTGTTTCGGGATGATCGGCGTCAGCGCAATGATCAGCGGAAATTCGCGGTCGGCCTTGTCGTTGAAGGTGAAGCGCACGCTGCGGTCGCCGGTCTTTTCGAGCTTGGCAATCGCTTTCATCCGCTGGCTGTAAGGTGGCCGGCCCTTCTCGGTGAAGACGTCATAGGTGAACAACACGTCTTCCGGCGTCACCGGTTCGCCGTCCGACCATTTGGCCCTGGGATCGAGGTGGAATTCGATGCCCTTGCGCTCGGGATCCATGTCGGCGGTATCGGCTAGCAGGCCGTAGAGACTGAAGGCCTCGTCGTAGTTGCGCTGCATCAACGGCTCGAAGACGAGATTGCCAAAGGCTTGATCCATCATGCCGCGCGCCGTCGTGCGCAGGCTTTTCAGGATGAATGGATTCAGATTGTCGAAGCTGCCGACGAAGCAATAGGTAATGCTGCCGCCCTTCGGCGCGTCGGGGTTGACGTAGTTGAAATGCTTGTAGTCGGCCGGCAGCGCCGGCTCGCCCTGCATGGCAAGCGCGTGCTTCGGTTCCGACAGGGTCGGTTGCAGGGAAAGGCCGACAAACAACATTGTGGCGATCAGCCAAATGACAACGCGGCCCATGACCGTCTCCTTCCCGATTCGATGCGCAGCATACATGAGCCGGTCGTGCACCGGCCAACCCCCTGAGCCAATCCTTCGGCCAAGATTCGCGAGGCTCGGGCTGGATTCGGCATCGCTTGCAGTGTAACACGCCGTCCGAAGTCATTCTGTTGCCTCATTTCGGCAACAGGTAGCTGGACCACACGGCGCGAAAAAGCCGGTTCCGGGATCATTTGAGAGGAATGCACGACATGACCAGCCTGAACAGCAACGCGTACCGCCTGTCGGTCATGGCCGCTGGCGTGGTCGGCATTCTCGGCGCCGGGATTCCCGCTGCTTCCGCGCAGCAGCAACAGCAGATTCCGCAAGGCTGGTTCAAGGCCTGCACCAAGCAGGAAGACGTCGACATCTGCAATGTCCAGAACATCACCACCGCCGGCAACGGCCAGCTCATCACCGGCGTCAGCCTGATCGAATTGAAGGGCAAGGTGAACCGCAAGGTGTTCCAGGTGACGGTTCCGACCGGCCGGCTGGTTCCTCCCGGCATCGGCCTCCAGATCGACGGCGGCAAGGCGCAGAAGCTCGACTATGTGATCTGCTTCCCGGACCGCTGCGTGGCGGAAGTGCCGCTGACCGATCAGCTCGTCGCATCCTTCAAGAAGGGATCGGCGCTGACACTGACCTCGATCAATTTCCAGAACCAGCCGAATCCGATCAAGATTGCGCTGACCGGCTTCAGCGGCGCCTTCGACGGCCCGCCGCTGCAGCAGTCGGACATCGAGGACCGGCAGAAGAAGCTCCAGGAGTTCGTCGCCAAGAACAACCAGGATTTTGCCAAGAAGCTCAAGGAAGAGCAGGAAAAGGCGAAGGCCGCCAACTGATCGACTGCCGCCAACTGATCGACGGGTTTTCGAACAAACAAAAAGCGGGGTTCATGCCCCGCTTTTTTTGCTGAACCGGCTGATTGTCGGGTCCAGCCATGTCTCAAGCCGGCCAAGTCCTAGCTAAGTCATCAATGTCTCGATTGGTGCTTCGGTTCGTAGCGCCCGTCCGGCCTCTTCTCGAACATCTCACCTATCTGTGGATGCCGGACCGGTTCGCCCGACCGGTCCTCGAGCAAATTCTGCTCGGACACGTAGGCGATGTATTCCGTTTCCGAATTCTCGGCGAGCAGATGATAAAAGGGCTGGTCCTTGCGCGGCCGCACGTCAGCGGGGATCGCCTCGTACCATTCGTCGGTGTTGGCGAATTGCGGGTCGACATCGAAAATGACGCCGCGGAACGGAAACAGCCGGTGGCGAACCACCTGTCCGATAGAGAATTTGGCTGTCTTCATCGCACTCACCACTTGAACTTCTTGGACGCCACGCATCCTGGAACACGCAAGGAACGCTCCAAGACTTCAGACTCTAACGCATCGGTCCGGCAAAGATTGGTCCAGACCTCGCCGTCGACATGTTCGTTATTTGGCGCAGACTCTGCGTCAATTCAATCCCGAAGCGCGTGACGCCGGGTTGAGTTCGCAAGATGCGGAGCAAGGGCCGTACCCAAGATCGCTAGCTCTCAGCCGGTTTTCGCAATCCACCAAAAAATGCCGCAAAACCGCTGCCGGGTCGCAGACCCTCGCGCATAAAAAACGCCCGCAACGGCGCAAACCCTTCAAGCACGCCAAGACCAGCGCTGCGCGCCAACTGGGCCGGCAGCATGTCGGAAAGCAACGACATGTTGAGCAGGTTGACCGCGCTGCTGCGCGCCAGGATGTCCGGCCGCCGCTTGAAATCATAGGTCGCAAGCGCCTTGGCGGCGCCCGGGTCCGAGCGATTTCTGCTTGCGGTACCAATCAGGTCGTCGATGTCCCTGATGCCGAGATTAAGGCCTTGCGCGCCGATTGGGGGAAACACATGGGCGGCTTCGCCGACAAGCGCCACGCGGTGCTGCGCAAACCGCCACGGGCTCACCGCTGAAAGGGGGTAGACCTGTCGGCCGGGCTCAACCGACACGCGGCCCAGCATCGATTGCATCCGCTGTTCGACCCGCGTCGAAAGCTCGGCGTCGTCAAGTGCTGCAAGGTCCCTGGCGGTATCGGGCTCGAGCACCCAGACAAGGCTGGACCGGTTGCCGGGCAGGGGAACCTGTGTGAACGGACCGGTCTCGGTGTGGAATTCGGTCGAAGTAAAGGCATGGTCGCTGCGGTGACCGAAATTGAGCACCAGCGCCGCCTGCGGATAGGATCGGACCGATGTCCGGATGCCGGCTGCCTCGCGGGCCGGCGACTGACGGCCATCGGCGGCAACCGCCAACGACGCCTCAATCTCGCTGCCGTCGGCGAGAACGGCATGGGCATGGTCGGCATCGAGGCGCCATGCCTCCACCATCGACTTTCGCCACTCGATGCCCGCATGCGCGCCGACAGCCTCTGCTAGCGCGCGGTTGAGAACGCTGTTGGGCACGTTCAGTCCGAATTGCTCTTCGTCGATCTCGCTGGCGCGAAAGGTCACTGTCGGGCCGCGGATCAGCCGGCTTGTTGCATCGACGATGCGCATCACCTTGAGCGGCGCTGCGTGCGGCCTGATTCTATCCAGGATCCCGAGCCGTTCTAACATCTTCAGGGCAGGGTTCATCAAGGCTGTCGTCCGGGCATCGGGGCCGGCTGCCTCGGGTCCGACGAGCGTCACGGGAAAGCCGGTCTCGGCAAAGCCAAGCGCCGCGATCAGCCCTGCGGGGCCGCTGCCGGCAACGAGTATCCGTGCTGTTTCCCGATGATCCAAATTCGGCTT
This sequence comes from Mesorhizobium sp. M0028, assembly GCF_040323855.1. Taxonomy (NCBI): domain Bacteria; kingdom Pseudomonadati; phylum Pseudomonadota; class Alphaproteobacteria; order Hyphomicrobiales; family Phyllobacteriaceae; genus Mesorhizobium; species Mesorhizobium sp. M0028. The sequence goes on from NZ_JAMYVG010000001.1 coordinate 506,141, forward strand.
CCCGATTGCGAGGTGAGGCCTATCCGACCTGCCGGTCCATATAGGTCAGGTGATGTCGCTTGATCAACGCGGCGATTCGGCCCATTCGGTTGCCATGACCGGCCAACAAGACGATTTCAGCCACCTGGACGGTATCGGCCGTGCGATGGCGAGCGTTGCGCGCAGCCCTCGACTGACGGTGAGCGTTGTTGCTGGCATGGGCATCGCCCTTGCATGGCTCCTTCTCGGCGCAATTGCAGTTCGTGGTGCCGTAAGCCGGCTCCCGGGCACCGATGCACCCGGTGACACTATGCTGAGATATCTGCCGCAACTGCCGCTGCCGGATTTCCTTGCGCGTTTCTTCGCCCTCTGCCTTGCGCCGGCGCCGCTTCACGCAAGCCTAGGCGCGCAAGGCGGGGCACTCACCGCGATGTGGCTGTTGATGGCCATCGCGACCATGCTGCCCTCCGCGGCGCCGATGATCCGGACCTATTGCGAGATCGCAGATACCGCCAGGATCAAGAGGGAGCCGGTCGCCCATCCGTTGGTCCTCGTCGCTGGATATTTAAGCGTCTGGCTTGCCGCCTCGGCAATGTTCGCAGCCCTGACGCTAGCAGTCGATGCATTCGCGTCACCCGGGCAGATGCTCGATCCGGCGGTTGGAATTGCCGGAGCAGCCGCGCTGTCGATCGCTGGTCTCTATCAGTTCAGCTGGCTGAAGGAAGCCTGTCTGGAGAAGTGCAGAAATCCGTTCTCGGTCCTGTTCGCCAACTGGAGCGCCAGGCCCATTCGCATTTTCCGGCTCGGCATGGAGCAGGGCCTGTGGTGCCTTGGATGCTGCTGGGCGCTGATGCTGGTAATGTTTGCCGTCGGCGTGATGAACGTGTTCTGGATGGCGCTCATCGGCCTGTTTAGCCTGGTCGAAAAACAGGCGGCAGGCAATCTGCCGACGCGGCTGGCCGGCGCGATACTGCTTGTCTGGGCAGCCACGCTGCTAGTAGTCTCGACATGAGGGGGAGAATTCGATGACAGACCAAAACTGGGCAATGAAGGGAGAGCTCGTCCTCTCCTGCAATTGCACGGTTTTTTGCCCTTGCGTGCTGTCGCTCGGCAATCATCCGCCGACGGAAGGCTATTGCCAGACCTGGGCCGGATTCCGCATCGATGCCGGCCATTTCGGCGAGGTCGACCTGTCTGGTCTCAATCTTGGGCTGATCATGGAAATCCCCGGCTATATGAGCCGCGGCAACTGGACTGCCGGCCTGTTCATCGACAAGCGCGCCTCGGTCTACGCTGTGAAGGCACTGACGAAGATATTCACCGGCAAGGCCGGCGGAACCACATCGCTGCTCTCGATCCTGGTCGGACAGTTCCTCGGCGCCGAGCAGGTGCCGATCACCTACGAGACGCGTGAGAAAACGCGCATCTTTCAGATACCGAAGATCATCGATGGCGCGGTGACGCCGATCACCGGCAAGGATCGCGACAAGGATACGGTCATCACCAATTCGGAATACTGGATCGCGCCGGAGATCATCGTCGCCAAATCCGACAGGAGCAAAATGCGGGCCTTTGGCCGCAACTGGAACTTTGCCGGCCGCTCGGCCGAAATCTGCAAGCTGGACTGGCGGGGACCGTGAGCAAGAAGACGACGGCCAGGAAAATCGCCGACCGGATTCCGCGGCCGAAGAAGAAAGTCACATGGCCGCAGGCGCGGGCGTTCTCGGTCCATCTCTTGACCGCGTCGGGCTCATTCCTGGCGTTTCTGTCGCTGGTCGCAGCAAGCGAGCAGCGCTGGACGGCGATGTTCTGGTGGCTAGGGCTGGCGCTGTTCGTCGACGGCATCGACGGGCCGATCGCCAGGAAGCTCGACGTCAAGGAAATCCTACCGACATGGTCGGGCGAACTCCTCGACAACATCATCGACTACGTGACCTACGTGCTGATTCCGGCCTTCGCGCTCTATCAGCGCGGCTTCATGGGCGAGCGCCTGTCGTTCCTGTCGGCGGCGATCATCGTGGTGTCGAGCGCAATCTACTATGCCGATACCGGCATGAAGACGAAGGAGAATTTCTTCAAGGGCTTTCCAGTCGTCTGGAACATGGTGGTGTTCACGCTGTTCGTCATCGAACCCGGACAATGGGTTTCCTTCGCCGTGGTCGTGGTGGCCGGCATTCTCACCTTCGTGCCGATCCATTTCATCCATCCGGTGCGGGTGAAGCGGCTGCGGCCAGTCAATCTCGGCATGACGCTGCTTTGGTGTGCTTTCGGCGCGCTGGCGCTGGCGCAGGCCGCGCTTGCCTCCTTCTATGACCAGATCGGCGTGCTGGGCGAGCAGGTCAGCGATTTCATCAAGATCGGAATTACGGTCACCGGGCTTTACCTCGCTTGCATCGGCGCTATCATGCAGTTCTTTCCAAATCTCGGCGCCAAGCCGGACAAGAAAGCCTGATCCCAAGAGAGCCGGAAAATGTCCAAAGCGATCCGCATCCACGCCAATGGCGGTCCGGAGGTCCTGACCTATGAGGATACCGATCCCGGGCGGCCGGGCTCGGGGCAGATTCTGGTCAGGCACACCGCGATCGGTCTCAATTTCATCGACGTCTATTACCGCTCGGGCCTTTATCCGCCGCAGGGCGGATTTCCGCTGATCCCCGGCGGTGAGGCGGCCGGCGTGGTTTTGGAGGTCGGCACAGATGTCGACTGGCTGACGCCCGGGGATCGCGTCGCCTATGCGGTGACCACCGGCGCCTATGCCGGGCAGCGCGTGATCGCCGCCGACCGCGTGGTGAAGGTGCCTGACGGCATCAGCGACGAACAGGCTGCGGCTATGATGCTGAAGGGCATGACCGCCGAGTACCTGTTGCGCCGTACGTTCAAAGTGAAGGCGGGCGATACGATCCTGTTTCACGCGGCGGCCGGCGGTGTCGGGCTGATCCTCGGCCAATGGGCCAAGCATCTCGGCGCGACGGTGATCGGCACCGCAAGTTCGACCGACAAGATCGAGCTCGCCAAGGCGCACGGCTTCGACCACGTGATCAACTATCGCGAGCAGGATTTCGTCGCCGGTGTTGCCGCCATCACCGGTGGCAAGAAATGCGACGTTGTCTACGATTCGGTCGGCAACGATACGTTCCCGGCCTCGCTCGATTGCCTGCGGCCGCTCGGCACGTTCGTCAGCTTCGGTCAATCGTCTGGGCCGATCCCGCCCTTCAGCATCTCATTGCTGGCGCAGAAGGGCTCGTTGTTCGCAACGCGGCCGACGCTGTTCGTCTATAATGCCAAGCGCGAGGACCTCGAGGCTTCCGCCGCCGCCTTGTTCGATGTCGTGCTCAGCGGTGCCGTCAAGATCAAGATCAATCAGCGTTACGCGCTCAGCGATGCCGGCAAGGCGCATTCCGATCTCGAAGGGCGCAGGACGACCGGGACAACGATACTTATCCCCTGAGCGCCCGCAGTTTCGGCCCGCCGACGCCGCGGTTCTTGCGAACTGCGCTTTACCGCTTGAGTTTCCGCTGAAATTCTTGAAGCTCTTTCAAGTCGTGAGGCGCTTACCGTCGAGAGCAGGGCGCGCATACGATGTTTGCGGGAACACAGAACATATCTGGCAAACCAGATGGAGGCACTGTGAGTGCAGATCAAGACGGCGCAAACCTGCTGGAGGTTCGCGGCCTCACCAAGATATTCGGCACGCTGACGGCGTGCGACCATGTCGATCTCAACATCGCCAAGGGCGAGATCCACGCGTTGCTTGGCGAGAACGGCGCCGGCAAGTCGACGCTGGTGAAAATGCTGTTCGGATCGCTGGAACCGAATTCAGGTGAGATTTTCTGGAATGGCCAGGCGGTCAGGATCACCAGCCCCGGCGCCGCAAAAAAGCTCGGCATCGGCATGGTTTTCCAGCATTTTTCGCTGTTTGAAGCGCTGACGGCAGCGGAGAACATCGCGCTGTCGCTGGATGACGGCTCGCCGATCAGCACGATCGCGGCCAAGGCGAGGGCGCTCTCCTACAGTTATGGCCTGCCTCTCGATCCGCTATCGCTGGTCGGTGATCTGTCGGTCGGCGAGCGTCAGCGTATCGAAATCATCCGCTGCCTGCTGCAGACGCCGCAACTCATCATCCTGGACGAGCCGACTTCGGTGCTGACGCCGCAGGAAGCCGATAAGCTGTTCGAGACGCTCGAGCGGCTGCGTTCGGAAGGAAAATCCATCCTCTACATTTCGCACCGGCTGGAAGAGGTCAAACGCATTTGCGACCGCGCCACCGTGCTGCGTCACGGCAAGGTGGTCGGCCATTGCAATCCGCGCCAGGAAACCGCGTCTTCGTTGGCGCGGATGATGGTGGGCAACGAGGTTCAGGCTGTGGTGCGGGCGCCGGCCGAAGGTATCGAGACCGCGCCGGTGCTGCTTCAAGTCCGCGAACTCACCCGCAAGCCGGCGACTCCGTTCTCGATCCCGCTCAGGAACATCAATCTTGAAGTCCGCGCCGGCGAGGTGATCGGCATTGCCGGTGTCGCCGGCAACGGCCAGGGCGAATTCTTCGAATCCGTTTCCGGCGAGGTGCTGCAGCAGGATGCCGGCTCGGTCCGCATCCGCGGCAAAGATGCCGGCGGCCTCACGATCACCGGCAGGCGCCTGATGGGCGCTGCCTTCGTCCCGGAAGAGCGGCTCGGCCACGGCGCAGCACCGCGCATGAAGCTTTCGGAGAACCTGCTTCTGTCGCGCCACGCCACCGATGGCAAGATGTTTGTCGGCGCCGGTGGAATGGTCAAGAGCGATGCAATCTATTCCGCTGCCCAGCGCATCATAAAGGCGATGGACGTGCGCAAGAGCGCGCCGGATCCGGAGGCTGCGGCTCTTTCGGGCGGCAATCTGCAGAAATTCATCGTCGGCCGCGAACTCGACCGCCGGCCAAGCGTCCTGGTGGTCAATCAGCCGACCTGGGGGGTCGACGCGGGTGCGGCGGCCCACATCCGGCAGGCGCTGATCGAGCTAGCGCGCAGCGGCTCGGCGGTGCTGGTGATCAGCCAGGACCTCGACGAGCTGTTCGAGATTTCCGATGCGATCACGGTCATGCACAATGGCGAACTGTCGAGGCCGCTGCCGATAACTGAAGCGACATTCGAGAAGATCGGGCTGCTGATGGGCGGCTCAGAACCCGGGCATGCCGAACATACGTTGGAGACGGCTTGATGCGCCTCGAACTTGTAAAACGCCCGCAGCGCTCGATGCTGTTTTCGGCACTCTCGCCGTTCATCGCTTTCGTTTTGACGATCATTGCTGGTGCTATCATGTTCGCGCTGCTCGGCGTCAACCCGTTGACGGCGTTCCGCATCTACTTCATTGAACCGATCAGCCAAGTCTGGCAGTTGCATGAGCTGGCGATCAAGGCCGCCCCCCTGATCCTGATCGCGGTCGGGCTGTCGGTCTGCTACAAGGCAAACATCTGGAACATCGGCGCCGAAGGCCAGTTCATCCTGGGCGGCATTGTCGGCTCGATCATTCCCGTGCTGTTTCCGCAGTTCGAAGGTCCATTGGTGCTGCCGCTGATGCTTCTGCTCGGCATGGTCGGCGGGGCCGCCTATGCCGCAATTCCGGCACTGCTGAAGACGCGCTTCAACACCAACGAGATCCTGACCAGCCTGATGCTGGTCTATGTCGCCCAGCTCTTCCTCGATTGGCTGGTGCGCGGGCCGTGGCGCGATCCGCAAGGCCACGGTTTCCCGCAGACCATCCAGTTCAACGACTCGGCCATACTGCCGGAACTCCTCCCGGAATCCGGCAGGGCGAACTGGGGATTTGTCTTCGCGCTGATCGCGGCAGCACTGATCTGGATCCTGATGAGCCGGATGCTGAAAGGCTTTGAGGTCCGCGTGCTCGGCTCGAGCCCGAGGGCAGGGCGCTTCGCCGGTTTCGGCCTGAGCCGCATGGTTTTCTTTGCCTTTCTGCTGTCGGGCGCGCTGGCCGGACTTGCCGGCATTTCGGAGGTCTCTGGCGCCATCGGCCAGCTGCAGCCGGTGATCTCGCCCGGCTACGGATTTACCGCCATCATCGTGGCATTCCTCGGCCGGCTCAATCCGCTGGGCATCGTTGCCGCCGGCCTTGTGCTGGCGCTGACCTATCTCGGCGGCGAGGCGGTGCAAAGCGCGCTCGGCATCTCCGACAAGGTGGCGCGCGTGTTCCAGGGGATGCTTTTGTTCTTCGTGCTCGGCTGCGACACGCTCATTCACTATCGCATCCGCCTGACCGGCCTTTCCGCGCCGAAACTCGAGGCAGCACCGAAGCTGGAGGAAGCCCGCTGATGGACATCACCGTCAACATCCTCTTGACCATCGCGACGGCGGCGACGCCGCTGCTGATAGCGGCGATCGGCGAACTGGTGGTCGAACGTTCCGGCGTGCTCAATCTCGGCGTCGAAGGAATGATGATCATGGGTGCGGTCGGCGGCTTCGGCGCCGGCTATCTGACCGGCTCGCCGTGGATAGGGCTGTTGGCGGCAATTGCCATGGGGGCAGTGTTCTCGCTTCTGTTCGCCCTCATGACCCTGTCGCTGGCCACCAATCAGGTGGCCACCGGCCTGTCGCTGACGCTGCTTGGCCTCGGCCTTTCCGGCATGATGGGGACGAATTTTGTCGGCCAGCCCGGTGAGAGATTGCCCAACCTCGATATTCCCGGCCTGACCGCAATCCCCATCGTCGGCAGGCTGCTGTTCGGTCAGGATCCGATCTTCTACATCTCGATCGCGCTGACCGCCGCCGTCATGTGGTTCCTGTTCAAGACCCGCACCGGGCTCACTCTGCGTTCGATCGGCGACAGCCATGCATCCGCCCATGCGCTTGGCATCCACGTCATCCGTTACCGCTATCTCTCAGTGATTTTCGGCGGCGCTTGTGCCGGCCTCGCCGGCGGTCATCTATCGCTGGTCTACACACCGCAATGGGTGGAGAACATGACCGCCGGCCGCGGCTGGATCGCGCTGGCTCTGGTCGTCTTCGCCTCCTGGCGGCCATGGCGGGTGTTGGCCGGCGCCTATATCTTCGGCGCGGTCTGGATCGGCCAGCTTCATGCACAGGCATTTGGCATTCCGGTCCCCTCGCAACTGCTTTCTTCGCTGCCCTATCTGGCAACCGTCGTGGTTCTCGTTCTAATCTCCCGCAACAAGCGTCTGACGATGATGAACACGCCGGCTTCCCTGGGGCAGCCATTCGTTCCGGATCGTTGACAACAAAAAGACGGAAGCTCCAAGGCTTAACTCAGAGAGGTAACACAATGAAAAAACTGCTTATTGCCCTGATGGCGACGACGGCCGCATTGTCGCTGGCGGCCTCAGCCGAGGCGGCGGACAAGCTGAAGGCCTGCTGGGTCTATACCGGCCCGATCGGCGATTTCGGCTACTCCTACCAGCACGACCAAGGCCGCCTCGAGGTGGAAAAGGCACTCGGCGACAAGGTCGAGACCGCCTATCTCGAGAACGTCTCCGAAGGCCCCGACGCCGATCGCGCCTTCGAACGCCTGGCACGCGAAGGTTGCAAGATCATTTTCGGCACGTCCTTCGGTTTCATGGACCCGGAAGTGAAGATCGCCAAGAAGTTCCCCAAGGTGATGTTCGAGCACGCCACCGGCTACAAGACGGCCGAAAATCTCGGCATCTACAATGCGCGTTTCTATGAAGGCCGCTACGTGCTTGGCCAGATCGCCGCCAAGCAATCGAAGTCGGGCGTCGCCGGCTACATCGTTTCCTTCCCGATCCCGGAAGTGGTGATGGGCATAAATTCCTTCATGCTCGGCGCGCAGTCGATCAACCCGAACTTCAAGGCGAAGATCGTCTGGGTGAACTCCTGGTTCGATCCGGGCAAGGAAGCCGACGCAGCCAAGGCATTGTTCGACCAAGGCGCCGACATCATCGTCCAGCACACCGACTCGACCGCTGCTTTGCAGGTGGCGGAGGAGCGCAAGCTGCACGGCTTCGGCCAGTCCTCCGACATGATCAAGTTCGCGCCGCACGCGCAGCTGACCTCGCTGACCGACGAGTGGGGCCCGTACTACATCAGCCGGGTCCAGGCGGCGCTCGACGGCACCTGGAAGCCCGACAATGTCTGGCTCGGCATCAAGGACGGCGCCGTCAAGCTGGCGCCGTTCACCAATATGCCCGACGACGTCAAGGTGATGGCCGAGGCCACCACCAAGAAGATAGCCGACGGCTGGAATCCCTTCACCGGGCCGATCGTCAAGCAGGACGGCACACCATGGCTGAAGGACGGCGAGGTCGCTGACGACGGCACGCTGCTTGGGATGAATTTCTACGTGAAGGGCGTCGACGACAAGCTGCCACAGTAAGCAACCGGAAACACATCGAACGAAAGGGCGCCACGCGGCGCCCTTTTTGTTTTGGATTGAACGATATCAGACCGCCGAGCCGTAGAGGTCGTAAGCGTCGGCACGATCGATCTTGACCGTGACGATGTCGCCGGCGCGCAACGGCCGCCGCGACTGGATATGGACCGAACCGTCGATTTCGGGCGCATCGTATTTGGTCCGGCCCTTGGCCGAATTGCCATGTGCTTCGTCGATCAGGACCGGCAGGCGCTTGCCGATTTTCTTGGTGAGTTGCGTTGCCGAGATCTTCTGCTGGCGCTGCATGAAGCGGTGCCAGCGGGCTTCCTTGACCTCCTGAGGCACTTGCTCGAGGCCGAGCTCGTTGGCACGGGCGCCTCTGACCGGCTCGTATTTGAAGCAGCCGGCACGATCGATCCTGGCCTCGTCCAGCCAGTCGAGCAGCATCTCGAAATCGTCGTCCGTCTCGCCGGGGAAACCGACGATGAAGGTGGAGCGGATGGCGAGATCCGGACAAACCTCGCGCCAGCCGCGAATGCGCTCGAGCGTCTTTTCGCCATGGGCGGGCCGGCGCATGTTCTTCAGCACCTGCGGCGAGGCGTGCTGGAACGGGATGTCGAGATAGGGAAGGATAGTGCCTTCGGCCATCAGCGGGATGACGTCGGCGACATGCGGATAGGGATAGACATAGTGCATGCGCACCCAGACACCGAGCTTACCCAGCTCTTCCGACAGATCGAGGAATTTCGCCCGCACTTCGCGATCGCCGAACATGCTGGTCTGGTATTTGATGTCGATGCCGTAGGCGCTGGTGTCCTGCGAGATGACGAGGATCTCCTTGACCCCGGCCTTGGCCAGCTTCTCGGCTTCGCGCAACACGTCGGCGGCCGGCCGCGATACGAGATCGCCGCGCAGCGCCGGGATGATGCAGAAGGTGCAGCGGTTGTTGCAGCCTTCCGAAATCTTGAGATAGGCATAGTGGCGCGGCGTGAGCTTGACGCCCTGCGGCGGCAAAAGGTCGATATAGGGATCGTGGCTCGGGGGAGCGGCCTCATGCACTGCCGCCATCACGCTTTCATAAGCTTGCGGGCCGGTGATGGCGAGGACGTTGGGATGTCTTTCACGGATGACGTCCGGTTCGGCGCCGAGGCAGCCGGTGACGATGACCTTGCCATTCTCCGAAAGTGCCGAGCCGATGGCGTTGAGCGATTCGTCGCGGGCCGAATCGAGGAAGCCACAGGTGTTGACGACGACCAGGTCGGCGCCGTCGTGCTTGCGGGCGATCTCGTAGCCTTCGGCGCGCAGGCGCGTGATGATGCGTTCCGAATCCACAAGGGCTTTCGGGCATCCAAGACTGACGAAGCTGACACGAGGGACGGACATCAAAGCTTTTCCGGATTTTCAGGATTGGCGGCGCAGTACCACAGTTGTTGCCGCATTGGTATGGGCAGCGGCTGCAGCGAAACGCAAGCGCCCCCGAAGGCTGGCCGAAGTCGAAGTGCCGGCCGATGCGAATTCGAGTCGATGCGTCAGCTCACCGCACTGCTGACATGCGGCAAGACTTCCACCGCGCCTCGATAGATCATATCGAGTGCGACATAGAAGATGATCAAAAGGCCGATATAGGCGATCCAGCGATGGCGGTGCAGCAGCTTGGCGATGAAGCTCGCGGCAAGGCCCATCAGCGCGATCGACAGGACCAGGCCGATCACCAGCACCTGGAAGTGATCGCGCGCTGCGCCGGCGACTGCCAGCACGTTGTCGAGCGACATAGAGACGTCGGCGATGACGATCTGCAATGCAGCCTGACCCAGCGTCTTCTTACGCGCCTTCCCGGCCACCATATTATCGCTGTTGATATCGGAATTGGACAACGCCTCGGTCGCCTCCACTTCGTCGGCATGGGAGGTGCGCAGTTCGCGATACATCTTCCAGCACACCCACAGCAGCAGGATGCCGCCGGCCAGCAGCAGGCCGACAATCTGGAGCAGAGTGACAGTGATAGCTGCAAAACCGATGCGCAGCACCGTCGCCGCCACCACGCCGATAAGGATCGCTCTCTTGCGCTGCTCGACCGGCAGGCCGGCAGCGGCAAGGCCGATGACAATGGCGTTATCGCCTGCAAGCACGAGATCGATGGCGATGACCTGGAGCAGGGCAGAGAAGCCCGCGGCGGTGAAAATTTCCATCGACTGGGAGTTCCCTTGCTGGTTGGCCGGCCGTTCGCGTCGAATGCCTGGAGGCCCTAACGTGTATGGTTCCCGCGCGTCAAGGGACTGGTTGGAACAAGGTCGGCAAACCGCCCGTCACGGCGGCAACATACAGAGTTTGCGACGATCGGCCCGAAACACCGGCGAAAATGCGGCCAGAGGTCGCGAATGCCTAGTTGTAGAGATTGTATTTGGGCCAGTCGCTTTCGGGAATTTCGTCGCCGATCCGGTAGCGGAGCTGCAGGACCTCCATATGGTCCGGCGCTGTCTCGCATTTGAATTTCAGCCGGTACCATTGTCCCTTGCTGCGAAACGCAGCGCCCGGGCTCCTGATCGCATCGGCGCCCATTTCGGGCGTCGCAAAGGCGTAAGCGACGACGCGATCGGCTCTGTATTTGTGGTCGTCGCGGGTAATCCGGTCGAGAATTTCGGCGTCGCATCTCTGCTCCAGCCGGGTTTGCGGATCGAGTTTCAGCAGGCCGGCGTGCAATGCGCTGTCCATCGCGTTGGCCGGCCAAGCCACTATCGTCCATGCGAAAACCGCAGAAAATACTTTATTCATAGGCGGGAGAAGCATCATATTCGGACGGAGAAATCAACCCGATCGGGGGTCACTTCCCGGTCATCTCGACGCAAGCCCAGGAGATTGCTTTCGGGACAAGGCTTCAAATGGCGGAGGGAGTGGGATTCGAACCCACGGTGGGCTTGCACCCACGCCGGTTTTCAAGACCGGTGCCTTAAACCGCTCGGCCATCCCTCCAAGGTGATTTTTCAATCACTTAGGATATCGCGAGAGGGCGGGTTCGAGCAGTCGGTACCGGATTGGCACCAGGACGTTCCCCGACCGGTTCGCGCTTCATTCCTGTAACTCCGCATTCAACACCAAGTCAACCATGGCGACCGCACCTTTGGGCGCGATTCAGGACGGTGAGCAGCCCGGCATGGCGACCTGTGTTTTGTGCTGAGTGTGGAAAATCGTTTTTAAAACCCGCACAGACTATTAATCGTTGTGCGCCGATATGTTGGGCGCATTAAATACATGTAAGTAAATCGTATTCCGGAGTTGATTTTGGCCGTACTTGGCGCTCTCCCGCCCGGTCTTCGCTGTAGACCAATTCGAGAAACCGACTGGGAGGGAGTGGTCGACTGTCTGTGCAGGGGCTTTCCGGCGCGTAACCGGAGTTACTGGATACAGGCTCTGACCCGTTTGTCGCAGCGGCCCGCAGTTGCCGAGTTCCCACAATATGGCTTTGTTTTGGAGCATGCCGGTCGGATCGTCGGCGTTGTGCTCACCCTTTATGCTCGCTACCAGGGGTCGGAGGGCGACGAAATCCGCTGCAATCTTTCAAGCTGGTCAGTCGACGCAGAATTCCGTCCCTACGGCGCCATGTTGGTTGCGGCGGTTCTCAAGCGAAGGGATGTGACCTACACGAACATTTCGCCGGCACAAGCGACATTGAAAGCCAACCGGGCGCTCGGCTTTCGGCTCTTCTCCAGCGGACAATTTACCTTCGTGCCGGCTTTAAGTTCGGCGCAGCGGTCATGTCGCGTGCTCGAAGCGCGTCCCGATCTTCCGGAATTGGCGATGCTGTCCGAGAGTGAGAGATACATACTCTCTGAACACTCCACGCTGGGCTGCCTGTCGTTGATCTGCATTTGCGACGGAGCAGCGTTTCCCTTGGTGTTGATGCCGCGCCGAATGTTGCACGGTCTTATCCGATGCCATCAGATCATCTATTGCCGCTCGCTCGCGGATTTAAGCCGGTGCGCCGGTGCCGTGGGGCGCTTTCTCTTGCGAAGGGGAATCCTGGTTTGCTTTGTCGACGCCAAGGAGCCGATTCCAGGTTTGTTGGGGTGGTACCGCGCCAACAAGGGGCTGAAATACTTCAAGGGCCCCAGACCACCCGCACTTGGAGATCTGACGTTCACCGAGCTTGTGATATTCGGTCCCTGAATCTGCGCTCGGAGACATGCCAACGCCGGGCAGCAAAGCGTGCGGGCACGAATGGCGCTGGTGATCGATACGCGATGATTTTCATGCCGATCGGCGAGACGGTCGTGCCACAATCTCGCCCGGTTCCGACCACAATCGGTTAATACGGTGATAAACAATTCCTGCGCACAAAAGGATTGGGGTTGGGAGTCGCCGGCGTTTCTGGAGTGGGTGCTTTGGCACCGCCAACGTTAAAGCTGCGGTGCCTTCGTCGAGACTGTAGGGGACAATCGAAAATGCAGACTACGGCGCGCCCGCGTCTTCGTCGCGCTTCCGCTTTCGCGCTGTTTGCCTTGTCGGCAGCCTTTCTTGCGGCATGTGCCGGGCCGCAGCAAAAGGCGATGGTCAACAAGAAACCACGCTCCAAGGAATATTTTTCCGAAGCCGAATACGGTGTGAAAGCCAGCCCGCGCGTGATGTTCAAGACGTCTCGCGGACGCGATCAGCTCGGCAGACCCTATCAGGTGCGCGGCAAGTGGTACTATCCAAAGGAAGACAAGCGTTACGCCAAGGTTGGCCTCGCATCCTGGTATGGTGAGGCCTTCCACGGCCGGTTGACCGCCAACGGCGAAGTCTACGACATGGCAGATCTGACGGCGGCGCATCCGACCATGCCGCTGCCGAGCTATGCGCGTGTCACCAACATGAAGACCGGCAGCTCGGTGATCGTGCGCGTCAACGATCGCGGACCCTATCATGATGGACGCATCATCGATGTGTCTAAGCGCGCTGCTGAAATGCTCGATTATGCCAATATCGGTACGGCCGAGGTGAAGGTCGAATATGTCGGCCGTGCGCCGCTCGAAGGCAATGACGGTCAATATCTGATGGCCTCGTACCATCCCGGCAACAAGGCACCGGATCCATCGGACGGTCTGCCCAGCGGTGTCATGGTCGCCATGAATGGGCCGTCGCCGAGCCTGCCGGTAAGCGCCGCGGTGGTGCCGTTCCCCGGTCAGCTGACGAATTCCGGGCAGGCATCGGAAGCTGTCGTTGCGACGCAGGCACCGGCCTCCGGCGATGTGACGCTGCCCGAATTTGGACCGATCGTGCCGGAGCGTCCGGAAATCAACCTGCCGGCGCAATCGCCATTCACTGTGGCGTCGCTGTCCTATGCCAATGAGCGCGTGCAGCGCGCCTCCAACGCCTTCGCCGCGCTGGATGGCGTCGGCATGTCGCCCGCCGAGATTCTTCAATCCTGGAAACGGCAAGCTCCTCCAGCCGGGTCGCCCACGGACTATGTCGCGGCGGGTTCGTTCGAGGATGCCGCCGAAGCCGAGCGGGTGGCGGCCAAACTTTCCAGCTTCGGCAAGACCGAGATCCAGCGCTCCGAACTCGACGGCAAAGGCTGGTACTCGGTCAACCTCTATGCCGACGGCCATGGCAGCCTGGACGAGATGCTGCAGGCCGCGTGGTCGCATGGTGCGCCGGATGCGCTTGCCGTACGCAACTGATGGCGGGTCGCCTGGCTTTCTCGTGCGCGATTGATCCGCCGTGGAAAAGCCTGCTAGCTTCGGCCAACTTGCAAAAGAGCGCCGGCTGACTGGTCGAACCCGATGAAATTTTTCCGTCCTTCCACCGGGCTCATGACGCTCGGCCTGCTGCTGCTCTCGCTTGTGCCGGTCTCAGCACAGCTTTTCGAGACCAAGGCCGCGCAGGCCTTCATGATCGACGCCGAAACCGGCACCGTGCTGTTTTCCAAGGATGCGGACAGGTTGATCCCGCCGGCCTCGCTGGCCAAGCTGATGACGATGGAAGTGGTCTTCGACGCCATCAAATCAGGGCGCATGACGCTCGACGACACTTTCGTGGTCAGCGAGAACGCCTGGCGCAAGGGCGGCGCTCCTTCGGGGACATCGACCATGTTCGCGAAACTCAAGTCGACGATCCGGCTGGAGGACCTGATCCAGGGCGTGACCGTGCAGGCGGCCAATGACGGCTGTATCGTCATCGCTGAAGGAATGGCCGGGTCCGAAGCGAATTTCGCGGCGCAGATGACCGAGCGCGCCCGCCAGATCGGCTTGCAGAAATCGACCTTCGTCAATTCCACCGGTCTGCCGGCCGACGGGCAGCAAACGAGCGTTCGCGAGCTTGCGCTTCTGGCCCTGCATATCTGGCGCAACTACCCGGATCTCTACCGCTATTATGGCCAGAAGGATTTTAGCTGGAACAAGATTTCCCAGAGGAATCGCAACCCGTTGCTGGCCATGGATATAGGCGCCGACGGCCTTGCAGTCGGCGCCAGCGAGCAATCCGGATTCGGCATAGTCGGCTCGGTCAGCCACAATGGAACAAGGATGATTGCGGCAATGAGCGGACTGGCAAACGACCGCGAGCGCGCCGAGGAAGCGCGAAAGCTGCTCGACTGGGGCGTTCGCTCGTTCGAGAAGACGGAGATATTCGCCGAGGACGAAGTGGTTGGCGAAGCCCAGGTCTTTGGCGGCTCCAAATCCGGCGTCGCGTTAAAGGCTAATGGACCCGTGGAGATCTTCCTACCGATCGCCAACCGCGACAAGCTCACCGCCAGGATTGTCTATGACGGACCGGTGGCAGCGCCGGTGGAGGAGGGGCAGCCGGTGGGTACGCTGCGCGTCTGGATCGGCGATACGCTGAGCCAGGAGACGCCGCTTTTTGCCGCCGAGTCGATCGGTGTCGGTTCGTTGCCGCAACGCGCGCTCGATGCCGCCAAGGAACTGGCCGTCGGCTGGCTGCGTTAGCACCGTCGCGGTGGACCTTTTTTCCCGCCGGGACTATACGGTCCCCGAAGTATGGACAAAGGCTTTGGCGCGCGGATTTTTCATCACTTTTGAAGGCGGCGAAGGAGCAGGCAAGTCGACGCAGATCGGGCGGCTGGCAAAGAAGATGCGCGCCAAGAAATACGATGTACTGGTGACGCGTGAGCCGGGTGGCTCGCCGGGCGCGGAGGCGGTCAGGCATGTCCTGCTTTCAGGCGCAGCCGAGCCGTTCGGCCCCAAGATGGAAGCGCTGCTTTTCGCCGCCGCGCGTTCCGACCATGTCGAACAGGTCATCCGGCCGGCAGTCGAGCGCGGCTCGGTCGTGCTTTGCGACCGCTTCATGGATTCCTCTCGCGTCTACCAGGGCGTCACCGGAGGCCTCGACCCGGCATTCATGGACGCGTTGGAGAAGGTCGCCATCAACGGCATGGTGCCGGACATGACGCTGATCTTCGACATCGACCCCGCCGAGGGACTGAGGCGCGCTACCGCCCGACGGGGCAGCAGTGACGGCCCGGACCGCTTCGAGAAGGAAACATTGGCCATCCACCAGCGCCGCCGCGAGGCGTTTCTGACCATCGCCGCGGCTGAACCCGAACGCTGCGTCGTCGTCGATGCATCAGCAGACCCGGACACGGTGGAGGATGTCGTTACCGCCACCGTCTTCGCGGCTCTCGAGAAGATGATGCCGGCGCAAAGCAGACAGGCGGCGCCGGCATGATTTTCGAACGCATCGCACCCGAACAGCACGATACGCTGGACGGGGTGCCGGAGCCATCCGAGACGCCGCGTCTCGTCGGACATCTTCAGGCCGCCGATATGCTTGCCGCCGCCTATCGCTCGGGAAAGCTGCCGCACGCGCTGATCTTTGCCGGGCCGGTCGGCATCGGCAAGGCGACGCTGGCCTTTCACCTGGCGCATCACCTGTTGAAGCACCCGGCCTTCGGGCAGGCGCCGGAAAGCCTTGCCGTTCCCGATCCGGCATCGTCGCTGTTTCGTCAGATCGCCACCGGCGCGCATCCTTCGGTGCTGCATCTTACGCGCCCCGCAAACGACAAGACCAAGAGCTTCAAGACCGTGGTCACCGTCGACGAGATCCGCAAGGTCAGCCGCTTTCTGTCGCTGACCTCGCATGACGGCAGCTACCGGGTGGTTATCGTCGATCCCGCCGACGACATGAACACCAATGCTGCCAATGCCTTGCTGAAGAATCTTGAAGAACCACCGGCGCGCACCTTGTTCATCCTCATCGTCCATGCGCCGGGCAGCCTGCTGCCGACGATCCGCTCGCGCTGCCAGATGGTGCGGTTGGCGCCGCTCGATGCCGAGAGCTTGATGACGGTTCTGGAGGGCATCGAGCCACCGCCACCGGAGGATCCTGCGGCGCGCGCGGCGCTGGCGGAACGGGCAGGGGGCAGCGCCCGCAATGCGATCCTGCTGACGCAATATGGCGGGCTGGAAATCGCCGCCACCCTCGACGCCCTGGTGATGGCCAAAAAGACAGATGTCGCCGGCGCCTACCGTCTTGCCGAGGCGGTCGCCGGCCGCGACCAGGCGATCCCGTTCGAGATATTCAATCGCCGCGCACTTGATCTTCTGTCGGCCGGCGCCAGCCAGGCCGCGCTGGCCGGCGATTTGGCGCGGGCCAAAACGCTGTCGGATACTTGGCACGAGGCTTTGAACGCTATATCTGAAACCGAGACCTACAATCTCGACAAGAAGCAGCACGCCCTGACCATGATCGACCGCCTGAATTCTGCAATGCGAATGTGACGGCCGCTGGCGTGGCTTTGAAGCCCCTGAGTTTTGATCCCAATCAATCGCAGGAACTTCGAAGCCACCACATTGGCGTCGGATGGCAATTGCCGTTTCGATGCGATATCTCACCGCGACATCTTTCATTCAGACATTCATGACGGCTCATCCATGGCACGCGAAAAATACTACGTCACGACGCCGATTTTCTATCCGAACGGCAAGCCGCATATCGGCCATGCCTACAATGTCATCGCCAGCGACACGCTGGCCCGCTTCCAGCGGCTCGACGGCAAGGACGTCTTCTTCGTCTCGGGAACCGACGAGCACGGTTTGAAGATGCAGCAGACGGCGGACGCCGAAGGCTTAGCGCCGAAAGCGCTTGCCGATCGCAACTCGGCGATCTTCCGCTCGATGCTCGAAGCGACCGGTTGCTCGAACGACGTTTTCATCCGCACCACCGAGGAGCGTCATTACAAGGCCTGCCAGGCGATCTGGACGCGCATGGCTGAGAATGGCGACATCTACCTCGACCGCTACCGCGGCTGGTATTCGGTGCGGCAGGAAGCCTATTTCGACGAGGCCGAAACCAAGGTCGGTGACGACGGCGTGCGCCGCGAACCACTCGGCTCGCCCGTCGAATGGACCGAGGAAGAGAGCTATTTCTTCCGCCTTTCCGCCTATCAGGACAGACTGCTCGCGCTCTACGAGAACAGCCCCGAATTCGTCGGACCGGCGGAGCGGCGCAACGAAATCATCAGCTTTGTCAAATCCGGCCTGAAGGATCTGTCGATCTCGCGCACCACATTCAAATGGGGCGTGCCGGTGCCCGGCGATGAGAAGCATGTGATGTATGTCTGGGTCGATGCACTAACCAACTACATCACCGCCGCCGGCTATCCGGATCCGGCCAATGAGAGATGGTCTTTCTGGCCGGCAAACGCCCACGTCATCGGCAAGGACATCATCCGCTTCCACGCGGTCTACTGGCCGGCATTCCTGATGTCGGCTGGCATCGAATTGCCGAAGCGCGTGTTCGCGCATGGTTTTCTGTTCAACCGTGGCGAGAAAATGTCGAAGTCGGTCGGCAATGTCGTCGATCCGTTCGCGATGATCGAGCACTACGGCCTTGACCAGGTGCGCTATTTCTTCATGCGCGAAGTGCCGTTTGGCCAGGACGGCAGCTACAGTCACGATGCCATCGTCAACCGCACCAATGCCGATCTTGCCAACGATCTCGGCAATCTGGCGCAGCGCTCGCTGTCGATGATCGCCAAGAACTGCGGCGGCGTGGTGCCTAAGCGCGGCGAATTGAGCAATGCCGACAAGGCGATCCTCGATCAGGCCAATGCCGCCCTTGTCACGGCGCGCAGGACGATGGCCGACCAGGGCATCCATCTGGCGCTGGCGGCGATCTTTGGCGTGGTGGCGGAAGCCAACCGCTATTTCGCCGGCCAGGAGCCATGGGCGCTGAAGAAGACCGATCCGGCACGCATGGAAACGGTGCTGTGGACGACGGCTGAAGTGATCCGGCGTGTCGGGCTGCTGTGCCAGCCCTTCATTCCGGAGTCGGCGGCAAAGCTGCTCGACCTTTTGGCGGTGCCGGCGGACAGCCGCGATTTCGCGAATGTCGCCGAGGCTCACGCGCTGGTATCCGGCACGGCACTGCCGGCGCCGGAA
The DNA here is from genome assembly GCF_040323855.1 of Mesorhizobium sp. M0028. NCBI lineage: Bacteria > Pseudomonadati > Pseudomonadota > Alphaproteobacteria > Hyphomicrobiales > Phyllobacteriaceae > Mesorhizobium > Mesorhizobium sp. M0028. The sequence goes on from NZ_JAMYVG010000001.1 coordinate 524,827, forward strand.
CCGGTATTTCCACGCTATGTCGAGCAAACGGATACAAGCGCCTGATGCTGGTCGACAGTCACTGCCATCTCGACTTTCCGGATTTCGCCGAGGAGCGGGCGGCCATCGTCGCCCGCGCCCTTGCGGCCGGTGTCGGCCGCATGGTGACGATCTCGACGCGGGTGAAGCGGTTTCAACAAGTGCTTGAGATTGCGGAGACTTTCGATGAGGTCTATTGCTCGGTCGGTACCCATCCGCACAATGCGGCCGAAGAGCTTGATGTGACTGTCGAGGATCTGGTGCGGCTGTCCGATCATCACAAGGTGGTGGCGATCGGCGAGGCCGGGCTCGATTATTTCTACGATCATGCGCCGCGCGATGCACAGGCGCAGGGCTTTCGCACCCACATCGCCGCGGCTCGTGAGACCGGTCTGCCGCTGGTCATCCATTCACGCGACGCCGACGACAACATGGCTGATATCCTCGAAGAAGAAACAGGGAAGGGCGCCTTCCCCTTCATCTTGCACTGTTTTTCATCGGGGCGCCGGCTGGCCGAGATCGGCGTGGCGCTCGGCGGCTACGTTTCGTTTTCCGGCATCCTGACTTTCAAGAACTCCGCCGAGCTGCGCGCCGTCGCCGCCGATGTGCCGCGCGACCGTCTGCTGGTCGAAACCGACGCGCCATACCTTGCGCCGATCCCGTTTCGCGGCAAGCGCAACGAGCCTGCCTATGTCGCGCATACAGCCAAGGTGCTGGCCAACACGATCGGCGTCAGCGAGGCCGAGATCGCTGCTATCACCACCGACAATTTCTTCCGGTTGTTCAGGAAAATGCCGCGCCCGAGCGCGCCGGGCGCCTGACGCATGAGCGATCGGTTGCGTCTTACCGTCCTCGGCTGCGGCTCATCGCCGGGCACGCCACGCATCACCGGCGACTGGGGTAATTGTGATCCGACCAACCCAAAGAACCGGCGCATGCGCACCGCAGCGCTCGTCGAGCGGATCGCGGCGAATGGCGCCAGGACCACGGTCGTCATCGACACCGGCCCGGATTTTCGCGAGCAGATGCTGCTGGCATCGGTCAGGCGCATCGATGCGGTCGTCTATACGCATCCGCATGCCGACCACATCCACGGCATCGACGATTTGCGCGGCTTCGTGCTCGAGCAGCGCCACCGGATCGACATCCATGCCGATCAGGTTACCATGCTGCGGCTGAGGGAAGCGTTCCGCTACTGTTTCGAAACACCGAAAGGCAGTTCGTATCCGCCGATCGTCAACGCCCATATCATCGACCACAACAGGCCGGTGGTGATCGAAGGCGAGGGCGGCGCCCTCACCATCGAACCGCTGCCGCAAATCCACGGCGACATCATCTCGCTGGGTTTTCGTATCGGCAATCTCGCTTATTGCCCTGACATCAGCGACTTTCCGGGAGCGACAGCCGAGCGTATGCGCGGGCTGGACATGCTGGTCATCGACGCGCTGCAATACACCTTCCATCCGAGCCATCTGTCGCTTGGCCAGGCGCTCGGCTGGATCGAAAGACTGGCGCCGAAGAACGCGGTGCTGACGCATATGCATGTGCCGCTCGACTACGCCACGGTAATGGCCGAGACGCCGGCCAACGTCGAGCCTGCCTATGACGGCATGACGATCGAAATCCCTTACAAATCAGCGTAAAGGACCAAGGTTTTCATAGCTGGGTTACAGAGTTCGCTCCAAACCGCCCAGCGGCTCGCTTATGCTATCTTCGCCACGTCCTATCGGCCATGTCAGTTCCATAATCTATCTTATGCGACTGAAGCCTGTAGCGTCCACTGAAGCCTGTAGCGTCAGTTGGCAGCGAGACAGCATTTGTGGGGCAACGGCGTGCTAGGTTGCGAATCATGAACACACTGCTTGCAAGTCTTGCCCTCACCCTCGCCTGCGCATTCACTGACGCGCGAGCGCAGGACTTTGATCGTGCGCCAGGCGAGAATGACCTGGCTTTCGCGAAACGTGTGGTTGGGTTCGCGGACAACGCTGATCCGCACACCACAGCCGTGACCTGGAACGGCCTCCAGACACTGTTCGTCGATTACCAGACCACTGAGGAATATCCGGAACGCCCACTCGTCGCACTACAGCAGCAACCCGACGGGTACCGTACAATCCAGGTCACGCTTGGCGAACACGAAGGCGGCACGCCAGAGATTACAGCGCTCGGCCTCGTCAACGCCGATCACGATCCGGCAAAGGAACTGACTGTCATACTTGCCTGGCCTGTTTCGCACTACGACGTTTCGGGGACGCTCTACGAAGTTCGCATCTTCGACGCCCCCAAACCGGGCCAGAAGGCGCTGACGCAATTGAAAGTGAGCCAAAAGTTCGACGCCACCTGCGACTGCGGATGGCGCGACGGCACGACGAAGCGTTTCCGTTTCAAGACGATCAGGGCGGTCAAGGCTGAATTGAAGCGCTTGGGCGATTAGCCGCCGGCGAGGGCTCGCTTGCCGGATGCTGCCTCCGCCTACCCGGTGACCGGCAATCGTCACGAGCGCCGGCACAGGCTGGGTCGCTCGTCAGAATTCCATATCCCCGAAGTCACCGCCATTATCGGAGCTGGCATCGTCTGCCTGGTCGGCTTCGTCCGGCTGCGGTGCCGGCCGTTCGGCTGCCTGCGCTTCGCTGCCGCCAAACATGCCGGCGATCGCATTGCCGAGCAGCACGCCGCCTGCCACCCCCATCGCGGTCTGCGCGGCGCCGGCAAGGAACCCGCCGCCGGCCCGCTGTGACTGGTCTTGTGGCTCCTCCGCGGCAGCAGAGGCGGTGCGCGCTATCCGCGGAACCGAGCCTGAGCGCCTGCCGCCGCTGCGGCCGAAGAAGCCACTGAGCGGTCCACCGCCGGCAGGCTGCCGCGCCTGCTCCTCCAGCTCTTCGATGCGCGCCTGCGCTGCGTTCAGGGCCCGCTCCTGCACCACGATCGTCTGTGCCATGTAGTATGGCGCCCCAGGCTGCTGGGTGATCTGGTCCTGGATCAAGCGTTCCGCTTCGGCATCGCGCGGCGGCGCCTGGCGCTCGACATTTGCGAGCTTCTCGAAGAGCTGTCCGATCGCCTGCTGGTCGTTTCTGTCCATGATGTACTATTCCGGTCTCGGTCCGACGCGGCTATTCGCGCTCGCCGGTGAAGTTCAGCAACAGCTGGAAGATGTTGACGAAGTTCAGATAGAGCGAGAATGCACCAAAAACGGCGAGCTTTTGCTGTGTTTCGGCGCCGAAGTTTTCGGCGTACTGCTCCTTGATCGTCTGCGTGTCCCAGGCCGTGAGCCCGACGAAGACGGCGATTCCGATCACCGAGATCGCAAACTGCAGCGCTGTCGAACCCAGGAAGATATTGACGATGCTGGCGATCACCACGCCGATCAGGCCCATGATCAGGAAGGACGAGAACTGCGTCAGGTCGCGACTGGTTGTATAGCCATAAAGGCTGGTGGCGCCGAACATGGTGGCGGCGATGAAGAAGGTGCGGGCGATGCTGGTGCCGGTAAAGACCAGGAACACGGAAGCCAGCGACAGACCCATGACCGCGCAGAACGCCCAGAACATTGCCTGGGCCCCGGCCGCCGACATCGTCTGCATACGGAACGAGAACAGCAGCACAAAGGCCAGCGGCGCCAGCATCACCACCCATTTCAGCGGGGTGGAGAAGATCGGCACGTAAAGGGCGGGCGTGGAGGCCACCACGAGGGCGATCACGCCCGTAACGACGAGGCCAAGGCCCATGTAGTTATAGACGCGCAGCATGTGCCGGCGCAGGCCTTCGTCGTAGACGGCTCCGGCTCGGGCTCTGGTCCCAATGTATCCCAGATTGTTCATTTGGTTCTCCTTCTTAGAGGTAGTCGATCAGTAGAGTGTTTTGGCGAGCGCTTCGGCCGTGCGATCGAGGCCGCGGACATCGCTACGTGCGACGACTGCGTAGGCGACCTCGCCGATCTGGAAATAGGCCGAGGAAACCTCGCCCGACGGAACGACAGTCGGCTTGACGACGTCGAATGTTCCGGGCCGGATGGCGAACAGCGAGAGCAGCCCCATCTCTTTTGTCTCGACAGCCATCTCGACGCTCGGGCCGAACTGCGATGGGTAGATCTGCACGTCACGGACCGTCCAGTCCGTTGGCAGCGATGGCATGACGATCGCCGTGGCGGCGCGGATTTCGTCGGCATTGTAGCCGGGCGCCTCGAGTTGTGACGACATCGCCTCGCGCACGAGCGTCGTCCGATGCGCCCGGACTGCGTCCTCCACATAGGCGGGCGGATGGGTCGAAGCGACGACTTCCGTCACCGATATCGGTCCGATGAGCCCGTTCGCAAGCCAGCCGGCGGCGACGAAAACAGCGACAGCCGCCGCGCGCTGCAAAGCACCAAGGACACGGCCGCGCGCTAACCCCCGCTCCAGCCGCCGTGCCGCATCAGCCGTCGCCGGCCGCGCCATGCCTTTCGATCCGGCAAGCGCCACGCGCAGCTCGTCACGCGTCCTCAGATCAGTCATCACCCGCGCGGCCGCTTCCGGGCGAGCCGAAAGGAACGCCTCGACCTCGATGCGACGAGCAACGTCCAGCTGATCGTCGACATAGGCGTCGAGATCGGTGTCGGTGACGGGATCGCGCAGTTGGTTCATGATCCACCTCCGACGATCTTCAGATGGCTTTTCGTGCGTGCCGGTGCCGCGTCCTCCATCTCGCGGAGTGCCGCACGCGCCCTGCCGATGCGCGACATCAGCGTGCCAAGCGGCACGCCGCTAACCTCGGCCGCCTCGCTGTAGCTAAGCCCCTCGATGGCGACGAGATGCAGCGCGCAACGTTGCTCTTCCGGCAATGTGAAAAAAGCGTCGCGCACCTGTGCCAGCCGGACGGAATGTTCCTGCGGAGCCTGGACGCTGGCCTCGGTGAGATGGCCGGCCTGTTCGATGCGCACCGCTTCGGATTTGCGGGATCGCAAGCCGTCGATGAACGCATTGTGGACGATTGACAGCAGCCATACGCGAAGATTTCCGCCTGAGCGGAAGCTGCCGCGTCGCTCATAGGCACGCACCAGCGCATCATGCACCAGATCCTCTGCATCGGCGCTGTCGCGCGTCAGCGAGCGTGCGTAGCGGCGCAGCGAACCGAGCTGTCCCAGAATATCGAAGCGTGGCATCGGCCGTTTCATGTCCTGTTTACGGAGCAGGTCGGGGTTTTAATCCCGCTCTCCCCGAATTTTTTCGGCTCGCCGCGCTCTCGTCCTGGGAGATCTCGGGCCTGCCCTCGCCCGGCAGATAGTATCGGCCGCCCTCGAGGCAAACCGGCGCCGAGTTGGCGCATATGAAACCGCTGGCAAAGCACGGCCGGTTTGCGTATCACTCCGCCGCCAACGGAACCTTATCGATGTTCGAAAATCTCCAGCCCGCGCCCGCCGACAAGATCCTTGCCTTGATCGGGCTCTATCGCGCCGACCCGCGTCCCGACAAGGTCGATCTTGGGGTCGGCGTCTATAAGGATCGCGACGGCAAGACGCCGGTGATGCGCGCGGTGCGCGAAGCCGAAAAGCGGCTGCTGCGAGGCCAGGACACCAAGACCTATCTCGGCCTTGCCGGCGATACCGCCTTCAACGCGGCAATGGCTAGGTTGGTGTTCGGCCCAACCGCCGACATGACGCGCATTCGTGCGGCACAGGCGCCCGGCGGCTCCGGCGCGCTGCGGCTGGTGGCAGAGCTGCTGAAAAGGACCCGCGCCGACGCGACGGTCTGGCTATCGGATCCGACATGGCCGAACCACATGCCGGTGATGCGCGCCGCTGGCCTGCAGATACGCGAGTACCCCTATTTCGACGTTGCTTCTGGTGCGGTTCGCTTCGACGACATGCTGGATGCGTTGAGAACCGCGAATCCCGGCGACGTCGTGCTGTTGCATGGCTGTTGCCATAACCCGACGGGCGCCAATCTAGACATCTCGCAATGGGCTGCCGTTGCCGATCTCGTCGTTGAGCGTGGTCTGCTGCCCTTTGTCGACATCGCCTATCAAGGCTTTGGCGAGGGGCTTGATGCGGATGCCGCCGGCTTGCGCCTGCTGGCGGCGAAAGTTCCGGAAATGGTCGTTGCCTCGAGCTGCTCGAAGAACTTTGCCGTCTATCGCGACCGCGTTGGTGCAGCGCTGATCATGGCGAAAGACGGTGCGCAGGCGGATATGGCGATGGGCCAGATGCTGTCGGCGGCGCGCGCCATGTATTCGATGCCGCCGGACCATGGCGCGGCTGCGGTGCGCATGGTGCTCGAGGACGCTACGCTGCGGGCCGACTGGGAAGCAGAGCTTGAAGAGATGCGCCTGCGCATGCTGCGGCTGCGCGTCCAGTTCGCCGAAGCGCTGCGGCGGCAGTCCAACTCCGACCGTTTCGATTTCGTCGCCAGCCATCGCGGCATGTTTTCCCGGCTTGGCCTGTCGGAAGCGCAAGTCGAGCGGCTGCGCGCCGAGCATGGCATCTACATGGTCGGCGACAGCCGCATCAACGTTGCCGGCCTGCCCGAGGACGGCATGGACGCGCTCGCCAAGGCGATTGTCTCCGTGCTCGACTGATACTTTTTGCTTGACCATGATCTTTTCCGAAAACCGGCTTCCACGATCATGGTCTGGCCGCCGATCTGTGGACAAGGCGCCCTCACCGGCTGAAGCCGTTGGCCGCACAGCCGTGTACAGGATAGCGTTTCCCAGATGAAACCCTCGAAAGACATTTCCCGGCTGATCGAGATCATGGCAGCGCTGCGGGCGCCGGAAACCGGCTGCCCGTGGGATATCGAGCAGGACTTTTCGACAATCGCGCCATACACGGTAGAGGAAGCCTACGAAGTGGCGGACGCCATCGCGCGGGGCGACCTGGACGATCTGCGCGATGAACTCGGCGATCTCCTGTTGCAAGTGGTCTACCACGCGCAAATGGCCGAGGAGGCCGGCGAATTCTCATTCGGCGATGTGGTCGAGGCCATCACCACAAAAATGATCCGCCGCCACCCGCATGTTTTCGGCGACGAAAAGGCGCGCAGCGCCGGCATGGCGAAGGGCATGTGGGAAAAGATCAAAGCGGAGGAAAAAGCGGAGAAGCGCAGCGCCCGCCTCGTCCGAGGGCTCGACCCCGAGGACCATGGCAAGGGCTTTCTCGACAGCGTGCCGGTCGCCCTGCCCGCGCTGACCCGGGCCCTCAAACTGCAGGAAAAGGCCGCCCGCGTCGGCTTCGACTGGAGCGAGGCGGCACCGATCCTCGAAAAGATCGAGGAGGAGATCGGCGAATTACGCGAAGCGCTGGCCAAAGGCGACAGCGCACCGATCAAGGACGAGTTCGGCGACATGCTGTTTGCGATCGTCAATCTCGGCCGGCACCTCAAAATCGATTCCGAAGCGGCACTCAGCGGCACCAACGAAAAATTCCGGTCGCGCTTCCACCATGTCGAGCAGGCGCTGCAAGCGTCGGGAAACAACCTCGAAGAGGCGACGCTGGACGAGATGGAAGCGCTCTGGCAGCAGGCAAAAAGCGCGAAATAAACGCCCTACCCATTGTTTTGACGTCGCAATCGGCTTTCTATCTCTTGTCGAGCACTGTGTGTGGCCTTGAGCGCGATAGTCACGCTGCCATCCTCATTGTCATCACGCGAGACGATGTCGCCGTTGCGGTAAAGCCAGTCGACGACGCCGAGTTGGTCGGCCTTGAGCGTGACCGTGAACGTCTCCAGTTCGCCCGACATCATCGTCTCGATGATCGCCTTCAGCGCATCGATGCCTTCGCCGGTAACCGCCGATATGGCGATAGGCGGCGCCTTCCTGCCGTCAGCACCATCGGCAAGCAGCCGCGCGCGGTTGCCCTCGTCGAGCCGGTCGATCTTGTTCCACACTTCGATGACGCGCTTGCTATCGCGGGCATCAACGCCGAGATCGGCAAGGATGCGCTCGACATCTTCGGCCTGTGCGGCCGTATCGGGGTCGGAGATATCGCGCAGATGAATGACGAGGTCTGCCTCGACCACTTCCTCCAGTGTCGCCCTGAAGGCCGCGACCAGATGCGTTGGCAGGTCGGAAATGAAGCCGACCGTATCGGAAAGGATGACCGGCGTTCCGTGCCGCAGGCGCACGCGGCGCAGCGTCGGGTCGAGCGTGGCAAACAGCATGTCTTCCGCCAGCACCCCTGCTCCGGTCAGCCGGTTGAACAGCGTCGACTTGCCGGCATTGGTGTAGCCGACGATCGCCACCACCGGAAACGGCACCTTCTTGCGCTTGGCGCGGTGCAGGTCGCGGGTGCGGCGCACCGTTTCGAGCTCATGCTTCAGCTTGGTGATCTTGTCCTGCAACACACGCCGATCCGACTCGATCTGCGTCTCGCCAGGGCCGCCGAGAAAGCCGGCGCCGCCGCGCTGGCGCTCAAGGTGGGTCCAGCTCCGCACAAGGCGGCCCTTCTGGTAGTTGAGATGGGCAAGGTCGACCTGCAGCGTGCCTTCCTTGGTGCGGGCGCGCTCGCCGAAAATCTCCAGGATCAGCCCGGTGCGGTCGAGCACCTTGGCGTTCAACTCTTTTTCGAGATTGCGCTGCTGTACCGGTGTCAGCGGATGATCGACAATGACCACTTCCGCGTGCCCCTCTTTGACGATCTCGGCGAACTCCGCGACCTTGCCGCTGCCGAGCAAGGTCGCCGGGCGTGGATCGTTGACGGTCACCACTGCCGTGTGGACCAGGTCAAGGTCGATGGCGCTGGCGAGGCCGACCGCCTCGTCGCGACGGGCCTCGGCGGAACGGGTCAGGCGCGGGCGATTGGTGTCGTCGTTGCCACGCGGCTGCCGGGTAAGCACCGGCACGATGACCACCGCCCGGGTCGGACCGTTGGCCTCTGTCCCGGTCTGATGTGCTGGTTTTCCGCGAACGCTGCGGTCCGCGTCTTTCTCACGTGCCAATCAGGCGCCCTGGCTTTCCTCACCATCGAACATCTGAACCGGCTGGCTCGGCATGATCGTGGAAATGGCGTGCTTGTAGACGAGCTGGGAATGGCCGTCGCGACGCAGCAGAACGCAGAAATTGTCGAACGAAGTGACCACGCCGGTCAGCTTCACGCCGTTGATGAGAAAGATGGTGAGTGGGTTTTTGCTCTTGCGAACTGAATTCAGGAACAGGTCCTGAAGATTTTGCGATCGTTCCGCCATTGTTCTTGTCTTTCGCCGATCCCCTTCGGTTTGCAAGCCAATGCGCCAAATTAGCTGGCACATGTCAAGCACGCAAACACCATCTTGCCGTCAGTAACGACAAGCAGAACGAGATATATTGATGTTCATTCCATCTGTGCGGTTATCAGGCTGGACTTTTTTCCGCAACGTCAAAAAAGGCCCGCCGTAGTGAAACTGTTATCGAGCCCGGGTGGCCGTTGGCGACGGGAGCGCCATCGATTGCCACCACCGGCATGGCGATCGTGGTCGCGGAGCTGATGAAAACCTCGCGCGCGGCCTTGGCCTCGGCAACCGAAAAGCCGCGCTCCTCGATCTTCAGGCCGAGCTTGGCGGCGACATCGAACAGTGTCGTGCGGGTGATACCGCGCAGGATGCCATGCTCGGCCGGCCGCGTCACCAGCACGCCGTCCCTGGTGATGATCCAGGCGTTCGACGATCCACCTTCCTTGACGGTGCCGTCAACATCGACGAACCACGCCTCCTGGGCGCCTGCTTCCTTGGCTTTCTGTTTGGCCAGCACGTTCGGCAACAGGCCGACCGACTTGATATCGACCCGATCCCACCGGTTCTCCGGCACCGTGATAACCCGGATCCCGCTCTCGGCCCGCTTCGCGGCAGCTGCAGGATCGGCTTTTTTGGCGGTCACCACCAGCGACGGCTTCGTGCCCGCCGGCGGGAAGAAAAACTCACGGCTGGCGACACCGCGTGTCACCTGGACATAGACCAGGCCGTCGACGACATGGTTGCGGCGCACCACCTCACCCATGACGAGCGGCAGCACGCCGCGCGTGATCGGCCAGTCGATCGAGAGTTCGGTGAGCGAGCGGTTCAATCGGGCGAGATGGCGCGGCATGTCGACGATGAAGCCCCGCGCCACCTCGCAGACCTCGTAGACGCCGTCGGCGAATTGATAGCCACGGTCCTCGATGTGCACGGAAGCTTCGGCGTGAGCGACATAGCGTCCGTTCACATAGGCAATGCGCGGCATGGATAACCCTTGGAGAAGTCAGCGCATGAGCCCGAAAATCGGAATCGATTTCGGAAAGGATCATGCGCAAAAATCAAAATGCTACAGCCTCCTTTGTGCGTCCCAAAGACGCGCGGCGCTGCAGTGCTCTTATGCGATTCCACGACCGCCGTAACCGGTAATTGCGTGGGCCACGGCTGGTTTGGCTCTCAGACGCCCAGCGACTTCAGCTTGCGGTGCAGTGCAGAGCGTTCCATGCCGATAAACTCTGCCGTCTTCGAGATGTTGCCGCCAAAACGGTTGATCTGGGCGATCAGATAGTCCTTCTCGAATTGTTCGCGTGCTTCACGCAGCGGCAGTGCCATTATGTGCTGATCGGACTTGGTTGGAGTGCGCGGCATGACGTCGCCGATCTCGGCTGGCAGGAGGTCGGCGGTGATCGGCGCATCGACATCGTCGCCGCGCGCCAGGATCATCAGGCGCTCGACATTGTTGCGCAACTGCCGAACGTTGCCCGGCCAGTTGTGCGCCTGCAGCACCGCCAGCGCGTCGTCGCCGATGCGGCGCGGCTTGATGCCGGCCTGGCGAGCGATCTGCTTCATGAAATTGTCGACCAGATAAGGAATGTCCTCGCGACGCTCGGCCAGTCCCGGCACCATGACCGGAACCACGGCCAGGCGATGATAAAGGTCCTCACGGAAACGGCCGTCGGCGATCATGGCTTCCAGGTTCTGCGAGGTCGACGAGATGATGCGTACGTCGACCTTGACCCGCTTGGTGCCCCCTACCCGCTCGAACTGCTGTTCGACCAGCACGCGCAGGATCTTGTTTTGCGTCTCACGCGGCATGTCGGCCACTTCATCGATGTAGAGAATGCCGCGATGGGCCTCCTCCAGCGCACCGACCTTGCGTTCGACGCCGTTCGATTCGGTGCCGAACAACTCGATCTCCATACGCTCAGGCGTGATGTTGGCGGCACTCAGCGTCACAAACGGTGCACTCTTGCGCGCCGACAGTGCGTGGATGGCGCGCGCCGCCAGTTCCTTGCCCGAGCCGGAGGGGCCGATAATCATGACGCGGCTGTTGGTCGGCGCGACGCGCTCGATGGTCTGGCGCAATTGGCTCATTGCCGACGACATGCCGATGAGGTCAAAAGTCTCGCCGCTGCGCAGCTTGAGATCCGAAACCTCGCGTCTCAATTTGGACGTTTCAAGCGCCCGTTCGGCAATAAGGATCAGCCTGTCGGCCTTGAACGGCTTTTCGATAAAATCATAGGCGCCGCGGCGGATGGCCGAGACTGCCGTTTCGATATTGCCGTGGCCCGAGATCATCACCACCGGCAGGTTCGGGTGCATCGTCTTGATCTCGTCCAGCAAAGCGAGGCCATCGAGCCGCGAACCCTGCAGCCAGATGTCGAGGAAGATCAGCCTGGGTGCCCGGTCGGCAACCACCGCCAGCGCGCTGTCGGCGTCAAACGCCGTGCGGGTTTCGTGACCTTCGTCGCTCAGGATACCGGCGACGAGTTCGCGGATGTCTTCCTCGTCGTCGACGATGAGAATATCAGACGCCATTACCGACCTTTTCAGTTTCTTTTTCGTGTTCCGTCTTGCTTTCGCCGCGTATCGGAACGGTGGCGGCAACCGGCAGGATGATGCTGATCATCGCACCCCGCCCATCGTGGAATTCCGCTGGTGCATCGTGCAATTCGAGTCGCCCGCCATGGTCCTCCACGATCTTCTTGACGATAGCGAGGCCAAGCCCGGTGCCTTTCTCGCGTGTCGTCATGTAAGGCTCGAGCAAGCGCTGCCGGTTTTCGCGCGGCAAGCCCCTGCCGTTGTCGATGACGTCAATTCGAATCGCGCCATTCTGACGCCCGGCTTGAATCCGGATTATGCCGTGCGGACGATCCTCTGCATCAAGTCCGTCGATAGCTTCGGCAGCATTCTTGATGACGTTGCCGAAAGCCTGCGCCATCAGGCGGCTGTCGAACGTGCCTTTGAGCGGCTCATTGCCGAAGACGCGCTCGAAGATGATGTCGGCGCGGCTCACTTCGACCAGGAACGAGGCCTCCCGCAACGAATCGCGCAGATCGATGGCCTTCATTTCTGGTTTCGGCATGCGGGCGAACGCTGAGAACTCGTCGACCATGCGGCCGATGTCCTCCACTTGCCGGATGATGGTGTCGGTGCATTGATCGAAAACCTCACGGTCCTCGGTGATGACCTTGCCGTAACGGCGCTTGATACGCTCGGCCGAAAGCTGGATCGGCGTCAGCGGGTTCTTGATCTCGTGGGCGATGCGCCGCGCCACGTCGGCCCATGCAGAGGAACGCTGTGCCTGGACCAGATCGGTAATGTCGTCGACTGTCACGACGTAGGATTTATCCTCCGAACCGTCGTCGCCGGCTTCAATCGTGATCTGCACGTTGAAGGTCCGTTCGGTGCCGGCACGATAGAAGGTGACCTGTTCGCGATAGACCGGCTTGCCCGACTTGCGGCCGATCTCGAAGACGCGGCCGACATGCGGTAGCACGGCGGAAAGGTTCTGCCCAAGCGCCGCGGTGGCGGATATGGCCAGCATCGTTTCGGCGGAACGATTGACGATGGTGACGATGCCATATGGATCGACGCCGATGACCCCGGCGGTGACGCCAGCAAGCACAGCCTCCGAAAAGCGCCGCCGCTCGTCGATCAGATCCTTGGCCGACAGGATCTCGTTGCGCTGCGATTTCAGCTCCATCAGCATCTTGTTGAAGGTGTCGCCGAGCGAGGCGACGTCGCCATCGGAGGGGCGGACTGGCACGGCCACATCGAGATTGCCGGTAGCGACCTCGTCGGCCGCGCCGATGAGCTGACGAATCGGCCGCACCAGGCGGTCGGCCACCGCAATGCCGGTCCAGATGGCGGACAGGATGATGATCAGCGTCAGCGACAGATAGGGAAGCGCGAAAGCCACTTGCGAGGTGCGGCGATTGTCTTCGAGACCGCGATATTCTGCGGTGTTGGATTTGACGATCTGTCGTGCCTTGATCACCTCGGGATCGACGAGGCGAATGGTGTAGAGATAGAGCCCGTCGATCTCGCGCAGCTTGACGATGGCCCCCATGATGTTACGGGTGCGCGGCTCGATCAGCACCGGCTTGCCGTTGGCAGCGCTTGCCACAGCGCCCTCCGGCGGCTCCGGCATGGCAAAGTCCGCGTCGGTCTTGGCGCTCATGACGAAGGAACCATCGGGCTTGATGAGTGCTGCGTGTGCCAGGGAGCGTCCAACCGCCTCCTTGTTCATGAGGTCAAGGAAGCCGGTCCGATCGAGGCCGTAAAGCGTGCGCGAAGCGTCGAGGTCGTAAGCCATCGACAACGTCGTGCCCTGAAGATTTCGTGCGTTTTCCTGCACATAGGCGTCGGCGATCGACAACGACGAATTGACGATCGTCTTGGTGCGGATCTCGAACCAGCGGTCGAGGCCGATGTCGAGCGTGATCGACGCGATGATCGCCACCATGATCGCGGGGATGGCGGCGACCAGCGCAAACATCGCCACGATGCGCACATGCAGGCGCGACGCAGCCTTGCCGTGCCGGCGTGCCATCAGGATGCGATGCACTTCGCGGCCGACCAGCAAGATCAGAAACAGGACGAACGCGGCGTTAAGCGCGATCAGCGCCAGCGTCGTCCGCGCGTCGGGCGTGATCGGCGTGGCGCCAACCAGAATGGCGAAGGAGATCGCCGCCGTCACCAGCGCACCGGCAATGGCGACCACGCCGGGCAGCGCAAGCAGCCGGCGACCGTCTCGCGCGCCGGTAGTGCTGAAATGCGGTTTGCTCAGTGTCGGTGCGTGCAGAGCCATGTCGCCGTCTAGAGCCAGTGATTGCGTCGGATGTATGCAACGCATTGTGGCGATTATGCAACAAGTGTGGCCGAGACGGAAATCTTTCGGCGATCGATCCCCTGGAAAGCGCTCGTAAGGGGTTCGTCTAGACCTGCCTGGAGGACTTGTAGACGTTGACGCCGAGTTCGCGAATCTTCTTGCGCAGCGTGTTGCGGTTGAGTCCTAGCAATTCGGCGGCCTTGATCTGGTTACCGCGCGTTGCGGTCATCGAGGCGAGGACCAGTGGATACTCGACCTCGGAGAGGATTCGCTGATAGAGGCCGGCCGGCGGCAAGTCGCCGGCAAACGAGGCAAAATAGCGCTGCAGGAAATGCTCCACCGCCTGGCCGATGGAAAGGTCGTCGGGAATGAGGTTGCCGCCACCTGGAACGACAGGCCTTTCGCCAGTCTTCAACTCCGCCTCGATGATCTCGGCGGATATCTCGTCCTGCGAATACAGTGCAGCCAGCCTGCGGATGAGGTTTTCGAGTTCGCGCACGTTGCCAGGCCATGGGTAGCGCTTCATCAGCTCGATGCCGCCGGTGGAAATGCGCTTGGTCTGCAGGCCTTCACTGGCGCCGAGCTTGAAGAAGTGCCGGACGAGGTCCGGAATGTCCTCCGATCGCTCGCGCAGCGCCGGCAGCCTGAGCGGCACAACGTTCAAGCGGTAGAACAGGTCCTCGCGGAAAAGCCCCTGATTGATCAGCGTGCGCAGGTCCTTGTTGGTGGCAGCGACGATGCGCACGTCGGTCTTGATCGGCGTGCGGCCGCCGACCGTGGTGTATTCGCCCTGCTGCAACACACGCAGAAGCCGCGTCTGCGCTTCCATCGGCATATCGCCGATCTCGTCGAGGAACAGCGTGCCGCCTTCGGCCTGCTCGAAACGGCCAGTGGAGCGGCTCTGTGCGCCGGTAAAGGCGCCCTTCTCGTGCCCGAATAGTTCCGATTCGATCAGGTCGCGCGGGATCGCCGCCATGTTGATGGCGACGAAAGGACCGCCTCGGCGGCGGCCATATTCATGCAGCGCGCGCGCCACCAGTTCCTTGCCGGTACCCGATTCGCCTGAGATCATCACCGTCAGGTCGGTCTGCATCATCCGCGCCAGCATGCGGTAGATGTCCTGCATGGCCGCCGAGCGGCCGACCAGCGGCATCGTTTCAGGCGGCTCGTCGGCACGCGTATCGATCTTGGGCCGCCGCGGCTCGGAAAGCGCCCGATTGACGATGTTGAGCAGCTCCGTCAGGTCGAACGGTTTTGGCAGATATTCATAGGCTCCGGTTTCGGAGGCCCGGATCGCCGTCATGAACGTGTTCTGCGCACTCATGACGATGACCGGCAGTTCCGGTCGCGCCTTCTTGATGCGCGGCAGCATGTCGAAGGCGTTCTCGTCAGGCATGACAACGTCGGTGATGACCAGATCCCCCTCGCCCGCGGCCACCCAGCGCCACAGCGTCGAGGCATTGGAGGTGACGCGCACGTCGTGACCGACGCGCGAAAGCGCCTGGTTGAGGACAGTGCGGATGGCCGCATCGTCGTCGGCGACGAGAATATTGCCGCGAATGGTCATTTGCGGTCTCCTTCACCGTCGTCGTCGGCAAACTGGGTTTCTTTCCACGCCGGCATCAGGATGCGGAAGGTGGTCCCGCGCGGCGTCGATTCGCATTCAATGATGCCGCCATGCTCGCCGACGATCTTTGCGACCAGCGCCAGACCGAGACCGGAGCCGTTCGGCTTGGTGGTGATGAAGGGATCGAACAGGATCGGCAGGATATCCTCGGAGACACCCGAACCGTTGTCGCGCACGCAGAATTCCAATGGCAGCGACACCCGGTCCTGCGTTCCAGGCACGGAAACACGGATGCCCGGGCGGAAGGCAGTCGACAGCGTGATCTCGCCCTGCGGATCGCTGCCGATCGCCTCGGCGGCATTTTTTACCAGATTGAGGAACACCTGGATGAGCTGGTCGCGATTGGCAAAAACCGGAGGCAATGATGGATCATAGTCCTCTAATATCTTGATCCGCTTGGCAAAACCATTCTTGGCGATTGCTTTGACATGGTCGAGCACGACATGGATGTTGACGGGGTAGCGGTCGATCGGCCGCTCGTCCGAAAACACCTCCATGCGGTCGACCAGCGAGACAATGCGGTCGGTCTCGTCGGTGATCAAACGCGTCAGCGCGCGATCCTCATCGGACGCCGACAGTTCTAGCAGCTGCGCGGCGCCACGAATGCCGGACAGCGGGTTCTTGATCTCATGGGCAAGCATCGCGGCAAGGCCGGTGACCGAGCGCGCCGCACCGCGATGCGTCATCTGCCGGTCGATCTTGTCGGCCATTGAGCGTTCCTGGAACATCACCACGACGGAGCCTGGAAATTCCGTCACCGGCGCGACGTAGAGATCGACCACCTTCTCGATGCCGAGACGCGGCGACGACACGTCCACCCGGTATTCGTTCACCGGCGCACGGCGCTCGCGCACCTGGTCGACAAGCGTCAGCAGCGGACTGCCGAAAGGAATGAGCTTGTGCAGCGTGTTGCGGGCGAGCATCGTGGCGCTCGAGCGGAAAAAATCCTCGGCATCGGCATTGGCGAAGGTGATGAAGCCTTGCGGATCGACCATGATCACCGGCCGACGAATTGTGTTGAGCACAATATGCGCGGCGTCCGCCATGTCCGTGCTCTGTGTGACGGTGGCGTTCATGCCACACTCCGCAGATTCGGCGCTTCGGGAGCGCTTGAAAACATGTCGCGCAGCAAGGCAATGACCCGCCCAGGCTCGAAAGACGTGAGGATGGCCTTGCGCCAGTCATCGCTTGTGACGGCATGGCGGTCGAGATACCAGCCGAGATGCTTGCGCGCCTGGCGCAATCCGCTTTCGGCGCCATAGAGCGTCAGCATGTCTTCGTAATGGGCAATGACGTAGTCGGTCAGCGCTTGCGGGCTGTCCGGCATGCCGGATACTGGCTCGGCCAGCGCGGCCGCTACAATGCTGCCGGCAGTCCACGGCGCGCCATAGTGCGCACGGCCGATCATCACCGCGTCGGCGCCGGACTGGTCGAGGATCAAGGCTGCCTCTGCCGGCGAGCCGACATCGCCATTGGCAACCACAGGGATGGAGACGGCCTGCTTGACGCGTGCGATGGCACGCCAGTCGGCCGTGCCCTGATAGAACTGGCAACGTGTGCGGCCGTGCACCGTCACCATCCTGACGCCGGCCTGCTCGGCGCGTCGCGCCAGCATCGGCGCGTTGAGCGCGCTCTCGTCCCAGCCAAGCCGCATCTTAACCGTGACCGGCACGTCGACCGCGCCGACTACCGCTTCGATCAGCGACAGCGCGTGGTCGAGGTCTCGCATCAGTGCCGAACCGGCATAGCCGCCCGTCACCTTCTTGGCCGGACAGCCCATGTTGATGTCGATGATGTCGGCGCCTTCGCCGGCTGCGATTCGTGCGCCCTCGGCCATGTGCACCGCCTCGCGGCCGGCAAGCTGGACCATGTGGACAGGCAGCCCGGAATGACGGATGCGCAGGCCCGAGCCAGCCCTGCCCTTTGCAAGCTCACCGCTCGCCACCATTTCGGATACAACCAGCCCGGCGCCATGCGCATGGGCGCGCTGCCGGAACGGTTCGTCGGTAATGCCCGACATCGGCGCGAGAAACACGCGGTTGCGGATTCTCACGCCACCCACCTCCAGCGGCGAAGCCAATTTGGTCACATCAGGCATGCACAAAAACCAAGCACCTTCGATTGCTGCACATTCTCTAGCCAGAACGACGGCAATGTGCAACGCGCAATGTCGTGACATTAAGGCGCATTTGGGAAAAATATGGATCGCCGGACGGCATCAATCCTAGGTCTTGTGAAAGCGATACCACTTTTCAGGATCATGCGCTAAGCGTCTCGGCATGAGACATGTCAGCGAAAAGCCAGCTGCCGACGACAAGGTCGCCGTGGTCATCGTTGCTGCCGGGCGCGGCGCGCGCGCGGGGCAGGCCAATGGGCCGAAGCAGTACCAGCAGATTGGCGGCGGCGCCGTTATCGCACGCACGCTCGACGCCTTTCTGACGCATCCGAAAATTGGACCTGTCGTCGTTGCTATCCATGCCGAAGACGGCGCGCTTTTCCGCCGCGCCGCCGGCGCGAACGCCGACCGTGTCGTCGCTGTGATCGGCGGTACGTCACGGCAGGAGTCCGTCCGGCTTGGACTGCTGGCGTTGAGAAGCCATGCGCCGGGCCGGGTCCTGATCCATGATGCGGCTCGGCCGTTTGTCGATGCGGAACTGATAGATCGCACGATCGCCGCCATTGAAGAGCGCCAGGGAGCGCTGCCTGCTTTGCCCGTTGCCGATACGCTGAAGCGCGAAACGGCCGAAGGCATGAGCGGCGAAACAGTGTCCAGGGCCGGGCTCCATGCCGCACAGACACCACAAGGCTTTCCGTTCTGGCCGATCCTGGCCGCGCACGAAAAGGCTCATCAATTGGGCAAGGCGGATTTCACCGACGATGCGGCAATCGCCGAATGGGCGCATATTCCGGTGAAGATCGTTCCCGGCTCGCCGGACAATGTCAAACTGACCTGGGCACGGGATATTGCGATGGCGGATCAGCGGCTTTCCAGCGCCTCACGTTTTCCGGACATCCGAACCGGCAACGGCTACGACGTCCATGCCTTCGAGCCCGGCGACCATGTCACCCTGTGCGGTGTCGCTATTCCGCACGACAGGAAATTGTCCGGCCATTCGGATGCCGATGTCGGCCTGCATGCGTTGACCGACGCGCTGCTCGCCACCTGCGGCGCCGGTGACATCGGCACGCATTTCCCGCCCTCCGACCCGCAGTGGAAAGGGGCCGCTTCACGCATCTTCGTCGAACACGCAGCGAAGCTGGTGCGCGAGCGCGGCGGGCGCATCGCCAACGCCGACATCACATTGGTTTGCGAGGCGCCGCGCGTCGGCCCGCATCGCGAGGCCATGACCGAAACGCTTTCCGCAATGTTGCGAATTTCGCGCGACCGCATCTCGATCAAGGCGACAACCAATGAGAAGCTCGGCTTCGTCGGCCGTGAGGAAGGCATAGCGGCCATCGCGACCGCCAGCGTTGTGTTTCCAGGGGATGTCCCCGAATGAGCAATAGCGATCTCGCAGATGCCCTGCTTCAGGCCTGCCAGCAGCGCGGCATCATGCTGGCGACGGCGGAGAGCTGCACCGGCGGCATGATCATCGCCACGCTGACCGACATTGCCGGCTCTTCCACTGTGGTCGATCGCGGCTTCATCACCTATTCCAACCAGGCCAAGACCGAGATGCTCGGCGTCTCGGCCGCTACACTCGAGGCGAACGGGGCGGTCTCGCGCGAGACTGCGGTGGAGATGGCGGCCGGCGCCTTGGCCCATTCGCCCGCCGGGCTTGCGCTCGCGGTGACCGGCATCGCCGGTCCGGGCGGTGGCTCAGCGGAAAAACCTGTCGGCCTGGTCTGGTTCGGCGTTGCCGTGGCTGGCCGGCCGGTGGTCAGCGAATGCCAGCTGTTCGCCGACAAGGGCCGTGATTTCATCCGCCGGGAAACGGTCCGGCATGCGCTTGAACTGGGTCTGCGCGCGCTCGCTGCGGATCAGGCCGCCGATGGCGTGCCGTAGATGATTTCGGCGCGTTTCTCGAACGCCTCGGAGAACATGCGGAAGGCGCGGTCGAACATGGTTCCCATGAGCGCACCCAAAATGCGGCTCTTGAACTCATAGTCGATAAAGAAGCAGACGTTGCAACCACCGCCGTCCGCCGGGTCGAAGCGCCAGACATTGCTCAGATATTTGAACGGGCCGTCGATATATTTGACGTCGATGGCGTTCTCGTCAGGCTTCAGCAGCACCTGCGTGGTGAAAGTCTCGCGGATCGCCTTGTAGCCAATGCTCATGTCGGCGATGAGCAGCGTGCGTCCGTCGCGTTCCTTGCGCGAACGAACCGTAAGTGCCTCGCAAAGCGGCAGGAATTGCGGATAGGATTCGATATCCGCGACCAGAGCGAACATCTGTTCAGGCGTATGCGCGACGCGGCGATGGGCTTCGAATTGTGGCATGAAACCAGTTTGTTAGGCGGACTTCCTGAGAAACGCTTCGCGCGCCGCGCGCAACCTGGCGAAATCGTCGCCGGCATGGTGCGACGAGCGCGTCAGCGGGCTCGACGCCACCAGCAGGAAGCCCTTGGTCCGGCCGATCGTCTCGAAAGACTTGAACTCCTCCGGTGTGACAAAGCGGATCACCGGATGGTGCTTCTTCGACGGCTGAAGATATTGGCCGATGGTCATGAAGTCGACATTGGCCGAACGCAGATCGTCCATCAGTTGCAGGATTTCGTTCCGCTCCTCGCCAAGGCCAACCATGATGCCGGACTTGGTGAAGATCGAGGGGTCGAGTTCCTTGACTCGCTGCAAGAGCCTGATCGAGTGGAAATAGCGCGCACCCGGCCGAACCGTCAGATAGTTCGACGGCACGGTCTCGAGATTATGGTTGAAAACGTCGGGCTTGGCCGCCACGACGATCTCCAGTGCGCCGTCCTTGCGCAGGAAGTCGGGCGTCAGGATTTCGATCGTCGTCAGAGGCGTTGCCGCCCGGATGGCGCGGATGACCTCGGCAAAGTGCTGAGCTCCGCCATCGGCGAGATCGTCGCGGTCGACTGAGGTGATGACGACATGGCTTAGGCCCATTTGCTTGACGGCGTGTGCGACGCGCGCCGGCTCGTCGGGATCGAGTGCGGTCGGTATACCGGTAGCCACGTTGCAGAACGCGCAGGCGCGCGTGCAGATCTCGCCCATGATCATGAAGGTGGCGTGCTTCTTTTCCCAGCACTCGCCGATGTTGGGGCAACCGGCCTCTTCGCACACCGTCACCAGCTTATGCGACTTCACGATCTCGCGCGTCTCGGCATAGCCTTTCGACATCGGCGCCTTGACGCGGATCCAGTCGGGCTTGCGCAGCACATCCTGGTCGGGCTTGTGCGCCTTTTCGGGATGCCGCAGGCGCGGCGCATTGGCGATCGTGTCGAGGACGGTGACCATATGAAATCCGGTTCATTCGCGATCGCCTGTCCGACGTTCGCTTTCCCAAGTCATCTAGGACTTTTCGCTGCAAAGAAAAAGGCCGCGGCGGCGCATGCCGCCACAGCCGTTTTCGCATGGCATGAGTTCAGCAATTAACGGCGCACCATGCGTCCTACCCAGATCAGCAGGCAGGCACCAATGAAACCGGTGATCAGATAGGCGATCCAGCCGGCGCCGAAGGCGCCGATGTTGAGCGCCTGCAGGATGGCATTCAGTACGATCGCGCCGACGATGCCAAGAATGATGTTCATCAAGATGCCGGTGTTGCTCTTCATGAACATCTCGGCAAACCAGCCTGCCAAACCGCCGATGATGATGGCTGCTACCCAGCCCACGCCGTTCACGTCCATATGCCCTCTCCTGTGGTGATGAATGCATCCGGAAACGAATTACCTTGCCGTCGAGTTCCTTGACATACATGTGTGAGTCTCGCGCAGCCAATTTATCATGCGTTCAGCGCACGGCCATAGGCGTCGAGAACACTCTCCTTCATCATCTCCGACAGCGTCGGGTGCGGGAAGATTGTGTGCATCAGCTCTTCCTCGGTGGTTTCCAGGTTCATAGCCACGACGAAGCCCTGGATCAGTTCGGTTACTTCTGCGCCAACCATGTGGGCACCCAGCAACTGGCCGGTCTTCTTGTCGAAAATGGTCTTGACGAAGCCTTGGTCTTCGCCCAGCGCAATCGCCTTGCCGTTTGCGGCGAACTGGAAGCGGCCGACGCGGATGTCCTTGCCATCGGCTTTCGCTTTGGCTTCCGTCAGTCCGACCGAGGCGACTTGCGGATTGCAATAGGTGCAGCCCGGGATCTTCAGCTTGTCGATGGCATGCACGCCGGCGAAATTGGCAATCTTTTCCACACACACCACGCCCTCATGCTCGGCCTTGTGGGCGAGCATCGGCGGTCCGGCGACATCGCCGATGGCATAGATGCCGGGCACGTTGGTCTTGCCGTAGCCGTCGACGACGATGCAACCGCGTTCGGTCTTCACGCCGAGCGCCTCGAGGCCGAGATTTTCGATATTGCCCTGTACCCCGACGGCTGAAATCATGCGGTCGGCGGTGATCTTCTCGACCTTGCCGTCCTTCATCTCGACATGCGCGGTGACCGAATTGGCGCCCTTCTCGACCTTGGTCACCTTGGCATCGAGGATGATCTTCATGCCCTGCTTCTCGAACTGCTTTTGCGCAAACTTCGACACTTCGGCGTCCTCGACCGGCATCACAGCCGGCAGCAGTTCAACCACCGTCACCTCTGCGCCCATAGTGCGGTAAAACGAGGCGAACTCGATGCCGATGGCGCCCGAGCCCATCACCAGCAGCGACTTCGGCATCTCTTTCGGCACCATCGCCTCGAAATAGGTCCAGATCAACTTGCCGTCCGGCTCGATGCCAGGCAATGCGCGCGGCCTGGCTCCGGTCGCCAGGATGATGTGCTTGGCGGTGTAGGTGCCCTCGCCTTTGACGCCCTTGGGCGCCGGCGGCTGCGGCTCCATCGGCTTCTTCGACGATTTCGACACGACGATCTCGCCGGGTTTCGTCAGTTTGGCTTCGCCCCAGATGACGTCGACCTTGTTCTTCTTCATCAGGAAGCCGACGCCGCCGTTGAGCCGCAGCGAGACCTTTCGCGAGCGATCGACGACGGCGGCGGTGTCGACGCTGACCTTGCCGTCGATCTTCAGGCCGTAATCCTTCAGATGATCCGAATAGTGCATGATCTCGGCCGAGCGCAGCAGCGCTTTGGTCGGAATGCAGCCCCAGTTGAGGCAGATGCCGCCCAAGTGCTCGCGCTCGACAATCGCCGTCTTGAAGCCAAGCTGCGCCGAACGCACTGCAGTGACATAGCCGCCGGGGCCGGAGCCGATGATGATAACGTCGTAGTTCTCAGCCACGGCTTTTCTCCTTCACAATTCCAGCATGACGCGCACGAGCGGCGTCAGCGCTTGCCCGATGCTCCGCGTGTTTTCCGCGTCAAGGTGGACGCCGTCCAGCGGCGTCGTTTCGGCCACCGTGCCCGCATTGAAGAAGCCGCAGCCGGCCTCGTCGGCAAGGGCGGAATATTGCGGCGCCAGCCGCTTTGACGCGTCATCTCCGCCGGCGAACATTTCTTTGAACTCGGCGTTTTCCGTGCGGCTGACTACGGGCGGCGCGACGATCAGGATCTGCGGCGCCGGCCAATCGAACGGGTAATCATGACCGCGCACAATATCGATCAGGCGTTGCACGCCTTGTTTGGCCGCGACCGGATTGCCGTGAATCCACGGCTTCATATCGTTGGCGCCGAGCATGATGACGATCAAATCGATCGGCGCATGAGTCGTCAGGATCGTTGGCAACAGCCTTGCGCCATTGCGGTCCGCTCCGGCCAAGTGATCGTCGAAGGCGGTGGTTCGGCCATTCAGGCCTTCGGCGATGACCTCGACGCCGCTGCCCAATGCCGCCTGCAGCACGCTCGGCCAGCGATCTTCCAGCGGATGTCGGCCGAGGTTTGCCGCGTCATAGCCCCAAGTAAGCGAATCGCCGTAGCAGAGGACCGTCTTCATGTGCCTGCCCCGCCGAAACCTGGTTGCGAGCGCGCCAATCGCCAGCGCACGAAAAGCCACTGGACCAGCACCGTAGCGATGCCCGGCAGGACGAGACCCGCGACTATGGGAAGATCGCCCGACCATTGGCTCTTGCCTGGGGGCTGGGAGAAAGTCCAGCCGATCAGGGAAACTCCAACGAGCACAAAAAACGCTACCCCTATGGTCGCCGTCAGCTTTGTTGCCCGTCGTGGGTCCGACATGAATTGTGCGATGAAGAACGCGACCGTCACGAGGACGGTGACGAGAGCCGAGATCATAAACACAAGGATGTACTCTACGTCGGCATTGGTTGCGACGGCGAGCCACTGCGCCACCAATCCGCCGGCCAAACCGGAAAGAAAGAAGGCAAAAAGGCTGGTGAAGAATTTCCGCACCGCCCTGTTCCCTTCTCTTAGACCAGCATGCCCATCGGGTTTTCGACCATGCGTTTGAAGGCGACGAGCAGCTCGGCGCCGAGCGCACCGTCGACGGCGCGGTGATCGGTCGACAACGTCACCGACATGATCGTGGCGATCTTGATCTCGCCGTTCTTGACCACCGCGCGTTGCTCTCCGGCGCCGACCGCCAGGATCGTCGCATGCGGTGGGTTGATGACGGCAGAAAAATCCTTGATGCCGAACATGCCGAGATTGGACACTGCCGTGGTGCCGCCCTGATATTCTTCCGGCTTCAGCTTGCGGCTGCGGGCGCGGCCGGCAAGATCCTTCATCTCGTTGGAGATAACGGACAGCGTCTTTTCGTCGGCACGCCGGATGATTGGCGTGATCAAGCCGCCGGGGATCGACACTGCAACACCGACATCGGCATGCTTGTGCTTGACCATGGCGTTTTCTGTCCACGACGCATTGGCATCCGGCACCGCCATCAGCGCCATGGCCAGAGCCTTGATGACCATGTCATTGACGGAAAGCTTATAGGCCGGCGTTTCCCCCTTCTCGGTCTTCTTCACCGGGGCGGCCGCATTGATCTGCGTGCGCAGGGCCAGAAGTGCGTCGAGCTCGCAGTCGAGCGTCAGATAGAAATGCGGGATGGTGGTCTTGGCCTCGACCAGCCGCCGCGCAATTGTCTTGCGCATATTGTCGTGGGGGACCAGCTCGTAGGAGCCTTCGGCAAACAGTTTGAGCACCTGCTCGTCGGACATTGGCTTGGGTGCTGCTGCCGCAGGTGCCGGAGCACCGGCGGCCGCTGCTTTTGCTGCTGGTGCCGCCTTGGCGCCGCCACTGGAAATTGCGGCCTCGACATCGGCCCTGACCACGCGACCATGCGGGCCGGAGCCCGTCACCGCCGACACATCGACACCGGCTTCCTTGGCGATGCGGCGGGCCAGCGGCGAGGCGAAGATGCGGCCGTTCGCGGATTGGCTGATCTCCCCCCGTGTGGGGGAGATGGCCGGCAGGCCAGAGGGGGGCGCCTCGCTCCCTGCGGCAGGAGGGACAGCGCCCCCCTCTGTCGACTTCGTCGACATCTCCCCCACGGGTGGGGAGATTGGCGCTTTTTCCTGCTTCGCCTCAGCCTTTGCCGGCGCAGCGCCATCACCGCTTTTGGCGGCAGAAGCAGCATCCTCGCCCTCCGCCGCCAGCACCGCGATCAGCGCATTGACCTTGACGCCTTCAGTGCCGGCCGGAACCACCAGCTTGGCAACCGTGCCTTCGTCGACGGCTTCGACTTCCATCGTTGCCTTGTCGGTCTCGATTTCGGCAATCACGTCGCCCGGCGAAACCTTGTCGCCTTCCTTGACCAACCACTTGGAAAGATTGCCCTCTTCCATCGTGGGCGACAGCGCCGGCATGGTGATGTTGATCGGCATTTTGTCCTCCCGCCCTGCTCAGCGATACGTGACGGCTTTGACCGCCTCGACGACCTCGCCGACATTGGGCAGCGCCAGCTTTTCGAGGTTCGCCGCATAGGGCATCGGCACGTCCTTGCCGGCAATGGTAATGACCGGTGCGTCGAGGAAATCGAAGGCGCGCTGTGAGACCTGATTGGCGATATGGTCGCCGACCGAGTTCTGCGGAAAGCCTTCCTCGACCACCACCAGGCGATTGGTCTTTTTGACCGAGGCGATGATCGTGTCGAAGTCGAGCGGGCGGATAGTGCGCAAGTCGATGATCTCGGCATCGATGCCCATGCCGCGCAACTCCGCCTCCGCCTTGATCGCGTAGGTCATGCCGATGCCGAACGAGACGATGGTCACGTCCTTGCCGGATTTGTGAATGCGCGCCTTGCCGATCGGCAACACGAAATCGTCCATCTTCGGCACGTCGAAGGAGTGGCCGTAAAGGATTTCGTTTTCGAGGAAGATGACCGGGTTCGGATCGCGGATCGCCGCCTTGAGCAGACCCTTGGCGTCGGCGGCGGTATAAGGCATCACCACCTTCAATCCAGGAATATGGCTGTACCAGGCGGCATAGCACTGCGAATGCTGCGCGGCGACGCGGGCAGCAGCGCCGTTCGGGCCGCGAAAGACGATCGGGGCGCCCATCTGGCCGCCGGACATGTAGAGCGTCTTGGCGGCTGAATTGATGATCTGGTCGATCGCCTGCATGGCGAAGTTGAAGGTCATGAATTCGACGATCGGCTTCAGGCCGGCCATCGCCGCGCCAACACCAACGCCGGCAAAGCCGTGCTCGGTGATCGGCGTGTCGACCACGCGTCTCGGACCGAATTCCTGCAACAGGCCTTGTGTGATCTTGTAGGCGCCCTGGTACTCGGCGACTTCCTCGCCCATGACGAAGACGTCGCCGTCGCGGCGCATTTCCTCCGCCATTGCGTCGCGCAACGCTTCACGCACCGTGGTCGAGACCATTTCGGTGCCGGCCGGGATGTCCGGATCGGCGGCAATTTCCAGCTTGGGCGCGGCGGCAACAGGTGTTGCCGCTTCGCTCTTGGCCGGAGCAGCAGCGGGGGCCGGAGCAGCCGCGGGGGCCGGAGCAGCCGCGGGCGCTGCCGCTTGCGACTCGACAGCCTCCTCGCCAATGCCTTCGCCCGCCTCGTCGATGTCTTCGCCATCGAGGGCCAGCACAGCGATCAGCGTGTTGACCTTGACGCCTTCGGTGCCGGCAGGAACCACGATCTTGGCAAGTGTGCCTTCATCGACGGCTTCGACTTCCATCGTTGCCTTGTCGGTTTCGATCTCGGCAATGGCGTCACCGGCTGCGACTTTGTCGCCTTCTTTCTTCAACCACTTGGAAACATTACCCTCTTCCATGGTCGGCGAGAGGGCGGGCATGAGAATTTCGATCGGCATGTCCTTGCCCTCTCGTTAAAGTACGATATCGGTCCAGAGCTCGGACGGATCCGGCTCCGCGTCGTTCTGGGCAAATTCTGCAGCGTCGGCGACAACGTCGCGGACTTCCTTGTCGATGGCCTTGAGCTCGTCCTCGCTTGCCCATTTCTTGTCGAGCAACCGTGCCTTGACCTGTTCGATCGGGTCACGTTCGGAGCGCATTTTCTGCACTTCTTCCTTGGAGCGGTATTTTGCTGGATCCGACATCGAATGGCCGCGGTAGCGGTAGGTCTGCATTTCGAGAATGAGCGGCCCGTTGCCGGCGCGGCACCATTCGGCGGCGAGGTCGCCGGCGGCCTTGACGGCGCGCACATCCATGCCGTCGACCTGGATGCCTGGAATCTTGAAGGAGGCGCCGCGATGCGAAAAATCCGTCTCGGCCGACGAGCGCGAGACCGAGGTGCCCATGGCGTAGCGGTTGTTCTCGATGATGTAGACCACCGGAAGCTTCCATAGCGAGGCCATATTGAAGCTTTCGTAGACCTGGCCCTGATTCGCGGCGCCATCGCCGAAATAGGTCAGCGTCATATTGTTGTTGCCGCGATAGCGGTTGGCGAAGGCAATGCCGGTGCCGAGCGACACTTGCGCGCCGACGATGCCGTGGCCGCCGTAAAAATGCTTCTCCTTGGAGAACATGTGCATGGAGCCGCCCTTGCCTCTCGACAGGCCGCTACGGCGCCCGGTCAGTTCGGCCATGACGCCGCGCGGCGACAACTCCATGGCCAACATATGGCCATGGTCGCGATAGGCGGTGATCATCTGGTCGCCATCGATCAGCGCCATCTTCATGCCGGTAACGACCGCCTCCTGGCCGATGTAGAGATGGCAGAAACCGCCGATGAAGCCCATGCCGTAAAGCTGGCCGGCCTTTTCCTCGAAGCGGCGGATGAGCAGCATGTGCCGGTAGGCGGCAAGCTCCTGGTCTTTGGTGAATTCAACAGGCTTTGGGGTGGAAAGGCCCATCGTTTTGCCGTCGGATTTGGATTTGGCAGGCGCTTTTCTGGCGGCGGTGGCCATGCATCACTCCCTGTTGGCGTCTCTTGGCGGACAGCGAGGGAGATCAGTTCTCCCACCGATTTGAGGCAGGCTAACATGCAGGGAAGGCTTTCGCCATGCCGAAAACGCATGGCTGTCATGCATCTAAGCGCCTAAAATCATTGCAAATATCGCCGATTAACTGAAATTGCGTTATCTTGCGACCGGCAGCATGATGGTGATCTCGTCGGCATGGGACAGATTGAGCGCCTTGCGCGCCTGCTCGTCCAGCATGTCCTTCTCGAGCGTGCCCTCATGCATCAGCTGGACGCGGCGCTCCAGGTCGATCCGGCGTGCCTTGACGGCATCAAGCCTGCCCTGCAATGCGACAGTCTCGGCTTCGAGCCGATACTTGGAATAGATGCCGAACTCGCCATGATAGGCATGGAAGCCGAAATAGGTCAGGAACACCACGCAGAGCGAGGGGATGATCAGCCGGCCGGTGTTTCTTTGCTTGTGCTGGCGTGTCCACATGGTCCGAATCCTCTGCGCCGCCTTTGTCGCCCGATTGTGCTTAATGGACGGTTACGGATTGCTGGATTCGGAGCCCTGAAAGCAAAAGGGCGGGAATGTCCCCGCCCTCGCTCGCTCGGATTTTCTGTCGAAAATCAGCTTTTAACGATCGACTTGCCGGCATACCGCGCCTGCTTGCCGAGCTCCTCTTCGATGCGGATGAGCTGGTTGTACTTGGCCATGCGGTCCGAGCGTGACAGCGAGCCAGTCTTGATCTGCCCGCAATTGGTGGCAACGGCGAGGTCGGCGATGGTCGAATCCTCGGTCTCGCCCGAGCGGTGCGACATCACCGCGGTATAGCCGGCCTTGTGCGCGGTCTCGACGGCGTCGAGCGTTTCGGTAAGCGAGCCGATCTGGTTGACCTTGACCAGGATCGAATTGGCGACACCCATGCGGATGCCGTCGCGCAACCGCGCCGTGTTGGTGACGAACAGATCGTCGCCAACCAGCTGCGTTTGCTTGCCGATGAGGTCGGTCAGCATTTTCCAGCCGTCCCAGTCGTCCTCGGCCAGGCCGTCCTCGATGGTGATGATCGGGTAGTCGGCAGCGAGCTTGGCCAGATATTTGGCTTGCGCCTTCGGGTCGCGGGTCTTCTTCTCGCCTTCATAGACGTAGTTGCCGTCCTTGAAGAACTCGGTCGCCGCGCAGTCGAGTCCGAGTGCGACCTCCTCGCCTGGCCTGAAGCCGGCCTTCTCGATCGATTCCATGATGAAGTCGAGCGCGGCCGGCGCGCTTTTCAGGTTGGGGGCAAAGCCGCCCTCGTCGCCGACATTGGTGTTATGGCCGGCATCCTTCAGCCTCTTCCGCAGCGTGTGGAATATCTCCGAGCCCCAGCGCACGCCATCGCGCAGCGTCGGCGCGCCGATCGGCAGAATCATGAATTCCTGGAAATCGATCGGGTTGTCGGCATGCGCACCGCCGTTGATGATGTTCATCATCGGCACCGGCAGCACATGCGCCTTGGTGCCGCCGACATAACGGTAGAGCGGCAGGCCGGCCGCTTCGGCCGCGGCCTTGGCCACGGCCAGCGACACACCGAGAATGGCATTGGCGCCGAGCCGGCTCTTGTTGGGCGTACCATCGAGCTCGATCATGGTTTGGTCGATGTGGATCTGATTCTCGGCCTCCATGCCGCCGATCGCCTCGAACAGCTCGCCGTTCACTGCCTCAACCGCCCTGAGCACGCCCTTGCCGAGATAGCGGGGGCCGCCGTCGCGCAGTTCGACCGCCTCATGCGCGCCGGTCGATGCGCCGGACGGCACCGCGGCGCGGCCCATTGAGCCGTCTTCGAGCACGACGTCGACCTCGACGGTCGGATTTCCGCGGCTGTCCAGGATTTCACGCCCGACAATGTCGATGATGGCCGTCATTGCGATGTCCCCGATTGATCGATTGAAGCGTCGCGCACCTCTTAGCCAAAGCGCTGCAAAACGCAATCGGGGCACTTGCAAATATTGCCCGTGCGCCCATTGCCGCTCTTGGGATTCACGAAGCACAAAGCGCTGTCATCATTTGTCATGCGCGGCATGCCGGTTTCTGGTTTATGGCTGTTGTCGCGCGGGGCGAAACAGGAGGAGTTTCGCCATGTCCCAGTTGAGCGGTATTGTGAGTTTGTTCCTGATTGCGGCTGCGTTCCTGACGTCGTGCGACAATCAGCAACCCCCGCAGGGATCGTCGCCTTTGCCGGCCCTGCAAATTGCGCAGTAGCATCCCGCCACATCGAAAGGCCCCCGATTTCCCGGGGGCCTTTTTGATTCCAGGAGACTTAGTCAGTGCCAGTAAGGCTCGACCTTGTAGTAGTTGTATGAGGCGTCACGTGCTGCCTCGCCGTCGGCGCCGGTCAGCTCGTTGATCGAGTAGGAAGGAGCGGCCATCAGCTGGTCTTTGGTGAACGGCACGACATAGCCACCCCTGTTCTCATCATAATCAAGGCTCGCCCACGGAATGGCGTGGTATTTCTCGCCAATGCCGAGAAATCCGCCAAAACCGATCACGGCGAACATGATTCCGTTCGACAATTTGTCGAGCATGACGTCCTCAATGTCGCCGATATGAGTGCCTTCCGTGTTGTAGACCGATGTGCCGATAACCCGCGAAGCGGCAATGGCTTCGGTGTGTCCCGTCTGGGTCGTCATGGTGTGCTCCTCGTCGTCGTTGACATTAGATTTTGACAATGAGGGCCGCGGGCTAAGGTTCCAGACAGGTTCGAAATTCTTCAAAGTTTTCTTGGCGACGCTGCTGTGGCGCAACTGCTGGTTCAACCCACGCTCTTGGCGATGCGATCGAACGCCATCAGCCGTTCAAGCAATGCGGGAAGATCCTTTAGCGGCACCATGTTGGGGCCGTCGGAAGGCGCGTTGTCGGGGTCCTGGTGCGTCTCGATGAAGACGCCGGCGACGCCAACCGCGACAGCCGCGCGCGCCAGCGTCTCGACAAAGCGCCGGTCGCCCCCAGACGAACCGCCCTGCCCGCCCGGCTGCTGCACCGAATGAGTGGCATCGAAAATGACCGGCGCGCCGATCTCGGCCATGATCGGCAGCGCCCTCATGTCGGACACCAAGGTGTTGTAACCAAAGGATGCGCCGCGCTCGGTCACCAAGACATTGGCGTTGCCGGAGCCGGTGATCTTGGCGACGACGTTCTTCATGTCCCATGGCGCGAGGAATTGGCCCTTCTTTACATTGACCACCTTGCCGGTTCTTGCCGCAGCAATCAGCAAATCGGTCTGCCGGCTGAGGAAGGCAGGAATCTGCAGAATGTCGACATTCGGCGCGACGATCGCGCATTGTTCCTCAGTGTGGACGTCGGTCAGGATCGGCAGCGAAAAATTCTTGCGCAAATCGTCGAAGATCGGCATTGCCGCTTCAAGTCCCGCACCGCGCGTGCCGCCAAGCGAGGTGCGATTGGCCTTGTCGTAGCTGGTCTTGTAGACGAGCCCGATGCCGAGCCGTTCGGTCAATTCCTTCAGCGCACCGGCCATGTCGAAAGCGTGCTGCCGCGATTCCAGCTGGCATGGACCGGCGATCAGCGATAGGGGCGCGCTGTTGCCGAAAATGACCTTTCCGATCGCAACGGAAGAATTTGGCATCAGAGGATTGAGCTTGTTCATGCGATCTCCCGGAAAATGAAGGCCGCGCCCTGCCCTGGCGCCGGCGACACGATGATATCACCGCCGCGTATGTCGTGTTCGACGGAATTGGCTGCAAGCAGCTTTGCGACGGTGTCGCAGTGCCTAATCGAAAAGACGATCCCAGCAAAGCGGAGTTCAGACGGCGCGCCGGCGGGAATGCCGAAGCGTGCCGCAAAGGCTGCAGGATCCAGAACGGTCACAGCGGCATTCGGCAGCTTATAGACAGTGCCGCTCTGCGCCTCCATCCCGGCTGCGATCGAAATCACATGGCCTTGTTCGGAAGGTTCGCGGCTGACTGCCACGACTTCGACAATGCCGGTTGCGCCATTAGCGTGGGCCTGCAAAGCGGTGCGGTCGACCTTCGGCGCATTGATCCGTTCGCAGGCGAAGAGAAAAGCGTCCGTTGCCTTGCCTAGAGCCGCGAAGGCAAGCTTGAATGATGCGGTGTCGCTCTTTCCTGTCGCATCAGCGAAGGCGCGCGAAAAGCTGAGCATGTCTCCCGCCGACAGTCCGGCTTCGATGAAGCGCGCGTGGTCCGCGGCAGCGCTTTCGGTGCCCAGCACCACGGCAGAAAATCCTTCATCACCGTTTCTTTCGCGATAGGTGTGATCCCGCGCGACAAAGACATTGCGGTTCGCGATCGCCGTTGCCACGGCCTGTCGGTCGGCGACCGCGAGCGGCTCGAGATAGGTACCGTCGGTGAGGAAGACACAACAGTTTTCCGTTCCGAAGGGATGGATACCCGTCGGCGCAACGGTAAAGCCGAGCAAGGTCAAGCGCGCCCGCGCAACATCGAGGCTCGCGGTTGGCAACACCAGGTGATCGAGCGGATGAGGGCTTGCGGGGGTGTTCTCGGTCATGTCCCGCGCGGTGTGCCTCATTCCTGAAAATGGTTCAAGGGCTTAGCCGGCACCTCGGCGGCGATCGCAGTGCCCGGCCGCGAGGAGCCGACTTGCCGCCGTCAAAAATCATCCTAGCTCATTGCCAGGGGAAGAGACCTTTTCATTGCCCTGGCCGTTATTGCGATAGCAGTTATCGCCGTGCTGATCTGGAACGCGCCAAAGCGGCCGGGCGTCGATCCGACCGAGACCTCCGCGGCTCAGACGGAATGAATCGGGCTGCGGCGCGGCCCCGCTCCGCGACGTGAAATCTGCCTTAGGGCGGTCAACTTGCCACTATATCGGCCGAATAACGCAATTCGCGCAGCGGTTTTACCCGGCTGGTGGTCTCTGCATAGAGCGGATGCGCCTTGTAGGCGGCGAGCGCTGCCTCGTCTTCGAACTCGGCGTAGACGACCACATCGATTTCATCCGAGAGCGGGTCGACCTTGGTGTTGAGCGTCACCTCGAAACGGCGCGAGTGGGGTATCTTGCCGAGCGCCAGCAGACCCGTACGCACCGCCTCGACGTCCACTTTACGACGCGCGCTGAAGAAAACGATATGCCGGATCAACCCAGCCTCCTCGACCGTTGGACCGGCGTTCTTTTGTGTCAGCGGGAGCGTGCCGTCAATCGGCAGGATGTCGCGTCGGCGAACCGTGGCGAAGAAGAGAAACTACACCATACTGGTTACATAGTGCACGACGCGGGTCACCTCCCTGATGGTCCTGTCGAGGTAGCGGCCTTGGTTGTAAATGCCGTCCCAGATCAGGAAGAAGGTGACGGTCGTGATGATGATGACATAACGCATGGCTAAAACTAGCGCATATGGGTGGTTGCAACCATAGTGATTCCGGCCCTGCTGGGACCCTCCCCGAATTTTAACGGTCTTTGGTCTGTCTGCTGCGATGCTTGCTGGCCAAACTGGCGCTACCGCTGCAGGCGGCTTGGAAAGATAACCCCGCTCGGCTTCGACGACCGCTTCAGGAATCATACCATGCGAAAACGGACGATCTCCCTCATTGCAGTTCTTGTCGCTGCAGGCGGCATCTGGCTCAACAACACTTCGCTGCTGTCGAGCCGGCCGGCCGTCACCCCTTCGGTGCTTGCCCATCGCGGCCTGGCTCAGGATTTCGACCGTACGAACCTCGGATCGGAAACATGCACGGCCGATCGCATGCTGACGCCGCGCCATTCCTTCCTCGAAAACACGATACCCTCGATGGAAGCCGCCTTCGCGCTCGGTGCGGACGCGCTCGAACTCGATGTCCATCCCACTACGGACGGCAAGTTCGCCGTCTTCCACGATTGGACGCTGGATTGTCGCACCAACGGCAAGGGAGAAACGCGCCGCCATGCGATGTCCGAATTGAAGACGCTCGATATCGGTTATGGCTACACTGCCGATGGCGGCAAGACCTTTCCGTTTCGCGGCAAGGGTGTCGGCATGATGCCGTCGCTGGATGAAGTCTTGCAGCGCTTCCCGAACCGGCGTTTTAATATCAACATC
Source organism: Mesorhizobium sp. M0028 (assembly GCF_040323855.1). Lineage (NCBI taxonomy): Bacteria > Pseudomonadati > Pseudomonadota > Alphaproteobacteria > Hyphomicrobiales > Phyllobacteriaceae > Mesorhizobium > Mesorhizobium sp. M0028. The sequence goes on from NZ_JAMYVG010000001.1 coordinate 558,878, forward strand.
AAAAGCAACGATCCCAAGGAAGGCGAGATGCTGGCCGCCTGGCTCGCCACATTGACGCCGGCCGAGCGCGCCAATCTGACGGTCTATGGCGGCGACAGGCCTATAGAAGCAGTGAAGGCAGCGTTGCCGGACATGCATACGCTGAGCCGCGCATCCCTGACGCGCTGCATTCTTCGCTATGCTGCGCTCGGCTGGAGTGGCTACGTTCCGGATGCCTGCCGCCAGGGCACCTTGCTCATCCCCGTCAATGTCGCAAAGTGGATGTGGGGCTGGCCCGCCCGTTTTCTCGACCGTATGGACAGCGTCGGCAGCCGCGTCTACCTGCTCGGTCCCTATTCCGGCGGCGGCTTTTCACAAGGCCTCGACGACCCCGCCTCGATCGACCAACTGCCGGACGATTATTCCGGTGGGATTTCGACGGATGCGCTGGATCTGGTCATGCCTGCCGTCAAGCGGCGTTTCGCACCACCTGCCTGAAGAGGCTGCCTGCCTCAAACGGATCGGCCGTATCGGGACAGTATCTTAACGCTGAGACAGTTTCGAGCCGACGCTCAAATCCTCGCCTCAAAGAGTGATGCGGTATTTGGAAAACCCCGCTTCGCCCTCGCCCGCCGGCTCGATCTTCAGCGACTTCACTTGCGCAATAAATTCTCTCGCCTTGGCGCCGGTCTCGAACACGACGCTGGTTTCCGGCAGCGGCGCAAACGACCAGTTGGCATCCGCCGACGGGTTGATGGTGCCTTTGCTGACGATATAGCGCACGATCACGTCGCGGTTGGTGTCGGGCGCTTCGTAGATGATCTTCGAGGCATTGATCTCCGGGAAATTGCCGCCGCCGCCGGCCCGGTAGTTGTTGGTTGCGACGACGAATTTCCGCATGGGATCAATTGGTTTGCCGTCGAACATCAAGTCAATGATGCGGTTCGAGCCGGCGTTCCCCAGCCCGCCCTTCGAATCATATTTCGGTGGCTGCGACAGGTCGATCCGGTAGGTGACGCCGTCGATCACGTCGAAATTATAAGACGGGAAGTCGGTGTTGATGAGCGCCTGGTCAGCTTTGCCCGGCTCGATCCGGTTGAAGATGCCGGCCGACATTTCCAGCCATTCCTTCACCTCTGCCCCCGTGATTTCGACGGCGCGCACCGTGTTTGGATAGAGATAGAGGTCGGCGACGTTCTTTATGGCGATATCGCCCACCGGCACGTCGGTGTAATAATCTGCGCCGTTGCGCCCGCCCGCCTTGAACGGTGCCGCCGCTGACAGCAGCGGCATATCCTTCCACTCGGTGTTCTTCAGGATGTCCTTCAAGTACCAGGTCTGCGCCTGGCTGACGATCTGCACCGATGGATCGTCGGCGACCAGCGCAAAATAGGAATAGAGCGGCGCCGAGGTTTTGCCGACCGGCCGACGCACATAGGCAAGCGTCGCCTCGTGGTCCTGTTTGAGCGCGACGACGATGCGCTGGTCGTCAGCGACGGTCGGCTTGTTCGTCTTGTCGGCCCGCTCAAAGATAGGCCTGGCCTCAGAGGTCGCCGAGACGATTTTCCATGTCGATCCGTCGCGCTCCAGCAACAGATCGATCAGCCCCATATGCGAGCCCCAGAAGCCGGCCATGACGGCGGGCTTACCTTGCAACGTGCCTTTCGCCGTATCGACGGCTTCCAGCGACTGAAAGTCCTTCTTGCCAGGGAAGACCAGATGCTGGTGGCCGGTGAACACAGCATCGATACCTTCGACGCCGGCAACGAAGAAGGAGGCATTCTCCATCATGTCGCCTTGCTTCACGTCGATGCCAGAATGGGAGAGCGCAATGATGATGTCGGCGCCTTCTTCCTTCATCTGCGGCACCCACGCCTTGGCCGCCTCGACGATGTCGCGCGTCTTGACGCTGCCCTCGAGATTTTTCAGATCCCAGACCATGATCTGCGGCGGCACGAAGCCGATGATGCCGATCCTGATCGGCTGCTCGGCGCCCGACCCGTCTTTGATCTTCCTGTCGAGGATGACGAAAGGTTTGAGATAAAGCTTGTCGTCGCGCGGGTTCGCGGCAAGCTCCGTGCCGCGGATCAAATTTGCGCAGACAAACGGGAAATTGGCACCGGCCAGCACCTTGTCCATGAACGACAGGCCGTAGTTGAACTCGTGGTTGCCGAGCGTCGAGCATTCGTAGCCGAGCAGGTTCATGCCCTTCATCACCGGATGCAGATCGCCGTCCTTCATGCCCCTCTCGTAGGCGATGTAGTCGCCCATCGGGTTGCCTTGCAAAAGGTCGCCATTGTCGATCAGCATCGCGTTGGTTGCTTCCTTGCGCACGGCTTCAATCAATGATGCCGTTCGCGACAGCCCCATCGTGTCGTTAGCTTTGTCGGCGTAGTAATCGTAAGGCAGCACGTTCACGTGGATGTCGGTCGTCTCCATAATCCTCAGATGCGACTGATTGGCTTGAGCCCGGGCGGAGAACGGGTGCAGCATGATCAGCGCTCCACCGGTGGCGACGCCGGCGAGGAAATCGCGGCGTGAGACGAGGTGGCGCAATTGGGACATTCGTTTCTCTTTCTTCCACGACGTGACAAGTCCTGCCCGAAGCAAAGCTTCGCGCCGAAATCCAGCCGAGTCCAGAAGTCGATTCCATCAAGAGGAGGTGACGCGCTGATGAATGTCCGGCAGCGAACAATCAGCCCTTGTCGTCGTCGCCCTGGGTGATCAATCGCGCGCTGCGCTGACCGGTGAAGTAGATCCATAGCCAGCTCAGGGAAACCGCAAGCCGGTTACGAAAGCCGATCAGGAAGTAGATATGCGCCAAGCCCCATAGCCACCAGGCAAGCCGGCCGGTGAGCTTGATCCAGCCGAAATCGATGGCCGCGGCGCGCTTGCCGATCGTCGCCAAATCGCCGTCATGCCTGTAGTGGAACGGACGTACCGTTGTGTCGCCGGCGAGCCTGGCCTTGATTGTCGCGGCGACGTGCCGTCCCTGCTGCTTGGCTGCGGGCGCGACGCCCGGCACCAGGCGGCCATCCGGCCGCAGGACGTGCGCTGCGTCACCGATGACGAAAATCTCCGGATTTCCCGGCACAGTGAGGTCGGGCTCGACAAGCACCCTGCCCGCGCGGTCGGCTGCCGCGCCGAGCCATTCGGCGGCCGGCGAAGCGGCGACGCCCGCCGCCCAAAGAATTGTCCTGGCCGGCAAATGCCTGTCGCCGAAGACGACACCCTCGGCATCGCAGCGCGTAACCGCCCGGCCGAGTTCGACGGTCACGCCGAGCCGTTCGAGCGCCTTCATTGCATAATCGGAGAGGTCCGGCGCGAAATTGGCAAGAACGCGGTCGCCGGCCTCAATCAACACCACACGCGTCTCGCGCGTGTCGATGTTGCGGAACTCGCCGCGCAGCGTGTCATGCGCCAGTTCGGCAATCGTGCCGGCCAATTCCACGCCGGTCGGCCCGCCGCCGACGATCGCCAGCGTCAGCAGTGCCTGGCGCTTGGCGGGATCGGTTTCCCGCTCGGCCTGCTCGAAAGCCAAAAGAATACGCCGTCGGATGGTGGTGGCGTCCTCCAGCGTCTTCAGGCCCGGCGCGAACGGCTCCCATTCGTCATGGCCGAAATAGGCGTGCCGCGCACCGGTGGCCAACAGCAACGTGTCGTAGGCGACCGCTCCGCCATCATGCAGCAGCACGCGCTTGCCGGTGCGGTCGATGCCAGTCACGGTCGCAAGCAGCGTCGTCACGTCCTTGCGTTTGCGCAGGAGATGGCGGATCGGCCAGGCGACTTCGGAGGTTGCCAGCGCCGTCGTCGCCACTTGGTAGAGTAGCGGCTGAAAGAGGTGATGATTGCGCCTATCGATCATGGTGATGCGCACCGGCGCGCCGGTAAGTGCGCGGGTGAATTCGAGGCCGCCGAATCCGGCGCCTACGACGACGACGTGATGGTTGGCTGTGTTCATCTCACTCATCCCTCTCGCCAAGGCTGATGTAAGTATCCTTGTGCAGTGCAGCAATGCCTGCGCTGCACCTGCCTGGGACTCGTCGCTTGATGTCGTGAATACGCATGCTGCAGACTCATTCCCGGATATAGCCTACGTCCCGGATAGGACTTGGTCGGAACAGTATATTGCAGGTGAATCATGGCTAAGGATGAAGATGAAGGCTCGGGGCAGTACGCCTCGCCGCCTTGTTTTATGCACGAGCTCGATCCGGAGTTCCAAGCGCCGCTGTCCGAATGGACCGATGTCAGGCGCTGGCGCAGGGCCGAGCGCGAGCGGTTGATCGCATCCCGCCTTGCCGTTTCCGCCGACATGCGCACAGCCATGTCGCAGCGCATTGCCGATGGTCTCGATGCGGTGATCGGCGACATCGCCGGGCGCATGGTCAGCCTCTACTGGCCGTTTCGCGGCGAGCCGGACCTGCGCCCGTGGATGGAAACCGTTAACGCGCGAGGTGGCCGCACGGCGCTGCCCGTTGTCGTGGAGAAAGACCGGCCGCTTATCTTTCGCGCCTATACCCACGGAGACCGGCTGGAGAAGGGCGTCTGGAATATCCCGATACCGGCCGAGGGCGATCCGGTACTGCCCGACATCGTCATTTCGCCGATCGTCGGCATCGATCCCGGACATTTTCGCCTGGGCTATGGCGGCGGCTTCTTCGATCGCACGCTTGCCGCGATGCCGTTCAAGCCGCTGGTCGTCGGCGTCGGCTACGAGTTGCAGCGCATCGTGACCATCTACCCGCAGCCGCACGATATTCCGATGGACCGTGTGGTGACCGAGTCATTCAACGTTTAGGCGAGTTTGGGGCCTAGGCTAGCTCAGGCTTCATTCCAACGGCCGTGCGATCGACGATTTCGCGCAAGGCAAAGGACGAATTGATCTTCGTCACATGCGGCATTGCCGAAAGCCACTCCTTGTGGATGCGTTCGTAGTCGACGAGATCCTTCGCCGCGATGCGCAAGATGTAATCATACTCGCCCGACATCAGATGGCAGGACAGGACGTTCGGGCAGCGCTTTATCGCCGCTTCGAAATCCGACAACGTTTTCTCGAACTGCCCGGACAGCGATATATGCACGATCGCCGTCATCTGGTGCCCAAGTGCGGCGTTGGACAGCCGGGCGTGATAGCCGCGGATGGTTCCGGATTTCTCCAGATTGTCCAGCCGCCGCGAACAGGCCGACTGCGACAGGCCGACCTTTTCGGCGAGCGCTGCATTGGGTATCCGCCCATCCTTCTGCAATGTCTCGAGAATGGCGATATCAATCCTGTCGAGCGGCATTTTTGCGGGTTCCTGCGATAATTCTACTGTTTCGCGCAACGATTATCGAACGGTAGTCTCTTCGGCAAGCGCATTCGCAAACACTTCCCGAACGATTCGTGGTTCACTATCTCTAGACAGGGAACAGGCCCTAAAAGGGCCGGATCAGGAGAGAAAAGATGCGCGTCGGTTGCCCCCGGGAAATCAAGAACCATGAATACCGCGTCGGCCTGACACCGGGCTCGGTCCGCGAATATGTCGCGCATGGCCATGAAGTGCTGATCGAGACCGGCGCCGGCGCCGGCATCGGAGCCGACGACAACGCGTACCGCGCCGCCGGCGCCACGATCGCCAAGACGGCGGCCGACGTGTTTGCCAAGTCGGACATGATCGTGAAGGTCAAGGAGCCGCAGCCCAACGAATGGGTTCAGCTCCGCGACGGCCAGATCCTCTACACCTATCTGCATCTCGCCCCGGATCCGGAGCAGACCAAGGGCCTGCTGGCCTCCGGCGTCACCGCAATAGCTTACGAGACCGTCACCGACGAGCGCGGCGGCCTGCCGCTCTTGGCACCGATGTCGGAAGTTGCCGGCCGCCTGTCGATCCAGGCGGGGGCCACGGCGCTGCAAAAGGCCAATGGCGGCCGCGGTGTGCTGCTTGGCGGCGTGCCCGGCGTGCTGCCCGGCAAGGTCACTGTGCTCGGTGGCGGCGTCGTCGGCCTGCATGCTGCACGGATGGCTGCCGGGCTTGGCGCCGACGTCACCATCATCGACCGCTCGATCCCGCGCCTGCGTCAGCTCGACGATATCTTTGGAGGCCGCGTCCACACCCGCTACTCGACCGTCGAGGCGCTGGAGGAAGAATGTTTTTCGGCTGACATCGTCGTCGGCGCCGTGCTGATCCCCGGGGCAGCCGCGCCCAAGCTGGTGACGCGCGAAATGCTCTCGGGCATGAGGAAAGGCGCCGTGCTGGTCGACGTCGCCATCGACCAGGGCGGCTGCTTCGAGACCTCGCACGCCACCACCCATGCCGAGCCGACCTATGCGGTCGACGGCGTCATCCACTATTGCGTCGCCAACATGCCGGGTGCGGTGCCGGTCACATCGGCCCACGCGCTCAACAATGCGACGCTGCACTATGGCCTGCAGCTCGCCGACAAGGGCCTCAAGGCGCTGGTAGACGACCACCATCTGCGCAACGGGCTGAACGTCCACAAGGGCAAGATCACGAATCGCGCAGTGGCCGAAGCACTCGGCTATGAGCTGGTCGAGCCGAAGGCCGTTCTCGCGGCCTGAGCTGTCCGAATCTGCCTCTCCAGTGCCCGTCGGTTTCGTCCGACGGGTTTTTCTTATGTCGAAAAACTGAAAAGTGTCGGGCGCGCGGAATAACCCGACAACAAAAAAGCGGAGCCAAAGCCCCGCTTCCTCGGTTGTCGAGATTTCCGCCGGTTCATCCGCGGTCGGCAAATCGATCGACCATCCCTCTCTATCGCAAGAATACGACGGGAGTACGACAGCCCAAGCCGGTGCAGCCTATCCGGTTACACCCGGTCTATCCGACACTGATAGCAATTGTTGCGGGCCGAGCGGATGTGGACGTAAGCAATGTCGTCGCTTTCGAACAACGTCTCCGCCCGGGCCGCGATGGCATCGGTCGGAATGACGCCGCCGCTGCCATAGACGATGCGGTCGTCCTTGCCGTAGCCGCGCACGATGTATTCGCCGCTTTCGAGCATATCGGGAGGCGTTTTCCCCTCGGCGGCGCGTTCGCATTCCTCCGCATGCAGAAAGATCGGCCCGGTTTCGGCATAAGGCTGCAGTTCCGGAAAAGGCCGATAGGCCAGAACAAGATAGGCTTCTCCCGCAGCAACATTCTTCAGGCAATGACGGCAGGGCACGCCGTCGCCATCCGAAATCTGCCGCTCTGGCTTCAAGTCATAAGCATCAGGCCCGCCGCGCTGAAGCGCGCGAACCGCATCGGTTGGCAAGGCTTTGAATTTTACGGTCATGACGAATCTCCGGTGGCGTCGACCGGAAATTATGCTTTCCATGCAAAGCTTCCCACCCGATTCCTGCCGGATCAGTCCATCAACGCGTCGAGACCACGCACCAGGCCTTTGATCTGCTGTACCCGCCTGATGGCGAGCAGCGTGCCGGCCACGTAAGGCGCCGCGGACGAGCCGGCATCGTGGCGGATGGTCAGCCGCTCGTCTGGCAGGCCGAACAACGCCTCGCAGGACAGGATGTAGGACGGCAGGCGAAGCGCGTGCACTTGCACACCCTCGCCCGCGCCGACCGCAGCACCGCGTGTAGCCGGCACGCCGGAGACCTCGGAGACCGGCTTTGCCGTCGAAGCCTTGCGGATGTCGGCCAGCGCTTCAGCAAGTTCCCGCGCGGTACCGGAGGGCGCGTCGGGCTTCTTTGCACTGGCATAATCGATGACCTCGACATCCGGCACGTATTTTGCCGCCATAAGTGCAAACCGCTTCATCAGCGTAGCGGTGATGGAAAAGTTGCCGGCGGCAACGACGCCGACGCCGTGGGCGCGCGCCGCGGCGTCGATGTCGGCATAGTCGGCAGCACCCAGTCCCGATGTGCCGATCACAGCGTGCCGTCCCTTGTCGATGGCGAGCAGCACATGGTCCTTCACGACATGTGGCTTGGTGAAGTCGACCAGTACGTCCGACGGCGCCTCCAGCGCCTCGGCGAGCGAGGCCGAAACGGAGATACCATTAGCCGGCATGCCAACCAGCAGGCCGGAATCCTGCCCCGCGCCGCTACGTGACACAGCCCCGGCCAGCGCCATGTCACCTTGCGCCCCGATCGCCGGAACCAGCGCCTTGCCGACCCAACCGGTCGCGCCGGCTATTACCACGCGAATTGCCATCGTGCGATCCTCCATCACCATCGGTTTTTAGACGACAGCGATATGGAAAGAGCCCGGCTCATTCAAGTCGGGCTCGCCTTTGAATATTGATCCAGACCCTGAACGGCTAGATCATTTTAACGGATGAAGTCGTCGAAGCGGCGCAGCGTCACCCGGCGATTTCGCCAGTTCTCATTCTGCGTCTGCACGAGCAGGAACTCCTCGCCGTAGCCGACGGTTTCGAGCGCATAGCCCGGCACACCGAATTCACGCAGCAAGGTGCGCTTCAGCGAGGCGGCACGTTGTTCGGACAAAATCTGATTCGACTGGAAGGAGCCCACAGCATCGGTATGGCCTTCGATCAGCACGCGGGCACCCGGATCGCGCCGCAGAATGCGCTGAAGCGCATCGGCGATGTTTTCGATCTTGGCGTATTGCGATTCGGAAATGGCAGCCGAGCCGAAGGCGAAATTGATCGACTGGATATGGATAGAGCGGGCCATGCGCCGCAAGTCCGGCCGCTTCTTGAATTCGCGGATGGTGACGCGCTGATTCGGGCGCAGCTTCACCCGGGGCGCGGCTTCAAGCTGGCGCTCGATCGTGGCGGCCGAAGGCGTGGTCGCCTGGGCAACGGCAAGGGTCGGCATGGCGAGTGCCGCAACCAGCACGGCGGCAAATGTGCGTCGGGTCAGCATGTCTTTTCTCCTTCGGCCCTCGGCCGCATTGTGATGCCGACAAGATGGCAAAGACTAGCTGAAGCTTGGATGAACGAGCCTGAAAATCAGGGCCGCATGACGCTGGCCGCGCGCTCGGCAAAAGGCATCGGATGTACGACCTCCTTTTTTTGCGCCACCGGCGTGAAGCCGAGTTTTTGATAAAGCGGCAAGGCTGCTGGGTGATCAAGGGTGCAGGTCTGCACCGTCACCCGCTTGGGTCCGTGCGCCCAGGCTGCGGCGATTGCGGCACCGAGGAACCAGCGGCCAATGCCTTGCCCGGTCGCGTGCTCCATCATGCCGAAATAAGCGAGTTCCACTTCCTCCGGCAGATGCGGCTTGAGGTCGAAGAAGCCGGCCGGCGCGCCGTCGAGATAAAGCACCCTGATGTCGCGGTCCTCGCGATGGATGCCCGCCGCAAGCTCCTCGTCATTCAGTCTCAGCACGTTGACCCAGTGCCATTTGCGGCCGACCCGATCCATCAAATAGCGGTAGAAATGCAGCGGAATGTCTTTGGTCTTGAGCAGCGCGATCTGGCGGTTGTACGGCAGCGGCGGCGAATAGGCAGGCGGCACATGCATTTCGAGAAATGTCACGGTGACGTCGATGTCTTCCAGCGCTCCGTTTTTCATCACCGTCGGTCCTTGCCCGTCACGACGGGCGTGTCGGAAAGCCCACCCCATTCCGTCCATGACCCGTCGTAAAGCCTGTTTTCGGCATGGCCAAGCGTCTCCAGGGCCAGCGTGATGGCTGCCGCGGTGACCCCCGAACCGCAGGAGGTGACGACCGGCTTCGACAGATCGATGCCGGCCTCCTCGATCACTTTGCGCAGCCTGTCCTTGGGCAGCAATTCGCCGTTTTCCGAAAGCGCCGAAAACGGCACGTTGTGCGCGCCCGGCATGTGGCCGGAGCGGATGCCGGGGCGCGGCTCCGGCTCGGTGCCGGCAAAACGGCCAGGCGAGCGTGCGTCGGCGATCTGGCTCTCCCCCGTCTCGACGATCCGGCGCATGTCGGCAAGGCTGGCGACGCGGGCGGCATCGAAGTTGGCATAAAACACGCAAGGCGCGATCTTCGTCGGCTCCGCCGTCACCGGCCGTCCGGCGGCTTTCCAACGATCGAAACCGCCGTCGAGTATATAGACCTGGAACACGCCCATAACGCGAAACAACCACCAGGCGCGCGGTGCAGAAAAGAACCCTGGCCCGTCATAGACAACAATCGTGTCGTCGGCCGAAATGCCCATCGCGCCGACATATTGGGCAAAATGCTGCGGCGACGGCAGCGTGTGAGGCAGAGCCGCGTCGGGGTCCGAAACCGCATCCTGGTCTAGGAAGCGGGCGCCTGGAATATGCGCTGCGTCATACTCGGCGCGCGCGTCGCGCTTTTGCGCCGGCAGATACCAGGACGCGTCGACGATCGTCAGCCCAGGCTCGCCGAGCCGCTTCTGCAACCAATCGGCATCGATGGTGAAAGGACTGTCGTCGGCCATCTTTTCTCTCCTGTCCCGCCTGTCCCAGTCCTATATCAGGCTGGCGGCATCGGGCCAAAGCGAATGCGGAAGCGCCGGTTCTCGCGGCCCTTCTTCTCGATCTTGCCGATATGGATCTCGCCGATTTCGCCGGTGCTCCTCACATGGGTACCGCCGCAAGGCTGGCTGTCGACCGAAGCATTCTCGCCGATGCAGACCAGCCTGATCTTTCCCGTGCCGGCCGGCGGCCGCACATTCTTGGATTTCACCAGGCTTGGATTGGATGCCAGCTCCTCGTCGGAGATCAGCCGGGTGAAGATCGGGTGGTCGGCCCGCACCAGTTCCATCAGCCTGGCCGTCACGTCTTCCTTGGTGAAGCCGGCATCCGGGATGTCGAAATCGATACGGCTGTCGTCCTCGGAAACCGCGGCACCGGTGATCGGGAACGGACAGACGACGGTAAGCAGATGGCAGGCCGAGTGCATACGCATCAGCAGCTGCCGCCGCGGCCAGTCGATGGCGAGCCTCATCCGCTCGCCCAACCGTGGAACCGCCTGCTCCGGCGCCGGCACATGGATGATCTCGTCCTTGGTTTCGCCGGTGATCGTAGCGGCAATCGCAATGCCGGTGCCGTCGGCGCGTTCGAGGCTGCCAGTGTCGCCCGGCTGCCCGCCCGATGTGGCGTAAAACACGGTCCGGTCCAGAATGATGCCGCCGCGATCGTTGACTGCGACGACGGTGGCGTCGGCCGTCCCCAGATAGGCGTCGTCACGAAACAGCGCTTCGGTCTTGTGCGCCATCACGCGACCCTTTCGAACGGCACCGAAATCGTGCTCCGTTGCTCCATCCAGCCCGGCACCGGCAGCTTCTTTTCGCGCAGGAATTCAGGATTGAACAGCTTCGACTGATAGCGCGTGCCGTAGTCGCAAAGCATGGTCACGATGGTTTGGCCGGGGCCTAGCTCGCGCGCCAGGCGAATGGCGCCGGCAATGTTAATGCCGGTCGAGCCGCCAACGCAAAGTCCCTCCTCCTGGATCAAGTCGAATACGATCGGCAGTGCGTCCTCATCGGGGATCTGGAAGGCAAAATCGGGTGTAAAGCCTTGGAGGTTGGCGGTGATCCGCCCCTGCCCGATGCCTTCGGTGATCGAACTGCCCTCGGATTTCAACTCGCCGCTGGTGTAGAAGGAATAGAGCGCAGCCCCCAGCGGATCGGCCAGTGCGATCTTGACCTGGCTGTTCTTGGCCTTCAGCCCGAAGCCAACGCCTGCCAGCGTGCCGCCGGAACCGACCGCCGACACGAAACCATCCACCTTGCCGCCGGTCTGGTTCCAGATTTCTTCGGCTGTGGTGCGGATATGGCCGTCGCGGTTGGCGACATTGTCGAACTGGTTGGCCCAGATCGCGCCGTTCGGCTCGGTCTTCGCCATCTGCTCGGCCAGCCGGCCCGACAGCTTCACGTAGTTGTTCGGGTTCTTGTAGGGCACGGCTGGCACTTCGATCAGCTCGGCGCCGAGCAGTTTGATCGTATCCTTCTTCTCCTGGCTCTGGGTATCGGGAATGACGATCACCGTGCGGTAGCCGAGCGCCTTGGCAACCAGTGTCAATCCGATGCCGGTATTTCCAGCCGTCCCTTCGACGATGACGCCGCCGGGCCGCAGCAGCCCGCGCTGTTCCGCATCGCGGATTATGAACAGGCCGGCGCGGTCCTTGACCGACTGCCCGGGATTCATGAATTCGGCCTTGCCCAGGATCTCGCAGCCGGTTGCTTCCGAGGCCTTGTTGAGGCGGATCAGGGGCGTGTTGCCGATCACGTCGATCACAGAACGGGGCATGGAGATTCCTTTGTGGGTGCGGCGAAACCCTAGAAACCCGACGCTTCGGTTTCAAGGCAAGAATTTGCCTGGTCCAGTCGCATTTCGCACACTGCAATTGCTGCAGCCAGGAGCGCCCGGCCGGCATTCATTTCAACCATGTACCGAAAAGCACTCTTTTCATTCGATTTCTTCACCGCTAGAGCACAGGCTAAGAAGAGCCGGCGGGGCGCAGCATGACACTCTATCGGGCCAATCCGAAGCATGGCGTCGCCTGGATTACGGGCGGCAGCAGCGGTATCGGCCGTTCGCTGGCCAAGGATCTTGCCGCTCAGGGCTATGTCGTCGCGGTGACAGCGCCCGATGACCATCCGATCGATACGCTCATCGTCGAGACGGCGCAGATGGCGGGCCGTGTCGTAGCCTTTCCCTGCGACGTGACCGACGAAAAACGCATGGCAAAGACGGTTGCAGCGATCGAGAAAGATCTCGGTCCAATCGTGTTGGCAGTGTTCAACGCGGGAAGCTATATCGCAACGCCGGGCGAGGATCTTGTCGCGCGCAATTTCCGTCGGTCTTTCGAAGTCAATTATTTCGGCATCATCAATGGCCTGCTGCCGGTCATCGAACGCATGCGCGTGCGCTCGCGCGGCCATGTCGTGCTGATCGGTTCGGTCACCGCCTATTTCGGCTGGCCCACGACCGCCGCTTATGGCGGCACCAAGGCGGCAGTCAATATCCTGGCCGAGTCGCTGAAATACGATTTCGACAAGATGAACGTCCGCATCCAGGTGATAAATCCGGGCTTTGTCGACACGCGGCTGACCGAGAAGAACTTCCTGCCGATGCCGGGCTTGATGCCGGTCAATCTGGCCTCGCGCCGCATCGCGCGAGGCATCGAATGCGGTGGCTTCGAAGTCACTTTCCCACGCCGCCTGAGCTGGACACTGAAGCTGCTCAGGATACTGCCGAGGCCGTTCTGCCGATGGGTGATCAGCACGGTCACCCGCTGGAATGCGCGGCCGCTGAATTTCGACCGCAAGCCACCGGTCGAATAGGATCCGTGATGGGGCGACGGATCATGTTTGCGGTGCTGGGTCTTGTCCTCATCCTTGTCCTGGCCTTGGCGCTTGGTCCGCGCGTCCTCGTCGAAACCACGATCCGTTTCGATCCCTCAGTGATCGGCGACGATCCGCAGGCCTATCTGGCGCGCCAGGAGGCGGCCGTGCCCGGCATCCGCGACGGGCTGGACAAGGAAATCATCTGGGCCGACCCGATGGTCCATGCCAAGACGCCATTCGCGATCGTTTACATCCACGGTTTTTCTGCGTCGAAGGGCGAGATTCGTCCATTGCCCGACGAGGTGGCCGACCAGCTTGACGCCAATCTTTTCTACACGCGCCTGAGGGGACATGGACAGGATGGCGCCGCGATGACGCAAGGCAGCGTCGGTGCCTGGATCAACGACTACGAGGAAGCGCTCGCTATCGGCCGAGCGATCGGCGACAAGGTGATCGTCATAGCCACCTCGACCGGCGGCTCGCTGGCGGCGTGGGCCGCGACGCAGCCAAGCGCATCGAACAGCGTCGCGGCGATCGCATTCATCTCGCCGAATTTCGGCGTCAAGGCTTCCGGCGCCGAATTGCTGACCCTACCGTGGGGCAGACAGATCGTCGAGCTCGTCGCCGGCAAGGAGCGTAGCTTCGTGCCACGCAACGCGCTGCATGAAAGGTTCTGGACCTAACGCTACCCGATCGCCGCGACATTGCCGATGGCGGCGCTGACAGAGCTTGCCTACGGCGCGCCGGTGGAGAAGACGTCCATCCCTGCCCTGTTCATCTTTTCGGATTCGGACAAGGTGGTACGACCAGATCGCACCCGCGAAATCGCGGCTCGCTGGGGCGCCGCACATGAATTGGTGCCGGTCGACGATACCGGCGACCCCGACAACCACGTCATTGCGGGTGACGCGCTGTCGCCATCGACCACGGCTTTCCTGGCGCAGCGGATTGTCGTGTGGGTCGAGGCGGTGGTGAAGTAACCAAAGGCCTCAAAGCAAAAGGGCGACCGGAGCATAACTCCGGTCGCCCTTTTCAATCGTGAGTGACCAAGCCAAGCTTGGCCGACCGCAACACGGTCAGGCTATGCGGCCCGCGCTGCCGGCCGCTTACCGCCGAAGCGGCGCTTGTTGTTGCCCTTGAAGGGCTTGGCGCCTTCCGGCTTGCGCTCGCCCGCAAAGGCTGGCTTGTCGCCGAACCGCTTCTTGCCGAAGCCGTTGTTTGCGCCGCCGGGCCGCCTGCCGTCGCGACGGCCATTGTGGTCGTTGCGATCATTGGCCGGTTCGAAACTACGCTCGTTCTTCTCGGCGGGATTGCGCTGTGGATCGGGGCTGCCGAGATGGTCGGCAACGATCGGCAGCTTGGTGCGGATGATGCGCTCGACCTGGCGCAGCTTGCTGTTTTCGGACGGGTCGCAGAGCGTGATGGCGATGCCGTCCATGCCGTTACGGCCGGTGCGGCCGATGCGGTGGACATAGCTCTCCGCCTCGTCCGGCAGGTCGAAATTCACCACATGGCTTATGCCCGGCACGTCGATGCCGCGCGCCGCAATGTCGGTCGCCACGAGAATGCGCACCGAACCCTCGCGGAAATCGTTGAGTGCCTTCTGGCGAGCGTTCTGCGACTTGTTGCCGTGGATGACGGCGGCCTTGAAGCCGTCACGCTCGAGATCCTTTGTCACCCTGTCGGCGCCATGCTTGGTGCGCGAAAAGATGATGACGGACTTCATCGCCTCGTCGGCAAGCATGTTGGCCAGCACCTGACGCTTCTGCTTGGTGCGGGCAAAGACGACGCCCTGCACGATCTCGGCGGCCGCGGTGCTGTGAGGAGCGACTTCGACGCGAATCGGGTTCTTCAGCAGGCCTTTCGCCAGTTCGGCGATTTCGGCCGGCATGGTTGCCGAGAACAGCACCGTCTGACGGTCCGGCGCCGTCGCCCTGGCGATGCGCTTGACGTCGTTGATGAAGCCCATGTCGAGCATGCGGTCGCCTTCATCCAGCACCAGCCATTTGGTGTCGGCAAGCACGAGGTCGCCTTCACGCACCAGGTCGGTCAGCCGACCTGGCGTTGCGATCAGGATGTCGACGCCGGGCGCAACCTTCTTCACCTGGCTGAAGCGCGAGACGCCGCCAAGCACCAGCGCTGTCGAGACATGCGCGCCCTTGGCAAGCAGCTTGATCATCTCCTCGATCTGCACGGCGAGTTCGCGCGTCGGCGCCAGGATCAGTGCGCGGGCTGTCTTCGGCCGGCGCTTGGTGCCAAGTGCGATGATCTTCGACAGGATCGGCAGCGCGAACGCCGCCGTCTTGCCCGAGCCGGTCTGGGCGATGCCGAAAATGTCGCGGCCTTCGAGCTGCGGCGGGATCGCCTGGGCCTGGATCGGCTTCGGATCGGTAAAGCCGGCGGCATTCGTGGCCTTGAGCAGTGCGCCGGTAATTCCAAGTGCGGCGAAACCGTTCAGTTCCCCAGCGTCCTTACCGGTCAAAGTGTTTTCATTGGTCAAAATATTCTTCTTTCATGCGGCTCCTGGCCGCAAACATCAATGGCGGCAGGGCGCAACCTGCCGTCGAAAATTGTCATGAAACGACAAGGCGGGCGGACGTTGTCGTCCGCACGGCAGCGCTGTCGTGCCCGCAGGCATCATGCCACGGGGCTTTTTCGCCACCTTGCCGATATGTCGGGAAGAGGGAAAACAGACGCAACCAGTCTCATTCATCGAGAAGGCCGGATTATCCCGGCCCAAGCGCCTATGCCGCCGCATATGGCCCAGTTCGCATCGAAATGCAAGGGGCCTGATGCTGCAGCGCAGCAAAAGCCATTAGGAAGCGGCGCTTGCGCTCTCCCCCAGGCATGATTACCACAATCAAGCTTTCCGTTTCGGGGACCGGTCATGAAGGACGTGCTGAAGGAACTCGAGCGCCGCCGCGAGGTCGCTCGCATGGGCGGCGGCCAGGCCCGCATCGACGCCCAGCACAAGAAGGGCAAGCTGACCGCCCGCGAACGCATAGACGTCTTTCTCGACGAGGGCTCGTTCGAGGAGTTCGACATGTATGTCGAGCACCGCTCGACCGATTTCGGCATGGAGAAAACCAAGATCGCCGGCGACGGCGTCGTTACCGGCTGGGGCACCGTCAACGGTCGCCCGGTCTATCTTTTCGCCAAGGATTTCACCGTGTTCGGCGGCTCGCTGTCCGAGGCGCATGCCGAAAAGGTGGTCAAGGTGCAGGAGATGGCACTGCGCAACCGCGCGCCGATCATCGGCCTCTACGACGCCGGCGGCGCCCGCATCCAGGAAGGCGTGGCGGCCCTCGGCGGCTATGCCGAGATCTTCCAGCGCAATGTACTGGCCTCCGGCGTCATTCCGCAGATTTCACTGATCATGGGCCCTTGCGCCGGCGGCGACGTCTATTCGCCGGCGATGACCGACTTCATCTTCATGGTCCGCGACACCTCCTATATGTTCGTCACCGGCCCGGATGTGGTGAAGACCGTCACCAATGAGACGGTCACCGCCGAAAGCCTCGGCGGCGCTTCCGTCCACACGACGAAGTCCTCGATCGCCGACGGAGCCTACGACAATGACGTCGAGGCGCTGCTGCAGATGCGCCGGCTGGTCGATCTGCTGCCCGCCTCCAACACGGCGGAAATTCCCGAGATCGAATGCTACCAATCGGTCACCGATCACGATCTGTCGCTCGACCGGCTGATTCCCGACAATGCCAACAAACCTTACGACATCAAAGAGTTGATCCTTAAAGTTTCCGACGAGGGTGACTTCTTCGAGATCCAGCAGAATTTTGCGAAAAACATCGTCACCGGCTTCGGCCGTATCGAGGGCCGCACCGTCGGCTTCGTCGCCAACCAGCCGATGGTGCTGGCCGGCGTGCTCGATTCGGATGCCAGCCGCAAGGCGGCTCGTTTCGTGCGCTTCTGCGACTGCTTCTCGATCCCGATCGTCACCTTCGTCGACGTGCCGGGCTTACTGCCCGGCACCGCGCAGGAATATGGCGGGTTGATCAAGCACGGCGCCAAGCTTCTGTTCGCCTATGCCGAAGCGACCGTGCCAAAGATCACCGTCATCACCAGAAAGGCCTATGGCGGTGCCTATGACGTCATGGCGTCAAAGCATTTGCGCGGTGACATGAACTATGCGTGGCCAACGGCGCAGATTGCGGTGATGGGCGCCAGGGGCGCAGTCGAGATCATCTATCGCAAGGATATCGGCGACGCGGAGAAAATTGCAGCGCACACAAAAGCTTACGAGGATCGCTTCCTGTCCCCCTTCGTTGCCGCCGAGCGTGGCTATGTCGACGAGGTGATCATGCCGCATTCGACCCGCCGCCGCATCGCCCGCGCGCTCAGGATGCTGCGCAACAAGGATATGCAAAACCCCTGGAAGAAGCACGACAACATTCCGCTGTGAGGCGTTGATGTCGCGCCTGGTCCTCTATGTAGGAGCGCGTTTCGGCAGGTTTGCCATCCTGCTCTTCGCCCTGCCGCTGTTTTGCCCAATACTCCTGTGGTTCTGGTTCCTCGATTGCTATCCGCTCGCTGTCATCGCGACTGGCGTTGTTGCAATCCCGGCCGCGATGCTGGCCATCGTTCTGTTGATCGGGACATTGTTCGCCGGTTTTCGACCCAGCAAGGTGGACGGGATTACTCGGGAATCAGCCCCGAAATTGTGGGCTGTCTGGGAGAGTATTGCCGGCAAACACCGCGCCAGCCGCACGAGCATCATCCTGAGCGACAATCTCAACGCTAGCATCGGTGAAGAGCGGCCGTTTCTGGGCCTGCTTGGTCGCAGGGCAATTCTCACCGTGGGCCTGCCGCTGCTCGCAGCGACCGACCAAAAGGGGTTTGCGGCGATCTTGGCCCATGAGGACGCCCATCTGAAAAATAAAGATACAAATGGCGGGCTCAACCTGGCCGAACTCGAAAAGAGCTTCGATCTAATCTTCGACTTCGCCCCACCGGGAAAAACCGTTTCAGGCAGCCTGTTCTACTGGATGCTTGGCCCGCTGTCGCGCACGCTGGAGCGCGAAGAAATACGGTTGTCGCGGCGGGCGGAAATTGACGCAGATCGTCATGCAGCGATGTCCGGCGATGCACATGAAACGGCGCGCGCCCTGCTGCTGATCGGTGCTGCCAGTACGTTCTTCGATGACCAAGTGTATATTCCGCTTAAACGTGAACTGCTTGGCACCATGGTACCGCCTCGTCCACCACTTGAAAGAGTTCTGGCGGCCGCCAGTCACCTGTCGAGGCTTCCCATCCTGCAAGAATATGCGCAAAAGGCCTGGGACGCGCCAGATAACGAAAGCGCGGATCATCCGCCCTGGTCCGAACGTTTGACTGCTCTTGGATTTAGCTCGGCTCCAGAGATAGAACCAGTTCTGGTTTCCGCCTTGTCGAGCCTGCTGAGCGATGAGATCGTCGCCGAACATGTCCGGCATTTCGACGGCGAATGGACATCGAAGATCGCCGACTATCTCGATCGATAGCTATCCACCTGAAACTATAGCGGCTAATGCCCAGTCGGCGCAGGCTATTCCGCTTCCGCCGCGCCGAACCCGGCTCCCATCGTCGCGCGGACGGCGCCCGACCATGGCGTGGCGTGATTGTCGATGCGCATCTGGAAGATAAAATAGGTCGGCGAGCAGAAGCCGATGCCTTTCACCTTGCCGAGGCCGGGCGTATCGGGCGGCAGCGACTGGCACATGTAATCTTCGCGGCAGAAATGGTCGGCCGAGCAGGCAGGACGATTGCCGCGATTGACAGCGCCGCCGAGGCACTGGTCGAAATTATTGGTCGCCACGCAGGTGTCGAATTTCTTGCCGCCGACGAGCCCGCAGATCTCGTTGGGCATCGGCTTGCCCGTCTTGAAGGCGGCAAAGCTGCGATCCCGGTCGTCGCAGCCGCGATAGGCGATACCCGCCGGCACACCGATCTTCGGCGGTCGGCAGGTGTAGGCGGCGCGCGAAATGCTTGGCGCGAACGCCGCGAACTGACCGGTGATGGTATACCGGTCATTGAAAGGCTGTGCCGGGTTGCTGGCGATGGATCCTGTTAAACAGGGGTGGCCGGAAAACATGTTTTCGCTATCCTTGGGCAGCAGGCATTGCGCCAGCTTGGTGCGCACGCCGGACACAGTCGCCAGTGGCGTGCAGACGGTGCCGCCGCCGCATTGCCATGTCGCACCGAAGCGGGCCGCATCTTCCGGCATGAAGCACGGCATCGCCATTTCGGCCGGCGAATAGGCGATTTCGCCGGCATCGTTCCATGTCGCCGGCGGCGCGAAGGACAGCGGGCGAAAGCGGTTCGGTTCCTTGCCGTCGGCAGTCGCGCGCAGCCAGGCGACGCGGCGCGGGATGTCGGCGTGGAGATGCGGCGAGATGCCAACCTCGATGCGGTTGAGCGGCGAGGTCGTCTTGTCGTCCAGGCCGATGAAATGGAAGCCGGCGGTCGAGCCCGCCTGATGGCAGCCCTGGCAGGCGCCGTTGTCCAGCCGCTCGACCAGTGCCTCCGGCGTGCGCACCAGCCTCAAGGCGGAATAATCGAGCCCGACAAAATCCGCAGGCTGGAATAATGGCGTAAACGGGTGGTTGGCCTGCCTTGCGCTGCCGAAGGTCGACCAGGAGATGACCTTCCTTGCCAAGAATTCATCGGGGATTTTGTAGATGCCGAGATCGACCGCCGCGACATTGGTGCGGACATAGTCGGCAAGTCTTGCTTTCAGCGCAGCGTCTTCGGCGAGACGTGCCGTGTCGGGCGTGTTTTCCAGCGGCTTTTCGCTGACAGCCGCTCCGTCGATGCCGAAAATTCGCATGAGATAGGCAGCCTGCCCGCCGAATTCGGTCTCCTGGCCGGAGGGGAAGCGCACCACTTGCGCATTGAGCTCGAGCTGCTTGAACGTGAGCGCCGTCCTTTCCAGCGGCCCACCGGTCAGCCAGCCGGCATCGACGCTCTCGTCGAGTTGTGGTGCCCAGCGTCCGGCGACGCCGACACAACCGCCGTCGGCATCCGGCGCGGCATTGTAGACGGCACTGAAATTGAACGGCAGGCGCGAGGCCAAAACCTTGCCGTTCTTCTTGAAGCCGTAGGCGAGGCGATAGATGAAGCGCACTTCGCCGCAACTCGTGTCGCCTTGCAAGGCGGCGAAGTCGCGCCGGTCGAGCCGGTTGACCACGCCGACAAGGCGGAAGCGTGCGGCCTCGGTCCTCAGCCAGCGCATGTCCATGACGCGGCCGACATTGCCGTCGGTCACCTCGTAAAGCGGCCGGCCGCCGGCCTTCATCTCGGCCCGCAATGCCGCGACGTCGCTTGCAATCGTTTCGACGATCGCGTGATAGGCCGGCGCCTTGTCGTAAAGCGTCTTCAAATCGCCCTTGCCGTCGACGCCGAAAATGCCGGCGAAGCCAAAGCCCTTGGCATCGAGAGCAGCAAGTACCGCTGGATCATCGACGATGGTCACCGGCTGCTCAGCGGCATTCGCCGACAGTGTCGCCAAAGCGGCCATGACGAGCGTGGTGAAAAGGAGTGCAATGCGTCTCATCGAAGGTCCGGCTGGCTTTCGATCAATTCCCGCAGCACTGGCACCAGAGCCGACGGTAGATCCTCGGCGATCAAGCCGGGCCCGAAACGACGGCCGGCCTCGGCGTGGATCCAGACCGCCGCGCAGGCAGCCTGGAAGGCCGCCATGCCTTGCGCCAGCAATCCGGCCGCGATCCCCGACAGAACGTCACCAGAGCCAGCCGTGGCCAGCCACGGCGCACCGTTGGCATTGATCGCGGCCCTGCCGTCGGGCGCCGCGATCACCGTGTCGGCACCCTTGTAGACGACAATGGCATTGGCGCGCTTTGCTGCTTCGCGCGCCTTGGTCACTTTGGACTGTTTTTTGTTCCCAGCGATATCTGGAAAAAGCCTGGCGAATTCACCCTCATGTGGCGTCAGCACCAGTGCCGGCGACCATGTCTGACGCGCTGCGTCGAACAGTGCCTGAGGCTGAAGCGCCAACGAGGTGATGGCGTCGGCATCCAGAACGATGGCACTGGCGTGAATTTCAGGCGTAGCCGCTGATGCGCGGGTCAGATCCGCGATCGCCGCAATCAACTGCAATGCGAAATCGCCGACCTTGGGTTTCGGCCCGAGCCCCGGTCCGAACACCAGCGCCTCGGGATGCCGCGCCACGAGGAATTCCTGCACCTCTTCGAGCGAGCCGGCCTCGCGCAGCATGATCGAGGTCAGATGCGCGGCGTTCACCTGCATGGCGTTTCCAGGTGAAAGCACAGTTACTGCCCCTGCCCCACTGCGAGCCGCGGCCATGGCCGACAACCTCGCTGCGCCCGTCGCACTCGGTCCGCCGGAAAAGACAGCAACATGGCCACGCTTGTATTTATGCGAATCGACAGCCGTTCTCGGGTAGTACCATCGCAGCCAAAGTTCCGGTGTGTTCTCGAACGCCGTGACCTTGAGCTGATCGATGATCCCATCCGGAATGCCGATATCGGCGACGATGATCTCGCCGCACAGCTCGCGCCCCGGCATCAGCAGATGGCCTGGCTTTTTCCGCACGAAAGTCACCGTGACCTCGGCCTGGAAGTGAGCGTTAGTCAAGCCGGTCTCGCCTGACACACCCGAAGGCAAATCGATCGAGACCACCGGGACGCGCTCAGCGCTGCTCAAGCCTGAGACGGCCAACGCATGCATCGAAATGTCCTTGGACAGTCCCGCGCCGTAGAGTGCGTCCACGACCACTTCACCCGCTTCCGGGTAGCAATGGCCAATGTGTTCCACGGGCAAGTTGCAGGCATCAGAGGCCAACGCGGCATCGCTTCCGGGTTTCTGCTTGCCTTCGGCCCATACGGCAACGCTCATGCCGGCCTCTGCCAACAACCGCGCCACGACATAGCCGTTGCCGCCATTGTTGCCGGGGCCGCACAGGACATGGACGCGTCTCGCCTGGGGATAGCGCGCCAGGACGACGGCAGCGACCGCTTCGCCGGCGCGCCGCATGAGGCCGAAGCCATCGAGTGGCCCGGCCGCAATCGCCAGCCGATCGGCCTCGGCCATTTCAGACGGAGACAAAAGTTCGTTGCTCATGGAATATCAGGCGACATGCACATCATTTCCCCAAGCATTGTCCAGTTTTTGATCCGACGCAAACAACGAAGGTCCCTAAGCAAAGTTGGCGGCGTACCTCGTTCGGGACGACGGCGCGCAGCTGCTCATGAAATATCCGATCTGCCCAATTTTTGTGCGGACGGCAGGACCGGCGGTGTGTAGGCTCGCGGTGTTCATGGCGCATCCGACGCAGCGAATGATGCGAATGTACATTCCTGCGCGGCATGGTATCCAAATCATGTGAGGCTGCTCGGCGCCCCATCAATTGGCACAGTTCGTGCTTGATTGAAGCGCAAGCGGGGCTCACAACCCGTCTTTTTTGGCAGTGGAGGCCACTTTTTACATGAAAAAGATCGAAGCGATCATCAAGCCGTTCAAGCTAGACGAAGTGAAAGAAGCGCTTCAGGAGGCCGGGCTGCAAGGTATCACCGTTACCGAGGCCAAAGGGTTTGGCCGCCAGAAGGGCCATACCGAGCTTTATCGCGGTGCCGAATATGTCGTCGACTTCCTGCCGAAGGTGAAAATCGAGGTCGTGCTCGGCGACGATGCGGTCGAAGCCGCGATCGAAGCCATCCGCAAGGCGGCCCAGACCGGTCGCATTGGCGACGGCAAGATCTTCGTCTCCAACATTGAGGAAGTCGTGCGCATCCGCACCGGCGAAACCGGCATGGACGCGGTCTGAATTTTCCCGTTAAAAGGCCATGTTCAAAACGTCATCACATAGGGAAGCAGGGACATGACGACAGCCAAAGACATCATGAAGCAGATCAAGGACAACGACGTGAAGTTCGTCGATCTGCGCTTCACCGATCCGAAGGGCAAACTGCAGCACGTTACGATGGATGTCGTCGAGGTCGAGGAAGACATGTTTGCCGATGGTGTCATGTTCGACGGTTCCTCGATCGCCGGCTGGAAGGCGATCAACGAGTCCGACATGGTGCTGATGCCCGATCCCGATACGGTGCATATGGACCCGTTCTTCGCTCAGTCGACCATGGTCATCCTGTGCGACATCCTCGACCCGATCTCGGGAGAATCCTACAACCGCGACCCGCGCGGCACCGCCAAAAAGGCCGAGGCCTACATGAAGGCGGAAGGCATCGGCGACCAGATCTTCGTCGGTCCTGAAGCCGAGTTCTTCGTGTTCGACGACGTCAAGTACAAGGCCGATCCCTATAATACCGGCTTCCGGCTGGATTCGACCGAATTGCCGTCCAATGACGACACCGATTACGAGACGGGTAACCTCGGCCACCGGCCGCGCATCAAGGGCGGCTATTTCCCGGTGCCGCCGATCGATTCGGCACAGGACATGCGCTCGGAAATGCTCACCGTGCTCGCCGAGATGGGCGTGCGCGTCGAAAAGCACCACCATGAAGTGGCCGCCGCCCAGCACGAGCTCGGGATCAAGTTCGACACGCTGGTCCGCAACGCCGACAAGATGCTGATCTACAAATACGTCGTGCACCAGGTCGCCAATGCGTATGGCAAGACGGCCACTTTCATGCCGAAGCCGGTATTCGGCGACAATGGCTCTGGCATGCACGTCCACCAGTCGATCTGGAAGGAAGGCAAGCCGACCTTCGCCGGCAACGAATATGCCGGCCTGTCCGAGAGCTGCCTGTTCTACATCGGTGGTATCATCAAGCATGCCAAGGCGATCAACGCCTTCACCAACCCGCTGACCAACTCCTACAAGCGCCTGGTGCCCGGCTATGAAGCGCCGGTGCTGCTCGCCTATTCGGCTCGCAACCGCTCGGCCTCGTGCCGCATTCCGTTCGGCTCGTCGCCGAAGGCCAAGCGCGTCGAGGTCCGCTTCCCCGATCCGGGCGCGAACCCCTATCTTGCCTTTGCCGCCATGCTGATGGCCGGCCTCGACGGCATCAAGAACAAGATCCATCCGGGACAGCCGATGGACAAGGATCTCTACGACCTTCCGCCGAAGGAATTGAAGAAGATCCCGACCGTCTGCGGCTCGCTGCGCGAAGCCCTGCAGAGCCTCGACAAGGACCGCGGCTTCCTGAAGGCTGGCGGCGTCTTCGACGACGACCAGATCGACAGCTATATCGAGCTCAAGATGGCCGAGGTGATGCGCTTCGAAATGACCCCGCATCCGGTCGAATACGATATGTACTATTCGGTCTGATCCGGATCGTTGCAGCCAACAAAAAACCCCGGCGGAGACGCCGGGGTTTTTTTATTGCGATGCGATCGGAGAGAAAGTCTCGGCGCAGGCCTGAGGTCTACGCCGGGACGAATGCTCAAGCCGCGGCCGAAACCTCGGCGCTGGTCGGGACGGAGGCGATCGTCTTCAATATCTGCGAGGCGATCTGGTAGGGGTCGCCCTGCGAGTTCGGACGGCGATCCTCGAGATAGCCCTTGTAGCCGTTGTTGATGAAGGAGTGCGGCACGCGGATCGAGGCGCCGCGGTCGGCGATGCCATAGCTGAACCTGTTCCACGGCGCGGTCTCGTGCTTGCCGGTCAAACGCTTGTCGTTGTCCGGACCGTAGACGGCGATGTGATCCATCAGGTTTTTGTCGAAGGCCGCCATCAGCGCCTCGAAATAACCCTTGCCGCCGACTTCGCGCATATAGGCGGTCGAGAAGTTGGCATGCATGCCGGAGCCGTTCCAGTCGGTGTCGCCGAGCGGCTTGCAGTGGTATTCGATGTCGATGCCGTATTTCTCGGTCAGGCGCTGCATCAGATAGCGTGCCATCCACATCTGGTCGGCGGCCTTCTTGGAGCCTTTGCCGAAGATCTGGAATTCCCACTGGCCCTTCGCGACTTCGGCGTTGATGCCTTCATGGTTGATGCCGGCGGCGAGGCAAAGGTCGAGATGCTCCTCGACGATCTGCCTGGCGACAGAACCGACATTGCTGTAGCCGACGCCGGTGTAGTACGGCCCTTGCGGCGCCGGATAGCCACTCTCGGGGAAGCCGAGCGGGCGGCCGTCCTTGTAGAAGAAATACTCCTGCTCGAAGCCGAACCAGGCACCCTCGTCGTCGAGGATGGTGGCGCGCTTGTTGGATGCATGCGGCGTCACGCCGTCCGGCATCATGACCTCGCACATGACGAGCGCGCCATTGGTGCGGGCGGGGTCCGGATAGACGGCGACCGGCTTCAAAACGCAGTCAGAGCTGTGGCCCTCGGCCTGCATGGTCGAAGAACCGTCGAAGCCCCACAGCGGAAGCTGGTCGAGCGTCGGAAACTCGGCATAGTCCTTGACCTGCGTCTTTCCGCGAAGATTGGGAACCGGGGTGTATCCATCGAGCCAAATGTACTCGAGCTTGTATTTCGTCATTCTAGCCTCTCGTTGCTTGATCACCGAACCCTGGATGGCGCCGGGGCGAGCCGGCCTATCCAGCAGCCGACCTGCCGACTGTTAAAATGCAATTCGTGTGCCATTTGGCTGGCGACGGGTGCGGCAAAAGCGATGTAGTGTCGGCGCAAAATTGCTGAGCCGTCGTAATTGTGCGATCGGATCGCTCACAAGCATAGTTTGCATAAATATTGTGCAGCTACTGATCTTTTTATAATCATGTTGCCTAATTCGATTGCGAAACCTATCTTGGGGAAAGGTTGAATCGGCAAGGTTGTGCCGAAGAAAGGAAACCGACAATGGAAATCACTTCCACTCCTCAGTCGGCCAAAATCCTGATGTTCCCGGTGGCAGCGCGCGCTTCTGCCTCAAATTTAAGCGGAAAGGCTAAGTTCGCAGCAGAACTTGCTTCTTTGCGCAACCGAACGGATTTCGGAAGTGCCTGGTATCATGAGGCAGCGATCGAAGAAGCGAAAAACGATCGGAAGAGCTGAGCCTCCCCATCTCTCGTCTCCCTCCGATGAATCGCAAAGCCCGGCGCGATCGCTCGCGCCGGGCTTTGCTTTGAATCGGGACAGGTCGGCTATTGCTTGGTATGCAGGTCTGTTCCGAGGGTATCCCTGATGAAGATCATGCCGATGACCAGCGACATCGCCGCGATCACCACCGGGTACCAGAGACCGTAGTAGATGTCGCCCTTGTAGGCGCTGAGCGCGAACACCGTCGCCGGCAGCAGCCCGCCGAACCAGCCATTGCCGATATGGTAGGGCAGCGACATTCCGGTGTAGCGGATGCGGGTCGGAAACATCTCGACCAGGATCGCGGCGATCGGCCCGTACACCATCGTGACGAAGATCACGAGGACGAACAGGATGGCGATCGTCATCGGCCAGTTGACCGCGGCCGGGTCGGCAAACATGGCAAAGGGACCGCCGCCCGGTATGGTGTAGACAGTGACCTCGGGGGCTCCCGCAGCCTCATCGGCAGTCAGCAGCTTGTCCTTGATCGCCTGGTCGGTCGGGACCGTCGCCTTGTCGCCGGAGCGGATCGCGGCCGTATCGAGCTTCAGCTCGGGATTGGCCGCAATGAAGGCCTCAAGCTTCTGGTCCGGCACCTTGGCCGCTGCCCGCTTCAGCGGATAGCCGCCGTCCCGAAGCGCTGTGTTTACCGCTTTGGCGAAAACGGCGTCCTTAGCCTTGGCTTGATCGCCGGCCGCAGTCGCGTCGTACGACTCAACTGTCTCGTTGCCGATTTTGACCGACGCTGCAGTGCCGGGGGCTGCCGTCGTTACCACGTCATAAGGCACTGAGTTCTTGGTCAAGAACGAGGTGGCGATATCGCAGGACGTCGTGAACTTCGCCGTGCCCACCGGATTGAACTGGAACTTGCAGTCGCCCGGTGCCGCGGTGACCGTCGCGCGCGTGTTTTGCTGCGCGGTGGCGAGCGCCGGGTTGGCTGCCCAGGTCAGCGCCTTGAACAACGGGAAAGTGCAGACGATCGCCAGTGCAAGGCCGGCCATGATGATCGGCTTGCGACCGATCTTGTCGGAGAGCCAGCCGAACACGACGAAAAAGATGGAGCCGACCGCCAGCGCGATTGCGATCATGATGTTGACCGACTGGGCGTCGACCTTGAGCACGTTGGTTAGGAAGAACAGCGCGTAGAACTGGCCATTGTACCAGACCACGGCCTGGCCGGCTGTGAGGCCGAGCAGTGCCAGCAGCGCAATCTTTGCGTTCTTCCATTGGCCGAAGGCTTCCGTCAATGGCGCCTTGGAGCCTTTGCCTTCGTCCTTCATGCGCTGGAAGGTCGGCGATTCAGAAAGCGACAGCCGGATCCATATCGAAATCCCGAGGAGCAGAAAGGAAACGATGAAAGGAATGCGCCAACCCCACGCGGCGTAGGTTTCCTTGGCCATCGACCCCTGGACGATCAGGATGACGACCAGCGACAGGAACAGGCCGAGCGTTGCCGTCGTCTGTATCCACGACGTGTAGTAGCCGCGGCGATCGTCGGGTGCGTGCTCGGCGACATAGGTCGCAGCACCGCCATACTCGCCACCGAGCGCCAGGCCTTGCAACATGCGCAAGATGATCAGGATCACGGGAGCGGCAATGCCCAAAGTCGCATAGCCAGGCAGCAAGCCGACCAGGAAGGTCGACAGGCCCATGATCGTCATCGTGACAAGGAAAGTGTATTTACGGCCGACAAGATCGCCGATGCGGCCGAACAGCAATGCGCCGAACGGACGCACGAGGAAGCCAGCGGCGAAAGCCAGCAGCGCGAAGATATTGCGCGTAGCTTCCGGGATGGTTGGGCTGAAAAAAGTCGAACCAATGAACACTGCCAACGAGCCGTAGAGATAAAAATCATACCATTCGAAAACGGTGCCGAGCGAGGAGGCGAAGATGACCTTCTTCTCCTCGCGCGTCATGCCGCGGCTTGTTTTGCCGGCGGTCGATGCCATTGCCATGAGTGTATCCTCCCGTGTGATTCCGTCGGTCCTCGATGCTGCGCGTCATCGTCCGCGTTTCCTCGGAACGCAGACTCAGTGCAGCCACCGGTGCAAAAAATGACAGAAAGCAGTGCCCAGAGGCAGACCGCCTTTGGGATTATGACTTTGGTCTAATGTGCAGTGCGAAATAGCGGGCGGTGCCGTCAGCCTTTGAGCGCTTCGAGCAGGCTGACTGCCGCCATCATGTCGCGCTTGCGGGCGGCGCGGCGGGCGACGGCCTCGGCATCATGGCCCCATTGCTCGGCCTGCCAGTCCTCGTCGACATGGCCGGCAGCCCAGGCCACCTCGCCGTCGAGCTCGCCGAAATCGACGGCCAGCGCCAGCAGCGCCGATCCGGTCAGCGAGGTCATGACGTGGATGGCAGCAAGGCGCAGCGGATCGGCACGTTGGGCTAGATGCTGGCCAAGCAGCGCGATACTCTCGCGCGGCTGCTCGACGTGGATCACGCCTTCGGCGAGCTGGAACCGGGCGCCGAGCGCGCTGCGCGCCCAGTCGATGACCGGATCCCAATGCTCGTTCTGCCGGTCGACCAACCCCTGTGGTGCATCGGCGCGGTAGCAGAGCATATCTGATGAGGCGAAACGCAGGATGTCCTCCAGCACCGCCTGGGGATCACTGGCGACCCCATCGATTGCCGTATTGACCAGACGCATCAACGGCATCGTTACCGGGTCGATGGTCTCCTCCTGTGCGGCGAATTCGTCCGCAATAAGAGCAGCCGCCTTTTCGGTCGGCAGCGCCAGCAGCGCCTTGGCGGGCGTGCGGACGGGCTTGCCATCGAGATGGACGGCAAAACCATCCTCGACCGGTGCCACCGCGACGGTCTTGTAGAAGCGTTTTGGCAGCGGCGTCTTCATCTGGATCTGGGCGCGACGCACCGGATCCGGATCGGAGAGCTGCTTTCCAGCTTCGAGGTCGTTCAAAATATCGCGCATGCTCATCCGGGGCTTTGTTTTCGGGCCGGCCGGTTGACGATGATAAGACCGGCGGCGATCAGGCCGAGTGCCAGAAAGATACGAACGGTCAACGGCTCGTTCAAGAACACGGCGCCGCAAAGCACGCCGAAGACCGGCGACAGGAAGGTGAAGCTCGACAGGCCAGATGCAGGGTAGCGCCGCAGCAGCCAGAACCACAGCACATAGGTGAAGGCGACAACGTAGACGGCCTGGAACAACAGCGCCAAGGTCGGCAGAAGGGTAAAGCTGCGGACGGGCGGCCCGGCAAAGGGCATCACCAAAATGCCGACGGCGGCGGCACCGGCCAGCTGATAGAGCAGCAGCTTTTCGGCGCTGGCCTCCACCAGTTTCGACCGCTTGATGACAATGTTGGTCACGGCCCACAGAATGCCGGCGCCGAGACTGAGCAGGTCGCCGCTCAACGTCTCGCCACCATTAGCGCTCAGTTTGTCGGAAAACACCGCGACCAGCCCGGCGAAAGCGAGCAGAAGCCCAACGAGCTTGCGTGCCGTGATGCTTTCGTCCAGCAGGAAATGGCCGCCGACCAGCATCCAGAACGGCATGGTGTTGACCAGCAAGGTGTTGCGCACGACGGTGGTGTGCTCGAGCCCGACATACAGAAACAGGAACTCGAGACCGAAAAGCGCGCCTGCCAGAATGCCGGCGACGAGAGTCTTGTCGGGCGTGAACAGCGCGATGCCGCGCCAGCGGCACCAGCCGAAAGCACACAGGCCGCCGATCACCGAGCGGGCGATCGATAGGAAAACGGGATCGTAGCCGGCATAGGAGATCTTGGCGGCGACGTAGTTCAGGCCCCAGGAAAAGGTCAGCCCGACCATGATGGCGGCGGCCGCCAGATCGACCGCGTCACGGCGGTCGAGCGTATCTGTGGCGACGCCCACCGGCCCTAGTCCTCCGCGCTTGCGTCGTCGAAGCCGATCAGGTTCCAGCTCTGGCGCATGTGCGGCGGCATCGGCGCGGTGACGTCGACAAACCCCTTATCGGGATGCGGGATGACGATGCGGCGGGCGTGCAGATGCAGGCGGTTCTGCATGCCGCCGGGAAAATCCCAATTGGTGTCGGCCTCGAAATATTTGGGGTCGCCGATGATCGGGCAGCCGATATGCGCGGCATGGACACGAAGCTGGTGGGTGCGGCCGGTATACGGCTCCATCTCCAGCCAGGTCATCGTCTGTGCAGCCTGCTCGATGACACGGTAGTAGGACACGGCGTGGTCGGCACCCTTTTCGCCATGCTTGGCGATGCGCACGCGATCGCCGTCGGGCGTCGGTTCCTTGATCAACCAGGTCGAGATCTTGTCCTCGCGCTTCGGCGGCACACCCTTGACCAGCGCCCAGTAGGTTTTCTTCGTCTCACGCGCCCGGAACGCTTCGGCGAGCTTCATGGCGGCGAGCCTTGTACGGGCGACAACCAGAACACCCGACGTGTCGCGGTCGAGCCGGTGCACCAGACGCGGCTTCTCGCCCTTCTGGTTGCGCCAGGCTTCCAGCATGTCGTCGACATTGCGGGTGACCCCGGAGCCGCCTTGCACCGCCAGGCCGGCCGGCTTGTTGAAGACGAAGACCTTCGGGTCCTCATGGATCAGCATCTTGGCCAAGACATCGGCATCGCCCTGGTTGCGTATCGAATGGCCGGTGAGCGGGCTTTCGCCTTTCTTGTCCACTTCGAGCGGCGGCACACGCACCGTCTGGCCGGCTTCGACGCGTGTATCGGCCTTCACCCTGCCGCCGTCGACGCGGATCTGGCCGGAACGCAGCAGCTTCTGCAGATGACCGAAACCGAGACCGGGGAAATGGGTCTTGAACCAGCGGTCGAGCCGCATGCCCGCCTCACCGGTATCCACTGTGATCTGTTCAACGCCTGCCATGATTCCAATCGCCGTTTTGCGAACATGCAACGGCATTCGCCGGCACCCGCAATCTCACTCGGTTATTCGTTGTCGGTTCCATATTGCAGAACCTGAACTTTCTCCAGCGTGATCAAGCCACTTGTCATGATTGTTTCAAGCACGGGCAGAAAAGCGGCCAATTTTTCCTCGTCGTCGACGATCTCGATGACAAGGGGAAGGTCCTCCGAGAGACGGAGGATCTTCGTGGTGTGAAGTCGGCTGGAATGGCCAAATCCCATCGCCCCGCGCAGGACGGTCGCGCCGGCAATCTGCATTTCGCGGGCCTTCAGCACGATGACCTCATACAGCGGACGGCCATCTGCCCTGTCGTTTTCGCCGATAAATATGCGCAGCAATTGTGCCTGTGGTGGTATCTTCATTGCCTGGATCCTCTCAGCTGGTTGAGGCGCACTGCAAAGATGTGGCCAAGCCAGACGGCGGCAAGCCAGGCCACCACGGAGATCGCGATATTGAGTGCCGCCGCCACAAGCTTCCCGCTTTGCGCGAGGGTGAGTGTTTCAAGGCTGAAAGCGGAGAAGGTCGTCAGGCCACCGCAGAAGCCGGCCATGAAGAACTGGCGCTGCAGCGGACTGGCGAAGACGCGACCATCCGGTCCCGTCAATGTCGCATAGAAGCCGATGAGGAATGAGCCGACAATGTTGACGAGGAGCGTGCCGAAGGGAAATCCAGTGCCCCACCAGGCGGTGCTCGCCAATGAGGCGAGCGCCCGCAGCACGCCGCCGATCATGCTGCCAGCGGTCACGGTCGCATAGATACGAACCGTTTGGCTCGTTCGGCGCGAGCCAATGAGGCGCGCCGCACGCCCCGCCATCCCGTCGGAGCGGAGCTTCTGCGGGCCGCTCATGGCGCCCCGCTGCCAATCAGAAGACTTCCCGCGGCAAAGCCCAGCGTCACGCCGCCGAGGCTCAGGAAAACCGAAAGCAGCACATTTCCGCCGGCGCGCAGCCATTCGCCCTCACGCGCCAGCGCCAGCGTCTGCAGGCTGAATGAAGAGACCGTGGTGTAGCAGCCGAGGCCGCCGGTGACGACAAAGGCCCAAAGGGCAGGCATGCCGTCGCGCGCCACGGCATGCGCAACGACGCCGATTGCAAACGCCCCCGACACATTGACGACCATCGTGCCCCAAGGAAAGGTCTCGCCGACCCGGCGGGCGACGAAGCCGGACAGGAAGAAGCGGGCCATTGCACCGATCGCGCCACCAAGACAGACAAGCAACAGATGATACATCGTGCTCCCTCGCGCCAGTTACGCTACGGTGTCAGGCAGCTCCGACCTTCTTCGGCTTGCTGGAGGCGATCATCTTCCAGTTCTTGTAGAACATGGCATTGATGCGCTCGACGCTGACCGAAACAATGGCGAGGAGCGTCGAGATCAGACCGGGAAACGGCGATGGGCGAATGATGTCCATGAACACGCAGTAGCGGCGCCCGTCATACTCGTTGACCGAGCGATGAAGCAGCGTGTCGTCGAAGATGAACAGCGGGTTCTCGTGCCAGTAATTCTTGGCGTTGCCACACTGGACGAACACTTCCGATTTCACCGGGATGAGGTTGTAGAGAATGCGCAGGCTGAGCCGGAGCGGGCCAAAGTGCCAGGAAGTCGATTCCCTGCCGCTGAACACAGAGACGGCAATCGTCTTGATGTATTTGAAATCCTTGTTGAATTCGGCGACGTTGTCTATTTTGTGCTTGCCATACCACTGATAGACATACATGCCGCGCCGGCCGCTGCCGAAATTGGCGTCGATGTCGGCGATGATCTCGTCCTTGCGTGCCTTGAAGACATCCAGGACCTCGTTGACCTCGCGCTGGTAGTCCGGAGGAAACTGGTCCAATTTCCAGACACCGCGGTTTCTATAGCACAGCAGATCCACCAGCAGATTGAAGGGCGAAAGCAGCCAGGTGAAGATGCCGTTGCCCAGGAAATAACCACTGAACAGCGCCCAATTCTTGTTGTCGTTGCGCAACACGTCGATCAGGCCGAGGACGATGAAAATCGTCGTCAGAATGGGAATGACATAGAAGCCGAGCGCCAGCAGCGGAATGGCTATGGCGAACTTCCGAAGGGTTTTGCGGGATTTTTTTGTCATTTTTCCACGCGCCAGGCGCGATTCCGTTCTGAATATCGTCGGTACGTTTCTGGCCTGCCGCCGGCCGAAGGCGCATCTTGATAGGGTTTTTTATCCCATCAGACAACGGCGATCACACCAGTGTGCGACTGGCAGCTACTTTTCCCGCTCGCTGCGCAGCTTCGCCCAATAGTCCAGCCGCTTCCTGATATCGCGCTCGAAGCCGCGCTCGGGCGGATCGTAGAATGTCTGCCTTCCCATCTTCTCAGGAAAATAGTCCTGGCCGGAAAAAGCGTCGGGCTCGTCGTGGTCGTAGCGATAGCCGGCGCCGTAATCTTCCTGTTTCATCAGCTTGGTCGGCGCATTGAGAATGTGCTTGGGCGGCAGCAGCGAACCGAATTCCTTGGCCGCCTGTGTGGCGGCCTTGAATGCGGTATAGACTGCATTGGATTTCGGCGCGGTAGCGAGATAGACGGTAGCCTCGGCGAAGGCCAGTTCGCCCTCGGGCGAGCCCAGATAGTCGTAGGCGTCCTTGGCGGCGTTGGCGACGACGAGTGCCTGCGGGTCGGCCAGCCCGATATCCTCCATCGCCATGCGCACCAACCGGCGCCCGAGATAGAGCGGATCCTCGCCGGCGTCGAACATGCGGGCCAGATAGTAGAGTGCCGCGTCGGGGTCGGAGCCGCGCACCGATTTGTGCAAGGCGGAGATCAAATTGTAATGGCCGTCCTGGCCCTTGTCGTAGATCGGCGCGCGGCGCTGGACGATGCGCTGTAAGGCCTCGGCGCCAAACACTTCACCTGATTTGGCGGCACGCCAGACCTCTTCGGCCAGTGTCAGCGCCGCGCGGCCGTCGCCGTCGCTCATGCGGATGAGCATCGCCCGCGCCTCGTCATCGAGCGGCAGCGCCCTGCCCTCTGCCTCCTCGGCCCGCGCCAGGAGCTTGGCGATGCTGTCCTCGCCGAGCGAGTGAAAGACCAGGACGCGTGCGCGCGACAACAGCGCGGCGTTAAGCTCGAAGGACGGGTTCTCCGTGGTGGCGCCGACCAGCACGACGGTGCCGTCTTCCATCACGGGCAGAAAACTGTCCTGCTGGGCGCGGTTGAAGCGATGGATCTCGTCGACGAACAGCAGTGTCTGGCGGCCGTTGGAGCGGCGCAGCTTCGCTGCCTCGAACACTTTCTTCAGGTCGGCAACGCCGGAAAACACGGCCGAGATCTGTTCGAAAGCGAGGCTTGTCTCGCCGGCAAGCAGCCGTGCGACCGTGGTCTTGCCGGTGCCGGGCGGGCCCCAGAAGATCATCGAGCCGAGCGAGCCGGAGCCGATCAGCCGCGTCAGCGCGCCGTCGGGACCGGTCAGATGCTCCTGGCCGACGACCTCGCCGAGGTTCTTCGGGCGCAGACGGTCGGCCAGCGGCCTGCCGGGCGGCGTCTTTTCCGGTTCATCGACACTGAACAGATCGGCCATGCAACTTCTTCTGCCTGGAGCCCGACCATGCTGACGTCGGGCTTAGTAACGCAACACCTGGCGCAGTATCTGCCCGCCGCGCTCGACGGTAAAGCGCCACCAGCGTGTATCCTGCTGGGCTATCTGTTCCAGGGTCGCCGCCTTGTCGATCGTCAGGCCATTGACCTCACGCACGATGTCGCCCGGCTGGAAACCAAAATCGGCAGCGGGCGAATCGCGGTTGATATCGACGACGGTGACGCCTTTGACATCGGTGCGCAGACCAAGCCGCTGGGCAAGCCGTGGCGATAGTTCGGCAACCCTGGCACCGGAAAACGGGCTACGGCCGCGCAATGTGAGCTCCGCAGCTTTGGCGCCCTCAGGCGGCCGTTCCAGCGCGATGTCCATCGTCGCCTGCTGACCCTTGCTTAGAACGCCGAAGCTGGCATTCGTACCGATCGACAGCGTCGCCATCCGGTAGTCCAGCGCCCCGACGCTCTCGACCGGCTTGCCGTTGAGCGACAGCACCACGTCACCAGGCTTGAGTCCTGCCTTGGCAGCGGGTCCTGCCTCTTCGACCGAAGAAACCAGCGAGCCGGCCGGTTTGTCCATGCCGAGCGATTCGGCAATCTGCGGCGTCACCGCCTCGAACTCGGCACCGACATACGGCCGCTCGAAGAAGTCGAGCCCGGCCTTGGCCGCATCGGCGAAGGCGCGAACCATGTTCGAAGGGATGGCAAAGCCGATACCGATCGAGCCGCCGCTACGGCTATAGATCGCAGTGTTGATGCCGATCAGTTGACCACCCATGTTGACCAGCGCGCCACCGGAATTGCCCGGGTTGATGGCGGCGTCGGTCTGGATGAAGAAGCTGGAATCGGAGACGCCGATATGGCTGCGCGCCACAGCCGAAATGATGCCGCTGGTGGTGGTCTGGCCGACACCGAACGGATTGCCGATCGCCAGCACCAGGTCGCCGACCTCGAGCGCGTCGGAATCGCCAATGGCGATCACCGGGAACGGCTTGTCGGAAGAAATCTTGAGCACGGCGAGGTCGAGCGTCTCATCCTTGAGCAGCACCTTGCTGTCGAATTCGCGCCCGTCGGCGGTCGCGACCTTGACCTGGTCGGCGTCCTTGACGACGTGGAAATTGGTGACCACGACGCCGGTCGGATCGACCAGCACCCCCGAACCGAGCGAAGACTGCGCGCGCGGCTGCGAGCGGCCGAAGAATTCCTCGAAGAACGGATCGCCGTCGAAGGGCGACGTCACCTTGGCGGTCTGCGAGGCGTAGACATTGACCACGGCCGGGGCCGTCTGCTTGACCAGCGGCGCGAAGGACAGCTGCACCTCCTCGCGGCCGAACGGCACGCGCTTGTCGGGGCCGGAGGTGGCGTTTTCGCCTTCGACGCCATGCAGCAGATCGGTCAGTACGTCGGACAGACCGGGATCTGGCTTGGTCTCCTCCGCTATCGCGTGCCTCGCCGCCGGCACGACGGCCAGCGCCATCAAGGCGCAGATCAGAACAAGGGACAGCCGTTTAACGCGCATTCCGAATCCTCCAAGTCGGGCGCCATTGTCCTGACGATTGTGCAAAATGAAAGGCTAAGCCGCTGAAATCCGATTATTTTGGATAGTCGCCGCAAAAACCGGTGACAAAACCCCTGCAAGCCCTGCCCTGCAGCTTCGGAAACAGAAAAAGGGGCCCGCAGGCCCCTTTGAACTTCTCAGAAAAACCGAAGCTTATGCGGCTGCGGCTTCCTCTTCGGTGCCTTCGGCCTCGATGCGGGCGCGGTCGCCGGCGCCTTTGGCCGAGGTGTCGCGGTCGACGAATTCGATGACGGCCATTGCGGCATTGTCACCGTGACGGAAGCCGGCCTTCATGATGCGCAGATAGCCGCCATTGCGAGTGGCGTAACGTGGCGCGATTGTGTCGAACAGACGCTTGACGACGCCCTCATTGCCGATCTGGGCAATCACTTGGCGGCGGGCGTGCAGGTCGCCGCGCTTGCCGAGCGTCACCAGCTTCTCGACGATCGGACGCAGATCCTTCGCCTTCGGCAGCGTGGTGAGGATCTGCTCGTGCTCGATAAGCGACACGGCAAGGTTGGCAAACATCGACTTGCGATGGCTTATGCTGCGGGCGAACCGGCGGCCTTTAAATCCGTGGCGCATGGCTCTTCTCCTTCATTGCGGGTTCAAGAGGCCTGAGCCTCAGTATTGATCTTCGTAACGCTTGGCGAGGTCTTCGATGTTTTCCGGCGGCCAGTCCGGCACTTCCATGCCGAGATGCAGGCCCATCGCCGCCAGGACTTCCTTGATCTCGTTCAGCGACTTGCGGCCGAAGTTCGGGGTGCGCAGCATCTCGGCTTCGGTCTTCTGGATTAGATCGCCGATATAGACGATGTTGTCGTTCTTCAGGCAGTTGGCCGAACGCACCGAAAGCTCGAGTTCGTCGACCTTCTTGAGCAGCGCCGGGTTGAAGGCAAGCTCGGTAACCTGTTCGGCAGCGACTTCCTTCTGCGGCTCGTCGAAATTGACGAACAGGCCGAGCTGGTCCTGCAGGATGCGAGCGGCGAAGGCCACCGCGTCCTCGCCCGAGATCGAACCATCGGTCTCGATGGTCATGGTCAGCTTGTCATAATCGAGAACCTGCCCCTCACGGGTGTTCTCGACCTTGTAGGAGACCTTCTTGACCGGCGAATACAGGCTGTCGACCGGGATCAGCCCTATCGGCGCGTCTTCGGCGCGGTTGCGGTCGGCCGGCACATAGCCCTTGCCGGTGTCGACGGTGAATTCCATGCGGATCTCAGCGCCTTCGTCCAGCGTGCAGATGACGTGGTCGGGATTGAGGATCTCGACGTCGCCGACCGTCTGGATGTCGCCGGCGAGAACCGCGCCCGGTCCCTGCTTGCGCACGACCATGCGCTTGGGGCCATCGCCTTCCATGCGGATGGCGATTTCCTTGATGTTCAACACGATGTCGGTCACGTCCTCGCGCACGCCGGCGATGGACGAGAATTCATGCAGAACGCCGTCGATCTGCACGGCGGTCACAGCCGCGCCACGCAGCGAAGACAAAAGCACGCGGCGCAGCGCGTTGCCGAGGGTGAGGCCGAAGCCGCGCTCGAGCGGCTCGGCGACCAGCGTGGTCAGCGTCTTCTTCTTCGACGAGAACTCGATCTTGTTCGGCTTGATCAGTTCCTGCCAATTTTTCTGGATCATAGTGCTTTCCTTCCGTTGTCCCGCCACCATCCAATCGTGGCGGGCGACCTGGAATGCCGTGGAGGAGCGCCCTTGAGGCGCTCGCGCGGCGTTCGGTAAATTCTCTTTAGACGCGGCGCTTCTTGCGCGGGCGGCAGCCATTGTGCGGGATCGGCGTCACATCACGGATCGAGGTGATGGTGAAGCCTGCTGCCTGCAGCGCCCGCAGCGCCGATTCACGACCGGAGCCGGGTCCACAGACCTCGACCTCGAGCATGCGCATGCCGTGTTCCTGAGCCTTCTTGGCAACATCTTCGGCGGCCATCTGGGCAGCGAAAGGGGTCGACTTGCGCGATCCCTTGAAGCCCTGGGCTCCGGCCGACGACCAGGCAATGGAATTGCCCTGCGCGTCGGTGATGGTGATCATCGTGTTGTTGAAGGTCGAATTGACGTGGGCAACGCCCGACGAGATGTTCTTGCGTTCGCGACGGCGAACACGAGCGGCTTCCTTGGCCATGATAGTCCTTTCAGTTGATCTCTACACCGCCGTAATGCCAGCGGCTCCACCAGGGAGAAGGCAGTAGGGGAATATGGCAGTAGGGCAGTATGTCTGCCGTTCCTATTGCCTTACTGCCCTACTCTCTTACTGCCCTAAATTACTTCTTCTTTCCGGCAATCGACTTGGCTGGGCCTTTGCGGGTGCGCGCATTGGTGTGCGTGCGCTGGCCACGAACCGGCAGCGAGCGGCGGTGACGCAGGCCGCGGTAGCAGCCGAGGTCCATGAGCCGCTTGATGTTCATCGACACTTCGCGGCGCAGGTCGCCCTCGACCTGGTAGTCGCGGTCGATGGTCTCCCGGATCTGC
Organism: Mesorhizobium sp. M0028; assembly: GCF_040323855.1. Classification (NCBI taxonomy): domain Bacteria; kingdom Pseudomonadati; phylum Pseudomonadota; class Alphaproteobacteria; order Hyphomicrobiales; family Phyllobacteriaceae; genus Mesorhizobium; species Mesorhizobium sp. M0028. The sequence goes on from NZ_JAMYVG010000001.1 coordinate 597,461, forward strand.
AGCACTTCCGCGTCGGTCAGCTGGTTGACGCGGCGCTCGGCCGGGATGCCGACCTTGTCGACGATCTCCTGGGCGAACTTCTTGCCAATGCCGTGAATGTATTGAAGCGCAATGACGACGCGCTTGTTGGTAGGAATGTTGACGCCGGCTATACGAGCCATGTTCTTCTCTTCTCCATATAGGCCGGACGAGCCGGCGCTTCAAGTTGCCCCGCGTCCGGTGGAGGCCGGCCCTTGCGGGAGTTTCCAGTTCAAAGCGGCCTGCCTTGCCCTTGCGGACAAGCAAGCCTCATGCCTGATAGGAAGACGGGCCGCCATACCCCAGCGGACCGCTCCAGTCAAGCGCAATCGTTCGTTTCTCTAGCCGGCCGCCTGGCCAACCTGCCGGGTCGTCGCCCTGAGCACCGCCTCGATCTGCTGCGTCACCGCATCGATGTCGGCCATGCCATCGACGCCCCTGAGCTTGCCCTTGGCGTAGTAGTAGCCGATCAGCGGCGAGGTTTTCTTGTAATATTCCCTCAAGCGTTCTTCGAACACCGCTGGGCTGTCGTCCTTGCGCACCGGCAGGCCTGCGGCCTTGGCGTCCTCGGCGCGTTTGACGATTCGGCCAACCAGCGCCTTGTCGTCGACGACAAATTCGATGACCGCGTCTAGCTCCAGCCCGCGATCCGAAAGCATTTCCTCAACGGCGTCCGCTTGCACCAGGGTTCGCGGGTATCCGTCAAGGATGAAGCCGTTTGCGCAATCGGCTTGATCGATGCGCTCGGCCACGATGGCGTTGACGATAGCGTCGGACACCAGTTCACCAGCATCCATCACCGCCTTGGCTCGCCTGCCGACTTCGGTGCCGGCCTGAACAGCAGCACGCAGCATGTCCCCCGTGGAAAGCTGTGGGATGCCGTGTCTTTCTACCAGTCTCAGTGCTTGTGTCCCCTTGCCCGCCCCCGGCGGTCCAAGCAATATCAACCTCATCTGGCCTTCTTCCCCCCGCGCAGCTTCGACTTCTTGATCAGGCCCTCATACTGGTGCGCGATCAGGTGACCCTGAATCTGCGCCACCGTATCGAGCGTTACACTGACCACGATCAGGAGCGAAGTGCCACCAAGGTAGAACGGTACGCCAGTCGCTGAAATCAGGAACTCGGGCAGCAGACACACCAGCACCAGATAGATGGCGCCGACGACGGTGATGCGGGTGAGCACATAGTCGATATAGTCCGCAGTGCGCTCGCCCGGACGATAGCCCGGGATGAAGCCCGAATGCTTCTTGAGCTGGTCGGCGGTGTCCTTCGGATTGAAGACGATCGCCGTATAGAAGAAGGCGAAGAACACGATCATGGCAGCGTAGAAGGCCATATAGAGCGGCTGGCCGTGGCCGAGCGCCGCCAGGATGGTGCTCGCCCAGGCAGGCATGTTGGTCGTCTGCGAGAAGCCGGCAACCGTTGCCGGAAGCAGCAGCAGCGACGAGGCGAAGATCGGCGGAATGACGCCGGACGTGTTGAGCTTCAGCGGCAGATGCGAGGTATCGCCCTGGAACATGCGATTGCCGACCTGGCGCTTGGGATACTGGATCAGCAGGCGGCGCTGGGCGCGCTCGAAGAAGACGATCAGCGCGATGACGACGATGGCGAGCACGATGATCGCCAGGATCAGGCCGGTCGACAGTGCGCCGGTGCGGCCAAGCTCCAGCGTGCCGGAGATGGCGCGCGGCAGGCCGGCGACGATGCCGGAGAAGATGATCAGCGAAATGCCGTTGCCGATGCCGCGGGCGGTGATCTGCTCGCCAAGCCACATCAGGAACATGGTACCGCCGACCAGCGTGACGACGGTGGAGATGCGGAAGAACATGCCGGGATCGTTGACGATGCCATTGCCGCCCTCAAGCCCGACCGAAATGCCATAGGCCTGGACCAGCGCCAGAAGCACGGTGCCGTAGCGCGTGTACTGGTTGATGATCTTGCGACCCTGCTCGCCCTCCTTCTTCAGCGCTTCCAGCGAAGGAATGACCGAGGTCATCAGCTGCATGATGATGGAGGCGGAGATATAGGGCATGATGCCGAGGGCAAAGATCGCCATGCGCTGCACGGCGCCACCGGCGAACATGTTGAACATGCCGAGTACGCCCTTGCTCTGCGACGAGAAGGCCTGGGCGAAAGCGTCGGGATTGATGCCGGGCAGCGGGATATAGGTGCCAAGGCGGTAAACGAGCAGCGCGCCGATGGTGAACCAGATGCGCTTCTTCAGATCCTCGGCTTTGGCGAAGGCCGAAAAATTCAGATTCGAGGCTAGTTGTTCAGCAGCCGAAGCCATGCCTGATTCTCCGCTTGGTCACGCTCGATGCCCGCAGCTCAGGCGGCGCGTGTCACCGAAGCTCACGAGATAAGCTCCGGACTGCAAACATGCAAGCGGCCGCGTTGATGCGGCCGCCACATCTGTCGGATCAAAGCACGACCGCAGGCAAAACCGAATTCCACCTTTGCCGACCGTGCTTCAAATTGCCGTTACTCGGCGGCTGCTTTCTCAGGCAACTTCACCGAACCGCCGGCCTTTTCGATCTTCTCGACCGCGGCCTTGGAGGCTCCGGCCACGTCGAAGGCAAGCTTGGCCTTGATGTCGCCGTCCGAAAGGATGCGCACGCCGTCCTTGACGCGACGGATGACGCCGGCCGCAACCAGCGCCTCGGCTGTCACAACTGTCTTAGCGTCAAGCTTCTTGGCATCGAGCGCGGCCTGGATGCGGGCCAGCGACACAACGGTGAAGCTCTTGGCGAAGATATTGTTGAAGCCGCGCTTCGGCAGACGACGGTAGAGCGGCATCTGGCCACCCTCGAAGCCGTTGACGGCGACGCCGGAGCGCGCCTTCTGGCCCTTGACGCCGCGACCGGCGGTCTTGCCCGAACCGGAGCCGATGCCACGGCCAAGACGCTTCTTGGAATGCGTCGCGCCGTCCTTGTCACGCAGATCGTTGAGTTTCATCTGGGTTCTCCTGCGCTCTGGCTCAGCCCTCGTCCACGACGCGGACGAGATGCTGGACGGCAGCGATCATGCCGCGCACCGAGGGCGTATCCTCCAGCGTGCGCTGCTTGTGCATCTTGTTGAGGCCGAGGCCGACCAGCGTTGCGCGCTGCTCCTTCGGCCGGCGGATCGGCGAGCCGATCTGCTCGACGGTGATGGTCTTGGTTGCTTTCTTGGCCATGGTCAGATCCCTGGTCAGCTTCGACTATTCTTCAGCCGCAACGGCGGTGCCGCGGCGGGCCTGAAGGGTCGAATACTTGATGCCGCGCGCAGCAGCCACATCCTTCGGATGCATCTGGCTCTTCAACGCGTCGAATGTGGCGCGAACCATGTTGTAGGGGTTCGAAGAACCCATCGACTTGGCGACCACGTCATGCATGCCGAGCGTCTCGAAGACGGCGCGCATCGGGCCGCCGGCGATGATGCCGGTACCTTGCTTGGCAGCGCGCAGCAGAACACGTCCCGCGCCCCAGCGTCCCTCGACGTCATGGTGCAGCGTGCGGCCCGAGCGCAGCGGCACGAAGATCATGTCGCGCTTGGCCGATTCGGTCGCCTTGCGGATCGCCTCCGGCACTTCGCGCGCCTTGCCGTGGCCGAAGCCGACGCGGCCCTTCTGGTCGCCGACGACGACGAGCGCTGCAAAGCCGAAGCGCCGGCCGCCCTTGACGACCTTGGCGACCCGGTTGATGTGGACGAGCTTGTCGACCATGCCGTCGTCGCGCTCTTCGCGATCACGGCCGCGGCCGCCATCCCTACGTTCCTGTGCCATATCCTGTTCCTTGTTTTTTTCCGGAAGCACGGTTGATGATGATATCCGGCGCCTCTGTGGGTCGCCGGGGGCGAAAACTCTTTTTTCCTTCGCATGATCCTATCCGAAAAGTCTGCAACTTTTTGCTGCGCTGACCTCCGGTTCGGGATCACGCTTTAGAAGCTCAGACCACCTTCACGGGCAGCCTCGGCAAGCGCCTTGACACGGCCGTGGTAGATGTAGGCGCCGCGGTCGAAGACGACTTCCTTGACGCCGGCCTTCGAGGCACGCTCGGCGATCAGCTTGCCGATGGCAGCTGCGGCCGCGGTGTCGGCGCCGGTCTTGAGCGAACCCTTGAGCTCCTTCTCGAGCGTCGAAGCAGCGGCGATGGTGTGGCCCTTGGCGTCGTCGATGACCTGGACGTAGATGTTCTTCGACGTGCGATGGACCGACAGGCGCGGACGATCGCCAGCGACCTTCTTGATCTGGCGGCGGACGCGCTGAGCGCGGCGCTGGGTGGATTCTTTCGAGCCCATGATATCAGTTCCTTGCCTTCAAAAGACGGGGGCAACCATATGCGGTAGGACAAGCCTCCCGCGACCGCTCCCCGCGGCGTTAAAATTACTTCTTCTTGCCTTCCTTGCGGACGATCTTCTCGCCAGCATAGCGAACGCCCTTGCCCTTGTAGGGCTCGGGGCTGCGGTACTCGCGGATCTCGGCGGCAACCTGGCCGACCTGCTGCTTGTCGATTCCGGTCACGGTGATTTCCGTCGGCTTCGGCACCGAAATCGTCACGCCCTGCGGCGTCTCGTAGACAACGTCGTGGCTGAAGCCGAGCGCCAGCTGCAGGTTCTTGCCCTGCATGGCGGCACGATAGCCGACGCCTGTGATCTCGAGCTTCTTTTCGAAGCCGTCCTTGACGCCCTGCAGGATATTGACGATCTGCGTGCGCGACATGCCCCATTTGGAGCGGGCGGTCTTGGTCTGGTCGCGCGGCTGGACAGCGATCTCGCTGCCTTCCATCTTGACCAGCACTTCGTCGTTCACCACGAACTTCAGCTCGCCCTTCGGACCCTTCGCCGTCACGGTCTGGCCGTTGACGGTCGCGGTCACGCCCTGCGGCAGCGAAACGGGTTTCTTTCCAATACGAGACATTTTGTTGTCCTCGTCACTTCTCTTGTTTCAGGTCTCGGCCTTCGGGACTTGATCCCGAAAACCGGTTTCCAATTGGGGTGACATACCAGATCAGAAGATCTGGCAGAGGATTTCCCCGCCGACATTCTGTTCGCGCGCTTCGTGGTCGGCCATCACGCCCTTCGGCGTCGAAAGGATGGCGATGCCGAGGCCGTTGGCGACGTGCGGTATCGACTTGGCCGAAACGTAGACGCGGCGGCCGGGCTTCGAGACCCGGGCGATTTCGCGCACCACCGGCGCACCGTCGAAATACTTCAGCTCGATCTCGATTTCGGACTTGCCGTTGTCGAAGTCGGTCTGGCTGTAGTCGCGGATATAGCCTTCGGCCTTCAGCACGTCGAGGACGCGGGTACGCAGGCGCGAGGCCGGCGTCGAAACGCTCGACTTCTTACGGCCATACGCGTTGCGGATGCGGGTCAGCATATCGCCGAGAGGATCGCTCAATGACATGTTATGTCCTCCTTACCAGCTCGACTTGACCAGGCCCGGGATCTGGCCGTTATTGCCGAGATCACGAAGCGCGATACGCGATACTTTGAGCTTGCGATAATAGGCACGCGGGCGTCCGGTGACTTCGCAGCGGTTGCGGATGCGGGTCTTGGCCGAGTTGCGTGGCAGCGCCGAAAGCTTCAGCTGAGCGCGGAAGCGCTCTTCCATCGGCTTGGACTGATCCATGATGATCGCCTTGAGCACCTTGCGCTTGGCAGCGAACTGGTCCGCAAGCTTGCGGCGCCTGTTGTTCTTCTCGACTGAGCTGGTCTTTGCCATTTCAGATTTTTCCTTTTCTCGCTGCCGTTACTGGCGGAAGGGGAAGTTGAAGGCCTTGAGCAATGCCCTGGCTTCGTCGTCCGTCTTCGCAGTCGTACAAACGATGACGTCCATGCCCCAGATCTGATCAACCTTGTCGTAGTTGATCTCCGGAAACACGATGTGTTCCTTGATGCCCATGGCATAGTTGCCACGGCCATCGAAGCTCTTCGGGTTGAGTCCGCGGAAGTCGCGGACGCGCGGCAGCGCGATGTTCACGAGACGGTCGAGGAACTCGTACATGCGTTCCTTGCGCAGCGTGACCTTGGCGCCGATCGGCATCTTCTCGCGAACCTTGAAGCCGGCGATCGAGTTGCGGGCGCGGGTGACGACGGCCTTCTGGCCGGCGATCATCGCAAGGTCTTCCGCCGCGATCGAAGGCTTCTTCGAATCGCCGGTCGCCTCGCCGACGCCCATGTTCAGCACGATCTTGTCGATGCGCGGAACCTGCATCTCGTTGTCGTAGCCGAACTGCTCCTGCAGCGCCTTGCGGATGGTCTCGTTATAGACCTGCTTGAGGCGGGGCGTGTTCTGGGCAGTTGCCTGCTTGGTTTGAGCCTTAGCCATTGATGACTTCTCCCGAGCGCTTGGCGACGCGCACCTTCTTGCCGTCCTTCTGGAAGGTGAAGCCGACGCGGGTCGGCTTGCCATCCTTGGGGTCGGCCAGCGCGATGTTCGACAGCTGGATCGGCGCTTCCTTGGTGATGATCCCGCCCTCCTGGGACTGGGACTGCTTCTGGTGACGACGGATCAGGTTGACGCCGCGCACCAGCGCGGTGTCGTCCTTCGGCTGCACCGAGAGGACTTCGCCCGAACGGCCCTTGTCCTTGCCGGCCAGCACGACGACCTTGTCGCCTTTTCTAATCTTTTGCATTGGTCCGGCTCCTTACAGCACTTCAGGCGCGAGCGAGATGATCTTCATGTGGTTCTTGGCGCGGAGTTCGCGCGGAACCGGTCCGAAGATACGCGTGCCGATCGGCTCTTTCTTGTTGTCGACGAGAACGGCTGCGTTCTTGTCGAAACGGATCACGCTGCCATCCGGGCGGCGGATGTCCTTAGCCGTGCGAACCACGACCGCCTTCATCACATCGCCCTTCTTGACGCGGCCGCGCGGGATGGCTTCCTTGATCGACACCACGATGATGTCGCCCACGGAAGCATATTTCCGCTTCGAGCCGCCCAGCACCTTGATGCACATGACACGACGGGCGCCGGAATTATCCGCGACGTCGAGGTTTGTTTGCATCTGAATCATGACTGGCCGCCTTCTTCTTTTCTAACGGGACGGGTTTCTCACCCCTCCCCGGTCTGTCCAAAATTCGTTTCGTTAGCCCTGATCAGGCCTGGTCCGAAGACACCACGACCCAGCGCTTGTCCTTGGAAATCGGCTTCGATTCCTGGATGAACACCTGATCGCCGACCTTGTGGGCGTTGTTCTCGTCGTGCGCCTTGTACTTCTTGGTCATGCGCACGGTCTTCTTCATCACGGGATGCGTGAAGCGCCGTTCGACCTTGACGACAACCGTCTTCTCGTTCTTGTCGCTGACGACGGTGCCCTGCAGAATGCGCTTTGGCATGGTTTTCGTCCTTAAGCCTTCTTGGCCGCGGACTTTTCCGCAGCGATGGTCTTGATACGCGCAATGTCCTTGCGGACCTGCCTCACGCGCGCGGTCTTCTCAAGCTGGCCGGTGGCCTTCTGGAAGCGCAGGTTGAACTGCTCCTTCTTCAGGCTGGCCAGGTCGTCGGTCAGCTGGTCCTGGGTCTTGGTCCGGATGTCTTCGGCTTTCATGATCAGCCCGTCCTTATTCTGCGATGCGCTGTACGAAGCGCGTCCTGACCGAGAGCTTGGCCGCGCCGAGACGCAGCGCCTCACGGGCGGTTTCCTCGTTGACGCCGTCGATCTCGAACATGATGCGGCCTGGCTTGACGCGTGCCGCCCAGTAGTCGACCGCGCCCTTGCCCTTGCCCATGCGGACTTCGGTCGGCTTCGACGTCACCGGCACGTCCGGGAAGATACGGATCCACACGCGGCCGGCACGCTTCATCTCGCGGGTGATCGCGCGGCGGGCCGCCTCGATCTCACGCGCGGTGACGCGGTTCGGCTCAAGCGCCTTCAGCCCGAAACCACCGAAATCCAGGTTGGTGCCGCCCTTGGCGGTACCGTGGATGCGGCCCTTGAACTGCTTACGGAACTTTGTGCGCTTTGGCTGCAGCATCGTTCTAACTCCAAATTCCTAACTGTCTTACGCGTTTTCGCGACGGCGACCGCGTTCGCGCTCACCACCACCGCCATGCGCATGATCGCCCTCGGTGGCGCGGCGCTCCGAAGCCATCGGGTCGTGCTCGAGGATCTCGCCCTTGAACACCCAGACCTTGACGCCGCAAATGCCGTAGGCCGTATTCGCTTCGGCCGTGCCGTAGTCGACGTCGGCACGCAGCGTATGCAGTGGCACGCGGCCTTCACGATACCATTCCATGCGCGCGATCTCGGCGCCGCCGAGACGGCCGGCGCAGTTGATGCGGATGCCTTCGGCACCGAGGCGCATCGCCGACTGCACGGCGCGCTTCATGGCGCGGCGGAACGCGATGCGGCGCTCGAGCTGCTGGGCGATCGACTGGGCGACCAGGGTCGCGTCGATCTCCGGCTTGCGCACTTCGACGATGTTCAGATGCGTCTCGGACTTGGTCATCTCCATCAGCTTCTTGCGAAGCTTCTCGATGTCGGCGCCCTTCTTGCCGATGATCAGGCCCGGACGCGCCGCATGGATGGTGACGCGGCACTTCTTGTGCGGACGCTCGATCACGACCTTCGAGATCGCAGCCTGCTTGAGTTCCTTCTCAAGATATTTGCGGATCTTGATGTCCTCGTGCAGCAGCTTACCGTACTCGCCTGTATTCGCGAACCAGCGCGAATCCCAGGTGCGGTTGATGCCGAGACGCAGACCGATCGGATTGACTTTCTGGCCCATTATGCGGCCTCCCCTTTTTCTTCGACTTCACGAACGACGATCGTGAGGTGCGAGAACGGCTTCTCGATACGGCTGGCGCGACCACGGCCACGGGCATGGAACCGCTTCATGACGATCGACTTGCCGACATAGGCTTCCGCCACGATCAGCGCATCGACGTCGAGGTCGTGGTTGTTTTCCGCGTTGGCGATCGCCGATTCCAGCGTCTTCTTGACCGTGCCGGAAATCCGCTTGGCCGAGAATTCGAGGTCGGAAAGCGCTGTCGCGACCTTCTTGCCGCGGATCAGCGCGGCAACCAGGTTCAGCTTCTGCGGGCTGATACGGATCGTGCGCAACACGGCGCGCGCTTCGTTGTCAGCAAGCCTGCGCGGAGCTTTGGCCTTGCCCATGATTATTTCCTCTTCGCCTTCTTATCCGCGCCGTGACCGTAATAGGTCCGGGTCGGAGCGAATTCACCGAACTTGTGACCGACCATATCCTCGTTCACTGAGACGGGAACGTGCTTTTGGCCGTTGTAGACACCGAAGGTGAAGCCGACGAACTGCGGCAGGATGGTGGAGCGGCGGCTCCACATCTTGATCACCTCATTGCGACCACCTTCACGAACCTTGTCCACCTTCTTCAGAAGGTAGCCGTCGATGAAGGGGCCTTTCCAAATCGAACGAGTCACTTGGCGTTACCTCTTCTTAGCTCTTGCGCTGATGGCGCGAGCGCAGGATGAACTTGTCGGTCGCCTTGTTGGACCGCGTCTTCTTGCCCTTGGTCGGCTTGCCCCAGGGCGAAACCGGATGGCGGCCACCCGAGGTGCGGCCTTCGCCGCCGCCATGTGGATGGTCGACCGGGTTCATGGTCACGCCGCGATTGTGCGGACGCTTGCCGCGCCACACGGTGCGGCCTGCCTTGCCGTCATTGATGTTGCCATGGTCCGGGTTGGACACGGCACCGACAGTGGCCATGCAGGAGCCGTGGACGACACGCTGCTCGCCCGAGTTGAGGCGCAGGATCGCCATGCCCTGGTCGCGGCCGACGAGCTGGCCATAACCGCCGGCCGAACGGGCGACCTGAGCGCCCTTGCCGGGCTTCAGCTCGATATTGTGGACGATCGTGCCGACCGGCATCGAGGCCAGCGGCATCGCGTTGCCCGGCTTCACGTCGACCGATTCACCGGCCACGATCTTGTCGCCGGGAGCCAGACGCTGCGGGGCGATGATGTAGGACAGCTCGCCATCGTCATACTTGATCAGCGCGATGAAGGCGGTGCGGTTCGGATCGTATTCGATACGCTCGACCGTGCCGACGACGTCGAACTTGCGGCGCTTGAAGTCGATGATGCGATAGGTACGCTTGTGACCGCCGCCGATGAAGCGGGCCGTGATGCGGCCGTAATTGTTGCGGCCGCCCGACTTGGTCAGGCCTTCGGTGAGACCCTTGACGGGCTTGCCCTTGTAGAGGCCCGAGCGGTCGACGATGACCAGCTGACGGGTGCTCGGCGTTACCGGGTTGAATTTTTTAAGTGCCATTGTTCTGTCCTCGCGACCTTGCTCAGAGACCCGTCGCGACGTCGATCGACTGGCCGTCGGCCAGCGTCACAACCGCCTTCTTGACGTCGCTCTGGCGGCCGATCGTGCCGCGGAAGCGCTTGATCTTGCCCTTGCGGACAAGCGTGTTCACGGCCATCACCTTGACGCCGAACAGCGCTTCGACGGCGGCCTTGATTTCCGGCTTCGACGCCTTCTTGGCGACGTTGAAGACGACCTGGTTCTGCTCGGAAGCCATGGTCGACTTTTCGGTGATCGCCGGCGAGACGATCACATCGTAATGACGAAGGTCGGTCATTTGAAGCGCTCCTCGAGAGCCTCGACGGCGGCCTTGGAAAGGACCAGCGTGCCGCGGCGCAGAATGTCGTAGACGTTGATGCCCTGGATGGGCAGCACGTCGATGTTCGGGATGTTGGTCGCCGCCAGCTTGAAGTTCTTGTCAAGCTCGGCGCCGCCGATCACCAGGGCGTTGCTCAGGCCCAGCGTCGCGAAATTCGCAATCAGTGCCTTGGTCTTGGCCTCGGTCAGCTTCAGCTCGTCGATGATGATGATCGACGCACTCTTGGCCTTGGCCGAAAGCGCATGCTTGAGACCGAGCGCACGCACCTTCTTCGGCAGATCGTGCTCGTGGCTGCGCACGACCGGGCCGTGGGCCTTGCCACCGCCGCGGAACTGCGGAGCGCGAGCCGAATGGTGACGGGCGCGGCCGGTACCCTTCTGCTTGTACATCTTGGCGCCTGTGCGGGCGATTTCAGCGCGGCCCTTGGCCTTGTGAGTGCCCTGCTGTTTCTTGGCAAGCTGCCAGCGCACGACGCGCTGCAGGATGTCCTCGCGCGGATCAAGGCCGAAAATCTCTTCGGAGAGCTTCAGCTTGCCGGCGTCCTTGCCGCCAAGCGTTGTAATCTTGAGGTCCATTATTCCGCTCCCTCTGTGGCCGGGGCCTCGTTCTTGGCGGCACCATCGGTCGCAACGGCGCGGATCGCGGCGGGCTTCGGCGCATTGGCCGGAAGCGCCACCTTGGCCGCGTCGCGGACCAGGATCCATGCACCCTTCGAACCCGGGACCGCACCGCGGATCAGGATCAGGCCGCGATCGGCGTCGGTCGAGACGACCTCGACATTCTGCGTGGTGACGCGGGTGTCACCCATGTGGCCAGCCATATGCTTGCCCTTGAACACCTTGCCCGGATCCTGGCGCTGGCCGGTCGAGCCGTGCGTACGGTGCGACACCGAGTTGCCGTGCGTCGCGCGGCCGCCACCCATGTGGTGCCGCTTGATGACGCCCTGGAAACCCTTGCCGATCGTGGTTCCCGTCACATCGACCTTCTGGCCGACGACGAAATGCTCGACGGTGATCTCGGCGCCGACATCGATCATGTTGTCGGCGGAGACGCGGAACTCGGCAACCTTGGCCTTGGGCTCGACGGAAGCGGTCGCGAAATGGCCGCGCATCGCCTTCGACGTGTTCTTCACCTTGGCAAGGCCAACGCCGAGCTGGACGGCGGTATAGCCGTTCTTCTCCTGCGTGCGCTGCGCCACGACCTGGCAGTTCTCCATCTGGAGAACAGTGACGGGAACATGTTCCCCGGCATCGTTGTAGATGCGGGTCATTCCCACCTTCTTTGCAATCACACCTGAACGCATCGGTTCAATTCCTTTAGAGTTCCCTGTCGGGGCTGTCGCCCCTCCACGCCTCTTGTTCCTTCAGAGTTCCGGGTCGCCCCGCTGACCTCTGGTTCCTTAGAGCTTGATCTCGACGTCGACACCGGCGGCCAGATCGAGCTTCATCAAAGCATCGACCGTCTGCGGGGTCGGGTCGACGATGTCGAGCAGACGCTTGTGCGTGCGCATCTCGAACTGCTCGCGGCTCTTCTTGTCGACGTGAGGCGACCGGTTGACCGTGAACTTTTCGATCCGCGTCGGCAGCGGAATGGGGCCGCGGACGTTGGCGCCGGTGCGCTTGGCGGTCGACACGATTTCCCGTGTCGAGGCGTCGAGCACCCGGTGATCAAACGCCTTCAGGCGGATGCGGATATTCTGTCCGTTCATGCGTCACTTCCTTGTTCTGGCGCGGCGCGGGCAGCGCCCGCGACAGATCGGTTTAAGTCCAAATTACTCTTTGATGGTGACGACGATGCCGGCACCGACGGTGCGGCCGCCTTCACGGATGGCGAAGCGCAGCTTCTCTTCCATGGCGATCGGCACGATCAGCTCGACATCGACGGTGATGTTGTCGCCCGGCATCACCATCTCGGTGCCTTCCGGCAGCGACACGATGCCGGTCACGTCCGTCGTGCGGAAATAGAACTGCGGACGGTAGTTGGTGAAGAACGGCGTGTGACGGCCGCCCTCGTCCTTGGTCAGGATGTAGGCTTCGGCGACGAACTTCTTGTGCGGCTTGACGGTGCCGGGCTTGGCCAGAACCTGGCCGCGCTCGACGCCTTCACGGTCGACACCGCGCAACAGCGCGCCGATGTTGTCGCCGGCCTGGCCCTGGTCGAGCAGCTTGCGGAACATCTCGACGCCCGTGCAGGTCGTCTTGGTGGTCGGACGGATGCCGATGATCTCCAGCTCCTCGCCGACCTTGACGACGCCGCGCTCGACGCGGCCGGTCACCACCGTGCCGCGGCCCGAAATCGAGAACACGTCCTCGATCGGCATCAGGAACGGCTTGTCGAGCGGACGAACCGGCGTCGGGATGTAGGCATCGACCGCCGCCATCAATTCGCGGATCGCGTCCTCGCCGATCTTCTTGTCAGAATCTTCAAGTGCGGCAAGCGCCGAACCCTTGACGATCGGAATGTCGTCGCCGGGGAACTCGTTCTTGGTCAAAAGCTCACGCACCTCGAGCTCGACCAGCTCGAGCAGCTCGGCGTCGTCGACCTGGTCGACCTTGTTCAAGAACACCACGATCGACGGCACGCCGACCTGGCGGGCCAAAAGGATGTGCTCGCGGGTCTGCGGCATCGGGCCGTCGGCGGCCGACACGACCAGGATCGCGCCGTCCATCTGCGCGGCACCGGTGATCATGTTCTTCACATAATCGGCGTGGCCGGGGCAGTCGACATGGGCATAGTGGCGGGCAGCCGTCTCGTATTCGACGTGTGCCGTCGAAATGGTGATGCCGCGTGCCTTTTCTTCCGGCGCCGCATCGATCTGGTCGTAGCGCTTGTATTCGCCAAAATACTTGGTGATCGCCGCCGTCAGCGACGTCTTGCCGTGGTCGACGTGACCAATCGTGCCAATGTTCACATGAGGCTTAGTGCGCTCGAATTTACCTTTTGCCATGTGATCTCTCCATTCCTGCCAGCCCGTGCGGGCCTTGAATTAAGTTACTGGTGCAACTCGTTTCGAGTTACGCGTATTTCTTCTGGACTTCCTGGGCGACCGCGGTTGGGACCGGTTCGTAATGGTCGAACTGCATCGTGTAGGCCGCGCGGCCCTGGCTCATCGAGCGAAGGTTGTCCACGTATTTGAACATGTTGGCGAGCGGCACCATCGCGTTGATGACCACCGCGACGCCACGGGCTTCCTGGCCCTGGATCTGGCCGCGACGGCCGTTCAGGTCACCAATAACGCTGCCGACGTAATCTTCCGGCGTCACCACCTCGACCTTCATGATCGGCTCGAGCAACTGCACGCCAAGCTTGGGCGCTGCTTCACGGAAGCAGGCGCGGCCGGCGATTTCGAAGGCCAGAACCGAAGAGTCCACGTCGTGGTAGGCGCCATCGATCAGCGTCGCCTTGACGCCGATCATCGGGAAACCGGCGAACGGGCCCGAGGTCATGACGCTGTTGATGCCCTTTTCGACACCGGGGATGTATTCCTTCGGCACAGCGCCGCCGACGATCTTGGTTTCGAACTCGAATTCGCTGCTTTCCGGATTCGGCTCGAACAGGATCTTGACGCGGGCGAACTGGCCGGTACCGCCGGTCTGCTTCTTGTGCGTGTAGTCCTGCTCGTGCTTGCGAGTGATCGTCTCGCGATAGGCCACCTGCGGCGCGCCGACATTGGCCTCGACCTTGAACTCGCGACGCATGCGGTCGACGATGATGTCGAGGTGAAGCTCGCCCATGCCGGAGATGATCGTCTGGCCGCTTTCCTCGTCGGTCTTGACGCGGAAGGACGGATCCTCGGCGGCCAGGCGGTGAAGGGCGAGGCCCATCTTTTCTTGGTCGTTCTTGGTCTTCGGCTCGATGGCGATCTGGATGACCGGATCGGGGAATTCCATGCGCTCGAGGATGACCGGATGCAGCGGATCACTGAGCGTGTCGCCGGTGGTGGTGTCCTTGAGACCAGCGAGGGCGACGATGTCGCCGGCAAAAGCCTCTTCGACGTCGGCGCGCGAATTCGCATGCATCTGCAGCATGCGGCCGATGCGCTCTTTCTTGCCCTTCACGGTGTTGTCGACCGAGATGCCCTTGGTGAGCTTGCCCGAATAGATGCGGGCAAAGGTGAGCGAACCGACGAACGGGTCGTTCATGATCTTGAAGGCGAGCATCGACAGCGGCTCGTTGTCGTCGGCATGACGCTCGATCTCGGCGTCGGTCTTGGCGTCGACGCCCTTGATGGCCGGGACATCGGCCGGCGACGGCAGATATTCGACGACGGCGTCGAGCAGCGGCTGCACGCCCTTGTTCTTGAAGGCCGAGCCACAGAACATCGGATAGAACTTCACCGCGATCGTGCCCTTGCGGATGAGCGCACGGATCTCGTCATTGCTCGGCATCTTGCCTTCGAGGTAATTCTCGAGCGCCGTTTCGTCCATTTCGACGGCGGCCTCGATCATCTTCTCGCGGTACTCTTCGGCACGAGCCTTGAGGTCGGCAGGGATCTCCACGATGTCCCAGGCAGCGCCCAGCGTCTCGTCGCGCCAGACCAGCGCGTTCATCTCAACGAGGTCGACGACACCCTTGAACTCGGTCTCGGCGCCGATCGGCAGCTGCATGACGACGGCATGCGCACCGAGGCGCGAACCGATCATCTCGACCGAGCGGTAGAAGTCGGCGCCGATCTTGTCCATCTTGTTGCAGAAGATCATGCGCGGCACGCGGTACTTGTCAGCCTGGCGCCAGACGGTCTCCGTCTGCGGCTCGACACCGGCATTGGCATCGAGCAGCGCGATGGCGCCGTCGAGCACGCGCAGCGAACGTTCGACCTCGATGGTGAAGTCGACGTGGCCGGGGGTGTCGATGATGTTGAAGCGATGCATCTTGCCGTCGCGACCCTTCCAGAAGGTCGTGGTGGCGGCCGACGTGATGGTGATGCCGCGCTCCTGCTCCTGCTCCATCCAATCCATGGTCGCAGCGCCGTCATGGACTTCGCCGATCTTGTGCGACTTGCCCGTGTAATAGAGGACGCGCTCGGTGGTCGTCGTCTTGCCGGCGTCGATATGCGCCATGATACCGAAATTGCGGTAGTCTTCGATTTTATATTCGCGGGCCATGGGAGGTGCCTCTTCAGTCTCGTTCGCGCTTTACCAGCGGTAGTGCGCGAAAGCGCGGTTGGCTTCTGCCATCTTGTGGGTATCTTCACGCTTCTTGACGGCGGTGCCGCGGTTGTTGGCCGCGTCCATCAGCTCGCCGGAGAGGCGGTCGACCATAGTGGTCTCGTTGCGGTTGCGGGCGGCGGCGATCAGCCAACGGATGGCCAATGCCTGACGGCGCTCGGGGCGCACGTCGACCGGAACCTGGTAGGTGGCGCCGCCGACGCGGCGCGAACGCACTTCCACATGCGGCGCGACATTGTCGAGCGCCTGATGGAAGACGGTGACCGGTTCCTGCTTGGTCTTGGACTGGACCTGGTCGAGCGCGCCGTAGACGATGGTCTCGGCAACCGACTTCTTGCCGTCATACATGACGGCGTTCATGAACTTGGTGACGATCAGATCGCCGAACTTCGGGTCCGGATTGATCTCACGCTTTTCTGCACTGTGACGACGGGACATTTTTTCTCTGCCTCAATTCTACGCGGTGGCCTGGATCCCGGATCGTCGCTTGACGCCGCCCGGAACGACCTTGGCTACGCTTCGGTCACTTCGGACGCTTGGCGCCGTATTTCGAACGGCGCTGCTTGCGGTTCTTCACGCCTTGCGTGTCGAGCACGCCGCGGATGATGTGGTAACGGACGCCCGGAAGATCCTTGACGCGACCGCCGCGGATCATCACCACCGAGTGCTCCTGAAGGTTATGGCCTTCGCCGGGGATGTAACCGATCACTTCAAAACCATTGGTCAGGCGGATCTTGGCCACCTTGCGCAGCGCCGAGTTCGGCTTCTTCGGCGTCGTGGTGTAGACGCGCGTGCAGACGCCCCGCTTCTGCGGGTTCTGCTGCATGGCCGGGACCTTGTTGCGCTTCACCGGCGCAATGCGCGGCTTGCGGATCAGCTGGTTGACGGTAGGCATTAAACCCTCTTGTCTCTCAATTCCGTGTCTCGCCCGGTCAGGGCCGCTCAAAGCGTCATTTCCATACGCAAATTCGGGCCACAAACCGCGCCTCGCGGTCTTGCCCGAACAAATGGCAGAGGAAGCGGAAGCCGCTTCATGCACGCCGGAAATGTCTTTTCGCTCGTAAAACGAACCCTGTTTGAGGCAAACTCCAAAGCGTGTCGCTTCGGAAGCAAGAGCCTCACATCGGTTCTGACTGGGCGGCTTCTACTCGTATGGCCACTGTCCGTCAACCCCGGAGCGGCAAATATTGCGCTGAAACCGAGGCGTGGCAGCCATGCGAAAAATGCATGTAATTTTCTTGCGCCGTTTTTCAAGAGGAAGGCAGAAAGTGACCGGCTTGCGCCTGTTTCCAGGCCGTGCTTCGTGCGAAAAGGCGGCATGAACAGCCCAAACCCCCTCGCCCGGAGGTACAAACCCGTGAATGACAATGAGGAGCGCCCGGTCACCATTATTACCGGCCGGGTGTGGAAGCGCAAAGGCGGCAAGCCGGAAGGCGTGCATGTGATGCTGGTCGCGCCGGACGACGATTCGGCGGTGCGCCGCGCTCTCGAATCGCTTGCCGCCGAAGGCTATGCCGAGGCCGAGCTCGACCAGATCGGCGACATGGACGGCGTGCCCGACGAGGAACCGCATCTGTCCGCCTATCAGGGCGCGCTCGAAGGCGAAGTGTCGATCGTGACGTTCGATGTGCCGATCTGAAGAGATCTGAATCGCGGTCGATCTCACGAGCCGGCGACAAAAGCCCGGCGACTTGCCCGCCACAACTTCTCTGCTAAGAAACGACCTCTGGCAAAACCAAGCACACTCAACCTGCGGAGCTCCCATGTCCTCTAATCCCATCAAGCTCGGCATCGTCGGCGTGGGAAAGATCGTCCGCGACCAGCATCTGCCGGCGCTGGCGAAGGACCAGGGTTATCGCCTGGTTGCCGCAGCCAGCCGCCATGGCAAAGTGGAGGACATCCCGAACTTCCCGACGATCGAGGCGATGCTCGACGCAACGCCCGAACTCGAGGCGGTGTCGCTATGCATGCCGCCGCAGTTTCGCTACGACGCCGCGCGCACGGCGCTGGCGGCGAAAAAGCATGTCTTCCTGGAAAAACCGCCCGGCGCCACGGTCAGCGAGGTCGAGGATTTGAAAGCGCTGGCGGTGGCGAACGGCGTCTGCCTGTTCGCCAGCTGGCACTCGCGCTATGCGCCGGCCGTCGAAGCAGCGCGTACATTCCTCAGCTCGACTACGATCAGGTCGGCCGCCATCAACTGGAAGGAAGACGTGCGCCGCTGGCATCCGAATCAGGAATGGATCTGGGCTCCCGGCGGCTTTGGCGTCTTCGATCCCGGCATCAACGCGCTGTCGATCGCCACCCACATCCTGCCACCGATGTTCATCAGTTCGGCAGAGCTCGATTTCCCCGAAAACCGCGCGGCCCCGATCGCCGCCCATATCGTCTTCCGTACTTCGAACGGTCTGCCGGTGACGATGGAACTCGACTGGCGCCAGACCGGGCCGCAAAGCTGGGACATCCTGGCCGATACCGAGGCCGGATCGATGGTGCTTTCTGGCGGCGGCTCAAAGCTCGCCATCGATGGCCGCGTCGTTCACGAGGAGCCGGAAGCCGAATATCCGATGCTCTACAAGCGCTTCGCCGAGATCGTGCGCGCCGGCGTTTCCGACGTCGACCTCGCGCCGCTCCAGCACGTCGCCGACGCCTTCATGCTCGGCAAGCGCAATGTGGTCGAAGCTTTTTTTGACTGACACTGACCCCGGTAGAGCGACCTTGAATGTTCCGGATCATCTTGGCTTGCGGTCCAGGAATTCTCCCGGACGAGGCGCAGAAGCAACGGGAGCCGTCCGGTGTCCTTGTTCAAGTTCGCTCATGACATGTTGAACCGCCACCTCGAGATCGGCCTGCCCCCAGCCAAGCTCGGTGATTTCTCCATATCGAATGAAATTTGAGCGGCCGAAACCACCTTCAATGTCATTGTAAGAAATCACGCTCCGGCCGATGAACGCTACGATCCAGATGCGATGATCACTCCCAGCAGGAGAGTGATGCAGCCATTCTTCCGGATCGATCTTGATCAGGTCCCAAAGCCTTCGCTGCCCAAAGCTCATACGATCTCGGCCAGTGTTGATCAATTCCCAGATGGTCGCCTCGTTCAATTGCCGATTCCTTAAAAAGCCAGCCGCCGGTGGCAGCTTCAACTGACGATCGCTATTGCAAAGCCGTCATAGCCCTTGGCGCCAACAGTCTGGATCGCGGTACCTTGCAGACGCTTGTCGCTGCCAATGAACGAGAACGCCGCGCGTGCCCCTTCGACATTGGCGTCGCGGCCATCTTCGTTCACCACCGCGCCGTCACGGATGACATTGTCGCAGACGATGACAGTCCCCGGCCTCGAAAGACGCATCGCCCAGGACAGATAGTGCTGGTTGTTCGGCTTGTCGGCGTCGATGAAGATGAAGTCGAACGGCCCGGCATTCTCGGCGCCTAACGCGGCAAGCGATTGAAGCGCCGGTCCGACCCGCAGTTCCACGCGGTCAGATACCCCTGCCCGTTCAAAGTTCGACCGCGCGACACTGGCGTGGTGCGGATCAAGCTCGAGCGTCACGACCTTGCCGTCCACGGGCAACGCTCGCGCCATCCAGATTGTCGAGTAGCCGCCCAACGTGCCGATTTCGAGTACCTTCTTCGCTCCCTGCATTCGCGCAAGAAGTGACAGCAGCTTGCCTTGTGCCGGGGAAACATCGATCGGCGGTAGGCCGTGGTCATGGTTGGCCGCCAGAACGGCATCGAGGGCGGGATCCGCCTCGAAAAGAGCCTCGACAATGTAGCCGTCGACAGAAGCCCAGATCCTCCTGCTCATCCGTTGTCCTCCGATCCGATTGGGGAACCACAATGCGAAAAGGGGCCACTTGGGCCCCTTTTCTATCTTCTCTTACTTGCGCGCTTACTGCGCGGCGGTAACCATGTCGGTCAGCATCGGCTCGGCGACCTCGACGCCGGACGCCTTGCGGCGCTCGTCGATGATCAACTCGTCGCGCGAGGTGGCGATGCGCCGGATCTGGCTCATCGTGCCGCCGGTGCCGGCCGGGATGAGCCGGCCGACGATGACGTTTTCCTTCAGCCCCTGCAGCATGTCGGTCTTGCCGGCAACCGCAGCTTCGGTCAGCACCCTCGTCGTCTCCTGGAAGGAGGCGGCGGAGATGAAGGACGGCGTCTGCAGCGAGGCCTTGGTGATGCCCAGCAGCACCGGCTGGCCTTCGGCCGGCTTCTTGCCCTCCTCGACCAGGCGCTCGTTGACCTCTTCCAGTTCGATCACGTCGACGTGGTCGCCCGGAATGTAGGTCGAATCGCCCTGCGTGGTGATCTCGACCTTCTGCAGCATCTGGCGAACGATCACCTCGATGTGCTTGTCGTTGATCGACACGCCCTGCAGGCGGTAGACCTCCTGGATCTCGTTGACGAGGTAGGAGGCAAGCGCCTCCACGCCCTTGATCGCCAGGATGTCGTGCGGCGCCGGATTGCCGTCGAGGATATAGTCGCCCTTCTCGATGACGTCGCCGTCCTGGAGATGGAACGGCTTGCCCTTCGGGATCAGGTATTCGACCGGCTCAAGCGTCGAGTCATGCGGCTCGATGATGATGCGGCGCTTGTTCTTGTAGTCGCGACCGAAGCGGATCGTGCCATCGATCTCGGCGATGATGGCGTGATCCTTCGGACGGCGTGCCTCGAACAGTTCGGCCACACGCGGCAGACCGCCGGTGATGTCCTTGGTCTTGGCGCTTTCCATCGGAATACGCGCCAGCACGTCGCCGGGGCGAACCTGTGCGCCGGGTTCGACCGAAAGAATGGCCTCGACCGAGAGCAGGAAGCGGGCGTCGCCACCCTTCGACAGCTTGCCGACCTTGCCCTTGGCATCCTGGACGACGATCGCCGGCTTGAGGTCGTTGCCGCGTGGCGTCGAACGCCAGTCGATGACCTCGCGCTTGGTGATGCCGGTCGATTCGTCGGCGGTTTCCTGAACGGAAATGCCATCGACCAGATCTTCGAACGCCACCCTGCCCTCGATTTCGGTGAGGACCGGGCGGGTATAGGGATCCCACTCGGCAATACGCTGGCCGCGCTTCACCTTGTCGCCATCGTCGACGAAGATGCGCGAACCGTAGGTGACGCGGTGCGTGGCGCGTTCCTTGCCGGCCTCGTCGAGGATCAGCACCGCCATGTTGCGACCCATGACCATCAGCTGGCCGTCGGAGTTGCGCACCACGTTGCGGTTGCGGATCTCGACCTTGCCCTCGTACGAGGCTTCAAGGAACGAGGAATCCACCACCTGCGCCGTGCCGCCCATGTGGAAGGTACGCATGGTGAGCTGGGTGCCCGGCTCGCCAATCGACTGCGCCGCGATGACGCCGACAGCCTCGCCCTGGTTGACAGGCGTGCCGCGGGCCAGATCGCGTCCGTAACAGACCGCGCAAACGCCGACCCTGACCTCGCAGGTTAGCGCCGAACGGATGCGGACAGACTGCACACCGGCCTTTTCGATCAGTTCCACGTCACGCTCGTCCATCAGCGTTCCGGCCTTGACCAGAACCTCGCCGGTGACCGGGTGAGTGATATCGTCGAGCGAGGTGCGGCCGAGAACGCGCTGACCAACCGAAGCGACGACCTGACCGGCATCGACGATCGGCTGCATGGTGAGGCCCTTGTCGGTGCCGCAGTCGAGCGAGTTGACGATGCAGTCCTGCGCCACGTCGACAAGACGACGCGTCAGGTAACCCGAGTTCGCCGTCTTCAAGGCGGTGTCGGCCAGACCCTTGCGGGCGCCGTGGGTCGAGTTGAAGTACTCGAGCACGGTCAGGCCTTCCTTGAAGTTCGAGATGATCGGCGTCTCAATGATTTCACCGCTAGGCTTGGCCATCAGGCCGCGCATGCCGGCGAGCTGGCGCATCTGGGTGGGCGAGCCGCGCGCACCGGAGTGCGACATCATGTAGATCGAGTTCATCGGCTTCTGACGGCCGTTGTCCTCGAACTCGACCGCCTTGATGCGGGCCATCATTTCGTCGGCGACCTTTTCCGAGCACTTGGCCCAGGCGTCGACGACCTTGTTGTACTTCTCGCCCTGGGTGATCAGGCCGTCATTGTACTGCTGCTCGTATTCCTTGGCCAAAGCCTCGGTGTCGGACACCAGCTTGATCTTGGCATCCGGGATCAGCATGTCGTCCTTGCCGAACGAAATGCCGGCACGGCAGGCGTGGCTGAAGCCGAGAGCCATGATGCGATCGCAGAAAATGACCGTCTCCTTCTGACCGCAATGGCGGTAGACGGTGTCGATCATCTTGGAGATGTTCTTCTTGGTCATCTCCTGGTTGGCGGTCTCGTAGGGCACGTTGACGTTCTTCGGCAGCAGCTCGCCGATGATCATGCGGCCAGGCGTGGTGTCGTGGATCTTCGATACGACCTTACCGTCGGCGTCGACCGTGCGGAAGCGCCCCTTGATCTTGGAATGCAGCGTTACCGCCTTGGTCTCGAGCGCATGCTGGAGCTCGCCCATATCGGCAAACACCATGCCCTCGCCCGGCTCGTTCTGGTTGACGATCGACAGATAGTAGAGACCGAGAACCATGTCCTGCGACGGGACGATGATCGGCGCGCCGGAAGCCGGGTGCAGGATGTTGTTGGTCGACATCATCAGCACGCGAGCCTCGAGCTGCGCTTCCAGTGACAGCGGCACGTGGACCGCCATCTGGTCGCCGTCGAAGTCGGCGTTGAAGGCCGTGCAGACCAGCGGGTGAAGCTGGATCGCCTTGCCTTCGATCAGGATCGGCTCGAACGCCTGGATGCCGAGGCGGTGCAGCGTCGGCGCGCGGTTCAACAGCACCGGATGCTCGCGGATGACCTCGTCGAGGATATCCCAGACCTCCGGACGCTCCTTTTCGACCAGCTTCTTCGCCTGCTTGACGGTCGAGGAGTAACCCTTGGCGTCGAGACGGGCGTAGATGAAGGGCTTAAACAGCTCGAGCGCCATCTTCTTCGGCAGGCCGCACTGGTGCAGCTTGAGCTCGGGACCGGTGACGATGACCGAGCGGCCGGAATAGTCGACGCGCTTGCCGAGCAGGTTCTGGCGGAACCGGCCCTGCTTGCCCTTCAACATGTCGGACAGCGACTTCAGCGGACGCTTGTTGGCGCCGGTGATGACGCGGCCGCGGCGGCCATTGTCGAACAGCGCATCGACGGCTTCCTGCAGCATGCGCTTTTCATTGCGCACGATGATGCCGGGCGCGCGCAGCTCGATCAGCCGCTTCAAGCGGTTGTTGCGGTTGATGACGCGGCGGTAGAGGTCGTTCAGATCCGACGTAGCGAAACGGCCGCCGTCCAGCGGGACAAGCGGACGCAGATCCGGCGGGATCACCGGAACCACCTTCATGATCATCCATTCCGGACGGTTGCCGGATTCCATGAAGTTCTCGACGACCTTGAGACGCTTCAGATACTTCTTCTGCTTGAGCTCGGAGGTGGTCGAAGCCAGTTCCGAACGCAGATCGCCGGCGATCTTCTCGAGGTCCATGCCGGCCAGCAGGTCGTGGATCGCCTCGGCGCCGATCATGGCGGTGAAACTATCCTCGCCATATTCGTCGACGGCCATCATGTACTCTTCCTCGCTGAGCAGCTGGTGCTCCTTCAGCGCGGTGAGGCCGGGTTCGGTGACGATGTAGTTCTCGAAGTAAAGGACCCGCTCGATGTCCTTCAGGGTCATGTCGAGCAGCGTGCCGATGCGCGACGGCAGCGACTTCAGGAACCAGATGTGGGCGACCGGTGCCGCCAGCTCGATATGGCCCATGCGCTCGCGGCGGACGCGCGACAGCGTGACTTCGACGCCGCACTTCTCGCAGATGACGCCCTTGTACTTCATGCGCTTGTACTTGCCGCACAGGCACTCATAGTCCTTGATCGGACCAAAAATGCGCGCGCAGAACAGGCCGTCACGCTCCGGCTTGAAGGTGCGGTAGTTGATGGTCTCCGGCTTCTTGATCTCGCCGAATGACCAGGACAGAATCTTCTCAGGGCTGGCAAGCGAGATCCGGATGGAATCGAACACCTGCGCAGGCGCCTGGGGGTTGAAGAGATTCATGACCTCTTGGTTCATGCCGTTCTCCTTTTCGGGGTCCTCGAAAACCCCTTGCATCTAGCGCGGGCCAAACGCCCGCCGACTTGATCGGCCATCGGCCGAGAATTTGGTGCGTCCGGTCGCGGGAAGGCCGCGGCCGGACGTCTTGCTTACTCGGCCGCGTCGGGCAGCCGGATCGGGTTGTCGTCGAGCTTGGTGTTCTCCAACTCGACATTGAGGCCGAGAGACCGCATTTCCTTAACGAGAACGTTGAAGCTCTCGGGGATGCCGGCCTCGAATGTGTCGTCGCCTCTGACGATCGCCTCGTAGACCTTGGTGCGGCCGGCGACGTCATCCGACTTCACCGTCAGCATCTCCTGCAGCGTGTAGGCGGCGCCGTACGCTTCAAGCGCCCAGACCTCCATCTCGCCAAAGCGCTGGCCACCGAACTGCGCCTTGCCGCCCAGCGGCTGCTGGGTAACGAGCGAGTACGGCCCGATCGAACGCGCGTGGATCTTGTCGTCCACAAGGTGGTGAAGCTTGAGCATATATATGTAGCCCATCGTCACTTTGCGATCGAACGGTTCGCCGGTGCGTCCGTCATAGAGCTGCGACTGACCGCTGGTGTGCAGGCCCGCCTGCTCCAGCATGATGTTGATGTCGGCCTCGTGCGCGCCGTCGAACACCGGTGTCGCGATGGAGACGCCGCGGCGCATCTGCTCGCTGAGGCGAACGATGCTCTCGTCGTCATATTCGCGGACCGGCTCGTTGCGGTCATTGGCCGGCATGAAGCTCTCAAGCGTCTTGCGCAGCGGCTTGATGTCGCCCGCCGTCTTGTACGCATCGATCAGATCGCCGATCTTCTTGCCCATTCCGGCGCAAGCCCAGCCCAGATGCGTTTCCAGGATCTGGCCGACATTCATGCGGCTCGGCACACCCAGCGGGTTGAGCACGATGTCGGCATGCGTGCCGTCCTCGAGGAAAGGCATGTCCTCGACCGGAACGATCCGCGACACGACACCCTTGTTGCCGTGCCGGCCGGCCATCTTGTCGCCGGGCTGCATCTTGCGCTTCACGGCCACGAAGACCTTGACCATCTTCATGACGCCCGGAGGCATCTCGTCGCCGCGCTGCACCTTCTCGACCTTGTCCATGAAGCGCTGCTCGAGCGCCTTCTTGGAATCGTCGTACTGGCCACGCAGGGCTTCCAGTTCGCTCTGGAGCTTTTCGTTCTCCACGGCAAACTGCCACCACTGCGAACGCGGATACTCGTCGAGCGTGTCCTTCGACAGCTTCGAGCCCTTCTTGAAGCCCTTCGGCCCGGCAATCGCCTCCTTGCCGACGAGAACGTCGGAAAGGCGCGAATAGACGTTACGGTCGAGGATCGCCTGCTCGTCGTCGCGGTCCTTGGCGAGGCGTTCGATCTCCTCGCGCTCGATCGCCATGGCGCGCTCGTCCTTCTCGACACCGTGGCGGTTGAAGACGCGCACTTCGACGACGGTGCCGAAGGTTCCCGGAGGCATGCGCATGGAGGTATCGCGCACGTCCGAGGCCTTTTCACCGAAGATGGCGCGCAGCAGCTTTTCTTCCGGCGTCATCGGGCTTTCGCCCTTCGGCGTGATCTTGCCGACCAGGATGTCGCCCGGCTGCACTTCCGCACCAATGTAGACGATGCCGGCCTCATCGAGGTTCTTCAGCGCTTCTTCCGAGACGTTCGGGATATCGCGCGTGATCTCCTCCGGCCCGAGCTTGGTGTCGCGGGCCATGACTTCGAACTCCTCGATGTGGATCGAGGTGAAGACGTCGTCGGCGACGATGCGCTCGGACAAGAGGATGGAATCCTCGTAGTTGTAGCCATTCCACGGCATGAACGCGACCAGCACGTTGCGGCCGAGGGCCAGATCACCGAGCTCGGTCGACGGGCCGTCGGCGATGATGTCGCCCTTGTTGACCCGGTCGCCCATGCGCACCAGCGGACGCTGGTTGATGCAGGTGTTCTGGTTCGAACGCTGGAACTTCATCAGCCGGTAGATATCGACGCCGGACTTGCCGGGATCGAGATCTTCCGTGGCGCGGATGACGATACGCGTCGCGTCCACCTGGTCGACGATGCCGCCGCGGCGGGCGCCGATGGCGGCGCCCGAGTCACGGGCGACGATCGGCTCCATGCCGGTGCCGACGAACGGCGCTTCGGCGCGCACCAGCGGCACGGCCTGACGCTGCATGTTCGAGCCCATCAGCGCGCGGTTGGCGTCGTCGTTCTCAAGGAACGGAATCAGGGCCGCGGCCACCGACACCATCTGCTTCGGCGACACGTCCATCAGATCGACGTTTTCGCGCGGCGCCATCATCACTTCGCCGGCGTTACGGCAAATGACGAATTCGTCGACGAAATGACCATTCTTGTCGAGCTCGGCATTGGCCTGCGCGACGTGGTGCTTGGCCTCTTCCATAGCCGACAGGTAGACGACCTCATTGGTCAGCTTGCCGTTGACGATCTTGCGGTACGGGCTCTCGATGAAGCCGTATTTGTTGACACGCGCGAAGGTCGCAAGCGAGTTGATCAGGCCGATATTCGGGCCTTCCGGCGTCTCGATCGGGCAGATGCGGCCGTAATGCGTCGGGTGCACGTCGCGCACCTCGAACCCGGCACGCTCGCGGGTCAGGCCGCCAGGTCCAAGCGCCGACAGGCGGCGCTTGTGGGTGATCTCCGACAGCGGGTTGGTCTGATCCATGAACTGCGACAGCTGCGAGGAACCGAAGAACTCGCGCACGGCGGCAGCCGCCGGCTTGGCGTTGATCAGGTCCTGCGGCATCACCGTGTCGATCTCGATCGAGGACATACGTTCCTTGATCGCGCGCTCCATGCGCAGCAGGCCGACGCGGTACTGGTTCTCCATCAGCTCGCCGACCGAGCGCACGCGGCGGTTGCCGAGATTGTCGATGTCGTCGATCTCGCCCTTGCCGTCGCGCAGTTCGACCAGCGTCTTGACCACGGCCAGGATGTCGTCCTTGCGCAGCACGCGCACGGTATCCTCGGCCTTGAGCTCGAGGCGCATGTTCATCTTGACGCGGCCGACGGCCGAAAGATCATAGCGCTCGCTGTCGAAGAACAGCGAGTTGAACATGGCTTCGGCGGTCTCGAGCGTCGGCGGCTCACCGGGGCGCATGACGCGGTAGATGTCGAACAGCGCGTCCTGGCGGCTCTCGTTTTTGTCGACGTTGAGCGTGTTGCGGATATAAGCGCCGACATTGACGTGATCGATGTCGAGAACCTTGATCTCGTCATCGCCGGTGCCGAGAAGCACTTTCAGCGTCTTTTCATCGATCTCGTCGCCGGCTTCGAGGAAAATCTCGCCGGTGCCATAGTTGACGATGTCCTCGGCAAGGTAGTTGCCGAGCAGATCCTCGTCGGTCGCCTTGATCGCCTTGAGACCTTTTTCGCCAAGCGCCCTGGCCTGGCGGGCAGTGATCTTCTTGCCGGCCTCGACGACGACCTCGCCGGTGTCGGCGTCAACCAGGTCACCAACGGCCTTGAGGCCGCGGAAACGCTCGACGTTGAAGGGAATGCGCCAATGGTCGCCGGCGCGCTTGTAGGTGATTTTGTTGTAGAAGGTCGACAGGATCTCTTCGCCGTCCATGCCGAGCGCCATCAGCAGCGACGTCACCGGAATCTTGCGGCGGCGGTCGATACGGGCGTGCACGACGTCCTTGCTATCGAACTCGATGTCGAGCCACGAGCCGCGGTAGGGAATGACCCGCGCGGCAAACAGAAGCTTGCCGGACGAGTGCGACTTGCCCTTGTCATGGTCGAAAAAGACGCCCGGCGAACGGTGCATCTGCGAGACGATGACGCGCTCGGTGCCGTTGACGATGAAGGTGCCGTTCAAGGTCATGAGCGGCATGTCGCCCATGTAGACGTCCTGCTCCTTGATGTCCTTGATCGACTTCGCGCCGGTATCCTCGTCGATATCGAACACGATGAGGCGCAGCGTCACCTTGAGCGGCGCCGCATAGGTCAGGTCGCGCTGACGGCATTCGTCAACGTCGAATTTCGGTCCTTCGAACTCGTATTTCACGAATTCCAGCATCGAGGAGCCGGAAAAATCGGAAATCGGGAAGACCGACTTGAAAACTGCCTGCAGCCCCTCGTCAGGACGCCCACCCTTGGGCTCCTCCACCATCAGGAACTGGTCATAGGATGCCTTCTGAACCTCGATCAGGTTCGGCATCTCCGCAACTTCCGGGATCTTTCCGAAAAATTTGCGTACGCGTCTGCGGCCATTGAAAGTCTGGGTCTGGGCCATCGTCGCTCCTTAGCTCAATTCTCGGGACGAGCCTCGCCGCGGCTCGCCTTGCATCTCGGGCCACCTCGGCGGCCCTGTCTTGTTGCCCGCCGCCTGTCGGCGGCTTCTTGTCTTTTCACCCACCACCAATTGGCGGTGGGCCAGAAACGGGAGAAAACCCGTTTCCTGAAGGCCGGTTTGCGGCCCTCAGGAAAGAGGTTTTCGCACTCTTCGCGCCATGAGCCTCCCCTCGACGTGAAGGGAGTGGCGGACGGCGCGACGCCGTCCGCCGGTACTCAACGCTTACTTCAGTTCGACCTTGGCGCCGGCTGCTTCCAGCTGGGCCTTGAACTTGTCCGCGTCGGCCTTGGAAACGGCTTCCTTGACCGGCTTCGGAGCCGCCTCGACCAGGTCCTTGGCTTCCTTGAGGCCAAGACCGGTGATGGCGCGAACTTCCTTGATGACGTTGATCTTCTGAGCGCCTGCTTCGGTGAGGACGACGTCGAATTCCGTCTTTTCCTCGACCGGAGCAGCAGCGGCCGCGGCGCCGCCAGCAGCGGCAACCGCCACCGGAGCAGCGGCGGAAACGCCCCACTTTTCTTCAAGAAGCTTCGACAGCTCGGCCGCCTCGAGGACGGTCAGCTTCGAAAGGTCGTCTACGATCTTTGCCAGATCAGCCATTGCAATGTTCCTTCATAAGGTTCGAACGTGTGTTTGTGATAGCGAGGAACGGCCTCATGCCGCCTCGTCCTTCCGGGCGTAAGCGCCGATGACGCGCGCGACCGAAGCCGCAGGCGCATTGACGATCTGGGCGATCCGGGTTGCCGGCGTGGCGATCATGCCAACCAGCCTGGCGCGCAGCTCATCGAGCGACGGAAGTGTGGCGAGTGCCTTCACACCGTCGGCGTTGAGCGAGGTGGTGCCCATTGCGCCGCCGAGAATGACGAGCTTGTCATTTCCCTTGGCGAAATCGGACGCGACCTTCGGCGCCGCAATCGGATCCTCCGAATAGGCGATCAGCGTCTGTCCCTTGAACAGCTCGATGATCGATGCGGAGTCCGTGCCCTGAAGAGCGATTTTGGCGAGACGGTTCTTCGCGACTTTGACGGTGCCACCGGCGGCGCGCATTTTCGACCGAAGGTCGTTCATTTGCGCGACGGTGATACCGGCGTAGTGGGCCACGACGACTGAACCAGCGCTTGAGAACGCATCATTCAGGCCCGTGACGAGTTCGCGTTTTTCCGCTCTGTCCACTGCCTATCTCCAGTTGACCCCTGCCCTCTACGAAGGACAGGCGTCGGGTTGCCTTTTGCCGGCCGGGCCATCCAGTAACGGATCTCCCGAACGACGCTCGAGGATCCTGCCCCCTTTCGCCACACCTGCCGGCAAGCCGGACGGTGCGCAGACAAAAGGCAAACACGGTTCGAACCTTTCATTGGAGCGTTCGCTCCTTTGTCCGGTCTTCACCCGTCTCATGCAGGCCCACATGAATTAAGGCCCACATCACCTAAGGCTTGGGGGCCGCCTGCAATCTCGGACAGGATGTCCGGAAGCCTTTCGACTTCCGGTACCGGGCCGCCGACAGGTCGGAGGCCCGGAATTCTTTCACGGATCAGCGTCTTAGCGGCCGATCCAATTGTTCGTATCAGGACGCTGCGAGCGTCGAGACGTCGAGCTTGAGGCCCGGGCCCATCGTCGAGGTGACCGACACCTTCTTGACGTAATTGCCCTTGGCACCAGCCGGCTTTGCCCTGGTCACCGCATCGGCGAAGGCGCGGACGTTCTCTTCCAGCGCCTTGACGTCGAACGAGACCTTGCCGACGCCGGCATGAACGATGCCGGCCTTCTCGACGCGGAACTCGACGGCGCCGCCCTTCGATGCCTTCACGGCGGCGGCCACGTCGGTGGTGACGGTGCCGACCTTCGGGTTCGGCATCATGCCGCGCGGGCCGAGCACCTTGCCGAGACGGCCGACCAGCGGCATCATGTCCGGCGTGGCGATGCAGCGGTCGAAGTCGATCGTGCCCTTCTGGACGATGTCGACCAGATCCTCGGCTCCGACGATGTCGGCGCCGGCGGCCTTGGCCTCCTCGGCCTTGTCACCGCGCGCGAACACGGCGACGCGAACGCTGCGGCCGGTGCCGTTCGGCAGGTTGACCACGCCGCGGACCATCTGGTCGGCATGGCGGGGGTCGACGCCGAGGTTCATCGCGACTTCGATGGTCTCGTCGAACTTCACCGAGGAGCGATCCTTGAGCAGCTTCAGCGCCTCACCCAAAGCGTAAGCCTTGTTGGGATCGATGCCTTCGCGGGTCTGCGATACACGCTTTGCAATCTTTGCCATGATCTCAGCCCACCACTTCCAGACCCATCGAGCGGGCGGAGCCCTCGACCATGCGCATGGCCGCCTCGACGTCGTTTGCGTTCAGATCCTTCATCTTCTGCTCGGCGATGGCGCGCACCTTGTCGCGGCCGATCGTGCCGGCCTTGACCTTGCCCGGCTCCTTCGAGCCCGACTTCAGGTTCGCGGCCTTCTTCAGGAAGTAGCTCACCGGCGGCGTCTTCATGACGAAGGTGAACGACTTGTCCTGGTAGTAGGTGATGACGACCGGAACCGGCGAGCCCTTTTCCATTTCCTGGGTCTGCGCGTTGAACGCCTTGCAGAACTCCATGATGTTGATGCCACGCTGACCAAGCGCCGGGCCGATCGGGGGCGACGGCGTCGCCGATCCCGCGGAAACCTGGAGCTTGAGCTGGCCTGCAATTTTCTTAGCCATCTCTCTTCCTGCCTTTTCTCATGCCGGTCTTGCCGGCGGTTGCAGTCTGGTGGTGCGGTCCGCGCGGCCGGCTAAAGCCGCATTCGCCTCCCACCCGTTTTGGCCGCGCGATCTCCGCGCCGCCTTCCCTGCCGCCGAAACCGGTGCAGGGATTTCGGATCAGCCCTTCTCGACCTGTCCGAATTCCAGATCGACCGGCACGGCGCGCCCGAAGATCGATACTTCCACCTTGAGCCGCGCCCGCTCCTCGTCCACTTCCTGGACGAAACCGTTGAACGACGCGAATGGTCCATCCGAAACGCGGATCGCTTCGCCGATCTCGAACGTCACCGACGGCTTCGGCCGCTCGACGCCTTCCTGAACCTGGTTCAGGATACGCTGGGCTTCGGCTTCGGTGATCGGCACCGGCTTGGAGTCGCCCAGGAACCCGGTGACCTTCGGCGTGTTCTTGACGAGCGAGAACACGGCATCGGTCAGATTGGCCTTCAACAGCACATAGCCCGGAAAGAACTTGCGCTCGGCATCGACCTTGCGGCCGCGGCGGATCTCGACGACCTTCTCGGTCGGCACCACGATCTGCTCGATGTCGGCGGACAGGCCCTTCTGCTTGGCCTTGTTCTCGATGTCCTCGGCGACCTTCTTTTCAAAGTTCGAGTAGGCGTGGACGATGTACCACCGCGCGGTCATTTTAAGACTTCTCCGTAATCGCCGGACTTACTGTCCGAGGCCGAGGATTTTTTCGACCGCAAAGCCCATGGCCACGTCTGCGGTAAAGAAAAAGATCATCGCGATGACCGCGAACACAAGGACCATCACCGTCGAGATCACCGTTTCGCGCCGCGACGGCCAAGTGACCTTGGCAGTCTCCGCGCGAACCTGCTGGAGAAAGGTGAAAGGATTTGTGGTTTTCGAAGCCATATGCCGCTCTGTCTGCAAGACCCGTTGGCCGGGTCTCCTGGATGATCCCGATGGCCGGGACGTGCCGCTTGAGCGTGCGTTCGCGCCGAATCAGCGCAATCATTTCGCCCATGCAAATCAGACGCGTAAAGCCGGCTTCCCAGCTCCACGCGTCGCGTGTCTGTTTCGTCTACATAAAACCGATTCTTGATCCACGCAAGTGGCAAGTGTCCGCTTTATGACCAAACGCCGCCTCGGAACCATCCAGTCGTCCCGTCCCGGCTATGCGGCCCTTATGCCGCAACTTATGCTATATGGCAAGTCACAAGCCGGTTTTCAAAGGCTGCGCTGCAAAAGAATCGTTTTTTAGGTATCCATTCGAAGGAATGGCACGGGCAGCAGGGCTCGAACCTACGACCTGCGGTTTTGGAGACCGCCGCTCTACCAACTGAGCTATGCCCGTATGCGCATGTCGGCGCAGCAGGCGCTTCCTAAAAGCTTCCGCGCGCTCTGTAAAGAGCGACGTGCGCTGCCCAGCCTTCATCTTCGAAAGTCCAGGCGTCCTCCCGGCCATTTCCCGTCGATCCGTTGATTGCTGACGACCAAACCGACCCAGGGACGCACGATTTTTGGGTCGGTCAGATTGATATATTTTCCAACCAGCCCTTTCGCACTGACGCGCCGCGCGTCGATGAGCCCCTTGCGCACGCCATCATGCCAATCGAACAGTAGGTAAACTCTCTCTCCCGCGGTCTTCAGCTCGCCCCGGCCAGACTTCCATTTACCCTTGCTATCGCCTGGAATCGTGGGGTCGGCACCGCCGTTCCATCGGCTGGACCACCTGCCTTCGATGGTGTCGTTGCGGTCGCGGTCGCTTTCGGTGCCCCAGGCTTCGGCGTTTTCATCGCTTGCAGCTCCCTCCAGTTTTACGCCGGCGGCGAACGCCGACACCTCCTCGTCGTCGGGAGTGGGGACATCCATGACACCGAACGGGTTTCGGGTTCCGCGGTTGCCGTCAAAGGTGCTGCCTGAATTTTTCTTGCCTTCCGATCTCATCGCAAAGTCTCCGGTTTTTAGTGAGGCCCCGCCAGTCGACGGCGACTTTAAACCGTTAGCCTGGAGGACCGAGACCTCCATAGCCACCCGTTTTCCTGGCCGGCAGGGTTTTCGACCGATTCGCGCCCGGTCAGTTTCCCGAAGGCGGCTTGTAGGGGCCGCCCGGCACGCCCCAACCCCAGACCGGCATTGGTTCCGTCTCGGGATCGCAGGTCGGACCTTTGTTGGAGTTCATCTTGGCCAGCCGCGATCCCCATTCGATATAGGCCATGAAGGCCGAGCGGAATTCGGGATCGTCAGGCAGCCCGATCTCGTCGGCGGCGTCGGCGAGGAGATTGATCCAGCGCCGGCGCTGCTCCTCCGTCAGATGCTTGCCGAGGTGATGCATCACCATTTCGCGATGGCCGCCATGCTTTTCGCTGTAGGTTTTCGGTCCACCGAAAACTTCGCCGATGAAGGCCGCGACGTGGGCCGGATGGTCCGCCGACATATGCTTGAACACCGGCCCGACAATGGGATCCCGAGAGACGTTGTCGTAGAAGGTCTGGGTCAGGCGGTTCAGCGCTTCGGTGCCGCCGGCCCATTCGAACAATGTCGGGACGTCCTGGCTCATTTGCGATCCCTCGCCTGGCTGGTCTTCTACCACGCCGGACGATAGCGGAAACATCCAGCATCGCTCAACCTGTCTCGATGGCCAGCTTCCGAAACCGACGCGCCCCTACAATTTGGCGGGCGCCTCGGCCTGCGCATTGGGCGAGAGCACCACGCGGCAATTGTCAGGCTTCGGCACCGATCTGCACAGGGTGGCACCGGTCAGCTCGTCCACTGATTGCGGCCCAGTCGTCAGTCCGGCCCTCAGCATCACGTCAGGTTCGAGCTGACGCTCGACCGAAATGCGCTGAAGCGTCATGAACAGATCACGGTTGATTGCCATCTCGTCAAGGTAAGCCTTGATCAGCTGGGCTTGTCCCATCAGGTAAAGGCTGAGTAGCGCCCGTGGACCGACAAGCCGCCTGACGCCCCCAGCCAGCATCAGCGCGCAGGCCGAATCGCAGTCGCCTTTCGCATCGCTGGCCACTCCGGCATAGGCGCCATCTTTGGCCAAGCAATTCCACTCTTCCGGGTCGCAGCCAACGAAATCGGTACGGGCAACGGCGACGTCGAGCTTCTTTTCACGGATAAGTCGCCCCATCGCCAGAGCGCTGAACAAGTCGCCGCCTCGCGGCCCCGTCCGACACCCATGTCCCTGAGATAGGCCGAAAGTTTCCTCTCAAGCGCCTTGCTCATCTCATAGGTCTTGTAGCCGGCATTGTCTTGAGTGATGGTTTCTGTGGTGATCCTATATTTTTTGCCCCGCACAACTCGATAGGTGGTTCGATAGTGCCGTGTTGTGCGGAAATAGGTCGTAGTGATCTGATGGACGCCTAGATAGGCCCAACCGCCGACCACGCGTCCGACGCCTCCGGCAAACATCAGCGGACATGCGGAGTTGCACATGGCACCCCCGTCAGACGCAATGCCGAAATATGCTGCGCCCTTGCCGTCATTGGCCCGGCAATCTTTCATCCCGGGCCAACAATCGGAAAACTTGGTCGTACCCACGGCGATATCGAGCTTGTTTTTGCGGATTATTCGACCAAGCTGGAGCGCAGCATCGACATTGCCGCCCGGGGAATTGACGATGATGGGCAGTTTGCGGCGGCCGAGCGTCTTCAATATGCGCTTGAGCTGCGCTGGCGTGCCCGCTTCGATGGCGCCTTCTGCCGAAATCCATTCCGGACAGTTAGACTCGCAGCCGGTCGCGTTGCTGCGCACGACGACGAATCGCATCGGCGAGAGATCATCGGATAATAGCTTCGGATCGGTCCAAGTCGTCGGATCGGACCATTTCGGGAAGACATCCTCGGCCTTTGCGGCGAAGGCAGCCATCGCCATGGCAATAACCAGCAGCCCGCGCCACCACCTTGCCACGCTATCTAAACGGCGTCCCGAAACCACGCTTGGCAAAAGCCCCCTTGATGCAACCTATAATAGTTGCGGCAATGGTGGTTGCAATAGCTTTGAAACACCCGCGCAAGATTGTTCTGCCTCGAGTCAGTAAGCGAAAAAGGCGGCCCGAAGACCGCCCTTTCGCATCCGATCTCGACCGGCAATGCCGGCGCCGATCACTCTATAATGGTGACGACGACGCCAGCACCGATGGTGCGGCCGCCTTCACGGATGGCGAAGCGCAGCTTCTCGTCCATGGCGATCGGCACGATCAGCTCGCAGCTATCAAGCCCGCCTTACGATTTGACCGGCGTGCTGGCCTGAGCCTTGGCGCCCGAGGCTTCGCGGCAGTTCTCGGGCTGTGGCTCCGATCTGCAGATGCCGGGGCCTGTCAATTCGTCTGCCGATTGATGCCCGGTTGTCAGCCCGTATTTCAGCATCCTGTCGAGTTCGAGCTGCCGTTCGACTGAATTCAGCTGAATTGCGGCAAACAGACCGGGGCCGATGGCCATGTCCTCGAGATAGGCCTTGACCTTTTGCTCCTGCCCTACCGAATGCACGCTCAGCTGTGCGCGCGGGCCGACGAGGCGTTTGACACCGCCGGCGAGCATGATCGGACAGGCCGAGCCGCACGCGCCGCCGGCATCGACCGTCAGTCCGTTATAGACGCCGTCTTCGGCCGTGCAGTCGGCCTGCCGCGGTTCGCAGCCAATGAAATCCGTCCGCGCCACGGTGACGTCGAGCTTGCGTTCGCGGATCAGCCTTCCGGCCGCCAAAGCACCGAGCACATCACCACCCGGCGAGTTGATGACGATGGGCAGACGCCGGTCGCCGACGCCGTCCAGCAGTTGGCGCAGTTTTTCGGGCGTGTCGGCGGTAATTGTGCCTTCGGCCGAGATCCATTCCGGGCAGTTGGGATTGCAAAGCGGATTGCTGCCGCGGACCAGGACGAAGCGCATGTCTGCGGCCTCCTTCGGCCGCGTGGTTTCGTGCCCTGCGGGTGCAGGCCCGGCGTTCGCCACCACTTCGCCGGCCGGCTTCGCGATATTCGCCGGCGCCGGCAGCTCCCTGCAACTCGCCGGCAACGGATCGGATTTGCATAGGGTTGGCGCGGTCAGCAGGTCGACGGCATCCAAGCTGGTGACGAGATTCATTTGCAGCATGTCGTAGGGAACCAGTTGCTGGATGCTGCTGGCCGGCGTGCCTTTCATGGTCTCGAGCACGCCCAGGCCGACGCCCATCTCCTTCAGATAGGCCGCCAGCTTCCGCTCCAGCGGCTTGTTCATCTCGTAGGTCTTGTAGCTGCCGGCGTTCTTCCGGCTGACGACCTTGGTGTTGAGGATCTTCTTCTTACCCTTCACCACGCGGTAGGTGGTGCGGTACAGCAATTTCGTCCGGATATAGGTCGTGGTGATCTGATGGACGCCGAGAAAGGCCCATTCCCCGACCACGCGCCGGATGCCACCGGAAAACATCAACGGACAGGCGGAATTGCAGATGGCGCCGTCGGCATAGGCATTGCCAAAATAACGGGCGCCCTTGCCGTCGTTTTCCTTGCAGTTTTTCACATTTGGCAGACAGCCGACGAACCGGGTTTTGCCGACGGCGATATCGAGCTTGTTCTTGCGGATCAGGCGACCAAGTGTCAGCGCCGCTTCGACATTGCCGCCGGGGGAATCGACGACGATCGGCAGCTTTCGGCCGCCAAGCGCCTTCAGCGTGCGTTTGAACAGAGCCGGCGTGCCGGCTTCTATCGAGCCTTCCGCCGATATCCATTCCGGACAGGTCGGCTCGCAGCCCGGCGCGCTGCTGCGGACGACGACGAACCGCATCGTCGGGCCGAGATCCGGCGTGGATTTTTCCGGCGTGGATTTCTTGGCATCGGCTGCGAAGGCGGCGTGGCCCATGGCGAGCAACGACACCAGGCAGATCAGTCCTAACGACCACAATGCCTGACTATGCAAACGGCGCCATGGAACCATTCGGGCAGCCCCCTCGATGCAACCTATACTAGTTACGGCAGAGGCGCTTGCAACAGGATTTGAAGCAAGGCGGTTAATCTATTCGAATCAAAAAGGCGGCCCGAAGACCGCCCTTTCGCATTCGATCTCGACCGGCAACGCCGGCGTTGATTACTCTTTGATGGTGACGACGATGCCGGCACCGACGGTGCGGCCGCCTTCACGGATGGCGAAGCGCAGCTTCTCTTCCATGGCGATCGGCACGATCAGCTCGACATCGACGGTGATGTTATCGCCCGGCATCACCATCTCGGTGCCTTCCGGCAGCGACACGATGCCGGTTACGTCCGTCGTGCGGAAATAGAACTGCGGACGGTAGTTGGTGAAGAACGGCGTGTGACGGCCGCCCTCGTCCTTGGTCAAGATGTAGGCTTCGGCGACGAACTTCTTGTGCGGCTTGACGGTGCCGGGCTTGGCCAGAACCTGGCCGCGCTCGACGCCTTCACGGTCGACACCGCGCAACAGCGCGCCGATGTTGTCGCCGGCCTGGCCCTGGTCGAGCAGCTTGCGGAACATCTCGACGCCCGTGCAGGTCGTCTTGGTGGTCGGACGGATGCCGATGATCTCCAGCTCCTCGCCGACCTTGACGACGCCGCGCTCGACGCGGCCGGTCACCACCGTGCCGCGGCCCGAGATCGAGAACACGTCCTCGATCGGCATCAGGAACGGCTTGTCGAGCGGACGAACCGGCGTCGGGATGTAGGCATCGACCGCCGCCATCAATTCGCGGATCGCGTCCTCGCCGATCTTCTTGTCAGAATCTTCAAGTGCGGCAAGCGCCGAACCCTTGACGATCGGAATGTCGTCGCCGGGGAACTCGTTCTTGGTCAAAAGCTCACGCACCTCGAGCTCGACCAGCTCGAGCAGCTCGGCGTCGTCGACCTGGTCGACCTTGTTCAAGAACACCACGATCGACGGCACGCCGACCTGGCGGGCCAAAAGGATGTGCTCGCGGGTCTGCGGCATCGGGCCGTCGGCGGCCGACACGACCAGGATCGCGCCGTCCATCTGCGCGGCACCGGTGATCATGTTCTTCACATAGTCGGCGTGGCCGGGGCAGTCGACATGGGCATAGTGGCGGGCAGCCGTCTCGTATTCGACGTGTGCCGTCGAAATGGTGATGCCGCGTGCCTTTTCTTCCGGCGCCGCATCGATCTGGTCGTAGCGCTTGTATTCGCCAAAATACTTGGTGATCGCCGCCGTCAGCGACGTCTTGCCGTGGTCGACGTGACCAATCGTGCCAATGTTCACATGAGGCTTAGTGCGCTCGAATTTAC
This sequence comes from Mesorhizobium sp. M0028, assembly GCF_040323855.1. Taxonomy (NCBI): domain Bacteria; kingdom Pseudomonadati; phylum Pseudomonadota; class Alphaproteobacteria; order Hyphomicrobiales; family Phyllobacteriaceae; genus Mesorhizobium; species Mesorhizobium sp. M0028. Next base: position 635,587 of record NZ_JAMYVG010000001.1, read on the forward strand.
CTTTTGCCATAGTCTCTTTCCTTGGACGGCCTAAGGACGGCCTGGACCTTCAGTTCAGTCGAATGCGGGGCGATTAGCGACTAAGGCCGAAAAACACAAGTGCCTTGTGGCTGAGCGCGGCTCACTCGGTTCGAACCCATGATCCGATTTAGGGGATGTGGCCGATATGGGAATGGCAAGACGGAAATGTAAGATGGGCACGACCCAAGGCCGGAGGCGCCACAAACCCTTAATGACACTCCCTTAATGAGACTGGCTTAATGACACTGGAGCAGAATGGCGCCTGGGCACTTGCGGGTAAATGAGCATCATGCGGATTGCCACCATCGCGACAGGGCAGAACCTGCAACGTCTGATCTATCTGGCCATATGCGGCTTGATCTGCACTTACATCGGCGTGCTTGGCATTTCGATATTGATCGGCAGCTGGCTGTTCGACGAAAACGGGCGGCCGCTGGCGACCGACTTCATCGCATTCTGGGGGGCTGGCAAGCTTGTCCTGCAAGGCCATGCCGCCGATGCCTATAATTGGGACCTGCACAAGAGCATCTCGACCGCTGAAAGCGGTGCTACCTTCGACGGCTATTTTTCATGGCAGTATCCTCCGACTTTCCTGATCGTGACCGCCGCACTGGCGTTGCTATCCTATCCGGCTGCATTGGTTGCATGGATGGCGACCGGGATAACGCTCTACGCCGCCGCCATACGGCTGATCGGGAACACACGCGTTGCGATTCTGGCAGCCATGGCCTGGCCCCCCGTGCTTTGGAATACCGTGGTCGGCCAAAACGGCTTCATTACCGCTGCGTTGCTTGGCGCAGCCATCGCCTCGATCGAAAAACGCCCCGCGCTGGCCGGCCTCTGCTTCGGCCTGCTCACCTATAAGCCGCAATTCGGTCTGATGATCCCGCTTGCGCTCATCGCCGGAGGCTTTTGGCGAGTGATCGGTTGGGCCGCTGTTTCCACCACCGTCATGATCATGCTTTCCATCGGCCTCTTCGGCGCCGAGATTTGGTCCGATTTCTTCGATGCCGCCGCCAAGGTCAACGGCACCATTCTCGTCGATGGTAGGGCTGACTTCTCCAAGCTTCAAAGCCTCTACGGTTTTGTCCGCGCGCTTGGGTGGAATTGGACGCTCGCATGGACCGCGCAGGGCCTGCTCATCGCAGTTCTGAGCGCCGGCATTGTCTGGATATGGCGTCAAAAAGTGGCGTTCGACGTCAAGGCAGCAGCGCTCGCAACCGTGACGATTCTCGCTTCGCCTTACGCGTTCATCTATGATTTCGTGGCTCTTGCCATCCCGCTGGCGTTTCTAGGAAAATCAGGATTTTCGGCGAAAGAAAGCGCTGTCGTGATCGCTGCCGGAATTCTGCTCGTCTCGGGCCCCTCGGACCACCTGGCCACCGCCTTTCTCTCGGCGCTGCTTGTGTCAGGCCTGGTGGTCGGCCGCGCATGGCAGGCTTTTCCGACACGCTTGGCTTCGCGGGCTGGAGCGCTCAACGTGAATTGAAGCCATAATCCGTTCGCTTGCCGCTGGAAATCCGTTCGCTTGCCGCTGGCCCATTGCCGCTGCTGCGCCGGTCTGATTTCGTCGGCCCATGCATTTCATCCCGACTGCCATCCGAGGCCCGCTGTTCATGGTCGTTTCGACCGGGTCCTACATCGTGAACGACACGATGATGAAGCTCGCAACCGCGGGACTGCCGCCCTATGAGGTGCTGTTCCTGCGCGGCGCTGCGGCAACATTGTGGGGCATTCCGCTGCTGTTCATGCTGGGCTATGGCAAGCAGATCCCGCTGATCCTCGACGCGAAGGTGTTGCGCAGGAACCTGCTCGAACTGGGTGCTATCCTTTGCTACGTGGTGGCGCTCGCCAACATGCAGATCGCCGATTCGACCGCGCTTGGGCAGATCACACCCTTGCTGATGCTGGTCGGCTCCTCGATCCTGTTTGGCGAACGGATCGGCGGGGTGCGGCTGGCGCTGATCGGCCTTGGCTTTATCGGCGCGGTGATGGTGGCACAACCGACGATGCAGGGGATTTCGGTCTACGCCCTGCTGGCGCTGGGCAATGCCGCTCTGTCCGCGGCACGCGATCTGGCGGGACGCAAGGTCGCCGCCGAGGTGCCGGGGATGGTTGTTGCCATTTCCGCGGTGGTCGTGGTGCTCGCCGGCGCCGGCGTCGCGCATCTGCTTTCCGAGCAGTGGGTCGTGCCTGAAACCCATCACCTGCTGCTGATGGCGGGGGCCGGACTGTTCCTGATCTTCGGCCACTTCTTCATCTTCATGGCCTATCGGGTCGGGCCGACCAGCGTGGTGGCGCCGTTCTACTATTGCTTCACCGTCTGGGCGGTGATTTCGGGCCTGGTGGTATTCCGGCAACTCCCGAATGCGCTGGCCATCTGCGGTATCCTGCTGGTGGTGGCCAGCGGGTTGACAATCGTCTCGCTCGACGAGCGCAAGCGCCGGTTGACTGTCGTCGCCTAGAGCGGAAGTGGAGAAGCGCATGGCAAGCCCGGAAAGCAACCAGAATGCAAGCAACCGCACGCTCACCGGAAAGTGCCTGTGCGGCGCCGTTCAGTATGCGGTGGCGGACGCGTTCATCTATGCCGCGAACTGCCACTGCTCGAACTGCCGGCGCACCACCGGTTCGGCGTTCAAGCCATTCGCCGGCATCGAACGCGACAGGCTGAGCCTGACCAGGGGCGAGGACAATCTCATGATCTTCGGCGACGAAACCGGCCATAACGCGCACTGCAAGACTTGCGGCTCGTTGCTCTATTCGGTGGTCCGCGGCGGTGCCTTCGTGCATGTCGCCATGGGAACCCTGGTCGACGAGCCGACCATCCGCCCGACGCAGCACATCTTTGTCGGCTCCAAGGCGAAGTGGTTCACGATCACCGACGACCTGCCGCAATATGAAGAACACGTGGTCGCTGGAGATGCCGACGAATAGCTGACCGTTAGAAAACGCTCAACCAAATTATCGTTTCGTTTTCGCGTCCGTCGCCAAAGAAACTATACTGTGCTCCGTCACCGAACCTATGTCGCGGGGATTTCTGTGGCATTACCGCCCGAGTGGTTGCCCAATGTTGCGATGAGGCGCGTCATTTGCCATTGGACGGCGGGCTCGCATTCGGCCGGCGATACCGAGAAGGATGCATATCACATACTGGTCGAGGGGAATGGCCGTCTGGTCAGGGGCCGGCCTTCGATCGCGCTCAATTCCGGCCGGGTAAAACCGGGATATGCCGCGCACACGCTCAACTGCAACGGCGGCTCGATCGGGGTTTCGCTCTGTTGCATGGCCGGGGCGGAGGAAAGGCCGTTCGATGCCGGCCGCTATCCGATGACCAGGGCGCAGTGGGACGCGATGACCGCGGTTGTCGCCGAACTCTGCAAATATTACCGCATCAAGGTCACGCCCAAAACGGTGCTCTCGCACGCCGAGGTCGAAAGCAATCTCGGCATCGAGCAACGCGGAAAATGGGATTTCACCCGGCTGCCTTTCGATCCGACGATCAGCGGCGCAAGCGGCTGCGGCGAGCGGCTGCGCCGCGACGTGACGGCGGCAATGAGCTCGATGCCAAATCTGCCGGTGAGGATTGGGCGGGATGCCGTATGGCAGCGATTGCTGGAGGAACTATGGCCGATCATGGTGAGAGGGCTGGAAGCCGGCCTCAACACGCTGATCCGCGAAATCCTCAGAAGGATCAGATAGGCGGTCGGCATTCACCCGAATGCCGACGCAACTGCCGGACGGCTTCTATAGAGCCCTCTTGCCGCTGAACTGATGATAGGCCCAGAGGACAACCACGGCACCGACCACGGCTACGATCAGGCTATAGATGTTGAGCCCGGTAACGCCCGACGCGCCAAACGCGCTGAAGATGAGCCCTCCGACGATGGCCCCGACAATCCCGAGCACGATGTCGAGCACAAGGCCTTGCCCGCTTTTATTGACGATCTTGCTGCCTATGAAGCCGGCGATGACGCCGAGAATAATCCAGCTTAATATTGACATTTTTCCTCTCCGTTCCCCGCGCTCGATTACTTCCACATTATTAAGCAAAGCTCAAGCCAACTTGAAAATCATGATTACGGAAAGCTCAAACCGGCTTGAAATTCGCCATGGATGCGTCATTGTCGGAGACGGACGGGCAATTTGACATGGAGATCCACAATGGGACTGTTTGACAATGCCGTTCCCGGCGGCAACGTCGCCAAGCCGCTGATGATCGCGCTCGGCGCACTTTTGGTGGGAAAAATGCTGAGCGGTGGAAGTTCCGCCCAGCCGGAGGCAACGCAAAGCCCTGCCCCCGTCCCGCCTGATACAACAGCATCTGCCGATGGCGGCCTGCTCGGCGGTCTGGGCGGCCTGCTCGACAAACTGAAGGACGCCGGCCACGGCAACGTCGCCAATTCGTGGGTCGGTACCGGTCAGAACCAGCCGATCAACCCCAGCGATCTGGGCAGCGCTCTCGGGCCACAAATCATTCAGGAGATCGCGCAAAGGACGGGGCTGAACCAGCAGGACCTGCTCAAGCAACTGTCCGCAGCCTTGCCAGGGCTTGTCGACCAGCTGACGCCGAACGGGCAAGTGCCGCAGCAGAACCAGCTCGCGTCCATATTCAGCAAATTCGCGAGTTAAGGCATGTCGCCCAACACCCCCTGCGGTTTGGTACAACGACATGCATAAAACAACGGATTGAGGTCGTTGCGCGTCCGTCTGGACGCGCAACCAACACTTTGAATTATCGGCAAAGCGCTTCACTTGGCGGTGCCTGCTTCGGGATCGTGCGCGAGGGACGCCGCGGCTGCGGGAAATCTGGAGCGGGTAGCGGGAATCGAACCCGCATATTCAGCTTGGAAGGCTGCTGCTCTACCACTGAGCTATACCCGCGCCTTTCAGTCAAGCATCGGATACGCTCCGACGCTCGCTCTGCGTTTCAGGGCTTCCGGGCCGGCAGTGGTGGAGAGGGTTGGATTTGAACCAACGTAGGCATAGCCAACGGATTTACAGTCCGTCCCCTTTAACCACTCGGGCACCTCTCCAGTCTGCCGCCGGAGCCATGCAACGAGGCATCGACGCGTCGCGGCCGCCAAAGCAGCCCTTCCGCGAAGCGCCTTATGGCGGCAGCGCCCAAAACTGTCAACCACAACAGCCCGGCAAAAAGCGCTGAATTTCGCACCTCGCCTGACAAGCACCTTGTGCAGCTGTATCCATCGCCGGACGACACGGCTATAGAGGCCGCCATGAGCAACGATAACAAATCGAAGACCCCGAAAGATACCCACTACGCCAAGCTGCGCCGCGCGCATCGCGACGAGAAGAGCGGCGGCGCGCCGGCGTTCAGGCCACGCCAGCCGGTGCCGCCCGGGGAGAACGCGGCGGACGGGCTGGTGCGGCTTTACGGGCTGCACACGGTGCGGGCCGCACTCGACAATCCGCGCCGCAAGATCAAGAAAATGCTGGTGACGCGCAACGCTGCCGAGCGGCTGGCAATCGCCGATCTCGGCGCTTTGCCCTTCAAGGCGGAGTTGGTCGAACCCAGGGACATCGACAAGGTCACCGGCTCGGATGCCGTGCACCAGGGCGTGCTGATCGAGGCCGAGCCGCTGAAACCGAAACGCCTCGATGCGCTCGGCGACACCAGGTTGGTGCTGGTGCTCGACCAGATCACCGATCCGCACAATGTCGGCGCGATCCTGCGCTCGGCGGTGGCCTTCGGTGCCGGCGCACTGATCACCACGGCGCGCCACAGCCCGCAGGAATCCGGCGTGCTGGCGAAGTCGGCCTCCGGCGCGCTCGAGCATATCGACCAAATCGAGGTAAAGAACCTCGCCGATGCGCTCGGCCAGCTGCACGATGCCGGATTCCAGACCATCGGTCTCGATTCGGATGGACCGGCGGAGCTTGAAAAGAGTTTTTCCGGCGACAGAATAGCGCTGGTGCTCGGCGCCGAAGGCAAGGGCCTGCGCCAGAAGACGCGCGAGACGGTGACGACGCTGGCCCGGCTCGACATGCCCGGCGCCATCCGCTCGCTCAACGTGTCGAATGCGGCGGCGGTGGCGCTTTATGCGGCGAGGAAGTTTCTTTCGGCGGATTGATCGAGCGATTGGTATGTTAAAGGCGTTTTCAAACCAGGGAGAATGGCTCGCGCTTCTCGCGAGTACGATCGGCACATTAAGAACACTCACTCCGCCGGAGTTTTATGACGAGGCGAACGACCGCTACCACGCCGTGATGGATGACATATTCCAGCTTGTCCACGGCCTTGAGAATCCAGCCGATTTTGGAAAATTTCTCGACGTCAACGCCGGCCGGGAGAGTTGGTTGCCGGAGAACGCCGAAGCCCTGGCCTCCATGGACGTCACAGAGATCCATTATCGGGTCGCCAGCAACTTGGCCGATGAAAGGTGGGTTGACGGAGCTCTTAGCGAAGCGTTCGAGAACGGCACGCTTGTCCCAGCCCTTGAGCGGATAGCTGCCAATGTCGGTAAGTTCAAATTGACTGGCAGCAGCCAGCAAACTCTCTAGCCAATCTGGAAGTTCGCCATTCTTTCCAAAGCCCTGACCAGCGCCGAATGATCCTCCTTTGACCCGCCATTCGCCGCGCACGAGTTGAACAATTGCTGCGTCGTTGAAGTGTTGGGCAGGGCGACGCCGAGCGCTTTCGCGCCTTCAAGGGCGAGATTCAGGTCCTTCTGGTGGAGTTCGATGCGGAAGCCGGGCGCGAAAGTGCGCTTGATCATGCGCTCGCCATGCACTTCCAGGATGCGCGAGTTTGCGAGCCCGCCCATCAGCGCCTGCCTGACCTTGGCCGGGTCGGCGCCTGCTTTCGATGCAAAAACAAGCGCTTCGGCGACGGCCTCGATGGTCAGCGCAACGACGATCTGGTTGGCGACCTTGGTGGTCTGGCCGACGCCGTTGGGTCCGACCAGAGTGATGTTCTTGCCAAGCTTCTCGAAGATGGGCCTGGCGCGTTCGAAGGCTTTTTCCTCACCGCCAACCATGATCGTCAGCGAAGCCGCCTTGGCGCCGACCTCGCCGCCCGACACCGGCGCATCGAGATAGTCGCAGCCGAGATCATTGATCTTTTTTGCAAATGCCTTGGTCTCGATCGGCGAGATCGAGCTCATGTCGATGACCAGCTTGCCTTTGGTCAAGCCGGACGCGACGCCATTGTCGCCGAACAGAACATCGGCCACCTGCGGCGTATCCGGAACCATGGTGATGACGATGTCGGCCGTTTTCGCAACGGCGTTGTGGCCGGAGACGGGCTTCAGACCCTTGGCGACGAGATCGGCCGGCGGTTTCGAGCGGTGGTCGCTGGCGAAGACTTGATAGCCGGCACCGAGCAGATGCCCCGCCATCGGCGCGCCCATAATGCCGAGTCCGATGAAGCCGATGGTTTCCATGTCTTTCTCCGTTTCTTGTTAAGGCGGCGTTCCTGCGCGCCCCCTCTGGCCTGCTGGCCATCTCCCCCACGAGCGGGGAGATCGGCAGTTCGCGCTCCGGCCCTTAAACTTTCCCGACCTCGAAAATTGGCGAAAGCGGCGGTGACATCCAATCTCCCTCCTTGTGGGGGAGATGGCCGGCAGGCCAGAGGGGGGCGCGCAGGAACGCGACGTGCGATACGTAGCGTCTATGCCGCCGCACTCCCCTGCCCGGCCCCGTCCCGAAACCACCCGAGCCCGGCTTCCGTTCCGCCCTTCGGCTTGTACTCCGCCCCGACCCAGCCGGGGTACCCGATCCTGTCGATGTGCTTGTATAAAAAAGGAAAATTGATCTCGCCCGTCCCCGGCTCATGACGGCCAGGATTGTCCGCAAGCTGGATATGCGCGATGCGGTTGAGGTTTGCCTCGATGGTACGGGCGAGATCCCCCTCCATGATCTGCATGTGATAGATGTCGTATTGCAGGAACAGGTTCTTCGAGCCGACGCGGTCGATCAGCGCCAGCGCCTGGTCCGAGTAATTCAGGAAGAAGCCCGGGATATCGCGGGTGTTGATCGGCTCGATCAGCAGCCGGATGCCGGCCTGCTCCAGCTTTTCCGCCGCGAAAGCCAGATTTTCGGCGAAGACGTCTTCCAGCACGGAGCGATCGACGCCCTGCGGCGCGATGCCGGCGAGGCAATTGACCTGCTCGCAACCCAGCGCGTGCGCGTAGGTGACGACCTTGGCAATGCCTTGCCGGAACTCCGGGATGCGGTCCGGCAGGATCGCGATGCCGCGCTCGCCCTTGGCCCAGTCACCGGCAGGCAGGTTGAACAGGACCTGCGTCAACCCGTTCTGCTTCAACCTTGCCGCAACGACATCCGGCGCATGGTCATAGGGACCGATATACTCGACACCCCTAAAGCCCGCTCGGGCGGCGGCATCGAAGCGGTCGAGGAAGTCGTGCTCGCCAAAGAGCATCGAAAGATTGGCTGAAAACCGTGGCATGGCAGTAATTCCTCATAAAACAGCTAGTCGAGCATGACGATCGCCGTCGGCGCGTCTTCGTGATGCTCGGCAAGCTCCTCGAACTCGGTGATCTTGTCGATTTCGGTGCCCATCGAAACGTTGGTGACGCGCTCGAGGATGAATTCGAGCACAACCGGAACCTGGTGCTCGTTCATCAGGCGCTGCGCCTCCTCGAAGGCACCGGCGAATTCCTCCGGCTTGCGCACCCTGACGGCCTTGCAGCCCATCGCCTCGGCGACAGCGACATGGTCGACGCCGTAGCCAGCTTCGGCATCGCCCTGTCGATTGACGTTCTCGAAGGCCAGGCTGACTTCGAAATCCATCGAAAACCCGCGCTGCGCCTGGCGGATCAGGCCGAGATAGGCATTGTTCACGACGACATGGATGTAGGGCAGTCTGTGCTGCGCGCCGGCTGCCAGTTCCTCGATCATGAACTGGAAATCATAATCGCCGGAAAGTGCGACAATGGTACGGTCCGGATCGGCGGCGCGAACGCCGAGCGCCGCCGGCAATGTCCAGCCGAGCGGCCCGGCCTGGCCGCAATTGATCCAGTTGCGCGGCTTGTAGACATGCAGGAACTGCGCCCCGGCGATCTGCGACAGGCCGATCGTGGTGACGTAGGTGGTGTCGCGGCCGAACGCCTTGTTCATCTCCTCGTAGATGCGCTGCGGCTTCAGCGGCACCTGGTCGAAATGCGTCTTGCGCTTCATCGTCTTCTTGCGCTGCCGGCATTCGCCGGCCCAGCCCGACCAGTCGCGCAATTTCCCGGCCGTCCTCCATTCGGTGGCGACGTCGAGCAGCATTTTAAGCGCCGCACCGGCGTCCGAGACGACGCCAAGGTCCGGCGCGAAGACGCGGCCGATCTGCGTCGGTTCGATATCGACGTGGATGAATTTCTTGCCCTTGGTGTAGACGTCGACCGAACCGGTGTGGCGGTTGGCCCAGCGGTTGCCGATGCCTAATACGAAATCGGCTTCGAGCATCGTCGCATTGCCGTAGCGGTGCGAGGTCTGCAGCCCGCACATGCCAGCCATCAGGCGGTGGTCGTCGGGGATCGCGCCCCAGCCCATCAGCGTCGGAATGACAGGCACGCCGGTGACTTCGGCGAATTCGATCAACAGGTCCGACGCATCGGCGTTGATGATGCCGCCACCGGCGACGATCAGCGGCTTGTCGGCCGCATTGAGCATTTTCAGGGCCTTCTCCGCCTGAGCGCGCGACATTGCCGGCTTGAACGGCACCAGCGGCTCATAAGCATCGATGTCGAACTCGATCTCAGCCAGTTGCACATCGACCGGCAGATCAACGAGAACCGGCCCCGGCCGCGACGAGCGCATCAGATGGAACGCCTTCTGCAACGCCATCGGCACCAGATAGGGTTCCATGACGGTAACAGCCCATTTGGCGACGGGCGCGGCGATGGCGGCGATGTCGACAGCCTGGAAATCCTCTTTGTTGAGGCGAGCCCGCGGCGCCTGCCCGGTGATGCAGAGGATCGGGATGGAATCGGCAGCGGCCGAATAGAGGCCGGTGATCATGTCGGTGCCGGCGGGACCCGAAGTGCCGATGCACAGACCGATATTGCCCGATCTGGCGCGGGTAAATCCTTCGGCCATATGCGAAGCCGCCTCGACGTGCCGCGCAAGGATGTGGCGGATACTGCCCCTCGCCTTCAGCGCCGAATAAAGCGGGTTGATCGCAGCACCCGGCACGCCGAAGGCACAGGAAATGCCTTCCTTTTCGAGGACGAGAACCGCTGCGTCGACTGCGCGCATCTTGGCCATGTCAGCCTCCACGGAATTGTTGATGGCCGATGATGCCAGTGCGCCGACTACTTTTCAATTTTTTCAGAATATTTTTTCATTTCTAGAGAGCGGCTCTTGTGAATTGAATTGATTGGCCTTTCTGTTTTCCATGAATTCGCTTCGCAAATCGATGAAAAACTTTTTCATTGCTTGCTTGGGCGAACAGGGGAAGAATGGATCCATGGAAACCATCGAAAAACGCCAGCGCGGCCGGCCGCGCGCCTTCAACGGACCGTCCGAGGCCGCTTCGGTGCAGTCGCTGGACCGGGCGCTTCGCATCCTGGCAATCGTGGCCGACGGCAGTGGCCTGTCGCTGAGCGAGATCGCCGCCAGCTCCAGTCTGCCGGCATCCACCGCCTACCGCATGCTGACGACGCTGGAGAACCATGGCATGGTCGAGTTCGACGGCACCGACCAGCTGTGGTCGATCGGCGTCGAGACCTATCGCATGGGCGCGGCGTTCCTGCGCCGCCGCAAGCTGGTCGATCGCGCCCGCATCGTCATGCAGGAATTGATGGAGAAGACCGGCGAGACCGCCAATCTCGGTGTCGCCGAGGACGATTGCGTCGTCTTCGTCAGCCAGGTCGAGACGCACCAGGCGATCCGCGCCTTCTTCCGGCCGGGCACGCGCAGTTCTTTCCACGCCTCGGGCATCGGCAAGGCGGTGCTGGCGCATCTCGAGCCGGAGCGCGTCGCCACTATCCTGCGCCGGGCCGGGCTGGAGCGCTTCACTGAAAACACGCTGTCCGACATCTCGGCTCTCGCCCGCGACCTGGTGACGATCAAGCTGCGCGGCTGGTCAGTAGACGACGAGGAGCGGCATCCGGGCATGCGCTGCGTTGCCGCCGCCATCTTCAACGAGTTCGGCGAGCCGATTGGCGGCGTTTCAGTCTCCGGGCCGACGGTGCGGGTCACGCCGGAACGGCTGGCCGAGATCGGCCCGTTGGTGCGCGATGCAGCTGCGGAGGTGACGAGGATGATCGGCGGCCTGCCGACCCCTCCCGGCCTTGGCAGCGAACCGAGCGCATGGCAGCGCTGACCAGCGCCGAATGGTGCGACATCTGCCAGGATGGCCAGAGCTAGGCCCCGGGCACCGCGCTCTTGGTCGATAGGTCGTAGAAATCAAGCAGCATCGCCAGCCCAACTCCGCAGGCGGTGAAGATGAGGCCGGCAATGAAGATGCGATTGGCGCGTTCATAAACGCGCCGTTGTAGACACGTTATGTCGAGCAGCAACCGCAGCGCTCGTATCTGCAGGGCAATGCCGATCAAAATCGGCACGACGGCGGCCAGGTGATAGATTTCCCATGGTATCGGGTTGGCGGCCCAATGCGTGATGAAGCCCAGCGAGAACGCCAGCAGGATGCCGACGGTGGTGATTGTGCCGTTGCGGAAAATCGTCTCGATCGGCTCTTCGTTCGGATCGTGCTCGCCCAAGCGCCCTCTCCCTGTTTCGGCTCGGCAGTAGATTGCTGTTCGGCTTGTAGATTAGGCTGCTGGGAAACCCCTGTACATCGGCAAGAGCCGAACGGCGGGATAAGGCAGTTTTCAGTGTTGGCGATTAGCGAAAGCCGTGCGGCAATCCAATCTCCCCCCTTGCGGGGGAGATGTCCGGCAGGACAGACGGGGGTGCGAAGGATCGCCGACGTCGATGTTCAGCCACTCCAACTGGGAATTGGCGTAGGCTTGACTGTCATCTATTGACAAGTAGTGCGGGGCAGCACCCCCCTCTGCCCTGCCGGGCATCTCCCCCGCAAGGGGGGAGATTGGCAGTTTCGTCGACGGCGCCCAATTCAAAAATGATGAGCTATGCCGACATTGGCAGTCGAATAGGAACTCAGACATACAGAAAAAGGGGCGGTGGGATGCCCCTTCTTCCGGTTGCCTGAAACGGTCACCTCCTCTCAAAACGGGCGGTAGTGGCTCTCAAAGGTGGCAGCGATGGCGATAACCGTCGTACCCGACATAGGTGTCCGAGTACGGGTCGTAGCTCTGGTAGCGATTGAGGCAGCGCCGGACATGCCAGGAGCCGCCGTCTTCCTCGATATAGACGGTGCGCGGCTGGGCGAGCGCGCTGCCGAGCAGGAAGCCGCCGACACCTGCAGCAATGCCGATGCCGAGGTGCTTGTTGTAGTGCTTGTGATGGGCGGCCGAAGGCTGAACCGTACCAACCAGCATGGCGGCGGCGACGGTGGGGGCGACGAGGCCGGAAACGATGGTGCGTTTGAACATGACGATCTCCTTGTTGTGAGAGGCGACCCACCGCCTCTTGACCGTCAGTCGTCGCAACAAGGAAAAAGGTTCGAAGATCTTTTTGGATTTTTTCTCGAAGGGAGAAATCGCCCGGCCTGATGCGTCGGCCGCGACCACGAACAGTCGTCGGTCGACAGTTCACCGGAACAATCGGCAGACCTCAGCCCATGCCGGTGATATGGCGAAGCCAGAAGGCGAGCGCGATGAAGCCGATGATGGTGGTGACGCCGGTCCAGTCGATATTGGCGCGCTTCAGATCCCTGACGAGCTTCACCAGGAGAACCCAGGCCACGACGACGAGCGGGAGAATGATGACAAACCTGATCATGCGACAGCCTCGCTGATGCGATTGCACCTTCGGTCAATATAGGAAGCGAATTGGCCGTTTTCAGGACGCCCTGGCGGCAGAACCGGCGCGGTCGCGGCAGCCGAAAACGGAGTTTTGTCTTTACTGGCGCAGCAAATATGCTAACCCGAGCGCCGTGCCCTTGTAGCTCAGCTGGTAGAGCAGCGGTTTTGTAAACCGAAGGTCGGCGGTTCGATTCCGTCCGGGGGCACCAGTGCGGGCTTCTTGAGACCTCGGGGGCGCTTGATATCTGCTCGTCCCCGATATCCACAGGCCGGGGCCGTCAGATCGGTAGCACATCAGCTTCAACGCATATATTCCCTAGCGGAAACCATAGTTCCCTAGCGGAAAACCTAGGAGTCTTCGTTGGAGCAGAAACGCACGACCGCCCCCTTCATCAACGGTATGTTTGGCGGCCTTATCGTCTTCGCCTTCGCGCTTGGTTTCCGTTTCCTGATAAGTCCCGATCCCGATCCAGCATCAAGAGCAACGACAAGCCTTTCCGTACTGGCCTTTGCGATTTGTTTCGGCGCGGCTTTCCTCCGCGAGCATCGACGCCAGATTGCCGCCGCCAGAGAATATCTAAGCCGCCCAAGATCGTACTAGGGGCGTACGTGTCGGGACCGTCCTCGTCGGGTCACCAGAAACTTCCGTGAAATTGCTGGCAAAATCTGTCGCCAGACAACGAGCTAGCATCTCATATCTGGAAACGCTGAGCCCGGGCGTGTCTTCGCCGTTGCAGAGCCGTCATTTCGGCCCGCTCTCCCGGCCTCGGCCATCTCGTACCATTCGATTAAATTGCTCCTGTGTATATTAGCACTCGCTCAATTAAGCGCGCCGACAATGTCGGTGCGGCGGGCCAAAAACCAAAGGGTGTTGTCATGCGAAGTGATTTCGCCGCGGCGCGCGAGCTTTTGGAGTGCGCACAAAACCGCCTCTGCGGCGCGGATGAAACGAGCCGGCGCGTCAACGAGGCCCTCGACGCGCTGATTGAAGAAATAGCCATCGCAGAATTCCGCAAGGCGCCGCTGACGGTCGTGCCGTTTCCGCGAGCGCGGCCTCCAAAGCATATTCGGTAGGGCGTCGCGCCTGTGTTAACAGAACGTCGGCGCCTGTAGTCGTTGAAGCACCATGCCTTCAACCGTATAGTTGGCGGCGCTGATGCTATGAACCCACGAGCTGATCCATGTCACGCTGTGGAGATGTCTACGAGAACAAGGTGACCGGCGAATATGCTGTCATCCTGCGTGGCACGGAAGACCGCGGAGATGGGCCAGGCATCGCCCATCTGACCGCTCGGCCGGGAGCCGCAGTGGTGGGCGAGCACTTCCACCCGAACCTGACGGAACGGTTTACCGTCCTCGGCGGCCGGCTCGACGCTTGCATCGCCGGAAAGACTTTGTCTCTGGGGCCTGGCCAATCCGCCGCGATCGAAGCAGGCGTCGCACATGATTGGTGGAACAGCAGCAAAACCGAAGAAGCGCATGTCCTGGTCGAAGTCGACCGGGCACCAGGTGCGGATGATATCGACCCGAACCGTTTCGAGCTGCTGATTGGCATGCTCTTCGGCCTGGCCAATGCCGGCAAGGTGGACAAAAAAGGCAGGCCTTCGCCGCTTCAGGCAGCAGTCATCGCCAGGGAATTTGCCGACGTGATCGTCTTCACGCACCCGCCACCTGCGATTCAGCGAGTGGCGCTGGGGATCCTGGCGCCACTCGGCCATCTGCTTGGCTATCACGCGATCGACCCCGTCTACTGCAAGCCGCACGGGCACGTCACGCCGGCGCCCGAAGCCCTCGCTCGGGCAGGTCTTTCGGCTGGGTGACAGCAGTCAAACCCCAATCGCCGCCACCAATATCCTGTTCTGCCTGCGTATCGCCGTGCGCAGTTCGGCAATTCTCGCCTCCTCGCGCTTCACGAATTCGATGAACATCATGTTCATGTTGTTGAAGATGAGTTCGCCGAGCGCCGGCCCGTCGATGTCGCGGCGCACCAGGCCGAGCGCCTGCAGGCGGGCGATCAGCGCACGGATCTGCTCGGTCAGTGCCCGGTCGAGCGCGGTATAGGCCTGGCCGAACGGGCTGTCCGGCAGTTGCGTCGAGATCGCCATCGCCTGCCGCCACATCTCCTTGCTGAGATAATGCAGCGAATGTTCGATATAGATGCCGAGCAGCGTATCCAGCGCGTCGCCGACATTGGCCGGCGGGTTGGCGACGACGCCGCGCCCGGCATTGAGCACCTCGTTGACCTCCAGCGAGACGATGGCGCCGAGGATGTCGCCCTTGTTCTGGTAGTAATTGTAGATCGTGCCGACCGAGACTTCGGCCTGCGCCGCGATGGTCTCGATCTTGGCGCCTTCATAACCGGCATCGCGGAATAGGTCCGCTGCCGCCTCGATGATGCGGCGGTGCCGATCCGCCTTCTGCCTTGCCCGCAATCCGCTCATAGCGGCTGTTTGCCACAAAAACAGAATTGACTCAATTTTAGAATTGGTTCAATTTTTTGCCACAAGCCAAAAAGGCAAGGGAGAACACTCGATGTCCATCAATCCAAAGACCCCCAATCCAATTACCAGGAACCCGCTTTCCGTTCTGAAGAGCCATCTCCAAGGCGCGTGCGCCGCGGCAGCACTGCTGCTGGCGGCTGGCAGCCTCGCTCAGGCGCAGGACCTGAACGCGCTGATCTGGTGCGATCACGCCGATCCGGCGCTGTTGCAGCCGTTCGAGGAGGCCAACGGCGTCAAGGTCAATGTCAAGGAGTTCGAAGGCACCGGCGCCGGCCTGGCCATCGTCGATCAATCACAGCCCGGCGACTGGGACGTGATGGTGATCGACAGCATCGACGTACCGCGCGGCGTCGAAAAAGGCCTGTTCGAGCCGCTACCGGAAGACAAGCTGCCGCTGGTCGACCTGTTTCCGCAGGTGAAGATGGATAGCTCCACCGTCGTCGACGGCAAGCGTTACGGCATCACCGAAAAGTTCGGCTACAACACGATCGGCTACAACAAGACTAAAGTCGACCCGGCCGACATGCAGTCGCTTGCCGCGCTGACCGGCGACAAATACAAGGGCAAGATCGCCATCTACGATTATTACCTGCCGGTCATCGGCATGGCCGCACTGGCGATCGGCAAGAAGACGGCGGAACTGACCGAAGCCGACCTTCCCGCCATCAAGGAACAGCTGCTCAAAATGAAGGCCAATGCCAAGCTGGTCGGCGAAGTGACCGCCAGCCAGACAGCGCTGGCGACCGGCGAGGTCGACATACTGGTCGGAGGTGGCGAATGGGTGACGGCGGGGCTGGCCAAGGAAAACCCGGCGCTCGACTTCTCGATCCCGAAGGAAGGCGCCGTGCTGTGGTCGCAGTCGCTGGCAATGTTCAAGGATTCCAAGAACAAGAACCTGGCACTTAAATTCATCCAGTACATTATGAGCCCCGAAGGCCAGGCGCGGCTCGCCACCTCGTCCTGCTATTGGGGCATGCCGGCCAACACCAAAGCGGCGCTGAGCGACGAGCAGAAGAAGATCCTGCGCTTCGACGAGCAGCCGGAGTTCCTTGCCCGCGCCCAGTCCTATCCGGCGCCGAACGCCGATCTCGACAAGAAGATGCAGGACGTCTGGACCGAAATGCTGCAGGCGCAATGACCGGCTGCCGGTCGTGAACTTTTCCAGCAAGGGCGGGCGTGCCCTGCCCTGGGCGCTGGTCACGCCGGCGCTCGGCTGGACGTTGCTGTTCTTCGTGCTGCCCTTCGTCGCCATGGCGGTATCCAGCCTGACGGCGCATGAAGGCGGCGGCTTCACGCTGTCCAACTACAGCCAGTTCTTTGCCAATCCATCTTACTGGCAGGCGATGGTGAACTCGCTGCAGGTCACGGCCATCGTCACCGTGATCTCGGTGCTGCTTGCCTATCCCTTCGCCTGGATCCTGGCCGAGCAGGTGCCGGAGCGCTGGCAGCGGCTGGCGCTGATGCTGGCGGTGCTGCCGTTCTGGACCTCCTATGTCGTGCGTTCCTATTCGTGGCTGCTGGTGCTGGCGCAGAACGGCGTCGTCAACCGCGCGCTGACCGGCTCCGGGCTGTTCAGCGATCCGCTGCAGCTTGCCAATACGCGGCTAGCGACCGTCACCGGCTTCGTGCATTTCTTCGTCATGCTGTTGACGCTGACGATCTTCGCCAATCTGAAGCAGCTCAGCCCCAGCTACCGCAAGGCCGCAGCCGACCTCGGCGCCGGGCCGATCCGGACATTCCTGCATGTCGTTCTGCCGCTGACGCTGCCTGGCATCATGGTCGGCGCCTTCCTCACCTTTGTGCTGTGCATCGGCGACTACATCACACCGCAGATCCTCGGCGGCAACAATGAGCTGTTGATGCCGCAGCTCGTCATGATGCAGATCGGCCGGCGCGGCGATTTTCCGCTCGCCTCGGCGCTGTCGATCATCTTGATGGCGGTCGTCACCATCGCCTATCTCGCCTGCGCCCGTTGGTTGAAGATCGAGCGGGCCTGACCATGCGCGCTCTCATCCGCCTCGTCTCCGGCCTTTACGCCATCGCCATCTATGGCTTCATCTTCTTGCCGGTCGTCGTTCTGGTGCTGTTTTCGCTGCAGGCGACGTCGTTTCCGATCCCGCCCTTCACCGGGCCGTCGCTGCGCTGGTACGAGGCCGTGCTCGCCGATACGCGGCTCACCTCGGCGCTGGTCAACTCGCTGCTGGTGGCCGTCCTCTCTTCGGCTGTCGCCGTCACGCTCGGCTTTCTCTCAGCCTGGGGTTTTGCACGCTTCGCCTTGCCGGGCTCGGGCCTGATGCGTGGGCTGATCACGCTGCCACTGACCGTCAGCTATCTCATCATCGGCATGGGGCTGCTGGTACTGTTCAATTGGGCCGGCATGCCGAAGTCGCTCACTGCCGCCGGCATCGGCCATGTCGTGATCAACCTGCCGCTCTGCTTCGCCATCGTCTACAGCCAGATGGGCGACCACCAGATCAATATCGAGCGCGCGGCGCGCGACCTCGGCGCGCCCGAATGGAAGGTGCTGCTGCTGATCACCGTGCCAGTGATGGCACCGGCGATCTTCGCCGGTTTCTTCCTGTCGATGACCTTCTCCTGGGACGAATTCGTCATCTCGTTCCTGTTGACGCGCTTCGACACGACGCTGCCGGTCGAGATCTGGAACCTGCTGCGCTCCGGTCTCAATCCCAAGACCAACGCCGTCGGCTCGCTGGTCTTCGCCGTCTCCATCGTGCTGGTGGTATTGTTCGAGCTGATGCTGTTGCGGAGGAAGCCGGCATGACGGCGCCACTGGTCGATATAAGCTCTGTCTCGCATCGCTTCGGCCAGCACACGGTGCTGAAGAACGTCTCGCTGACGATCGAGCCGGGCAGCTACACGATCCTGCTTGGGCCGTCCGGCTCCGGCAAGACGACGCTTTTGTCCATTCTCGGCGGCTTCGTCATGCCGAGCGAAGGCAAGGTGCTGATCCGCGGCGAGGACTGCACCGCAGTACCACCGGCGAAGCGGCCGACGACGACCGTGTTCCAGGACTATGCGCTGTTCCCACATATGAGCGTCGGCAGCAATGTCGGCTTCGGCCTGCGCATGCAGGGTGTCAATGGCGCAACCCGGGCAGCAAGGGCGCGCGAGGCGCTGGCGCTGGTTGGCCTCGCCACCGCCTTCGACAAGAAGCCGCACCAGCTTTCCGGCGGGCAGCGGCAGCGCGTGGCACTGGCGCGCGCCCTGGTGGTCGAGCCGGCGGTGCTCCTGCTCGACGAGCCGCTCGGTGCGCTCGACCTCAAATTGCGCCGGCAGATGCAGGACGAGTTGAAGGCGATCCAGAAGCGTGTCGGCACCGCCTTCATCCACGTCACCCACGACCAGGAAGAGGCGATGGCGCTGGCCGACCATTGCGTGGTGATGAATGACGGGCGCATCGAGGATGAAGGGCCACCAGAGCGCGTCTATGCACGGCCGGCGACGCGCTTTTCCGCGACCTTCATGGGCGAAAGCACGCTGATTTCCGGAACAGTGACCGAGGCGAAGAGCGGCAAAATCACCGTCACCACGAAGCTTGGGTCGCTCTCGCTGGCTGGCACATTGCCGGCCGGCTCGACGGTTGCGCTGGCCGTCCGGCCTGAGCATCTTGTCCTCGGCGCTGCCAGCGGCCCTGTAGCGCTTGGCATGGCCAAGGTCAGCGACGTCGTCTTCCAGGGTAGCTTCAAGCGCGTGCTGGGAACCTCCACGACCGACCCGGCGTTGCACTTCATCGCCAAGGTCCCCTCCGCATCGGCCGTCCAGCCGGGCGACGTTGTCGCCGTATCGTGCGATGCTGGCGACGTCATCCTGCTTGCGGACTGAACATGAGCACGCTTCCAATCATCGACGCCGGCCACTGGTACGAAAGCATCCGCATGGGCGATGGCGTGACGCTGATCCACGAGCCGTGGATCAAGCCGTTCTTCCGCTGCAACATCTGGCATGTGCGGGGCCGCGACCGCGACCTGCTGTTCGACACGGGCCTCGGCCATTTCAGCCTGCGCCGCCACGTACCGCTGGTCACGGAACGCAAGCTCACCTGCGTGGCCAGCCACACGCATTTCGACCATATCGGCTGCCATCACGAATTTCCCGACCGCTGCGTGCACCCGGCCGAGGCCGAGATCCTCGCCGACCCGCGCAACGAATGGACGGTTGCCGACCGCTATGCCACCGAGGAGATGTTCGACGGCATGCCGCAAGGCTGGGACACGAATCGCTACCGGATCCTACCCGCACCAGCCGGCCGGTTGCTCGAACAAGGCGACATCGTCGATCTTGGCGACCGTACCTTCGAGGTCATCCATACGCCCGGCCATTCACCCGGCGGCATTGCGCTCTACGAAAACAGGACGGGCATCCTGTTTTCCGGCGACATCATCTATGACGGCCCGCTGATCGACGATGTCTATCACTCCGATATCGACGACTATGTCGAAACGCTGCTGCGCATGCGCGATCTCGATGTCTCGGTCGTGCATGGCGGCCATTTCCCGAGCTTCGGCAAAATCCGCTATCGCCAGCTTGTCGACGAGTATCTCGCGCAGAAGCGCCAGGCCGGCTGCCATCTGCTCGCCCGATAGGGACTAGCGTTGTAGCGTCAAAGCGCCCTTTGCGGGCAGGGTGTGCCCGCCGCGTCGCCGCAGCGTGAGGCCGTGGGCTCGGGTCTAAAACTCTTTTCCTCCGACTGACGCACCAGTTCCGCGAAAGCCAGGGCAAAACTTGCCAGCATCAGGAAGACGATAATCAAGCGTGCCAGCGGCAATAGATCGGCCTCGACTGGTTAGCCCCACGCCGCCCATCCACTGCCGGCTAACATGATCGATACGGCTTTACGAGAGTTTAAGGCAGGTCTTAACCATCACATCATTTTGTCCCCCGACATGATGCGCGAGCGCGCCTGTTTGGCCGCCATCTCAAGACACCTCCCTCCCTTTGCAGAAATGCCCGCCCATGCTAACCCGGCGCTGGCGCGACCCCGCAACCGGTCGCCACCAATCGGTCGTTGCCAATCGGTTGTCGTTGAGAGCCATGAGCAAAACCGCCAGCCGTTTCGCCTTCGTCTCATCCGGTACAGCCGACGCCAATGCAGCGCTGGAAAGCCTTTCGGCACGCTACGGCCAGGCATCCGTCGAGGATGCCGGAATCGTCGTGGCGCTCGGTGGCGACGGCTTTCTGCTACAGACCCTGCGCGAGACGATGAGCACGGGAAAGAGGGTCTACGGCATGAACCGTGGCACCATCGGTTTCCTGATGAACGAATACCGCGCCAGCGGCTTGACCGGGCGCATCGCGGCTGCGGTCGCCGAAACGATCCGTCCGCTGGAGATGCAGGCGGTGACGGCGGAGGGTGAGACGATTTCGGCGCTGGCGATCAACGAGGTCGCGCTCTGGCGCCAATCCTACCAGACGGCCAAGATCCGCATCACCGTGGATGGGCAAGAGCGGCTGGAGGAATTGCACTGCGACGGCGTGATGATTGCGACGCCGGCCGGCTCGACCGCGTATAATCTGTCGGCGCACGGGCCGATCCTGCCGCTCGACGCTCCGCTGCTGGCACTGACCCCGGTCAGCCCGTTTCGTCCGCGCCGCTGGCGCGGCGCGCTGCTGTCCAACAAGGCGATCGTGCGTTTCGACATTCTGGAGCCGGAAAAGCGGCCGGTGAATGCCGCCGCCGACCACACCGAGGTCAAGGCGGTGACGACGGTCACGGTGAGGGAATCGCCGACGGCGACGGCGACGCTGCTGTTCGATCCCAACCATTCGTGGAACGAGCGCATTCTCGCCGAACAGTTCCGCTACTGAGCCGGCGCAGCAGCCACTGCGCAAATTAAGCATCGCGATTAAGGTTACGACTTCACAATCGCGCCAATGCCGCCCGTTTGTGTTGACAAATCGTAGGCTTGCGCCTACCTGCAATACCAATCTTGCAGGCGCGCGGCGCTTGCCGCGACTGCCTATGTTGCGCCCCCGAACCAGCCAAAGACAGCCAAACTTGTCCTCAGACACCCAGATCGCTCAAGAAGCGTTGACCTTCGCAGACCTCGGCCTGTCGCCGAAGGTCCTTTCCGCAGTTACCGATGCCGGCTACACCGAGCCGACGCCGATCCAGGCTGGTGCTATCCCGCACGCCTTGCTCGGCAAGGACGTGCTGGGCATTGCCCAGACCGGCACCGGCAAGACGGCGTCCTTCGTCCTGCCGATGCTCACCCGGCTGGAAAAGGGCCGCGCCCGCGCCCGCATGCCGCGTACGCTGATCCTCGAGCCGACGCGCGAGCTAGCCGCGCAGGTCGAGGAAAACTTCGTCAAATACGGCAAGAACCACAAGCTCAACATCGCGCTGCTGATCGGCGGCGTGTCCTTCGACGAGCAGGACAAGAAGCTCGAGCGCGGCGCCGACGTGCTGATCGCGACTCCCGGCCGCCTGCTCGACCATCGCGAGCGCGGCAAGCTCCTGCTCAATGGCGTCGAGATCCTCGTCATCGACGAGGCCGACCGCATGCTCGACATGGGCTTCATCCCCGACATCGAGCGCATCTGCGAGATGATCCCGTTCACCAGGCAGACGCTGTTCTTCTCAGCGACGATGCCGCCGGAGATCACCAAGCTCACCGAGAAGTTCCTGCACGCGCCGGTGCGCGTCGAAGTGTCGAAGGCTGCATCGGCCGCCACCAACATCATCCAGCGGCTGGTGAAATCCGGGCCAAAGCCTTGGGACAAGCGCGAGACGCTGCGCAATCTGATGAAGGCCGAGGATGCCGAGCTGAAGAACGCCATCATCTTCTGCAACCGCAAGGTCGAGGTGTCGGAGCTGTTCCGCTCGCTGCTGAAATATGATTTCGACGCCGGCGCCCTGCACGGCGACATGGACCAGCGCGCGCGCATGCAGATGCTGGCCAATTTCCGTGACGGCAAGCTGCGCTATCTCGTTGCTTCGGACGTCGCGGCGCGCGGCCTCGACATTCCCGACGTCAGCCATGTCTTCAACTACGACGTGCCGATCCACGCCGAGGATTATGTCCACCGCATCGGCCGTACCGGCCGCGCCGGACGCTCCGGCAAATCCTTCACCATCGCGACCAAATCGGACACCAAATACATCGACGCCATCGAACGGCTGATCGGCACCAAGATCGAGTGGCATGACGGCGACCTGTCGACGGTCGTCGTCAGCGAAGGCGGCGAGGATGAGGCCCCCCGCCGTGGCCGTGGTGCGCCACGCCGCGCCGGGCGCAAGGACGACGCCAAGGACAGGGGCGAGCGCAAGCCGCGTGAACGCCACGCCAAACGTGGCGAGGAAACGGCGCCGGAAGCGGTGAGCGAGGAACAGCCGGTCGTGGCCGAAGCCGCGGTCGCCGACATCGGCGAGCGGCGTACCCGCAAAGAGGCGATCCGCTCGGAAAACAGCGAGCGCCAAGCTTCACCTGAACGGAAGGCTTCGCCCGATCGCAGCGAGCGGCGCGCGCCGGAACGCGGCGATACCAGGCCACAGCGCGAGCGCCCTGCCCGTCAGCGCCAGGAAGACAATGACGCGACCGTGGGCTTCGGCGACGACATGCCGGCCTTCATGCGGATCGTCGCCAAGGTCTGATACCACAGCGCTCGCGCGTCCCGCCGACGCGCGAAGCACGAAGCCGGCATAAGACGGCCTCGCCTCACGCTGAGATGGCGTTAGTCCGGCAGGCCCGCCTTGCGAAGGCCTTCGATGTACCTGCTGCGATCGTCCGGTCGATAAAACGGCGGCAGCACCTCGGCAAGATTCGAAAGCCGCAGCGAGGGATCGAGCTCGCAGACCCGGGCCATCATCTGCTGCGCTTGCGACAGGCGCCCCGCAAGGGCATGACTCGCCGCCACTACACGCATCGCGCTCACGTAGTTCGGTTGGTACCGCAGCGACTTTCCCGCCCAAGTGGCGGCGTCATCGTAGTGGCCGGCACAAAAATGAGCGAGCCCGGTGTTGAATTGCCAAGCGAACAGGCGTGGATCCAATGGGCTTAGGCGCATGGCAAGCGCGGCGTGCTCGACGGCCTTGCCTGGCTCGCCAAAGCAAGCCCTGACCCAGCTGCTTAGGCCCCACGCGGCCGCTAGATTCGGGTTGAGAACGAGCGCGCGATCGATGCAAGCCGCACTGTCGTCAAGGTCGCCACCTACGTAGCCGAGCACGTATCCACCGAAGGAAAGCGCAATCGCATCGTCCCTTCCGAGTTCGACCGCTCTCCTGGCCAGTCGAGTAGCCTCGGCATTCTCTTTCGCGCGGTCGACCATCCAGCCGTTGCTTTTTCGGGTAGCATAGCACCGCGCCGCCCGCGCATAGGCTGCGGCAAACTCCGGGTCACCGTCGATCGCCTTCATGAAGAGGCGCAAGGCATCGTCAATGGCCGACCTACTAGTGATCGTCCGGTCAAAGGCCGCCAGCCCGCGGAGATAGTAGTCATAGGCGTCGAGGCTTTCAGTCGGTTTGCGTTTGGCACGCTCGATCTCAGCCTCCTCCATTTTCGGTGTGATTGCGCCGACAATGCTCGAGGCGACCTGGTCCTGCAGATCGAAGACTTCGGCGAGCGCTCCGTCAAAACGGTCGGCCCAGAGATAGGCCCCTGTCGAGGTGTCGATGAGCTGCCCGGCGATGCGCAGGCGGTCGCCAGCCCGGCGAACACTTCCCTCGACCACATAGCGCACGCCCAGCTCACGCCCGACCTGCTCTATGTCTACGGACCGTCCCCTGTAGGTGAAGCTCGAATTCCGTGCGACTACGAACAGATGACGAAAGTGAGCCAAGGCCGTGACAATGTCTTCCACCATACCGTCGGCAAAATATTCCTGCTCCATATCACCGCTTAGATTCTGAAACGGCAGCACCGCTATCGATGGGTGGTCGTCGCGCCTCGTCGGGGCCGCCAGAACCTGCGCCAGTGATGCGACGCCGGAGCTTGGCTCCGGCCGCGGACGTTCAGGTCGTTCACGGGACTGCAGAGAAGCCGCCAGCGAGCTTGTCTGCTCCTCAGGCTCTGCATCCAGATGTTTTTTCAAAGCTGCCCGACACAGCTCGAACTGGCGTAAGGCGGCGTTTTCGTGACCTCGATGAGCGTGGATGCGGATCAGCGCCCGATGGGCCGCCTCCGCCGTCGGATCCGGGGCGAGCAATCTCTCCGCGAGCCCTTCGCAGGCCGTCTCTTCCGCTGAGCCGGGTGCGGGCAGCGCCAGGCTCAGCCGATCGACCAACTGCAGCGCTTTGCGCTGATACTTGCTCAGATAAGGTCTAAACCACTCGTCCAGTTCGTCAGGAATGGCTTGCCCGGCAAGCAGCTCACCGCGGTACAGATCGGCGGCGAAGTCGAGATCAGTGGTCCGGCCCTCCTCCAGCTTCCGGTCGAAGATCGAGATGTCCGCCTCATCCGGACCGGCAATAAGCGCGACGGTTTCCTGATCCCCATCGATGTAGACGGTGGCATCCGAGTTGGCGGGGAACGTGCGCCTGATGTCGACCAGCGCCTGACGCAAACTATTGCGGGCCTGCCCATTGCTTCGCCCCGGCCAAAAGGCTTCGGAAAGCTGCTCGCGACGATGGCCGCGGCGGCCTGCGAGAACCAGAGCAGCAAAAAGAAGCGAAGTCTTGCGTGTGGCGAACCGGACGGGCCGGCGCTCCGGGGAAGTAACCTCCAGGCCACCAAGCAACCGGATGCGCACAAATCGTCTCCAGACTTTGACCGCGGCGACAGAATAGCATCTCGGTGGATCGATTTAACACCGATTTAACGGCGGATCGTCGGACTCCTCCCAATTGTTCACACACAGCCGAACAGCCCGAAAACACCTGCGTGGCACGCTCCCATCCGCAAACTCGAAATGGGAGACCAAAACAATGGCTCACACGGAAACTCGCGCCGCCCGCAGCATGTCCAAACGCTTGCTTGGGTCTAGCCTGAAAAGCGCAGCAATGATGATCGCTGCCTTCACGGGATGGCGGCGGACCGCCGCAAGACGCAGGGCACTGGCAGATTTGACGATCGATCAGCTGAACGACATCGGTCATTTGGAGGTCCATCAACCAGCACCCGACGCCGTCAAGGCAGTTCTGATCACGAACTTGATATCGATGAGGTAAGATCGGCGCTCAGTTTGGTTTGGCCCTAAAGGTTCCTGAGTTCCAGGCGAGATGCCAACAGGTCCAGAAAAGCGCGTACTTTGGCCGAGGACGACCTGCCTTCCGGCCACACGGCATGTATCGGCACCGGCACCGGCTCGAATTCGGTCAGAACCAGCTCCAGGCGGCCATCGTCCACCAGGTGTTTTACCTGCCAAAGCGGGGAGTAGCCCAAACCCAATCCGTGAACCGCGGCTGCATAGATCGATATCATCAAATTCGACCGGAAGGTGCCCGCGACCTTCACCGGCCGGGGCTTGCCTTCAATCTGAAACATCCATTCGCCCGGGCGGCCGTCAACGGTTCGTACCATGCATTCATGCTCACGCAATTCGAGCGGATGGGCCGGTCGGCCGTGTTGTCGAAAGTAGGCAGGTGCGCCGAACACGACGCGCCGCAGCGCCCCCAGCCGCTTCGCCCGGAGACTGGAATCCGGCAAATCGCCGATCCGGACCGCCAGATCGAGACCCACGGCATCCAGATCGACAAATTCATCGGAAAGCTGGAGGTCAACCTCAACCTGGGGATATGTCCGCATATAGTCGGCGATGACCGGCATCAGGAAATCCGGGCCGAACAGAACCGGGGCACTCACACGCAGGATGCCGGACGGCTCGGATCGTCGGTTGGCCGCCTGAAGCCTGGCTTCGTTTATTTCCTCGATGGCGGGCTTGATGCGTTGGAAAAAGGCCGCACCGGCTTCGCTCGGCGTCGAGCGGCGCGTCGTCCTGTGCAGAAGCTCGACCCCGATGGATTCCTCCAATGTCGTCAAAGACCGACTGACCGACTGCAGTGAGCGGTTCAGCCGGCGTGCGGCAGCCGTTAGGCTGCCATGCTCGACAATGGCAATGAAGGCTTCGAAATCATCTATCCGGCTCATCGCGTATTTCTCCCGAAAATCGGGATAAACTATCGCCACATCGATCAATTGTAACGCAGTTCGCTAGATTTTATCTTCCCTGCACAGGCCGAAAGGCAGACTCGAGGGAAGGAGATCGTCATGCGAACACCCAGTCCAACCGTCCTGGTCGTAGGCGCCGCAGGCCGCGTTGCCGGTTTGGTGGTGCCTGAACTCGCCCGCCGCAATGCCAGGGTTAGAGCGCTTGTTCGTGACGCCGCGGCTGCCGAAAAAGCCCGGAAAGCCGGCGCAACCGAGATCGCGATCGGGGATCTGCGCAACCATCAAAGCGTTGAACAGGCCGTCGAAGGTGTCGACGGTGTCTTCCACATCGGACCGGCCTTTGCTCCCGACGAAGCTGCCATGGGGGTTGCCATGGTTGAGGCAGCGGCGCGAGCAGGCGTTCGGAAATTCGTCTTCTCATCTGTGATCCAGCCCACCAATACGAGGCTGGAAAACCATGCAAGCAAGGTACCGGTCGAAGCTGCCCTCTATTCGACGAACATGGAATACACCATTCTGCACCCGGCCAATTTCATGCAAAATATCGCGGCGGCCTGGCCGTCCGTCGTCGAGCATGGCGTTTTCGCCGAGCCGTTTCCAAAGACGGCGAAGCTGGCCCGCGTCGACTATCGCGACGTGGCTGAAGTGGCAGCGATCGCACTGACCGAAACGCGTTTGTCCTATGCGACCCTCGAGCTGTGCGCCGACGGTATGCACAGCCGCGAAGAGGTCGTTGCCATGATGAGCGAAGCGCTTGGCCGGCCGGTTTCAGCCGGCGAGCCGACATTTCAGGACTGGGCGGCGAAAGCCCGCCTTCCCTATACCGACCGGCAGTTGCAGATGCTGGCCAAAGTACACAGCCACTACGCCAAATACGGCCTCGGCGGGAACAGCCTGGCGTTGCGCGCCGCGCTTGGCCGCGAGCCGCGTTCGCTGCGAAGCTTCATTCGGGAATTGGCGCTGCCGGTGGCACGTGCCGCCTGATCGTCCTCACAATAACGCTTACGCACACTTTCTGATTAGGAGATTTCGATGCAAGCATCACCGGACCGAGCCTTCAAATTGAGAAAGCTGCCGCCCTCCTACGGCGCGGTGGTGATGCCGTTGGTTCTTTCGATTCTGATGTCCTCGATTGTCTCGGCGGTTTCGACGGCAATCGGCGCAGGCTGGACGGACGGGTTTATTGCGGCCTGGAGCTATGCATGGGGCGCTTCATGGCTTGTTGCGTTTCCCAGCCTGCTGATTGTGCTTCCGATCGTGCGCCGGATCGTTGCCGCGATTGTCGATCAGCCGGCCCGGTCCTGATATCACAAACGCAGCGCGCCGGCGGCCGGCGGTCCGGCATAACCATTAGAGCGGCCCCGTACGGGGCCGCTCTCGGTTCATGCGCTTGCCTCAGGTGAGCGGCGACAGCTGGATCTCGACGCGGCGGTTCTGAGCCCGGCCGGCAGCGGTCGCGTTGGAGGCGATCGGACGCGTCTTGCCGAAGCCGGTGACGGCGAAGCGGCGGGAATCGACGCCCTGCCCGGACAGATAGTTGGCGACCGCCAAAGCGCGGCGCTGCGACAGGTCGAAATTGTGCTCGTCGCCGCCGGTCGAGTCGGTGTGGCCGAACACGTCGACGGTGGTCTGCCGGAACTTTTTCAGCACAAGGGCAACCGAATTCAGCACCGGATAGAACCCAGCCTTCACCGCATCCTGGTCGACGTTGAAAGTGATGTCGGACGGCATGTTGAGGATGATCTGGTCGCCGGTGCGGGTGACGCTGACGCCGGTGCCCTCAAGCTGCCGGCGCAGTTCGGCCTCGTTCTGGTCCATGGTGGCGCCGATGGCGCCGCCGGCAAGCGCACCGATGCCCGCGCCGATCAGCGCGTTGCGGCGGTCGTTGCCGCCGGCAAGCATGCCGAGCCCGGCACCAGCCAACGCTCCCAGACCGGCGCCGGCAGCGGTGTTGGAAACCTTCTGCTCCCCGGTGTAGGGATCGGTGGTGCATGCGCTCACGAGCACAGCCGTCGCCACGACGGCGAGCACAATCTTTTTCATATGGTGGTCCCTCTCCATACCACGGCCGCGCAATGGCGCACCGCATCAGCCCTTCCAGCGACTTGTAACATGAAATGCGGCGAAAAGCGGACCAGCAAAAGCCGCTGCGGCGGCTTTCCCCGGCTCATTCCACCCGGCTGCCAGCGGCTCGCGCGACCACCGCAATTCGACCGTCTACCAGAGGTTCTTGCCGTCGATGACCACCACTTCGACCTTGTCGAGATCGAAATGGTCGAACAGCCGCGAATTCACGCTGATCTTCGGATTGTCGAAATTCGGCTCGCCCGTCGACCAGTCCGGCGTTTCGGTGAAGGTGCCGCAGCCGCAGGTGGCGCAAAAACCGTGTTTTATGGTTTTCGATCCCCATCGGTAGAACGAAACATTCTCCGGCGGGCTGGTAAGTCTGAATTGCGATGGCGTGTAATAGGCCCACAACGACCCGCGTTTCGAACAGAAGGAACAGGTGCATCGCGTCACCGTCTGCGGCGCTTGCGAAACCTCGAACGTGGTCGCCTTGCAGTGGCAGCTTGCCTTGATGGTCATGGATTAGTCCCTCACAATGCCCGCCGCCCCTACGGCAAGGCACCATAAAGAAACGCTCCTGACAACTCTCCGTCAGCAGATCTGTCGTCTGCAATGCGCAGTTTCAAAAGTGTTGTAACCCAATCGAGGGCGTGTCGATCCCAAAAACCCTGCACACCCTCGGGTCAAGCCCAAGGGCAAGCCTTTGGGGGCGACATGCATCAATAGGACGATGGCGGCACGAACAGACAGATGGTCTTTCCGTCATTGGCGCCGGCGACCGAGCACCAGTGATATGCGCCGTCGGGCGAATTCTTGATGCGCTTGTCGCTATAGGCCACGACTTCGCCTGTCCCCTTGATGACATAGCCTTCGGGGCGCTCGCCGATAGATATCGGCGCAACCTCGCGGCAGTCATAGCCCGAGCAGCAGGAGAACGGATAGCTCCAGCCTTGCGGCATCGCCGCGGTCGGCTTGGCATCATGCGCCAGAGCAGGCGCCGCGAATGGCATCGCGGCAGCTATCAAAACCACTGCCGCGACAAGGGAATTCAGAAATCGGCGCGCCGTGTGAACGGCATGGGCCGGTCTGGTTGTAAGAGCAGGCATGGGCGCAGTTCCTATCAACGGTTGTCAAGCATCTCGCTTGCCCGTTCCCGGAACGTGTCTTCCCAGTGGCCGGATCGTCAGGTCGCAGATACGCCGCGCCCGGCCATAAATGCTTTTTTCCTCCCCAGCGCTTGGATGCTGGGCTGATTCCTTGGTCGGCGCAAGGAATTGCTGTCGCAAACCGAACGCCGACCTCTGCGGCCGGAACCAGCCTGCCGGCCGGGTTGACGAGACTGGTACGATCACCCCCGGCAGCGAGGGTTGCCAATAACGGAATTCGGCTCGCAGTGGTTCCGGGCTCGGCACCGGCAGGCTCGAAGCATTCGCGTCAAAAGCGGAAATCGATTTTGGAAATTCTGATGAAAAACAAAGTTGTAGAACGACAGGTAAGTTCAAGCTGAGAACTCGTCACTCTCGCGCCGTGGCCGTAACTCTCGCGTGATGGATTGAAATTGCCGGGTTGGTGCCCGCCTTCAGTCGATGTCGGCCACCGTTTCTCCGGCGCCACCCTCGATGCGCTGCGACAGCGAGGCCTCCATGAAATCGTCGAGGTCGCCGTCGAGCACGCTCGACGGGCTGGTGCTCTCGACGCCGGTGCGCAGATCTTTCACCAGCTGATAGGGCTGCAGCACGTAGGACCGTATCTGGTGGCCCCAGCCAATATCGCTCTTCGACGCTTCGGTGGCGTTCGCCACCGCTTCGCGTTTCTTCAGCTCTTCCTCGTAAAGCCGCGAGCGCAGCATTTCCCAGGCCTTGGCCTTGTTCTTGTGCTGGGAGCGCTCCGCCTGGCAGGCAACCGCGATGCCGGTGGCGAGATGGGTGATGCGGACCGCCGAATCGGTGGTGTTGACATGCTGGCCGCCCGATCCCGAAGAACGATACGTGTCGATACGGACGTCAGATTCGGAAACGTCGATGTCGATCGTATCGTCGATGACGGGATAGACCCAGACGCTGGCGAAGGAGGTGTGGCGGCGCGCATTGCTGTCATAGGGCGAAATACGCACGAGACGATGCACGCCGGATTCCGTCTTCAGCCAGCCATAGGCGTTGTGGCCCTTGATCAGCAGCGTGGCTGACTTGATGCCGGCCTCTTCGCCGTCATGCACTTCCAGCACCTCGACCTTGAAGCGGCGGCGCTCGGCCCAGCGCGTATACATGCGCAGAAGCATCGAGGCCCAGTCCTGGCTTTCGGTGCCGCCGGCGCCGGCATGGACTTCCAGATAGCTATCGTTGGCGTCCGCCTCGCCCGACAGCAGCGTTTCGATCTGGCGCGCCTTGGCCTCGCCGCGCATCGAGCGGATCGCCGCCTCGGCCTCCGCGACGACGCCCTCGTCGCCCTCTTCCTCGCCAAGCTCGATCAGGCCGATATTGTCTTCCAGAGCCTGGGTGAGGCCTTTGACCGCGGCAATGCCTTCCTCGAGGCCCTGACGCTCGCGCATCAGCTTTTGCGCTTCCAACGGCTCGTTCCAGAGGCTCGGATCCTCGGCGCGGACATTCAGGTACTCAAGCCGCTTTATGGCCTGGTCCCAGTCAAAGATGCCTCCTCAGCAGGGTGATCGCCTGCCTGATCTCGTCGACAATATTTTGCGTTTCCGCGCGCATGGCTGGCTGTTCTGTCCTGTTGCTGAATGGCGGTTTGGTGGCGCGATACATAGGGACGGCAATGTCCCCTGTAAAGCACCGGCCCCTGTAAATCGGGATGGGCCGGCTCGACCATGATCGTCAAGCCGGCCCGACCGGATGTAACGATTGTCAGTAGAGCCCGCCGCCGCCCGACTGGATAGCCTGGTTGGCCTGCGGCGACAGCGCCCCGCCGGTGGCGTTGGAGCCGTCCGCACCCATGCCGATCACCCAATAGCTGTCGGCGGGACCGGTACCCGGCTTGAAGGCTTCGATGATGGTTCCGGCGTCACCCTCGTTGGCCCGCATGCCGGTCTTGCGATTGATCGCAATCAGCTTCATGCCTTCGGGAACCTTGAAGTCGACATTGGGCGTGCCGTCCAGCGCTACGCGCATGAAATCCTTGAAGATCGGCGCAGCAAGGCCGCCGCCGGTCGCGCCCTTGCCAAGACCTTTCGGCTGATCGTAGCCCATATAAAGGCCGACAACGAGGTTCGGCGTATAGCCGATGAACCAGGCGTCCTTTTCGTCATTGGTCGTTCCGGTCTTGCCGGCGATGTGACGGCCGAGTTCGTTGATGGTGGCGCCGGTACCGCGTTGAACGACGCCCTCCATCATCGATGTGATCTGGTAGGCGGTCATCGGATCGAGCACCTGCTCGGAATTGTCGACCAACTCCGGCTCTGGCTGGTTCTGCCATTCTGCGGCGTTGCAGTTTGAGCAGCCGCGTTCGTCCTGCCTAAAGACGGTCTTGCCGTAGCGGTCCTGGATGCGGTCGATCAGCGACGGCTTGATCGACTTGCCGCCATTGGCCATGATCGAATAGGCCGATACCATGCGCATCACCGTCGTCTCGCCGGAACCCAGCGCCATCGGCAGATACGGCGCGAGATGGTCGTAGACGCCGAAACGCTCGGCATACTCCACGACC
Organism: Mesorhizobium sp. M0028; assembly: GCF_040323855.1. NCBI lineage: Bacteria > Pseudomonadati > Pseudomonadota > Alphaproteobacteria > Hyphomicrobiales > Phyllobacteriaceae > Mesorhizobium > Mesorhizobium sp. M0028. Next base: position 667,753 of record NZ_JAMYVG010000001.1, read on the forward strand.
AGTTTCATGCCCATGTCGTTGGCAAGCCGCACCGTCATCAGATTGCGCGATTTCTCGATGCCGGAGCGCAAGGTCGCCGGACCGGCCACCGTTCCGTCGTAATTCTTGGGCGTCCAGGTCGTGTTGCCGCTCTGGATGGTGATCGGCCCGTCCATGATCACAGAGGCGGGCGTATAGCCATTGTCGAGGGCGGCCGAATAGACAATCGGCTTGAACGACGACCCCGGCTGGCGCATGGCCTGCGTCGCCCGGTTGAACTCCGACTGCGCATAGGAGAAACCGCCGACCATGGCCAGGACGCGTCCGGTATGCGGATCCATGGCGATCAGGCCGCCTTCCACTTCGGGAACCTGGCGCAAGCTGTAGCTGTTGTCCGAGCCGTCGTTCCTCTGCACGAAAATCACGTCGCCCGGCTTCAGCACGTCGGCCGGCGACTTCGCCTTGACGGTTTTGCCGTCGACCACGTGGCGCATGGCGAAGCTCATGTCTTCCTTGCTGACGGTGCCTTCGAGGCGGTCCTTGACGATTTCGCCGGAGATCTGGCGCGTCGGCTGCAGGCCGATGGACAGGCCGGTGGCCGAGCTATCGAGCACGACGGCAAGCGACCATTCCGGCACGTCCTCCAGTCGCTTGACGTTGCCCAGCGGCACGCCCCAGTCGCCGGAAACATCGATGCTCGTGACCGGCCCGCGGTAGCCGCGCAGCGTATCGAACTTCATGAGACCGTTCTGCATGGCCTTGCGGGCAATCAACTGCATCTTCGGATCGAGCGTGGTACGGACGGAAAGGCCGCCCTCGTAGAGCGCATTCTCGCCGTAGCGCGCGATGATCTGGCGACGCACTTCCTCGGTGAAATATTCCCCGGCGAAGAGATAGTTGCCGGTGCGGCGCGGCGTGACGCCGAGCGGCTCGGCCTTGGCCTTCTCGCCTTCTTCATGGGTGACGTAACCGTTCTCGACCATCTGGTCGATGACCCAGTTGCGGCGCTCCAAGGCGCGATCGGCATGCTTGAAGGGATGATAGTTGTTCGGCCCCTTCGGCAGAGAGGCAAGATAGGCAGCCTCGGCCACGGTGAGCTCGTTCACTGATTTGTCGAAATAGGTGAGCGCAGCACCGGCGACGCCATAGGCACCGAAACCGAAGAAAATCTCGTTGAGATAGAGCTCGAGAATGCGATCCTTCGAATAGGCCTGCTCGATGCGGAAGGCGAGGATCATCTCCTTGATCTTGCGCTCGTAGGTCTGGTCTGAAGACAACAGGAAGTTCTTCGCCACCTGCTGGGTGATGGTCGAGGCGCCGACCTGGCGCTTTCCCGAGCCAAGATTCTGCAGGTTGACGACAATGGCGCGGCCAAGGCCGGTCACGTCGATGCCGGGATGATTGTAAAAGTTCTTGTCCTCGGCCGACAGGAAGGCCGCCTTGACTCGATCCGGGATCGCCTGAATCGGCAGATAAAGCCGCCGCTCACGCGCATATTCGGCCATCAGCGCGCCATCCGACGCGTGGATGCGGGTCGTCACCGGCGGCTCGTATTTGGCCAGCACCTCGTAATCGGGCAGGTCCTTCGACAAATGGCCGATATAGATCGCCACGCCCGCCGCGACCAAAAGGGCCAGCGTCGTGCCGATGCCGAAGAAATAGCCAATGAGACGAATCATACCCGCTCCAGTCCTTGGTTCGGGAATTTCCTAAACGAAGCCGCCCTTCGCGCAAGCTTTCGGGACGATCCCAACCCGTAATCGCAAAAGCCATGTCGCGACCATGTGGGCAAAATACGGCAGCGTGGAATTTCGGTTTCGAATGCCGGAAATAAAAGCACAGGGTGTTGTCGCCGTGCAACGCTGCCTCAGGTTGTGGGCGCCGGCGGGCATTTCAGCCTCCGGCCCCCGTTCCGCTCTTGGCCGAAGCAAACAGTGCAACGGCGTTGGTTATGCTTTGGGTCGCCTTGTTGCGCCAATCGGCGCTGAGCAACTGCGCTTCGTCCTTGGCGTTCGACAGATAGCCGAGTTCGACCAGCACGGACGGAACGTCCGGCGCCTTCAGCACCTTGAAGCCGGCAGAACGCTGCGGGTTGTTGATCAGGCCGACGCTGGTGGAAAGCTGGCCGACAAGAGTGTGCGCGAAGCTCATCGAAAAATTATGCGTCTCGCGGCGGATCAGGTCGATCAGGATATCGGTCACTTCCTTGCTGTCGTCCTTGATCTCCATGCCGGCGAACTGGTCGGAAAGATTTTCACGGTCGGCAAGCGCCTGTGCCTCGGGATCGGAAGCCTTGTCGGACACGGTGTAGACGGTTGCGCCGCGAATGCCCTTGAGGCTGATCGTGTCGGCATGGATCGAGATGAGCAGGTCGGCCTCATGCTGGCGAGCAATGCGCACGCGATCGTCGAGCCGCAGGAACTCGTCCGTTTCGCGCGTCAGGAACACGTCATATTTGCCGCTGGCGGTGAGCTTGTCGCGCAGTTCCATGGCAAAGGCGAGCGTCACGTTCTTCTCGACAGTGCCGTTCAGGCCCTCGGCACCACCGTCGATGCCGCCGTGGCCGGGATCGACGACGACGGTGAAACGATGGCCCGGATTGGAGACCGGCCCGGTACCGACCCTGCCAGCCTTGTCGGCAGAGACTGTCGAGCCGGTGGTCAGCGCCTGATTGGCGAGCGCTGCATCGAATTCCCGCTGCGACGCCGCCGACATGTCGATGGCGATGCGGTAGCCACTGCCGTCATCGTTCTTCAGCACGTCGAGATTGTCGACGGCGAACGGTCCCTTGCCGGTGAGAATCAGCCGCGATTTTCCCTCGCCGAGTCCGCCGTAACGCACGGCGCGGACAAGGCCGCGCGGCTTCACATCCTTGGCATTTAGGGCGAATCTCGTGGCCGGCAGATCGATGACCAGACGATTGGGGCCGCGCAGCAGGAACCATTTGATGTCGGGATCGCGGTCGAAATTGATGACGATGCGCATCTTGGTGGCATCGCCGGCCATCTTGTAGCTTGTGGCGCCGATCGGTACGTCGGCAGCACGCGAAAGTGGCGGAAAGACTAGGCAAGCCAGGATCAGCGGCAGCAGGCAGGCGGTGCGGAACAACCAGCCTCCATGATGACGGCCCTTGTCTGCGAAGCCTGCCAGTCCCATCTTTCTACCAGTCGCTCCTGTTTGGCGTCATGCCCGATCGTTCGTCAAAGTGCCCTATTGCTTGTCAAAGTGCCGGCAGGCCGCGAACTCGATTAACGATTGGTATCCAGAGAAGGTTAACCAAGCCTTTTCATGGAAGGCTTGGAACCTGGGCTTCCGTTGCGGAACGGCTTTTTGCCGGCGTCGGGAATCGGGGTTGCCTTCCAACCCGCCAAATCATAAAAGCGATGGTGGATCACTGCAATCCTGGAACCGTCCTCCTCCGCAGCTTCCTGCTACAGGTCAGACGCAAGACGGCTCCTTTCGCTTCAGGCGAAGAAGGCATCGGTGATCGCGACGATTTTCGCAGGCGTGCTCCCGTGGCGGGGGAATCGCCTGCGTGAGCAAAACGGCCGGGATTGTCCCGTGCCGGCTCTGTATGAGCAAACAAGCTGGTCCGGTTTTTCCCGGGCTTTGGTTCAAAAGGTTCTGCTGGTTACGATGGCTTCAAGCGCAATCATGGAAAGGTCCGCAACAAACCGCGCCACTACGGCTGCGGGCGGCACCGCCATGGCGCTCAGGCAGCGGCCGGCGGACGTTCAATTGTCCGGCACCCATGTTCCAGGTCCACGGCAGCGGGCATTGCCCCGCAAGCTGCGGCCGACGGCTGCCGGGGGGAAACGAAATAATGCCCAACAAAATGCTGATAGACGCCTCCCACCCGGAGGAAACACGCGTTGTCGTCGTTCGCGGTAACCGTATTGAAGAATTCGACTTTGAATCCCAGGACAAGAAGCAGCTCAAAGGAAACATCTATCTCGCCCGCGTAACGCGCGTCGAACCTTCCCTCCAGGCAGCCTTCGTCGAATATGGCGGCAACCGTCACGGTTTCCTCGCCTTCAGTGAAATACACCCCGACTATTACCAGATTCCGGTCGCCGACCGTCAGGCGCTGCTGCGTGCGGAAGCACAGGAAGCCCAGGACGAAGAGGACGAGGAAGCCGCCGAGGGCGACGACCGCCAGAGCCGCGACCGCGGCAAGCGCGGACGCCGGCGTGGCGGCAAGAGCCGCGACCGCGGCGAGCACAGGCGCGAGGCAGGCGCGTCCGACGGTGAGAATGGCGAGAGCGGCGAAGATGCCGTCGCAGAGAACCTGGATGCCGCTGCCGACGGCGGCGACACCATGTCCGATACTGTCGGACAGAGCGAGGATGCCGCCGGACAGAGTGATGAAGTCGCCGATAGCGGCGAGACCGAGCCGTCCGAAGGCGGATCCAGTTCCATCGCTGCCAGCGTCGACGCCGACGTAATCTCGGAAGCCGTCCCGCAAGTAGAGACAAGGGAGGTCGAGACAGGCGGGGCCGAGACGAGCGGCGAAGCGACGTCCGAAGACAATGATCGCGGCATGCTGGAGGAGGTGCAATCCTCGCATTCGGACGATCACGAGGTCGAATCGGTCGGCGCCGAAGACGCGCTAGAAGAAGTGCGCAACCGCCGCAAGCCGGTGCGCCGCCAGTACAAGATCCAGGAAGTGATCAAGCGCCGGCAGATCCTGCTGGTGCAGGTCGTCAAGGAAGAGCGCGGCAACAAGGGTGCAGCGCTGACCACCTACCTGTCGCTGGCCGGCCGCTATTCGGTGCTGATGCCGAACACGGCGCGCGGCGGCGGCATTTCGCGCAAGATCACCAATGCGCAGGACCGCAAGCGGCTGAAGGAAGTGGTCGCCGATCTCGAAGTGCCGCAAGGCATGGGCGTCATCCTGCGTACGGCCGGCGAAAGCCGCACCAAGGCAGAGATCAAGCGCGACTACGAATATTTGATGCGGCTTTGGGAAAATGTCCGCAATCTGACGCTTCAATCCACGGCCCCTGCCCTGGTTTATGAGGAAGGCAGCCTGATCAAGCGGTCGGTGCGCGACCTCTACAACAAGGATATCGACGAGATCCTGGTTTCCGGCGAAGAAGGCTACCGCGAGGCCAAGGATTTCATGCGCATGCTGATGCCGAGCCACGCCAAGGTGGTACAGCCGTTCCGCGACACGACGCCGATCTTTGTGCGCAACGGCATCGAAGCACAGCTCGACCGCATGCTGCAGCCGCAGGTGACGCTGAAGAGCGGCGGCTACATCATCATCAACCAGACGGAAGCGCTGGTCGCCATCGACGTCAATTCGGGCCGTTCCACCAAGGAGCACTCGATCGAGGACACCGCGCTTCACACCAATCTGGAAGCCGCCGAGGAAGTCGCCCGGCAATTGAGGCTACGCGATCTCGCCGGCCTGATCGTCATCGACTTCATCGACATGGAGGAGAACCGCAACAACCGCTCCGTCGAGAAGCGGCTGAAGGATCACCTCAAGAACGACCGCGCCCGCATCCAGGTCGGCCGCATCTCGCATTTCGGGCTGATGGAAATGTCGCGTCAGCGCATCCGTGCCAGCGTGCTGGAATCGACGATGAAGCCTTGCCCGCATTGCGGCGGCACCGGCCATGTGCGCTCCGATTCGTCGGTTGCGCTGATGGTGGTGCGGGCAATCGAGGAATTCCTGCTCAAGGATTCGCGCAGCCACATCACGGTGCGGACGCCGGCAGCGACCGCGCTCTATGTGCTCAATCACAAGCGCGGCACGCTGGTGGAATTCGAGCACCGCTTCGGCGTGACCATCACCATCGAAGCCGATGACACGGTCGGTGCACAACACTATGCCATCTTCCGCGGCGCGCTGGCCGAAAAGCCGGAAGGCTTTGTCGAGGCCCGCACGTTCCCGGCCTATGTCGAGCCGGAAGAACTCGAGGACGAGATCGTCATCGAGGAGGAAGAGGAGGCACCGGTGCAGGCTGAGCAGCCACGCCCTGCCCAGCAGCCGCAGCAGCCAAGGTCCGGCGAGGACGGCGAAGGCCGCGATCGCAAGCGCCGCAAGCGCCGCAGACGGCGCGGCGGCAAGGATCGCGAACACGGGGATCGCGAACACGGGGATCGCGAACACGGGGATCGTGAACACGGGGATCGTGAACAGGCCGCTGCCGGGGAAGGTGCTTCCGTTTCGGCGCCGACGGACGACGCCCTCGTAGCCGCCGCCGAGCAAGGCGCCGAAGCGGAACGTGAAGCGCCGGCCGGGGTTGCCGAAACTGCGGAAGCGGCGGACGACGGTCACGGCAAGAAGCGCCGGCGCGGCAAGCGCGGCGGCAAGCGCAATCGCCGTGAAGACGGTGAGGACGGCGTCGAAGCCAGCGCCGGCGAGCCGGCCGGCATGACAGAAGGTGCCGTATCGGAAGCAGAGCCGGTGACTGGCGAGCCGGAAGGTGCGCCGCCTGCCGAAGAGCTTGCGGTGCGTGCTCCGGCGAACGACGACACGCCGAGCGCCGAAAAGCCGAAGAAGCCGCGCCGTGCCGCCAAGCCGAAGAAGGCCGCGGCGGAAGCAGTTGCCGAGATTGCGGGCGCCGAGACATCGGCCGCCGAAGCCGCGGCGGTGGCTTCCGGCGAGACCGCTGCGCCGGTTCGGCAGGAGACCGAAGTGGCGGCTGGCAAGGAAACGCCGAAAGCCCGGCCGTCGCGGCGCAAACCCGCACCGGTGGATGCTCCGGTCGTGCCGGTCGTCTCCTCGATCGTCCCCGACGAGGCAAAGACCGAGGAAGCAAAGGCCGAGGACAAGCCGAAGCGTGCCGGCTGGTGGCAGCGGAAGGGCTTTTTCTAAGCTTTTCCGTGTATTAGCCAGACTTTCTGATTAAAAGAATCCCGCGCTGCCGACTGGCTGCGCGGGATTTCTTCGTGCCAATTCCAGGCGACAGGCACTATGGCGCGAAGATCGACCAGTTCATCATCTTCGCCAGTTTCTCCAGCGCGATCGAGCCCAGCCTGGAATTGCCATTGGCATTGAGGCCAGGCGACCACACCGCAAGCGAGGCGACGCCCGGCACGATCCCCAATATGCCGCCGCCAACGCCGCTCTTGCCGGGAATGCCGACACGGAAAGCGAAGTCGCCGGAGCCGTCATAATGGCCGCAGGTCAGCATCATCGCGCCGATGCGGCGGGCGCGCTCGGCCGAGACGACGGAATGCCCGGTCGCCGGATTGTTGCCGCCATTGGCGAGAAAGCGCCCGGCCAGGGCGAGTTGCCGGCAGCTCATGGCGATCGCGCAATGGTGGAAATAAACGCCCAGCGCCAGTTCCGGCGCGTGATTGAGATTACCGAACGATTTCATGTAATTGGCAAGCGCAAAATTGCGAAAGCCGGTGGCACGTTCGGACGCCGCGACCTCGCGATCGATGATGATCGTGTCGTCATCGGCCAGGAACTGGATGAAGCGCAGGATCTCGCCGATCGCCTCGCGCGGCTGATGGCCGGCAAGCAGGATGTCTGAAACGACGATGGCGCCGGCATTGATGAACGGATTGCGCGGAATGCCGTTCTCGTGCTCGAGCTGGACGATCGAGTTGAACGGATTGCCCGACGGTTCGCGTCCGACCCGTTGCCATAGCGCGTCGCCGACATTGCCGAGCGCCAGCGTCAGCGTGAATACCTTTGAGATGCTCTGGATCGAAAATGCCTCGTCGGCGTCGCCCGCGGTCAGCACGCGGCCGTCATTGGTCACCGCGGCAATGCCGAATTTTTTCGGGTCGATCTTGCTCAGCTGCGGAATATAGCTGGCAACGTCGCCGCGATCGGCACGCTCCGCCATTTCGGCGGCAACCTCGCGCAGTGCCTGTTCAAGCTGGGGCGCCTGTCCAAGTTGGGGCGCCTGTCCGCGTTGCGGCGCCTGTTCAAGCTCCGGCATCGTCGTCCCCGCTACTTCAGCCAGCGTTCGATACGCGCCATCGCCTCGACCATGTCGTCGTGGCTGCCGGCGTAGGAAAAGCGCATCGTGCGATGGCCCTGCAGCGGATCGAAATCGCGGCCGGGCGTCGCCGCCACATGCGCCTCGGCAAGCATCCTGCGCGCAAACGCCATGCTGTCGTTGGTGTGCCGGGTGACGTCGCAGAAGGCGTAGAAGGCGCCGTCCATGGGCGCAGCAAGCGCAAAGCCGAGGTCCGGCAGGCGTTGCATCAAGAGCTCGCGGTTCCAGGCGTAACGCGCCTTCACCGCCTCCAGCTCTTCTGTCGCCTTGAACGCTTCGATCGCGGCAATCTGGGACAGTTCGGGCGGCGAGATGTAGAGGCTCTGGGCGATGCGCTCGATCGGCCGCACCAAATCCTGCGGCAGCACCATCCAGCCGATGCGCCAGCCGGTCATGCAATAATATTTCGAGAAGGAATTGATCACCGTCACGTCCGCGCCGAAAGACAGCGCAGTCGTGTCGGGCGCCGCATAGGCCAGCCGGTGGTAGATCTCGTCTGAGATCACGGCGATGCCAAGCTCGCGCGCCGTCTCGACCAGCGCCTCGAGATCGCCGGCGGGAATGACCGCGCCGGTCGGATTGGCCGGGCTGGCGAACAGCACGCCTTTCAGCGGTTTTTCGCGGTGCGCGGCTTTCAGGTGCTCGGCATGAAGATAGGCGGCGCCGCCGAGCTCGATCTCGGCGATGTCGATGCCGAGCGCAGCCATGATGTTGCGATAGGCCGGATAGCCCGGCGCGGCGATGGCGACGCGGTCGCCCGGATCGAACATCGCCAGGAAGGCAAGGTTGAAGGCAGCCGACGATCCGGTGGTAACGGCTACCCGCTCGGGCGGCACGTCAAGCCCGTAATGCTCGCCATAATGGGCCGCGATTGCCTTGCGCAGGCCGGCGAGGCCCAGCGCGTCGGTATAGCCGATGCGGCCTGCTTTCAAGGCGCTCGCCGCCGCTTCGCGAACCCCGGCCGGTGCCGGGTCGGACGGCTGGCCGACTGCCATGGAAACGACCGGCACGCCCTTGGCCTTCAGCCGATTCGCCTCGGCCAGGATGTCCATGGCGTGGAACGGCTCGACGGCGCCGCGGCGCGAAAGCGAAACAACCATTTTTCAATCCACCACACTTGTCCGCACGTGCCGGCCATGCAGGCCGCGCCGCACAAATGCCCGATTGATGTGGGGATCACAAGTTCGGTAAGTTTTAAGGTGCCGACTTTTCATCCTTCGCCCGCTCGTCTACCAGTGGACCTGCCATGTTAAGCCGACCCAGATCGACGATCGCCAGGACAGCGCGCGCCTTCGCGACGCTTTCGCTTGCCGCGGTGCTAGCCATGGCTGGCTCGGTCAACGCGTTTGCGCAGAATGTGCCGGTGGTGCGCGATGCCGAGATCGAGGCGCTGGTGCGGGATTACGCACGGCCGATCTTCAAAGCGGCCGGCTTATCGGGCGACGCCATCAACATCGTGCTGGTCAACGACCAGAGCTTCAACGCCTTTGTTGCTGGCCGCCGCATGTTCATCAACACCGGCGCGCTGATGACAGCCGAAACGCCCAACGAGATCATCGGGGTCATCGCCCACGAGGCCGGCCATATCGCCGGCGGACACCAGCAAAAGTTGCGCGAACAGCTCGAGCGCGCCAAGACGATGGCAATCCTGGCGACGCTGCTTGGCGCCGGCGCCATGGTGGCCGGCGCCACCAGCAATAGCCGCGGCCTCGCTGGGGCCGGCATGGGCGTGATGGCCGGCGGCGGCGAGATGGCGCAACGCAGTATCCTCGCCTATCAGCGCACCGAAGAGATGACCGCCGACCGCTCGGCAATCGCTTATCTCAATGCTACCGGCCAGTCCGGCATGGGCATGCTGAAGACGTTCAGCCGTTTCCAGAATGCATTGTCGCTCTCGGGCGCCCAAGTCGATCCCTACAAGATCAGCCATCCGATGCCGCAGGAGCGTATCGCCAATCTCGAAGTGCTGGTGAAGCAGAGCCCTTACCTCGACAAGGTCGACCCACCGACACTGCAGCAGCGCCACGACATGATGCGCATCAAGATCGCCGCCTATATGCAAGGACAGGCCGCGGCGTCGCGATTGATACGCAAGAACCCCGGCAGTCTCGCCTCGCGCTATGGCGACGCGCAGATGACCTATCTCTTCGGCAATCTGGCCTCGGCGCTCACCAAGACCAACGCACTGATCAAGGAACAGCCGAAAAATCCCTATTTCCAGGAATTGCGCGGCGACATCCTGATGAAGGCGAACAGGCCGAAGGATGCGGCGGACGCCTATGCCAGGTCGGTCAGCCTCGATCCGGCGCGATCCGGGCTGCTGCCGGTCTCGTACGGCCAGGCGCTGATGGCTATCGGCACGCCGGATTCGCTGAAGAAGGCGGTGGCGCAGATCAACACGGGCCTCGGGCGGGATCGCGAAAACGCCGCCGGATACCGCTATCTGGCACAGGCCTATGGCGAACTCGGCAACATCCCGGCGGCCGAGCTTGCGACCGCCGAAGGGCATTTCTATTCCGGCGACTACAAGAATGCGAAGATCTTCGCCATGCGGGCGCAGCAGAGCATGAAGCGGGGCGAGCCGGGCTGGCTTCGCGCGCAGGACATTATAAACTACGCACCATCAGGTAAGAAGAAGTGAACCTTTCGGACGCACGCTGCGACACAGCCGAACCGAGCGGACCCGAACACAGGCTAGAGGATCGAGGATCATGACCAAGGCAATTCTGCTGGGCACTACCGGAGTGGCAGCCGCCCTCGCCATGCTGGCGTTCGGCTTCGTCGCCGGAAGTCCGCAGACGGCGAAGGCCGGCACGGCGCAGCTTGTCCAGACGGCGTCCTCGGAAACCAAGCTCGACCGCACTGAAGTCGAAGGCATCGTCCGCGACTATCTGCTGAAGAACCCGGAAGTGCTTCTGGAAGCCCAGCAGGCGCTCGAGGCCAAGCAGAAGGAAGAACAGCGCGTCGCCAGTCTCGGCGTCATCAAAGACGCTAAGGACCAGATTTTCAACTCCGCCTTCGACGGCGTTGTCGGCAATCCGAACGGCAAGGTCACCATCGTCGAGTTCTACGATTACAATTGCGGTTACTGCAAACGCGCCATCGATGACATGCGCGCGCTGACCAAGGCCGATCCGGACCTGCGTTTCGTGCTCAAGGAATTCCCGATCCTCGGCCCTGATTCGCAGAAGGCGAGCGTCGTCTCGATGGCCTTCCACTTGATGAAGCCGGAGAAATACGGCGAATTCCACAACGCGCTGCTCGGCGGCCAGGGGCGCGCCACCGAGGCGGCGGCAATCAAGGTGGCGCTGTCGCTCGGCGCCGACGAGGCGGCGCTGCGCGAAAAGATGAAGGACCCGAGCATCACTGAGGCCTTCTCCAAGACCTATGATCTTGCCACCAAGCTCGCCATCACCGGAACGCCGTCCTATGTCGTCGGCAACGAGGTTGTGTTCGGCGCGCTCGGCCAGGAAGTGCTGGCCGAAAAGATCGAGGCGGCGAAGGCCGCACTCTGATTAGCGTTCGGGTTTCGATCAGGCTGCGGGTTTCCGGCGCGGGCCGTTTTCCGGCTGTTGTGGACGGCGAAAGAACGCACTTGCGCTCTTTTCGCCAGCGTCTATGCCCATTATAGAGGGTCCGGCGCGCCGGCTTAGCCGCGCCGGGAAAGGTCGGCATTTTTTGAAAACGGTTTTCGTCCTGAACGGCCCCAATCTCAACGCGCTCGGCAAGCGCGAGCCGGGCATCTATGGCGGCAAGACGCTTGCGGCGATCGCCGACGACTGCAAGCAGGCGGGTGCCGCACTTGGGCTGGAGATCGATTTCCGCCAGTCGAACCATGAGGGCGACCTCGTCGACTGGATCCACGAGGCCGCCGAGAAGGCCGCCGCAATCGTCATCAATCCAGGCGCCTACGGCCACACCTCGATCGCCATTCACGATGCCATCCGCGCCGTCGCGCCGCTGCCGGTCGCTGAGGTGCATCTCTCCAACATCCACGCGCGGGAACCATTCCGCCACGTCTCCATGGTCGCGCCGGTCGCTGTCGGCATGATCTGCGGGTTCGGGCCGCTCGGCTACACGCTGGCGCTGCAGGCGCTGGCTGCACGCCTATGACCGGCCAACAAACAGAAGGCTCGAAAATGTCGATAAAGAAGAACGGTGTTGACCAGCAGCTGATCCGCGACCTGGCGGGCATACTGAACGACACCAACCTCACTGAGATCGAGGTCGAGCTGGGCGATCTGAAGGTGCGCGTCTCGCGGCAGGCGCCGGCCGTCCATGCGATCGCCGCAGCGCCGCCAGCCTATGCCCCGGCAGCAGCGCAGCCTGCGGCAGCGGCCGCGCCGGCGACGCCCGACGTGTCGAAGAACGCCGTCGCCTCGCCAATGGTCGGCACCGCCTATCTGGCACCGTCGCCCGACGCCAAGCCGTTCATCGAAATCGGCCAGAAGGTCAAGGAAGGCCAGACGCTGCTGATCATCGAGGCGATGAAGACGATGAACCAGATCCCCTCGCCGCGCGCCGGCATGGTGACGGCGATCCTGTTCGAAGATGCGCAGCCGGTCGAATACGGCATGCCGCTCGTCGTGATCGAGTAGAGCCGGGAACAGGCGAAAGATGTTCCAGAAAATCCTCATCGCCAATCGCGGCGAAATTGCCCTCAGGGTGCTGCGCGCCTGCAAGGAGCTTGGCATCCAGACGGTGGTGGTGCATTCGACCGCCGACGCCGACGCCATGCATGTGCGTCTCGCCGACGAGAGCGTCTGCATCGGCCCGCCGCCGTCGCGCGACTCCTATCTCAACATCCACCAGATCGTCGCCGCCTGCGAGATCACCGGTGCCGACGCGGTGCATCCCGGCTACGGTTTTTTGTCGGAGAATGCCAAGTTCGCCGACATCCTCGCCGCGCACAACATCACCTTCATCGGCCCGACCGGCGACCATATCCGCATCATGGGCGACAAGATCGAGGCCAAGCGCACCGCAAAGCGCCTCGGCATTCCCGTGGTACCCGGCTCCGACGGCGCGGTCACCGAGGAAAAGGAGGCCAAGCGCATTGCCGCCGAGATCGGCTACCCCGTGATCATCAAGGCGTCGGCCGGCGGCGGCGGGCGCGGCATGAAAGTGGCGCATAGCGAGGCCGACCTCGAGGTGGCGCTGCAGACGGCACGCTCGGAGGCGGGCGCCGCCTTCGGCGACGACGCCGTCTATATCGAGAAGTATCTGCAGAAGCCGCGCCATATCGAAGTGCAGGTGTTCGGCGACGGCGCCGGGCGCGGCGTGCATTTCGGCGAGCGCGACTGCTCGCTGCAGCGCCGCCACCAGAAGGTCTGGGAAGAAGCGCCCTCGCCGGCGCTCAATGCCGAGGAGCGCGCACATATTGGCGGCGTCTGCGCCAAGGCGATCGCCGATCTCGGCTATTCCGGCGCCGGCACCATCGAATTCCTTTATGAGAACGGCGAGTTCTATTTCATCGAGATGAACACGCGCCTGCAGGTCGAACATCCGGTGACCGAGGCGATTACCGGCATCGACCTCGTGCACGAGCAGATCCGCGTCGCCTCGGGCGGCGGGCTTTCGGTGCGCCAGGAAGATATCCGCTTCCACGGCCATGCTATCGAATGCCGCATCAATGCCGAGGATCCGCGCACCTTCACCCCCTCGCCGGGCACCATCACCCACTTCCACACGCCAGGCGGCCTCGGCATCCGCGTCGATTCCGGCGTCTATTCCGGCTACAAGATCCCGCCCTACTACGACAGCCTGATCGGCAAGCTGATCGTGCACGGCCGCAACCGCGTCGAGTGCATGATGCGGCTGCGACGCGCGCTCGATGAATTCGTGGTCGACGGCATCAAGACCACGCTGCCGCTGTTTCGCGACCTCGTCGGCAACGCCGACATCGCCAATGGCGACTACGACATCCACTGGCTGGAAAAATATCTGGCCAAAGGCGAGTGACACAGGGGCGACGCGATGACCCGCCCCTACGCACCCGGCTATCGCATCCCGACCGACCTGTTGCTCAAAGCCTATGCCTCCGGCGTCTTCCCGATGGCCGAAAATGCCAATGACCCCGAGGTGTTCTGGGTGCGGCCGGAGACGCGCGGCATCATTCCGCTCGACGGTTTCCACATCCCGAAGAGCCTGAGGAAGACGATCCGCAAGGATCTGTTCGAATTCCGCATCGATTTCGATTTCGAGGCGACGATCGACGCCTGCGCCGAAAGACGCGAGGAACGGCGGTCGACCTGGATCAACGCACCAATCCGCGAAGCCTATGTCGAGCTGCATCGGATGGGCCATTGCCATTCGGTCGAGGCCTGGCACGACGACCGGCTGGTCGGCGGGCTCTACGGGGTGTCGCTCGGCCGGGTGTTCTTCGGCGAGAGCATGTTTGCCAGGGAGACCGACGCCTCGAAGGCCTGTCTGGTTCATCTGGTCGAGCGCCTGAAGGCGCGCGGCTTTGCGCTGCTCGATACGCAGTTCACGACCGAGCATCTCAAACGTTTCGGCGCAATCGACGTGCCACGTGGCAAGTACGAGAAGATGCTGGCCGAGGCGCTAAAGGGCGAGGCTGTGTTTTTTCCGTGATCTAGAACGGTTCATCGTTTCACGGAAACGCCGAACCGGTCTATTTTGTGTTTTGACGCAATTCCGCACGGAAAACCGTTCACACTTTTCCTGGAATTGCTCTACCGGCCGGTCAGCCCTTGGTCGCCGTCACCAGCGGTGTCTGTGCATGGAACATCATCTTCCAGCCATTGACGCGGTGGACATAGCCGGTACTGACCAGTGCTGCATAGGCTTCGCCATTTTGCCGGGTCGCACGCGCCTCGTAGGTCAGCATGACGATGTCGCTGCCGGGCTCGATGATGCCCTTGAGGTCGATGTCGAGCTCGCGCCAGCGCTTCGGCTCCGTCGCGGTTTTGGCCAGATCGGCGTTGCTCATCACCCGCGCCATCTGCGGGAAGGCCACCAGGCATTCGGTGTCGGCGTTGGCCTTGAAATAGTCGGCGTCGCCGGTCCAGAATCCCTTTTCGATGTCGAGAAGCTCGCTTTTGTTGGCCATCATCATGGCAACCTCCTCCCTAGAGAGGCCCCAACGCTCAGGCAACAAGGCGGTTCCGCAAGACGCGGCGTATCTATCCGCCGCGCTGACAGGTTCTAGTTGGTTTTGGGGGCAGCGGGCGCCGGCACGTCGGACTTCTGCTTGCAGCCCTTCAGCCAGATATCATAGACGGCGTGCTCGACGGCGTTGATCCCGGGGCTTTCGGCAAACATCCAGCCGGTGAAGATACGGCGGATTTTCCGGTCGAGCGTGATCTCGTCGACCTCGACGAACGAATCCGTCTTCGGCTCTTCGTTTTCGGGCCGCGAATAGCAGATGCGCGGCGTCACCTGCAAAGCGCCGAATTGCACCGTCTCGTCGATATAGACGTCGAAAGTGATGATGCGACCGGTGATCTTGTCGATACCGGCGAATTCAGCGACGGGATTGGTGATGCGCTCGGATACTGCCGGTGCTGCAGGCGCCACCGACGCGTCCGGCGCAGGCGGCGCCAACTCCTGCGCAGCAGCAAGCGCCACCATAGAAGCGAGAACGACCGCGGTTAATCCGCCCGTCAAAATTCGGCTGAACATGCTCATGCAAGGTCCGGTGGTTTGCGCCCGGGTGATTCTCTTAACGCCAAGGCTAGTTGCTGCTGTCGGATCAGCAAACAGCTAAACAGCAATTGTGGCGACAAAGGACCGCGCCCGTGGGGACACGGTGCCTGTGGGAACCGCGCGCGTGTCGCGGCGATCGATCACGAACCGGGCGTCCAGGCGTCGTAGTCGCCCGTCACCTGCGGACGATGCTGGTTGGTCAGCACCGAGCCCTTCGGGCGATAGGCTGCGGGGCTGCCGGTGAGGTTCGGCACATGCGGCTTTTGCCAGTCGCGGGGCTTGTAGTCTTCCGTTGGCGGCGCAACGTCGACACGGTGATGGATCCAGCCATGCCAGCCGGGCGGAATCGCCGAGGCTTCCGAATAGTCGCGGTAGATGACCCAGCGGCGGGTGCGGCCTTCCGAATCGACGCCGCCCTCGTAGTAGACGTTGCCGACCTCGTCCTGCCCGACCATCTTGCCGTGCCGCCAGGTGTGGAAGCGCGTTCCCAGCGTCTGGCTGTTCCACCAGGTGAAAAACTGCAGAAGGAAAGTTTTCATCCAAATCCTCGTGGCAAGTCCTTGTAGCAAGTCCTCGCGGCGCCTGTTCCTGCTTATGGCGTCACGGCATTGCGAAGGCAAGGGTCTTGCCGCAACCGACGAGCAAATGGCTGGCGGGCAAACTATACGTTCATGCGATCCTCGCGTCCGCGCGAAGCAGATGAAATGGGTTGTTGGCAACCTTACGCAGCGTTATTCTAGGAATGATGCTTCGTCGCCTCAAGGGCGGCAAATGAGAGGGGCTCATGTCATCGCTGGCGGGCACGGCCGGTCGCGCATTGCCGCAGGTCGTTGAGGCGATCTACGATTCGATTGCCGACGTCGGCCGCTGGCAAGCGACACTCGAGGCCATCTGCAGCCTGGCGGAAGGCCAGCTTGCCATGCTCGCCGTCATCGACACGATCAGCAGTTCCGCGCGGTTTTCGGTGTCTTGCGGCGATCCCGCAGTTCTTGAGCCGTTGAAGCATGACTACGGCTCGCAAGTGCCGTTCTATGCGGCGGTTCCCAAGATGGAGATCGACGTGCCGTTCACTGTCGATTCGATCTACGCCCTGCAAGGTCCGGATACGCGACAGAGATGGCTCGAAAGCCGCATCGTGCGCGAATGGGTGCAACCCAACCGGCTGGACGATTTCTTCTGGGTGGCGTTGATGAAGCGGCCGATCCGGATCGGCACGCTGATGGTGGTTACCGACAAGGACAGGCGCCAGATTTCCAGCGAGGACCTCGAGCTTGTCTGCCTGCTGGCGCCGCATGTGCGGCGCGCGGTGACCATCGGCGACCTGTTCGAGGCGGAGCGGCGCAAGGCCGAAATCTTCCGTTCCATCATCGAAAGCCTTGACCATCCCGTGCTGATCGTCGCCGAAGACATGACCATCATCTTCGCCAACCCGACAGCCGAAGCGCTGCTCGCCGAAAACATCTCGGTCGCTTGCGTGCGCGGACAGCTTTCCTTCACCTATGCCAACGCCAATGCCGCGATCGGCCGTGCCGTCCAGCTCGGCACGCGCGACGAATTCGCGCTCGGACCTTGCGGCATCAACATTCCGCTGGCCAAGACGGCCGTTCCGGCGGTGGCCCATGTGATGCCGCTGGCGCGGCGTGAAATCTCGGCGCGTATCTCGCAGCGCGCCGCCGCGGCTATCTTCATCGCCGCGGCCGGTTCGGCACCAATCCCGGCGCTGGACGCCATTGCGGCGCTGTTCGGACTGACCGCGGCAGAAAGGCGCGTCGCCGGTCATGTTGCCGCCGGCCTGACGCGAAAGGAAATCGCCGCGGCCGGCGGCGTCTCGGACGGCACCGTCAAGTCGCAGCTGGCGACGATCTTCGACAAGACCGGTACCGGCGATCAGCGCGAGCTCGAACTCTTGATGCGCGAATTGTCGCCGCCGTTGCGCTCCAGTTGATTTGCGCAGATCCCCCGGACCGGCCGTGGTCCAAAAGGCTCGGCCGGTAAGTTTTCCAAGCCTTTAAGAACATCATCCGCAAAATCTGCAAAACGAAACCGGCATCGTTGCAATTCGGCCAAAATCATGGTGCGGTCGTTCGCGGTCCAGAAACGCGGCACTATGCTCGGCTGGAAAGAAAATGGTTTCTGGCGCGGATCTCGATCTTTGATACCGACATCTACCGAGCGGCTGCTCCCCTACCTTTTCCTGCTTGGGCTGATCGTCATCGCGGTCGCTTTCCGGCCACTGCTGCCCGTCGACGAAACGCGATATCTCAGCGTCACCTGGGAAATGTATCTGAGCGGACAGATCTTCGTCCCGACGATGAATTTCGCGCCCTATCTGCAGAAGCCGCCGCTGCTGTTTTGGCTTATCGACCTTGTCTGGACCGTTTTCGGCGCCAGCCGGCCGGCGGCGATGCTGGTCATCTTCGCCGCCTCCTCACTCGTCATCTGGCTGACGACGGCTTTGGCAAGGACCCTGTTTCCCGGCCGCGACGACATCGCACGGCGCGTCCCCTGGCTGGTCGTCGGAAGCAGCGTGTTCGTCATCTATTCGACGCTGATCCTGTTCGACCTGTTGCTGACGGTCTTCGTGCTCGCCGCGCTGTTGTCGTTGATTGCCTTTGCCCGGAGCGGCGACCGCTGGCAGGCCGTTCTGGCCGGGTTGTTCATCGGCATGGGCGTGCTGACGAAAGGCCCGGTGGTGCTCATCCATATCGGCGCGCCCATCCTGTTCTACCCGTTCTGGCGCGACCGGCGGGCGGGACTGGCGACACCGAACTTCCTCGTTGGAGTGGGCCTGGCAGTGCTCGCCGCGCTAATTCCGGTGGCGATCTGGCTGGTGCCGGCGACCATCCTGACAAAGGGCAGTTTCGTCTATGATCTGGTCTGGAACCAATCGGCGGGGCGCGTCACCGGCAATTTGCGCAATTCGCACGGCCGGCCGTTCTACTTCTATCTGCTGCTGCTGCCGGTCATGTTCATGCCGTGGATTTTTATACCCGAGGTATGGCGATTGAAGCTGCGCACGCGGATACGCAGCCTGATCGAGACGAAGTCGCCCGATCTGCGCGCCTTGCGCTTACTGTCGTTCTCGTTCGTTGCCGTGTTGCTGGCGTTCAGCGCGATATCCGGCAAGCAGCCCCACTATGTCGTGCCGATGTTGCCGTTCGTGACCATCCTGTTCGGGTATTTCATGGCGGAGATCCCGCTCGCCAGGCTGAAAAGCTCGGCCGTCGTCATGCTTGTCATTTTCGGCATCGGCCATGCGGTGGCATCGGCAACCGCGTTCAAACGCTATGACCTGACGCCGCTCGCCAACTTCGTCGACGAGCGAAAGGATGCGGACTGGGCCGTGGCTTTCGACTATCAAGGCGAAGTCGGCTTCCTGGCCCGGTTGCAAAAGCCATTCGAAACCACCGACAAACCGGAAGAATGGCTTGGCTCGCATCCCAGCGGCTATGTCATCGACAAGGTTTCCAAGGATCCCGGCACCGCAGGGCAAATCGCGTTCCGGCTTCGCGTCGAACGCGGCTATCTCGTCGTGCTGAAGGGACAGCATTGACGATCGTTACCGGTTTGCCAATTCATCTCCCGCACGGGAGATGAAGGCGTTGCTGCTCCGTGGTTCCATCGCTCGATTGAACCGGGAGGTATTCATGCGCAAGCTCATCTCGACGACGCTTTTTGTCTTATCGCTCGCTGTGGCCGGCGTTGCTGCCGATCCGGCATGGAGCTTCAAATGTCAGTCCGGTACGATCGGGCAAGGCAGTTGCTCCTGCTCCGGGACCGCCGACTGCACCGACATGCGGCATTCGAAAATGTGCAAGGGCGACCTGAATTGCGGTTCGGGCAAATGCTCGTGCACGGCCGCGTTGGTAGTCGACCCAGGTCCGAAAACCCCCAAGCCCAAGGTCGTCGCGCCGAAGGCGACGACCAAAGGCGTCGTGAAGCAGTAGCCATCCAAGCCGAAAGGACGGCGGCCCGACGTCGCTAGGCCCGCCCGATGTTTTCGCGGTTCATCCCCCGTGCGGGCGATGAACCGCCAGCGGACAAATGCTGCTGTCTAGCCGGAGGGTGGTTTCCAACGACAGAGCGAGGATACCATGTTGAAAACCTGCACGATGCTGTTCTTCGGTCTGATGGCGGCCACCGCGGCCGCCCAGCCGCCGCCTTCGGGGCCGCCGGTTGCCAGTGCGGCACTTGCCCCATGCAACCCCACACAATCGAACAGGCCCTGCAAAGCCGAACTCGGCGTGTTCCTGATCACCAACACCGTCCGCAACCTGGCGCAGGCCAAGGTCGACGCCACCAACGCACAGCTAGCCGCCCAGGGACGATCATCGCGCGCATCGATCGAATCGCTGAAGCAATGGCGGCCGTCGCGCTTTGCGACGCAGATGCTGAACCAGCCGAACAGCTGGTTTGTCAAAGTTCCCTATATCCTCACCATCAAGGTCTCGATCCCGCTGACGTCCGACCGTCACATCGGCATTCCCATAGACGTCAACGTCTTCTGCAGCCGCTGGCAGACCGATTCCAGCCAGGTCATCATCCGCTCGCAACCCGGCCCGGCGAGCTTCGAAGGCGGCAACATCCTCGAAGATGTTTTCAACATCGGCAACTACATCGATGCCCAGGTACGCAGCTCGTTTTCGGCACCCCTGCCGGTGACGACGCCGGTTCCGAATTCGAAATGCTCGGCAATCGACGGGTCCGATGCCGGCACGCAAGCCACCGGCGACGATCTCATCTTCTGGACGGTGCCGCGACGCAACCTGATTGTGACGGACGCCATAGCCAAGCCGACGGTTGAAGTGACCTTCGACAGCCTCACGCGTCTGGCGGCCCGCGACTTCCATAACAATGTGGTCTATGCGGAATCCGAGGCCATTAACCTCAATGTCTACGCCAATGAGGACGGCCTTCAGAAGGCGCTGACGATGCGCGAAGGCGACGTGGCTGCGCTGAACCTTCCCGCACTCAGGCTCGACGCGCGAAAATACGATTCGCTGGTCGTCATCGGCAATGTCGACCAGCCGCCGAACGATCCCAGAGACAGCGCCTTCGCGGTAGCGGCCAAGAGTGCGGGATTCGGTGCCGGTTCCAAGATCATGCAGATCCCGAAGTGGTATTCGAGGCCTCCGGACCAGTTCAATCACAAGCCTACATGGATCAGAGTTCCGGGCTACGAGCTGCACTATACGGTGCGCTATCTCAACAGCGGCGGGCTGGCCGTCGACGGTGGAGCCAGTGCGGTCCGGCCACCAAAAGTCGCCGTTCCGATAAAGACGCTCATCAAGCCGAAAATGCCCTGACGCGGTCGCTCGCGGATGACGGCTGCGGTTCGGACCGCTGCCCCCATCCCCCGCGCGGCAGATGCGGCAGCGCCGGCTTCATGGCCTGATCCTGCGGGAACAAACGCGCCGCTTCGCCACGAGCGAGCGGCGCCATCGATGGAGACAAACGATGCTGCACCTTCCCCACACCATGCCCGCCGCCCGGATCATTGCGGCAATCTCACTGCTTGCTTTCCCGAACTTCCTGCCGCCGGTCACGAGCCCGGCGAACGCGCTGCCGGTCAGCCAATCCTGCCGGATCACCACCTACTACAAGACGGCGGCGAAGGCGACGGAGGTTGGCGTGCGCTCGACGTGCCAGGGCGTCAAAAAATGGGGCGTCACCTCGAAATATTACGAGGTCGAAAAAATCGAAGCCGCTACGCCGCCGCACACGTCGGGCGGCGGCGGCAGCCTGCCGTGCGAGTTTCTCGCCGCCGGCTGCTCCAACCTGCCTGTGAAACGCAACTGAGCGTCAGGCGAACGAGCTAGCCGATCGCCTTCTCCAAAACCAGCGCCGGCAACCCTGTGGCGCCGCCGCAATCGGCCGTGTCGCCGGCGGGCAAGAACCCTCTCGAGCGGTAGAAGGCGATGGCCGGGGCATTTGCTTCCTCGACCTCGACGCGTAGCGTTCGGGCCTCCGGAAAGCTGGCCTCAATCTCGTCCAGCAGCGCCTGGCCGATGCCTTGCCTCTGCCAGGCCGGATGCACGTAAAGCTGGTTCAGCATGACGATCCTGGCATCCGTGGTGGCGGCGGCGAAAGCCATGCCGCCGATGCTTTTGCCGTCGTCGGCGACTAGGAACTCCGAGTTCGGCCGCGTCAGCCGTGCTTTGAGCGCGGCGATCGAATGCCATTCATCGGTGATTTCGGTAACCCGCGCCGCGCCGTAGATGGCGTCATAGGTGGCATGCCATGTCTCGATCAGCAATGCGCGCACCGCCGCCAGATCGCGCTCGCCGGCGGTGCGGACGAACATCCTACTCGATCCCGAGCTTGGCCTTGACCAGCTCGTTGACCGCCTGCGGATTGGCCTTGCCGCCGGTCGCCTTCATCACCTGGCCGACGAACCAGCCGGCCATGGTCGGCTTGGCACGCGCCTGCTCGACCTTGTCCGGGTTGGCCGCGATCACCTCGTCCACCGCCCTTTCGATGGCGCCGGTGTCGGTGACCTGCTTCATGCCACGGCTTTCGACCAGCTGACGCGGATCGCCGCCCTCGTTCCAGACGATTTCGAACAGATCCTTGGCGATCTTGCCGGAGATGGTGCCTTCCTTGATCAGGTCGATGACGGCACCAAGCTGGTCGGGCGAAACAGGAGCGTTTTCAATATCCTTGCCGGCCTTGTTCAAGGCCCCCAGGAGGTCGTTGATGACCCAGTTGGCGGCGAGCTTGCCGTCGCGCCCGGCCGCCACCTTCTCGAAATAATCGGCGACCGCCTTTTCCGATACCAGGATCGAGGCATCGTAGGTCGACAGGCCAAGCGAAGCGATCAGCCGAGCCTTCTTGGCGTCGGGAAGTTCCGGCAGGTCCTTTGCCAACTCGTCGACATAGGCCTGGTCGAATTCCAGCGGCAGAAGATCGGGATCCGGGAAATAGCGGTAGTCATGCGCTTCTTCCTTGGAGCGCATCGAGCGCGTCTCACCCTTGTTGGGGTCGAACAGCCGCGTTTCCTGCTCGATCCTGCCGCCGTCCTCGAGGATGGCAATCTGGCGGCGCGCCTCATAGTCGATGGCCTGGCCGATGAAGCGGATCGAGTTGACGTTCTTGATCTCGCAGCGCGTGCCGAATTCGCCGCCGGGCCGGCGCACCGAGACGTTGACGTCGGCCCGCAACGAGCCTTCGTCCATATTGCCGTCGCACGTGCCGAGATAGCGCACGATGGTGCGCAGCTTGGTGACATACGCCTTGGCTTCATCGGCGGAGCGCATATCCGGCTTGGAGACGATCTCCATCAGCGCCACGCCGGAGCGGTTGAGATCGACATAGGACATTGTCGCATGCTGGTCGTGCATCGACTTGCCGGCATCCTGCTCCAGGTGCAGGCGCTCGATGCCGATCTCGATGTCCTCGAATTCGCCCTGCCGGTCCGGGCCGACCGAGACGATCACCTTGCCCTCGCCGACGATCGGCTGCTTGAACTGCGAGATCTGGTAGCCCTGCGGCAGATCGGGATAGAAATAGTTTTTCCTGTCGAAGACCGATTTGTGGTTGATCTCAGCCTTCAGGCCCAACCCGGTACGGATCGCCTGCTTGACGCATTCCTCGTTGATGACCGGCAGCATGCCGGGCATCGCCGCGTCGACCAGGCTGACATTGGCATTGGGCGCGGCGCCGAAAATGGTCGACGCGCCGGAAAACAGCTTTGCCTGCGAGGTCACCTGCGCATGGACCTCGAGGCCGATGATGATCTCCCAGTCGCCGGTGGCGCCGGGAACCAGGCGCTTGGCGTCGGGCGTGCGGGTATCGATGAGGGTCATAGTGGCCTGCATAGTGGAATTGCGGATATGCGAGAACGCATATTTTGATGTGCAACTTCGCTAGTGCAAACCGCCAAGAGAGACAAGCGCAAAGCCGCGGGCGCCGACGCGGCACAGGCCCGCACCTGCCGCGATGGACTGCTATAGCAGCTTGAAAAAATTCAATGGCCGGCAACCCGGCCGCCCTCACCTATGCCGTGGCGATATAGGCCCTGATTTCCTCGGCCTCGCGCTCGACATCCTCGATGCGCCGCTTGACCACGTCGCCGATCGACACGATGCCGTCGAGCAGCCCGTTCTTTTCCACCGGCAGATGGCGGAAGCGGCCCTTGGTCATGATCTCCATGACCTCGTTGACGGTGTGGTTCTCATTGCAGATCTTCACCTTGGGCGTCATCGCCGAGCGGATGGCAAGGTCGAGCGCCGCCGCCCCCTCCTTGGCGAGAACCCGCACCACATCGCGCTCGGAAAGAATGCCGACGATCTTGTGATCGCCGTTGGTGATGACCAGCGCGCCGATCCTGTGTTCGGAAAGCATGCGGATGGCTTCGCTGAGCTTTTCGTTCGGCCCGAGCGTCACCACGTCGTGGCCTTTTGCCTCGAGAATTGCCTTAACAGTCATGGCGTCCTCCTCTGCATTTCCTGCCGGCTCCTGCCTTGGCCGGCTTTCCCTAGTATGAACATGGTGCGCCGCGATCGGTTTCATTTCAAGTGCGGAGGTCTCAGGTGTCCGGCTCGTCCGCCTGTTGCAGCGCCTGCTCTCGCCGATCAAAGAACCGCAGGCCGAAGAAGCCGGCAAGAAAGCCGCCAATATGGGCTTCCCAGGCGATCTGGCCGTCAATGCCGGGCGCCAGGCCGAAGAGGCCGGTCGCCAGGTTGATCACCATCCACATGGCGAGAAAGGTGACGACGCCGCGCGAGCGCAGCACCGCCGCCATCGGCAAAGGCTGGCCGGCGAAGGCGGCCTTGCCCGACGAGCGGTCGATGCGGAAGCCATAGCGCGCCGCCGCACCCATCATGCCGGAAATCGCGCCGGAGGCGCCGACCAGCGGCGCTTCGCCAAGCGGATGCATGGCCCAGAACAGCGCCACCGCCGCCAGTCCGGTCGCGGCGAAGAACAGGCTGAAGCGCAACGCGCCGAAGCGGTTGGCCAGCGGTGAGCCGAAGGCCGCGAGCCACACCATGTTGATGGCAAGATGGGCAAAACCGCCATGCAGAAAGGCATAGGTAAAAGGGCTTGAAAACGCGAAGAAATCCAGGTCGAAGCGGCCGGAATAGCGGATCGGCACAAAGGCTGCCCGGACAAGCAGTTCGAAGTCCTGGTCGTCGGTCAGCCAATAGACCCGGATCAGATGGACGGCGACGCAGATGCCGATCACCGCCAGCACCACGGGCGGCAGGTTGAACACCGGTTCACGGCGTTGCTCCGGTTCGCGGGCGGCAGGCCCACTTTCGCCCTGCTCGATCTCCGGTGGGCTTTCTGGGTCGCTCATATGGCTTGCACTCAGTCGCTGGATTGGACTTCGCGAGCATGTAGATCACGGCCAACCGAATCACAAACGGCGAATCAGCAGCTCCGAATCAAAAAAGGAAGCCGTCCAAGGTTTCCCTTGAACGGCTGGTCGAGCCCCCTTGCTCCCCCTGAACTCTTGACTGAAGTGCTGCCGATCGTCGCAAAACGACCGCTTCTGGAGTGGTTTTGGTGTGCCACAGGCCTGGCCAGCGCGCAACGTAAACCAGTTGTTAACCTTAACCGCCCCGACCCGTGAACAAGTATTAACGATGCTGGCACGCATCCTGCTCCGCAACGCATGTAGGTCTTCGGAGGGCGCCCTTCTGTTCACCGATGGGACATCAGAAGACAGAATGCGCGGAGCAGCATTAGCATGAACCAGACCGGATCGATCACGCTGTTCCATTATTGGAACCGATTGCGTGACGGACGCCCTGCCCCGAAACGCTCGGAAGTCGAACCGGCCGACATCAAGTCGCTGCTGGCCGACACGTTCATCCTGGAAAAGGACACGCGCGGCGAAGCAGTGTTCCGGCTCGCCGGCACCAGGCTCTGCGCGGCCTATGGCCGCGAACTCAAGGGGTTTTCATTCCCTTCGCTGTGGCGCGAGAAGGACCAGCGGCTGATTTCGAAGCTGACCGATGGCGTCTTCGACCTGAAATCGGTGGTGCTCATCACCTATGAGGGTTTCAGCCGCAACGGCCGTTCCAACAGGTTCGAGCTGCTCGCACTGCCGCTCGACGGCGGTGTCGAGAGTCCGCGTTGCCTCGGTGTGATAAGCGCCGTTGAAAAGCCCTTCTGGCTGGGTGCCGACCCGGTTCTCGACGCGTTGATCGATTCGATCCGTGTCGTCGATCCCGACAAGGAGCCGATGTTCCTGAAGAACCGGCCGGCGATAGAGGTTCCCTCGCTCGCCCCATCGGAATTCGACCCGCCCGAGACGATTTCGGCGCTCGGCCAGGCCCGCCGCATCCGTCACCTGGTCGTCTTCGACGGCGGACGCGAGGAATGATGCCCAAAGCTTAAAGCAACAGCGCCGGGCTTTCCCCTTTGTTAACCTGCTTTGTTGTAGTTTTCCGCTGAAATTCCCCGCATCCATGCGCGGAATGCCGAAGGGGTATGGCAGTCATGAGGTCAGCGGCGGTCGACCATGCGCCGTCCCAAGCTGAAAGGCGTAACTTTCAGCGCGTCCGCGTGAAGATTTACGGACGCTTCATGCTGGAAGACCGCACCGAACATCCCTGCCAGGTGGTCGACATGTCGCCCGGCAACGTTTCACTGCGCACCGAGCGTGCCGGCCTGCCGGGTGAAAAGGTCATTGCCTATATCGATCACATCGGCCGAATCGAGGGCGTCATCACCCGCACTTTGCAGGATGGCTTTGCGATGACCGTCATCGCGTCGGACCGCAAGAGGGACAAGCTCGCCGCGCAACTGACCTGGCTTGCCAACAAGCACGAGCTCGACCTGCCGGAAGACCGCCGCCATGAACGCGTGGCACCGCGCAACCCGACGAGCGTGCTGCAACTTGCTGACGGACGGCAGTACCAGTGCCGCATCATCGATCTGTCGCTGTCGGGCGCCGCGATCGAGATCGACGTCAAGCCGGCCATCGGCGTCCAGGTAACGCTGGGCACCATGCGCGGCCAGGTGGTGCGCCATTTCGAAGATGGCGTCGCCATCGAGTTCGCCGTCATCCAGCGGCCGGAAACGCTCGACACCGAATTCAGCTCGCCGCGCGGCTGACGCGAAAGTTTTAGCACCATCGCGAAGGATCGCTATCCTAGCTGTTCGAACGGTGCGACGAAGCATGGGAATGCACCCGGCTAGAATCCTTAAATAATTCTATACTCAATTGCATCCAATTTTATGTTTATTCTACTGGCGTTTTACTTAATGTCTACTTCGCGCTTTTGCGTCAAATAAATCCAGCCGTGTCATTGTCTCCTCAAACGGGGAGACTGAATAATGAAAAAGACGAGGGGCAAGCTGTTGCTGGCGGCAATAGCGATGCAGCTTTTCGGCTGGGGGACTGCAAACGCGGCGGAGCCGGCCTTCATGCACACCGGCGGTCGCACCACGCAGCCGGTCGGTCACTACGAATTGTGCCAGCAGCTTCCGCAGGAATGCAATCAGAGGACGCCGAACCGGGCACCGGTCGAGCTCACCCGCAAGCTGTGGGCAACGATCGTCAAGATCAACAATTCGGTCAACAGCAAAGTGGCGCCGCGCACCGACATGGAAATGTGGGGCAAGGAAGAAGTCTGGTCGTTTCCCAAAGGCTTCGGCGACTGCGAGGACTATGCGCTGGAAAAGCGCCGCGAACTGATGAGCATGGGCGTGCCGGCCGGCGATCTGCTGATGACGGTGGTGCGCCAGCGCAACGGCGACGGCCATGCGGTGCTGACCGTGCGCACCAGCCTTGGAGAGTTCATCCTCGACAATCTCCAGCCCAAGGTGCTGTCCTGGACCAAGACCAGTTACACCTACCTGAAGCGCCAGTCCGACCGCAATTCCGGCGCCTGGGTAACGATCAACGACGGCCGCTCCGACGCGGTCGCCAGCGTCCGCTGAGGACGCGACGGAAAACCCGGTCGAGTCCCCACCCTCCCCGTCCCCAACGACCGGGTTTAGGAGCCGGCCCCGTCCCCGGGCCGGCTCCACCATTTCTGGGCTTGCGATAGGCGGCCTTCACTGCCTGGCGCTAGACCTTCTTCAGCCCCGCCCTGAACCGCCTCCCATTGGCGACATAATGCGCGGCGGACGCGCGCAGCCTGGCGATTGCGGCTTCGTCGAGCGTCCTGACGACGCGCGCGGGCGAGCCGACGATCAGTGAATTGTCGGGGAATTGCTTGCCTTCGGTGACCAGTGCACCAGCCCCGACCAGCGAGTTGTTACCGATCTTCGCGCCGTTCAGCACGATGGCGCCCATGCCGATCAGGCTGTTGTCGCCGATCGTGCAGCCATGCAGCAAGGCACGGTGGCCGATCGTGCAGCCTTGGCCGACGGTTAGCGGAAAGCCGGCGTCGGTGTGCATGATTGTATGCTCCTGCACGTTGGTGTCGGCGCCGATGACGATCGGCTCGTCGTCGCCGCGGGCGCCGACCCCGAACCAGAAGCCGGGGTTGCGGCCGATCCTGATATTGCCGATCAGCGTGGCGTCGGGCGCGATCCAATTGCTGTCGGCGTCCTCGAAGGTGGGCGCTTTTCCGTCAATCGCGTAGATCGGCATCGCTGTCTCCAGATTGTCTCACACCGACAAGGTGCCAGACCCTAGAAGCGAAGCCGCCCACGACGCAATGGCGATCACCACCATGCCCAGCGCCAGCGCCCAGATGGTCGCCGTACAGCCGCAGGAGATCAGCCCCAGCACCGAGATGCGACGCTCCCGCCAGGCGTCCAGCGCCTCGTTGACGAACATCAGCGGCCCGGCGCAAGCCGTCGCGGCGAGCGAGCGCAGCATGTGCTTCGACGATACATAGGGCTGGACGAAGGCAAGCTTGCGGCCGGCGACCACTTCCATCGCCGATCCGGCCAGGCCGCAAGCCGTCAGCCCAGCCATAAAACTGAATATGATTTGTTCGACCGGGCTCATCTTTACCCTCCGTTTACCATGAAATCGCACAGTCGCCTGCAAAAGCTGCGTAGCAAGAGCCGTGCCGCGCCGAGATGTGCCGTTCAGGCACACCGATGGGACGGCAAACGAGGATCGCGATGAAGCAGGCAGCCGCCACAGAGGGCCCGCAACTCAGCGTCGTCGATTCGACGCTGATGAAGCGGGTGTTTTATGCATTCGCGACGCTGGCGCTGCTTTCGGTGGCGATCAGCCTTGGCGGCAAATGGTTCGGCCGCTCGATCGCCATGGCCGGGTACACCGACGACACCACGGTCCACGAGGTCGTCATCGGCAACAACATCATCGCCGTGCCGGCCAATGTCATCCGCTTTGCCCAGGCCCGGCGCGACGGCATCGCCTCGCGGCTCGACCTCTATCTGCGCTATCCCGAGATGGACGGCTACAGCGAGGCTGCCCGCAACGACTTCAACCACACCGCACCCAGCAAGGACATCGTTTTCCTGTCGTTCGAGCCGCAGATGATGTCGCGCGACATGAGCGGCCGCTTCGCGCCGATCTACCGCGCGCTGATCCCCCAGCCCGGCACGCCCGGCCCTGGCGGGACGCTGCTTTACGCCTTCAGTGAAAAATCAGGCTATCTCAACGAAGTGCTGGCGGTCGCCAACCGCCCCGGCAAGGATCCGTTCGTTGCCCGCTGCCTGAGCGGGCCGAGCGCGGACGAATCGCTGGCGCCCTGCGAACGCGACATCCTGGTCGGCGACAATCTCAGCCTTACCTACCGCTTCCCCCGGGAATTCCTGGGCGACTGGCAGGCGCTCGACGCAGCGATTTCTGGCGAGGCAACGCGTGTGCTGAAGGCAGGGCGATAGGGCTTGATCCTTTGACCGACCCTGAAGGGCTGAGGGCTGGAGCCCCGGCCAATCGGGCTACCAATCTCCAGGGTTTGCGATTAGCTGTGGGCCCACCACGCCTTCGTCATCCTAGGGCGGAGCAGGAGCGAAGCGACGTCGCGGAGACCCTAGGATCCATGCCGTTACGCCAGTCGAAGAATGCAGCGGCTCAGAACGGTGCTTGCATCCGCAACAATGCCTACTACCCTTCAGCCATGACGGGCTATGCCTACATGACTGCAAGCCAGAAGCGCGGCACGATCTACATCGGTGTCACCAACGACCTCGGCCGCCGCATGCCGGAGCACAAATCTGGCGAAGGCTCGCGCTTCACCAGCCGCTACGGCGTACAGCGTCTGGTCTGGTACGAGGACCATTTCGACATTCGCGACGCCATCCAGCGCGAGAAGTCGCTGAAGCGCTGGCCACGCCGGTGGAAGATCGAGCTGATCGAGAAGACCAATCCAGAGTGGTTCGAACTTTTTCGCGGGACTGGTTGGTAGAGGACGCCCAGCCGGTGCCAAGAAGCATTCGATTCTGGTCAGAGCGGAGCACTGCCGCGAGGTAACGGCATGGCTCCCAGGGTCTGCGCCGCGTCGCTTCGCTCCTTGCTCCGCCCTGGGATGACGAAGGGAGGGATGCTCCAGCCAGTCTCCGAGGTTTGCGCTCCGCCATCAGGCGGTCCCGCCTGCAACAAGCAGGTCCGGCCAGCACCAAATTCCCGGCTCAGGCCAGATCGATATCGAGGATCGCCATCGAGAAATTATAGTCGCCGTCGTCCTCGTCCTTGAAGACGATGCCGAGGAACTCGTCGCCGACATAGACCTCGGCCGAATCTTCCTTGCGCGGCCGCGCCTTCACTTCGAGTTTGGGGTTCTGGAAGGTGCGTTTGAAATAGGCGTCCAGCTTTCTGATTTCGTCCGGCTTCAACAGTCTTCTCCGATCGTCGCTTGCTCAAGTGCGTCGCGTCTGAAGAGATCGATGCGACGCGCTTTAAATCTTGCTTCATGCATGTCGCTATCCCAAAACAGCTGGGCACTATTGGGCGACATGCATTGGTGAGCGCGCTTCTGGCACGTCGACAATGGCCATGTAAAGGCAAGCCGGCATAGAGGGCAGGAATTCAGCCCCCTGCTCGAGCGCTCAGATGTCGAAGCTGACGACGTGGTCCATCGCCTGCGACGGCAACAGCTGGTCCATCTGCCGCGAAGGCTGGTCGCAGCCGGTCTCGCCGACGACGCGGGCCGGCACGCCGGCAACCGTCTTGTTGTGCGGCACCGGCGACAGCACCACCGAGCCGGCCGCGATCTTGGAGCAATGGCCGATCTCGATGTTGCCGAGGATCTTGGCGCCGGCGCCAATCAGCACGCCATAGCGGATCTTGGGATGACGGTCGCCGCCGGCCTTGCCGGTGCCGCCCAGCGTGACGCCGTGCAGGATCGACACGTCGTCCTCGATCACCGCCGTCTGGCCGACGACGAGGCCGGTGGCGTGGTCGAGGAAGATGCCCTTGCCGATGCGGGCGGCCGGATTGATGTCGGTCTGGAACACCGAGGACGATCGGCTCTGCAAATACAGCGCGAAATCCTGGCGGCCCTGGTTCCACAGCCAATGCGCCAGCCGGTGCGTCTGGATGGCATGAAAACCCTTGAAGTAGAGCACCGGCATGATGAAGCGGTCGCAGGCCGGATCGCGGTCGTAATAGGCCTGGATGTCGACGCGCACCGTCGTCGACCAGTCCTTGTCGTCGGCCGCCATCGCCTTGAATGTCTGGCGGATGAGGTCGGAGCCGATGTCCTGGTGGGCGAGGCGCTCGGCCAACCGGTGGATAACCGCTTCTTCCAGGTTTTCCTGATTGAGGATGGTCGAATAGAGGAACGCCGCCAGCAGCGGATCGCGGTTGACCGCTTCCATTGCTTCATCGCGGATCGAACGCCAGATCGGATCTACCGGCTGCACCCTGGTGGGACGGGAAATCGTAACGCTGTTCATCTGATGTCTCCGGCCATCCAATGTCTCAGGCCATCCAATGTCTCGGCTTGGCGGCTTGCCTATTCTCCGGCCGCACCTATAAGCCAGATCATAGCACGGGTGAACTCAATTTTCCTTAGTGCTTCGTCAAATGGATTTGGTTGGCGGAATTTCAAGCAGCCATGGAAAACGCAACCTTGATGGACGAGACCCTGAAGCGCGAGCTTTCCGCGCTGTATGACGCCGCGGATCGCCACTACCACGACCTTGGCCACATCGAGGCGATGCTGGCGCTAGCCAACGATTACAAGGCATTGCTGCATGATCCTGAAGCAGTCGAAGCGGCGATCTGGTTCCACGACGCGATCTACGACAGCCGCGCCAAGGACAATGAGCCGAGGAGTGCGGTACTTGCCGAGACAAAGCTCGCCGGCCGCGCCGATGCACAACGCATCAGTCGCATCGCAGCGATGATCACTGCCACCGCCAGCCACGAATTGCCGCCCCTTGGCGACCAGCATTCCGTTCGTGACGCGGCGCTGTTCCTCGACATGGACCTGGCGATCCTGGGTGCCGCGCCTGACGTGTTCGACGCTTACGAACAGGCGGTTCGCCGCGAATATCAGTGGGTCGATGAGCCGATGTGGCGGGCCGGCCGTGCCGCTGTCCTAAAGGGCTTCCTCGCGCGTCCGCATATCTTCCATAGCGAGGAATTCCGCCGGCGCTTCGAAACGCAGGCCCGGCAAAACATGGCGCGCTCGGTCAGGGCGCTTGGCGATAACCTCAGCTCAGACAAATCCTAATCCGGAAACGTCTCCATGCGCTGCGCATAGGCCTTGAAACCGGCTCGCCCGTAGACAGATCGCGCGCCCGGATGATCGTGGGTATCGGTGTTGAGCCAAACCCTTTCGGGTTCATGCGACCAGACGGCGCGCAGCGCCCGGTCGAGCAGGTACGGCCCAAGCTTGCGGCCCTGAAGAGCCGGAACGACCCCGAAATGGGCCAATTCGACAACCGGCTCGCCGACGCCCGTGAATTCGCATAGGCCGGCTGCTTCGCCGTCGACGCGCAGGACATGGATATGCGTCGACGGGCTGGCGAGAAGGCGCTCAAGGTCGCCCAAGGGCATGCGCAGCCGCTGATCCCATTGCACAGGCTCGCCAACGGCGCGGTAGAGGCTGATGTAATCAGCGACGCCAAGCGTTTCGCGCATCACCGCCGCGCCCGGTGCCGGTGCGGCAAAGCCGCCGCCGGACGGCGGCTCGGTCATCTCCAGATAGGTGACGACAAGATCGACCATGGCAACTCGCGCAGATTTGAAGCTGAGGGGTCGCGTCGGTCGCTTGCCTGCCGGAGGCTTGTCGAGATCAGGTGAATGCGCCAAAAGTCGATGCCATTGCCCACAGCATGAACCCCCCGGCCGCAAGCGACGCGCCATTGACCACGATGCCAGCCAGGCCGAGCACACGATTGTCGTCTGGGCGCCCCACGGCCATCAAGCCGAAGACCACGCCGATAAGATGTGCCAAAGGGCCGGCCATAAAAAATACCGCAGCGAAGAAGCCCGTCGCACTGTTCTGGAGCAGTGGGGAGGCGTCGCTCGGCATTGCTATCAACGCGGTGATCGCAATCGCCCCTGTCGCCAATGCGGCCACCGCTAGAACAACGGACCATTCGCCGAACCTGCTTTTCGCAACGACGCCCGGCAAAGCGGCGTCGCTTCTTCCCCATTGTGCCATCGTACCCCCCTGCCCTCGTTCAGCGCGTGGCGGGTTTGAACCGATCCACAAGTCGCGCTTATTTACTGCTGTATCGTTGCAAAACCGCTAAGAACCCAGCTTCAGGCCCTATGGCCGCTTTGGGAGCCGTCCATCAAAGCGGATGCTCTGCATAAAACTCCAGCACACGCTGCTTGAAGGTCTTGTCGCCGACCGCCAGCATGTGGTCGCGACCTTCGATATGAAAAGCCCTGGCATTCGGCATCAAGGCGGCGAGTTCGTCCGGCGAGCCGCCGATGTCGTCCTTGGTTCCCACCGCAATCAAGGTCGGCTGGGCAATGCGGGCAATGTCGGCCTCGCTCAGCAATTCGCGCGAGGTGGCGATGCAGGCGGCGAGCGCCCGGCGATCGCTGCAGGTCTGGTCGGCGAAGGCGCGGAACGAGCGGCCGCGCGGGTCGCTGGTGCCTGCCGGATCCTCGGCCAGGAGGGCGTCGGCTATCGGATCCCAATCGCCGACGCCGTCGATCATGCCGATGCCGAGACCGCCGAAGACCAGCGTCGCCACCTTGTCCGGGTTGGAGAGCGCCAGGAAGGCCGATATGCGCGCGCCCATCGAATAACCCATGACATGGGCGCGTTCGATGCCGAGATGGTTCAAAAGCGCTGCCGCGTCGGACGCCATTTTTGCCGGCGTATAGTCCGCTTCATCATAGCTCTTCGACGACGAGCCATGGCCGCGATTGTCGAAGGCGATGGCACGGTAGCCGGCATCGTTCAGCGTCTTGAACCAGCCGGGCGACACCCAGTTGACGTAATGGCTCGAGGCAAAGCCGTGGATCATCAGCACCGGATCGCCCTGCCCCGATGCCGGCTGGCGGTCAAGGAAAGCAAGGTCGAAACCGTCATGGGAAAAGAACTGCATCGGCCGAAGATCCTGCCCGTTCAGTCGGAATCGACATTCGGCGCATCGCCCTTGTCGGGCGGCGGCATGGCCGGCCCCGGCGCCGTGCCGATGGCCGGATGGCGCAGCAGGTCGCCGTCCTTGATGCCCTTTTTGGCGGCGGTTCCTGCCTTGAGCTCGAGCACGAAGCGCACCGGTTCGTCCGGCGAGATGATCGCCTCCGACTGCGGCTCGCCTTGCTTGATCGCCCGGATCCGGCCGTCCTGGCCGACGAAGATCAGGTCGAGCCGCAGCGGCGTGTTCTTCATCCAGAAACTCACATCCTGCGGCGCACCGAAGACGAACAGCATGCCGTGATTGTCGGCCATGTGCCGGCGGAACATCAGGCCGGCCTCGCGCTCGGCGGGCGTGTCGGCGATTTCGACGGAAAAAGAACGCTCGCCGGCCTTCGTCACCGCGACCAGCGGCGCCGGGTCGACGGGAAGGATCATCGCCTTGCCGTCGGCCGAACTCGGTTGCTGAAAATAGAAGAAGGCGCTTGTGGCGACGATGAGGAAAATCCCGGCGCAGAGCGCGCCCGCCGTCAGCCGGTTCCTGTGAGCCATATGAAATCCTCGGCCGGAACTAATGCGAGACCGGCAAGGTACCCATATCGGGGTGAATTTCGGCAGCCATAAGGCCTTTGTCGCCGCGTCCGAAGCGGACCAGCACCACCTGGCCCGGACGGAGTTCGGTGATGCCGTAGCGGCGCAGCGTCTCCATGTGGACGAAAATGTCCTCGGTGCCCTCGCCCCGGGTCAGAAAGCCGAACCCCTTGGTGCGGTTGAACCATTTCACCAGCGCCCGTTCGAGGCCGCTTTCCGGCGTCACCGCGACATGGGTGCGCTGCTCCTGCAGCTCTGCCGGATGCACCGCTGTGGTGACATCCATCGAGAGCACGCGGAAAGCCTGCAGCCCGCGCTCGCCCTGCTTGACCAGGCAGACGACACGGGCGCCTTCCAGGGCGGTCTGAAAACCGTCCTTTCGAAGGCACGTCACATGGAGGAGGATGTCGCCCGAAGAACCATCATCGGGAAGGATGAAACCGTAGCCCTTGGCCACGTCGAACCATTTGATGGCGCCGGCGATTTCGACGAGATCGGCCGTATCGGCGCTCTCATCCCGCTTCAACGCATCGTTACCGGCCCCGTCCCGCCCCATGAAAGAGGCCTTTTCCCCCATAAGAACGCCCCCTTTTTTCAAGAAACACCGCAACTGATTCTTGACACCAGATTAACACCGCGGCTTCCGGTGTGTGCAAGACCTGACGTGCCTTTTTTCACGGTTCCATACAGGAATAGCGGATTTGTCGTTTGCCGGCGCCGGCAAGCGTGGCCAATTGCCCTTTGGCCGGGCCGCCCCTATGTTGCGCCGCAACGCAACATACGGAGGAAATCCATGCGCTATCTGCATACCATGGTCCGCGTCGCCGACATCGATGCTTCGCTCGATTTCTACTGCAACAAGCTTGGCCTGAAGGAAGTGCGCCGCCACGAAAGCGAGCAGGGCCGCTACACGCTGATCTTCCTCGCCGCGCCCCAAGACGAGCAAAGCGGCATCAGCGAGAAAGCGCCGCTGGTCGAGCTGACCTACAATTGGGATCCGGAAGACTACAAGGGCGGCCGCAATTTCGGCCATCTCGCCTATGAGGTCGACGACATCTACGCCACCTGCCAGCGGCTGATGGACAATGGCGTCACCATCAACCGGCCGCCGCGCGACGGCAACATGGCGTTCGTCAAATCGCCGGACGGCATCTCGATCGAGCTGTTGCAGAAAGGCCCGGCAAAGCCGAAGGCCGAGCCCTGGGCGTCGATGCCGAACACCGGAAGCTGGTAACCGATCACGCCATCTTGAGCGGACGTCGCCTGGCCCTGGTTCGGTTTCGCGTCCGCATTCCCAAGGAGAATTCATTCATGCCGACCAGCCATGTCGACGTCGCCACCGAACATGCCAGCCGCTATCTGCCGCAGCTGTGCAAACATTGGGCGCACAAATTCCCGGTCGAATTCGACCCGAACCACGGCACCATCGATCTGACGCTCGGCCGCACTATTCTCGATGCCGACCCGACGGCGCTGCATATTGCGGTGACGACCGACGAGGCCGCCTCGCTCGAGCGCCTGGAAACGGTCGTCGCCGACCACATCAAGCGCTTCGCCTTCCGCGAAGAGCTGGCATTCGACTGGAAACGCGCTCCGGCCGCGTAGACGACCTATCAACCGCCGGCCTTGGCCATCTCCAGCAGCATCAGCACGGTGCGCCAATTGCGCGCCGTGCCGGGCACCTTCAGAACGCGCGGGATGAGATTGGCAAAGACCGATTTGCCGAGCCCGTCGGGCGCATGCAGGTAAAGCACGTCGCCCTTGATCTCGAAGCGTTCGGGCCCAGTGCATTTTTCCGCCAGCCGGGCGAACTCGTCGGCGGTCGGCTGGCGCTCCAGCGCATAGGCGTGCAGCTTGGTCGGCTCGCCCGCGACTTCCGGATAGGGATTTTCCGCCGCCAGCCGCTCGAGCCAGCCGAGATCGCGCACCATGATGCGCGAGTGGAATCTCCATTTCTTTTCGAATTCCGCTTCCAACCGCCTGGTCAGCATCGCCGCATCGCCATCTGGCGACCGGAAGACGGCGTTGCCGCTCTGCACATAGGTGGCGATATCTGAGAAACCGAGTTCCTCGAAGAATGACCTGAGTTCTGCCATTTTGACGATGCGATTGCCGCCGACGTTGATGCCGGAAAACAGCGCGACAAAAACCTTTCCCTGAGCGCTCGGAAGATCGTTGCTGCTCATATGATGAACCCGGCGAGCGTCTCGTTGTCGGTAATGTCCTGATAGTGGACGCTCTCGGCGTCGAAATTCGCCTTTAGCAGGTCGAAATTGCGGCGGTCCTTGGTTTCGATGCCGATCAGAACCGAACCGAAATTGCGCGCCGATTTCTTCAGATATTCGAAGCGGGCGATGTCGTCGTCGGGGCCAAGCAATTCGAGGAAATCGCGCAACGCGCCGGGCCGCTGCGGAAAACGGATGATGAAGTATTTCTTCAAGCCCTCGAAGCGCAGCGCCCGTTCCTTCACATCCGGCAGCCGCTCGAAATCGAAATTGCCGCCGGACACCACGGCAACGATGGTCTTGCCCCTGATTTCCTTTTTGGGAAAATCTTTCAGCGCGTCGATCGCCAGCGCGCCGGCCGGCTCCAGCACGACGCCTTCGACATTGAGCATTTCGATCATGGTCGCGCAGAGCCGATTTTCCGGAATCAGCCGCACTGCGTCGGCGGCAAACTCCCTGAGGTGGCGCAGCGGCTCGCGGCCGATCTCGGCCACCGCCGCGCCGTCGACGAAATTGTCGACCTTGGCGAGCTTTACCCGCTTTCCGGCGGCGAGGCTCTCGCTCAGGCTCGGGGCGCCAGCCGGCTCGCAAAAGACGAAGCGTGTTTCACGCTGCTGGTCGGCGAAATAATGGGTGACGCCGGCGGCCAGGCCACCGCCGCCGACGGGCAGCATGACGATATCAGCCATGCGCGCCCCGGGCATCTGGCCTGATATCTCGTAGGCGACGGTCGCTTGTCCTTCGATGATGTCCTTATGGTCGAACGGGGGCACCATGTGTGCGCCGGCAGTTTCGGTGAATTCGAGTGCGGCGCGATAGCAGTCGTCGAAGAAATCGCCGACCAGCCTGATCTCGACGAATTCGCCGCCGAACAGCCGCGTCTTGTCGATCTTCTGCTGCGGCGTCGTCACCGGCATGAAGACGACGCCCTTTTTGCCGAAATGACGGCAGACGAAGGCAAAGCCCTGCGCATGATTGCCGGCCGAAGCGCAGACAAACAGCTCGGCATTGTTGCCGGCGGCGAGCGACTTGCGGAAGAAGTTGAAGGCGCCGCGGATCTTGTAGGAGCGCACCGGCGTCAGGTCCTCGCGCTTCAGCAGCACCCGCGCGCCGGTCTTCTTCGACAGGTAGTCGTTTTCCTGCAGCGGCGTTTCCGGAAAGATCTCGCGGATCGCGGCAGCGGCGGCAGCGACGCGAGAGGAGAAACTGGTCATGGCAAGAGCACCCCACAGGCTAGCCGAATTCGGTCCCGCTATTGCATATCCGGGCTCGCGAAGCCATTGTCCGGTCACCCGAAAGGGTGTTCCCAAAACCTCGTTGGCCGTTAGGAGCGTCTGTTCATGCCTGTCGCATCGGTGGCCCGGAAAACCGTGTCGCTGCCGGAGTTCGGCGAGCCGACGGTGATGCCGCTGGTTACGCGCGCCACCTATGAGGCCCGCATCGCGGCACTGGTCGCGCGCGGCGGGTTCGATGCATTGGTCGTCTATGGCGACCGCGAACATGCGGCCAATGTCGCCTATCTCTGCGGCTACGATCCGCGCTTCGAGGAGACGCTGCTGGTCATCGTTCCCGGCAAGTCGCCGAAACTGCTGGTCGGCAATGAGGGCTGGGGCTATGCCGAAATCTGCGACGGGCCGTACGAGCGCGTGCTCTACCAGACGTTTTCGCTGCCGGCGCAGCCGCGCGACCGCTCGCAAGCGCTGGCCGACATCCTCGTCGATTGCGGCCTGAAGGCCGGCCAGCGCATCGGCGCCATCGGCTGGAAGCCGTTCGGCCCCGACGATGCCGGTTTTGGCGAAACGACGCTCGACCTGCCGTCCTTCATCGCCGACACCTTGCGCAGCCTTGCCGGCGACAAGAATGCCGTAACGGGGGGCGTGATCGTCAACGCGGCGAACCTTTTGATGAACCCTGCCGACGGCCTGCGCGCCATCAACGAGGCCGACCAGCTGGCCGCATTCGAATTCGCCGCGACCTATTCCTCGCAAGGCCTGCGCAATGTCCTGCAAGGCATCGAACCCGGCATGACCGAATTGCAGGCGGCGCGGCTGATGGGCATCAACGGCCTGCCGCAATGCTGTCATCCGATGCTGTCGGCCGGCAGGCGTGCGGCCTATGGCCTGCCGAGCCCGCGTCTTGACGTCATCGAGCGCGGCGACCCCATCACCGTGGCCTACGGCATCCAGGGCTCGCTAAATGCCCGCGCCGGTTTTCTGGTCGAGGACGCGGCCGAGCTTCCAAGGGGCATCCAGGACTATGTCGAGAAGCTGGTCGCGCCCTATTTCTGTGCCGTCGTCGACTGGTACGAGACGGTCGGCATCGGCGTTCCCGGCGGCGCGTTGTGGCAAGCGGTGCACGACCGCATCGGCGCTCCGTTCTTTGGCGTGTCCCTCAATCCCGGCCATCTCATCCATATCGACGAATGGATGCATTCGCCGGTATTTTCCGGCTCCGACATCAGATTGAAGTCGGGCATGGCCTTGCAGGTCGACATCATCCCGGCGACCGGCACCGATTATTTCACCACCAACATCGAGGACGGCATCGCGCTGGCTGACGAGGCGCTGCGCGAAGAGATCGCCGCGCGCTATCCCGAAGCCTGGCACCGCATCGAGGCGCGCCGCGCCTTCATGACCGACGTGCTCGGCATAAGCAAGCCGGAAGTGCTGCCCTTTTCCAACATTCCGGCCTTCCTGCCGCCGTTCTGGCTTTCGCGCAACAGTGCGATGGCAGTCGAGCGGCGCTGAGCGCATTTCGGCGCCTGCGACTTACTTCCGCCGCACTTCGGCTGTCCGGGAGATGCGGCGGAGGTGGATGGGCCTTTGGTTAGGCCGGAGTGGAATTGCTTAAGTGCCCTTGAAGACGATTTGCATCATTGTCCTTGCCGCGCTGCTCGCCGGCTGCGGCGGCCGCCAAACCGAGGAACTGCTCGGCAGCGCCATGATGGCGGTGCCGGTGACGGAAATCGCCGGCAACCACTCGATCTTCATCGCCACCACGCGCAAGCGCTCCGACGATCCCAACAAGGTCTTCGACGGCGAGCGCTCGGCGACGCTGAACTATGCCCGCGTCAACGTCACCGTCCCCGGCATCCACAAGACAGGCCAGATCGAGCGGCGCTCGCGCGGCAAGTCGGACGATCCGGCCAAATACTTCATGGCTTCCGAGGTCGTCGGCTACGACACCCAGCCGAAATTCTCCAGTGCGCTCAGCGCCGACATCGCGGCGCGCGGCGGCCGCGTCATGGTCTTCGTCCACGGCTACAACACCGGCTTCGACGCCGCGGTCTATCGCGTCACCCAGATCACCCATGATTCCGGCTATCCCGGCACGCCGGTGCTGTTTTCCTGGGCGTCGGGCGCCAAGACCACCGACTATGTCTACGACAAGGAAAGCGCCAGCGTTGCCCGCGACCAGCTGGAAGTGACGCTGAGAATGCTGGCGCAGACCGGCGCGCGGCGCATCGACATCGTCGCCCATTCGCTGGGGACCTGGGTCACCATGGAGGCGCTGCGCCAGCTCGCCATCACCGGCGACCGCGATCTCGGCGGCAAGCTCGGCGACGTCGTGCTGGCCTCGCCCGACATCGACGTCGACGTGTTCAAGAGCCAAATGCGCCGCTACGGCAAGCCGGACAAGCCGTTCATCCTGCTGCTCTCCGACGATGACCGGGCGCTCAGGCTGTCCGGCCTGATCGCCGGCGCACGGCCCCGGGTCGGCGACTACAAGGACGCCGCCGACCTCGCCAGCTATGGCGTGTCGGTCGTCGATCTCTCCAGCGTCAAGGGCGTCGACCGCTTCAATCACACCAAATTCGCCGACAACCCGGAATTGGTGCAGTTGATCGGCCAGAAGCTGCGCGAGGATGACGGGTTTGCCAGCGACCGCGAGGTGACCGACCGCATCGCCTCGGTCGGACAATAGCTGCATTGCGCAGCAGTGATTGTTGACCATTGCCGCACCATCGGAACAGTTTGAACTGGACCGTGCCGGCCTCTGCCTCTATCGAATAGGCCAAGACGTCTCCGGCTCGACGTCGCCCGTTGCGGGAGCCCGCGTGACCGTGCCTTCGAAGATATTTCTCGTCGTTGCGTTCGCGCTCGCGCTGGCAGGCTGCGCCGGCCAGAACACGCACGATCTGCTCAACAAGACGACGATCACGGTGCCTGCTGCCGATATCGCGGCGACGCATAAGATCTTCGTCGCCACAACCCGGCAAAAGGCGACGAAAGAGCCCCGGCAGGTGTTCGACGGAGACCGCTCGCCGACCACCAGCTTTGCCAGCGTCGAGGTGACCGTTCCCAAGGTCCACCAGGTCGGCGCCATCGAACGGGTCAAGGGCTCGGCCAACAGCAATCCGGCGAAGGATTTCACCGCGACCGGCGTCACCTTCTACGAAGGCGCGCCGCAATTCGCCAAGGCGGTCGGCGCCGACATCGCAATGCGCGGCGACCGCGCGCTGGTTTTCGTGCACGGCTTCAACAACGGCTTCGACGACGGCATCTACCGGCTGACGCAGATCGCGCACGACACCAAATACCCCGGCACGCCGGTGCTGTTTTCATGGGCCTCGAGCGGCAAGACGACCGGCTACATCTACGACAAGGAAAGCGCCAATGCGGCGCGCGACGATCTCGAAGGGACGCTGCGCATGCTCGCCAAGAGCCGCGCCAAGAGCATCGACATCATTGCCCATTCGATGGGGACCTGGGTGACCATGGAAGCATTGCGCCAGCTTGCCATCACCGGCGACCGCGACCTTGGCGGCAAGCTCGGCTACGTCATCCTGGCTTCCCCCGACATCGACGTCGACGTGTTCAAGAAGCAGATGATCCGCTACGGCAAGCCAGACAAGCCGTTCGCCGTGCTGCTTTCGGGCGACGACCGGGCGCTCAGGCTGTCGACCCTGATCTCCGGCGACAAGCCGCGCGTCGGCGACTATGGCGATGCAGCCGACCTCGCCAGCTATGGCGTCTCGGTGGTCGACCTGACCAAGACCAAGGGCGGCGACCGGCTGAACCACGCCAAATTCGCCGACAACCCGTTCCTGGTGCAGTTGCTCGGCGACCGCCTGCGCGCCCCGGCCGGCCTCGCCTCCGAAGAGACCGCGCCGGCCCAGCTCGACAATCTCGGCCAGGGCCTCGGCAAGGCCGTCGGCTCGGTGGCCGAGATCGTCATCACCACGCCGTTCAAGGTGCTGACCATCGCCACCGGCGGGTGAAGCGGCGCGCGGGCGGCATTCAGACGAACAGATCAACCTTCTGGAACGTCGTCA
The DNA here is from genome assembly GCF_040323855.1 of Mesorhizobium sp. M0028. Taxonomy (NCBI): domain Bacteria; kingdom Pseudomonadati; phylum Pseudomonadota; class Alphaproteobacteria; order Hyphomicrobiales; family Phyllobacteriaceae; genus Mesorhizobium; species Mesorhizobium sp. M0028. The sequence continues at coordinate 709,889 of NZ_JAMYVG010000001.1, forward strand.
CGTCGATCAGGCCGACGTCGGAAATCCTGAGCTCGGGGATGACGACCAGCGCCAGCAGCGAGTGCTGCATGTAGGCGTTGTTGAGTGAGCAGCCCATCTGGCGCATGGCGTCGCTGAGTTTGTCCGCCTTGGCGGCGACGATTTCCGCCCGCTCGTTCGACATCAGCCCGGCGATCGGCATTTCGACCAGCGCCAGTTCCTTGCCCTTGGAGAACAGCACGACGCCGCCGCCGACCTCGCCCAGCCGGTTCACGGCCAGGGCCATATCCTGCTTGTTGGTGCCGACGACGATGATGTGGTGGGCATCGTGCGCCACGCTGGAGGCCATGGCGCAGTCGCCGATATAGCCGAAGCCGGAGACGAAGGCGTTGGTGACGCCGCCGGTGCCCTTGTGACGCTCGACCAATGCGATCTGACAAACGTCGTTGCGGCGGTCCATGGCGACCAGCCCGTCCTCGACGGCAAGATCGGCCTCCAGCGCCCGCGTCGGCGCCTGGTTCTCGATGACGCCGATGACGCGTACCCGCACCTCGTTGGCGCCCATGGGTGCGGCGATGTTGAAATCGCCGGATTTGAGCTTCTTGCCGAGCTTAACGGTGTTCTTCGCCGTCCGCGGATAGTCGTAGGCCGGAATGTCGATTTCGAGCTTGCCGCCCTTGGCCAGCCTGACGCCGCGGCCATAGACCTCGTCGATGGTCATTTCGGCCAGGTCGGAGACGATCAGCAGATCGGCGAGCCGCCCAGGCGCGATCGAGCCGATCTCGCGTTCCAGCTTGAAATGCTGGGCGGTGTTGAGCGTCGCCATCTGGATCGCCGTCACCGGCTTCAAGCCCTGGCTGATGGCGTGGCGCACGACCCGGTCCATGTGGCCTTCATGCACCAGCGTGCCGGAATGGCTGTCGTCGGTGCACAGGATGAAGTTGCGCGGGTCGAGCCCGCTCTCCGTCACCGCCTTGATCTGCGATGCCACGTCGTACCAGGCCGAGCCCAGCCGCAGCATCGCCTTCATGCCCTGGCGGACGCGGGCGATGGCGTCCTCGGCGCGCGTGCCTTCGTGGTCGTCCTCCGGGCCGCCGGCGACATAGCCATGGAACGGCAGGCCGAGATCGCGCGAGGCATAATGCCCGCCGACCGTCTTGCCGGCCCTCACCGTCGCCGCGATCTCGCCCGACATCACCGGATCGTTGGCGGCGACGCCCGGAAAATTCATCACCTCGCCGAGCCCGATGATGTTCTCCCAGGTCATCGCCTCGGCAACGTCGGCGACGGTCAGCTCGGCGCCGGCATGCTCCAGCCCCGGCGCCGACGGCACGCAGGACGGCATCTGCACATGCACGTTGACCGGCATGGCGACCGCCTCGTCATGCATCAGCCGCACGCCCTGAAGGCCGAGCACATTGGCGATCTCATGCGGATCGATGAACATCGAGGTGGTGCCATGCGGGATCACCGCGCGGCAAAATTCCGTCACCGTCACCATGCCGCTCTCGACATGCATATGCGCGTCGCAAAGCCCCGGCACCAGATAGCGGCCGCCGGCATCGACCACCTTGGTGCCCTGGCCGATGGCATGGCCGGCATTCGGCCCGCAATAGGCGAAGCGGCCGCCAGCGATGGCGACATCGGTGCCGGCGATGATCTCGCCCGAATGAACGTTGACCCAGCGCCCGTTGCGGATGACGAGATCGGCGGGCTTGCGGCCCATGGCCACATCGACCAGATGCGTCGCCATCTCGGCCCAGGGTTTTGGTTTCGTCGCATTGGCGGTCTTCGGCATCAACAGGCTCCTCTTTGCCCGACTGTGCCAAGCTGCGAGGATTTTGACCAGCGAGGAAGTAAGCGCCGACGGCGAAGTTGCAGATCTCCCCCCTCGAGGGGGAGATGTCGCCGAAGGCGACAGAGGGGGTCGGGACGTCCTGACGCGAACCGTTGCCGCGAACAAAACGGGCTGGCGCTCGACGCGCGACGACCCCCCTGGCCTGCCCTCTTGCCACAACTTGCCATCTCCCCCTCAAGGAGGGAGATCGATGCGCCATGGCTTTCGCCAATCGCCAAGGGCATTTTGTGCCGGCCGCAGCAACTTTGTTCTTGCTTTGTGCCGGCAGCTATGCTACTAATTTGGGTATGGTGCCAATTGGCTCCAACGACCCGTCCTCCCGAGGCGGGTTTTTTTGTTATTGCGCCATTCATGGCAAATGGCCCAGGCGGAATACGATTCCGTTGCGGCCAATCAGCCTTCGTCTCGTTAGAGGATCCTTCTGAATCGACGCTCGCGGAGTTTGACGCACTCCATCGTTCGAGCCTTCGGCCGGTTCAATCAATTCGATCGCGAACTGTCACTTCTTGCTCGGATCGTCTGCCGGGTTGACGTAGGTGATCTTGAATGGCCCCTCGCCATGAACCTGGATGATCGTTTCGCTTGTCGTCCAGGCGAAGTGATTCATTCCGGCCGGCGCGACGCCGAAGCCGCCAGCAGTCAGTTCGACGCCTTTCGCCTCGTCGAACTTATCGCCCATTCCAACATGGAAGTTGCCGGAAAGCACCGTTACGTATTCCGTGGTGGGATGATTATGTGCGGCAATTTTGTAGCCGGCGGGTGTCTTCAACCGCAGCACAAAGGCGCCGTCCTTTGAGGGATCTCCCGCGACAACAGCCATTTCCGCCCCAGCGGGAATGACAGCAGGAGCAGGATCCCATTTGATGTCTTTGGGGTTCATCGGCATCTCATCGGCAAACAGAGGCGCCGTCCCAACAAGCAGCAGTGCCAGGGCAGAGGCAAGCTTGAGCATGACAATCTCCCAGTGTCTGTAGACGACGGCGTCGAGTATCGGCGCGCCGATCCACTTGCCGATTGGAGTCTATCAGGCCAGAGCGCCCGAACGCATCCTGCGAACGGGGGACACGCATTCGCGGTAGCCTCGGAAGCTGCCGCTAAAAAACATCTCCAGGTGAAACGATTTTGTTTGTATCTCTGTGGGTGATTGGCCCTCGCCTAGCTTCCAGTGCCGGATTTCTCTACGGCAGAAGACGGCTTGACGGCCTTTGGCTGGCGGCTGAAAAGGGCTGGCCTGCGGACGTGGCGGAATTGGTAGACGCAAGGGACTTAAAATCCCTCGATCTCTGATCGTACGGGTTCGATTCCCGTCGTCCGCACCAGATTTGGTCTCGTTTGATAGTCTCCGTAACTGGAGACCGGGCGCTCGACCCAGTTCTGGGCCCCTCACACCCCAATCGGGTTCAGCTTCAAATGCTGGATCAGCATAATGGTCTTGGCGTCGATGATCCGACCGTCGTGGATGCCGGCCAGCGCCTCGTCGAGCGGCATTTCGAGAACCTCGATGTCCTCGCCTTCGTCATGGGCGCCACCGCCGTCGGAAATGCGGTCGGCGGGCGAGTAGCGAGCGACGAAGAACCAGAGCCGCTCGGTGACGCTGCCGGGGCTCATATAGGGCGAAAACAGCCGCTGCACGTCCTTCAGCCGATAGCCGAGTTCCTCCTCGGCCTCCTTGCGGATACAGGTTTCGGGATCGTCTTCGTCGAGCAGGCCGGCGCAGGCCTCGATCAGCGGCTCCTTGTGGCCGGTGACGTAGGCGGGGTAGCGGAACTGCCGCACCAGAAGCACAGTCGAGCGCTCGGGATCGAAAGGCAGGATCACCGCGCCGTCGCCGCGATCGTAGGTCTGGCGGGTATGCGTTTCCCATTTGCCGTCGCGCCGGCGGTAGTCGAAGACGGTCTTTTTCAAAACCGCCCATTCGTCGGACAGGACTTCCTCCGAGCGGATGCGAATGCGATCTTCCATGGTGGACTCCCTGCTGCCGCGGCAAGGCGTAGCCGCGAACGGCGGTTCTTGCAATCCGGCTACCAATTGGTCCAGTGCGCCGGTTCACCCTCTCGTGTCTGGCGCATCTGCAAGTGCCTGCCTAAATAGCGGCAACCCTTTCCGGAGTTTTTTATGACCTCATCTCTTTTCCAGCCGATCACCCTCGACGGCCTCACCTTCCCCAACCGCATCGCGGTCGCGCCGATGTGCCAGTATTCGGCCGAGGACGGCTCGGCCAGCGATTGGCACCTCTATCACTGGATGAACCTGGCGATGTCGGGTGCCGGCATGGTCACCGTCGAGATGACCGAGGTCGAACGGCGCGGCCGCATCTCGCATGGCTGCCTCGGCCTTTACTCCGAGGACAATGAGGCGGCGGCGCGGCGCACGCTGAATGCAGCCAAGCGCGTCGCCGCGCCGGGCACGAAATTCGGCACTCAGCTTGCCCATGCCGGCCGCAAGGCCTCCAACCGGAAACCCTGGGAGGGCGGCGGACCGCTGAATGCCGATCAGGATCCGTGGCCGATCGTGTCGGCCTCGGCAATCGCCTACGACACCGGCTGGCAGGTGCCGCGGGCGCTGGAGGATGACGAGATCCTGCAAATCATCGAACGCTTCGCCGAAGCGGCACGGCGGGCCGAGCGGGCCGGCTTCGACTTCATCGAGCTGCATGCCGCGCATGGCTATCTGATCTTCCAGTTCCTGTCGCCGCTTTCCAACCGGCGCACCGACCGCTGGGGCGGCTCGCTGGAAAACCGCATGCGTTTCGCCGTCGAGATCGCCAAGGCGGTGAAGAAGGCGGTGCCCAGGCTGATGCTGGGCGCGCGGCTGTCGATCAAGGAATGGGTCGATGGCGGCTTCGACGTCGAGGATGCGATCGAAGCGGCAAAAGCGCTGAAGGAAGTCGGCGTCGCCTATCTCTGCTGCTCGAGCGGCGGCAATTCGCCGTTGCAGAAGCTGCCGTCCGGACCCGGCTACCAGGTGCATCTGGCGGAAGCGGTGCGCAAGGGCGCCGGCATCGCGACGCGGGCCGTGGGCCTGATCGACGATCCGAAACAGGCCGAGGCGATCGTCGCCGATGGGCGCGCCGACATGGTGGCGCTGGCGCGCGCCTTCCTTGCCGATCCGCGCTGGGGCTGGCGCGCCGCGGCCACCTTCGGCGAAAAAATCCACCCGGCGCCGCAGCTTGCCCGCTCGGTGACGACGATGCAGCATTGGATGAAGGCGGCGAACTGACGGGGCGGGTTCTCACCTCGCTGGACAGGGAACCATAGCTTCGCTTTGATCCTCTGCCGGTGTAGAGTGGCGAGGGCCGCGGCTGGGCGCGGCAGGTTGGGGGAGCAGAGACATGTCGTTCAGGGGGATTTCCATTGCGGCTGCTGCCGCGGTTTTGGCCGGGCTGTCGTTTGCCACATCGACGCCGGCCGGGGCGCAATATTGCGAAGGCACGGTGCACGGTCTTTCCAGGCACTACAATCTGGCAACGGGAAGCGGCTTTCTCGCCGTTCGGGCCCGGCCGAACTCGTCGTCGCGCATGATCGGGCAATTGTTCAACGGCGACCAAACCGAGATCTTTGACCGTCGCGGAAACTGGTACCAGGTCGATTTCGGCGGCCGCGCCGGCTGGGCGAATGCGCGCTGGCTGCGCAACGACTGCGGCTATTGAGGTATTTTCGCCCGAGCTAAAATAGCTGTTGCAACCAAATCGGCCGCTCCGCGTTGGCGGCGATGATGGACAGCAAGCCATTTGAAAAGCCGGTCGTGGTCGAACTCGGCCATGTCGGCAAATATCGGCATATCCGCAGCGCCCAGGAGGCGGCGGAGTGCCTGATGACGGTCTGGCCACTCAATCGCGGGCCGCGTCATCGTGATGCCCTCGACACTTGCCTAAAAGTGCTGGAAGGTTATCGTTCGACGGCCGATGCACGCCGGGCACTGATCGAAGCCGCCAGGGAATCGGACGTGCTGGTTACGGACGACAAGCCGCCAGACGACAGACTGGCCGATGACAGGCTGCATTGAGGCAACGGGCTTTCAACCGGAGGGTTTCATGGCGAAACTGACCTACAAGATCGTCGAGCATGATGGAGGCTGGGCCTACAAGGTCGGCTCGACATTCTCCGAAACGTTCCCCACCCATCAGGACGCGTTGCGCGCCGCCGAGATCGCTTCCGCCGAACAGCAGGTCGCCGGCAACACCGACGGCATCCAGTACGAGGACGCCGACGGCAAATGGCACGACGAGCTCGCCGACGGCCGCGACCGGCCGCAGACCGAGGTTTCGGATTAGGGTGTGTCGATATCCAGGTGATGCCGGCGTGCTTTACAGGTCGGTTTGGTAGCGCTACCGTCTCACATCGCGCGTGACCGGGGAGGAGCCTGGGCGCTGTCGCGGGCCAGGCAAGAAAGCGGTTTCCTTCGAAGTCGTTGCAGGAATCAGTCGGGAGGAGATCGATGGCGTCTGTCGCAATCGGCGATGTCTACAAGTCATTTGGGACCGTCGAGGTCCTGCACGGGGTCAGCGTCGATATAAACGACGGCGAGTTCGTCACGTTGGTCGGTCCTTCGGGTTGCGGAAAGTCGACCCTGCTCAGGATGATCGCCGGCCTGGAAAAGATCTCGCGCGGCCAGATCGCGATCGGCAAACGTATCGTCAACAACGTTGCGCCAAAAGAGCGCGACGTCGCCATGGTTTTCCAGAACTATGCGCTCTACCCGCATATGACGGTCGCCGAGAACATGGCGTTCTCGCTGATGCTCAAGGGCGTTCCCAAGACGGAGAGCGATGCCGGCGTGCGGCGCGCGGCAGAAATCCTGGGACTGGTGCCGCTGCTCGACCGCTATCCGCGCCAGCTTTCCGGCGGCCAGCGCCAGCGCGTCGCCATGGGCCGGGCGATCGTACGTGACCCGCAGGTTTTCCTGTTCGACGAGCCGCTGTCCAATCTCGACGCCAAGCTCAGGGTGCAGATGCGCGCCGAGATCAAGGAACTGCATCAGCGCCTGAAGACGACGACGGTCTACGTCACCCACGACCAGATCGAGGCGATGACCATGGCCGACAAGATCGTCGTCATGCACGACGGCATCGTCGAGCAGATCGGGCCGCCGCTCGAACTCTACGACCGGCCGAACAATCTTTTTGTCGCCAGCTTCATCGGCTCGCCCGCCATGAACATGCTGAGGGGCGAGATCGTAAGCGACGGCTCGCCGTCGTTTCGCGGCGCCGGAGGGATTTCGGTCCCGTTGGCCTCGGCACTTTCCATCGGCAATGGTGAGCCGGTCGTGCTGGGGATACGGCCCGAGCATTTGCGGCTATCCGACAATCAGGGCATTCCGGTCACTGTCGTGGTGGTCGAGCCGACAGGGTCCGAAGTGCAGCTCATCGGCCGAACCGCCGGCGGCGAGGAGATCGTCGCCAATTTCCGGGAACGGCATTCCTTCACGCCGGGCGAAACCATCCGGCTTACGGCCGAGCCTGGCCTCATCCATCTCTTTCACGGCAAAACCGGACAGCGGTTCGAAACACCCATCAAGCAGTAGGACGGCACGGACAATAAGCAGGAGGAAGCGAGCATGAAATTCACCAGACGCGACGTGATCCGCACCACCGCCGGCGCTGCGGCGGGAGCCTTGGGAAGCCGGCTCATCGGCTCTCCCGCCTTTGCCCAGGAGGGATTCAAGTACAAGCCCGAGGACGGCGCCAAGCTCAGGCTGCTGCGCTGGTCGCCCTTCGTGCAGGGCGACGAGGATCAATGGCTGGCCAACACCAAGCGCTTCACCGAAGCGACCGGTGTCGAGGTCCGCGTCGACAAGGAAAGCTGGGAGGACATCCGTCCCAAGGCAGCGGTCGCCGCCAATGTCGGCTCCGGCCCGGACTTGATGTTGGTCTGGTTCGACGACCCGCATCAATATCCCGACAAGCTGCATGACGTGACGGAACTGGGCGAATATCTCGGCTCGAAATATGGCGGCTGGCACGATGGACCGAAGCAATATGCGACACGGCAAGGCAAATTCCTCGGCCTGCCGCTGGCCACCATCGGCAATGCCATCGTCTATCGTGAAAGCTGGGTGAAGGAGGCCGGCTTCTCCGAATTTCCGAAGGACACGGCAGGCTTGCTCGAGCTTTGCAAGGCATTGCAGGCGAAGGGACACCCGGCCGGCTTCACGCATGGCCACGGCGTCGGCGACGGCAACAACTACGCCCACTGGCTGCTATGGAGCCATGGCGGCCAGATGGTCGACGAGAGCGGCAAGGTGACGATCAACAGCCCCGAGACGCTGAAGGCGATCGAATACGCGCAACAGCTCTACAAGACCTTCATTCCCGGTACCGAAAGCTGGCTCGACGTCAACAACAACCGCGCCTACCTGGCCGGCGAATTGAGCGTGATCGCCAATGGCATTTCCGCCTACAACACCGCCAAGATCAACAAGGACAAGGATCCGAAACTGACCGAAATCGCCAAGGACACGCGCACGACCAACCTGCCGATCGGTCCTGTCGGGAAATCCGTCGAGCTGTTCCAGGTGACCACGGCCGTGATCTTCGACTACACGCCCTACCCCAATGCGGCCAAAGCCTATCTGCAGTTCATGTTCGAGGAACAGCAAATGTCGCAGTGGATCACGTCCTCGGCGGGCTATTGCTGCCAGACGCTCAAAGCCTTCGACAACAACCCGGTGTGGACGGCCGATCCGAACAATGCCGCCTACGCCAAGGCCTCGGCGACGCTGCGGCCCAACGGCTATGCCGGCCCGCTCGGCTATGCTTCGGCGGCGACCATGGCCGACTATGTGCTGGTCGACATGTTCGCCAAGGCGGTGACAGGCCAGGCGACGCCGCAAGAAGCGATGGCAGAAGCCGAGAAGCGCGCAAACCGCTACTATCGCGTTTGAGCGGATTCAGCCGGGCAGCCATGCTGCCCGGCTTCGAATCGCGCATGGCCGCCTGGCCGATCAATGAGACTTAGAGGAGCCGACCCATGGCCGTGACCTCCGCTGCCGCTCAGCCACCCCGGTCGACGCTGTCGCGCATTTTGACGTTCGTGTCTGAAAGTCATAACGCGCTTGGCTTCGGCTTCATGCTGCCGGCGGCGGCGCTGCTGCTGGTCTTCCTAACCTATCCGCTCGGGCTCGGCGTCTGGCTCGGCTTCACCGATGCCCGCATCGGCCGCCCCGGCATCTTCATCGGCATCGAGAACTACGAATATCTGTGGGATGACGCCGTCTTCTGGCTCTCCGTCTTCAACACCTTGCTCTACACGATCAGCGCCTCGATCCTGAAGTTTGCGCTAGGCCTCTGGCTGGCGCTTATCCTCAACCAGAACCTGCCGTTCAAGTCGTTCTTCCGCGCGATCGTCCTGCTGCCCTGGGTGGTGCCGACGGTGCTGTCGGCCATCGCCTTCTGGTGGATCTACGATTCGCAGTTCTCGATCCTGTCCTGGGCGCTTATGGAAATGGGCCTGATCGACCATCGCATCAACTTCCTCGGCGATCCGGAGAATGCGCGCGCTTCGGTCATCGCCGCCAATGTCTGGCGCGGCATTCCTTTCGTGGCGATCACGCTGCTTGCCGGCCTGCAGACGATTCCGCAGTCGCTCTACGAGGCCGCCACGCTCGACGGCGCCAGCCGCTGGCAATTGTTCCGCTATGTGACGCTGCCGCTGCTGACGCCGATCATCGCCATAACCATGACGTTTTCGGTGCTGTTCACCTTCACCGATTTCCAGCTGATCTATGTGCTGACGCGCGGCGGGCCGGTGAACGCCACCCATCTGATGGCGACGCTGTCGTTCCAGCGCGGCATTTCCGGAGGCCAGCTTGGCGAAGGCGCCGCGATCGCAGTCGCCATGATCCCGTTCCTGCTGGCGGCGATCCTGTTCAGCTACTTTGGCCTGCAACGCCGCAAATGGCAGCAGGGCGGCGGAGATTGACATGACCGCGATCGAAACGAGCAAACGCCCCGAACTCGACGAAGGCGGCATGGGCTACCTGCAGAGTGTGCCGCGCCGCGTGGTGACGGTCTATCTGCCGTTGCTGATTTTCGTCATCGTGCTGTTGTTTCCGTTCTACTGGATGACGATCACGGCGGTTAAGCCCAACCTCGAGATGACCGACTACGCCAATTTCAATCCGTTCTGGGTGGTGCATCCGACGCTCGAGCATATCCGCTATCTTCTCTTCGAGACGTCCTATCCGGGCTGGCTGCTCAACACGATCATCATCTCGACCGCCGCCACTTTCCTGTCGCTGCTGGCTGCAGTGTTCGCTGCCTATGCGATCGAACGCTTGCGGTTCTCCGGGGCGCGGCAGGTCGGCCTCGCGGTGTTCCTGGCCTATCTCGTGCCGCCGTCGATCCTGTTCATTCCGCTGTCGGTGATGGTGTTCAACCTTGGGCTTTACGACACGCCCTTCGCGCTCATCCTCACCTATCCGACCTTCCTGATCCCGTTCTGCACATGGCTGCTGATGGGTTACTTCCGCTCGATCCCGTTCGAGCTGGAGGAATGCGCGCTGATCGACGGGGCGAGCCGCTGGCAGATCCTCACCAAGATCGTGCTGCCGCTGTCGGTGCCGGGCCTGATTTCCGCGGGCATCTTCGCATTCACGCTGTCATGGAACGAGTTCATCTACGCCTTGACCTTCATCCAGTCGTCCGAAAACAAGACTGTGCCGGTCGGCGTGCTCACCGAACTGGTGCGCTCGGACGTCTATGAATGGGGGGCGCTGATGGCGGGAGCGCTGATCGGCTCGCTGCCGGTGGTGGTGCTCTATTCGTTCTTTGTCGAGCACTATGTTTCCTCGATGACCGGAGCCGTGAAGGAATAAGTTCGGAGGTATTCCCGGCGGCCGGGATGTCCCGAGGCACCCTGCCGGCCGAGGCTGCGGCGGGTTGCACACCTTTGCGTGAGGTTCCGGGAGGGTGTCAGCTGCTGGTGTCGGACTTCGGCGCAAATGCGCGGTCGGCAATGCGTTCGATGAAAGCGACGACCCGTTCCGGCCCGACGAATTGTGGCATATGGCCAAGCCCCTCGACCGGCTCGAAATCGAGCCCGCTGATCTTTTCCATCAGCGGCCAGCCATGGATATCGATGCCCAGGACGATATCGGAAGCACCGAACAGAATGCCGGCCGGCATGGTGATCTCACCATAGCGTTGCTCGATACGGCCAAGGTCGTGCTCGATGGCCACGACATCTGTCGACGTTGCATAGAAATGGCTTGGCCTGAGCCCGCACCAGCCGCCGCCCTCGATCATATAGTCGGCCGGCCTCGCCTGCGGCGCAAAAATGAAGGCCAGCGTGCGTTCTGCGTATCTGAGAGCCGCCGGGATCGCCACCGTGTGAGCCATGATCCGGCGCCGCAGCGGCGACTGAATGTATAGCGGGCCGAACTTCTCGCGCGCGTCCGGTTCCAGATGGGTCAGCGGCGCCAGCAAGGCGATACCGGAAATCGCGGTGGGATGCTCGACAGCCAGCGTCAGCGCGATGGCGCCACCCAGCGAATGGCCGACGATCAGCGGCTTTTCCAGCACAAGCGCCTCGATAAAACGCCGCACGATCTCGGCCTGCTCGGGCAGCCGCCCGCTGGCGCGCCAGGCCCGCACTGAATAGCCGGAACCCGGACGGTCGAGCGCGATCAGCCGATAGTTCGGGCCGAACCGTCCGAACAGCGTGTGGCGGAATTGATGAAGCTGCGCGCCGAGGCCGTGCAGGAAGACGATCGGCCGCCCCTCGCCCATCTCGAAATAATGGATGCGATTGCCGTCGATCTCGATGAATTTACCGCTGGCCGGCACCAGCCTTTCGGCTTTCGCCGCAATCCGCAGCGTCGCCAGCACAGGATAAGCTGCCACGACGAGCGCCAGCAGAAACAGCGCGCCGAGCAGCCATAGAAGAATCGATACCGGCATGTTCTTGCTCATGGCCCAAACCGGTGCAGCATCACCCGCCGAAGGTTCCACTGCAAGGGAGGTGGCACAGGTGGATCCGTCGTTTGGCGGCATTGCCGCCGGCCGTTCGCCGCGCTATCTCAGGCGACCCGTTGCCGGAGCCTGCCATGACCGAAATCGTCACCGCCGCCATGCTCGTCATCGGCGACGAGATTCTGTCCGGCCGCACCAAGGACAAGAACATCGGCCACCTCGCCGACATCATGACGGCGATCGGCATCGACCTGAAGGAAGTGCGCATCGTTGCGGACGAGGAAGACGAGATCGTCGCTGCGGTGAATGCGCTGCGCACCCGCTACAGCTATGTCTTCACCACCGGCGGCATCGGCCCGACGCATGACGACATCACCGCCGATTCCATCGCCAAGGCCTTCGGCGTGCCGTGCGAATACGACGCCAGGGCCTACGCCCTGCTGGAGGCAAGCTATGCTGCCCGCGGCATCGAATACACCGAAGCGCGCAAGCGCATGGCGCGGATGCCGCGCGGGGCAGACCACATCGACAACCCGGTGTCGGTTGCGCCGGGCTTTCGCATCGGCAACGTCCATGTCATGGCCGGCGTGCCTGCGATTTTCCAGGCGATGCTCGACAATGTCGTGCCGACATTACGGGCCGGCACCAAAATGCTGTCGGCAACCGTGGAATGTCCGTTCGGTGAAGGCCTGATCGGCGGCCCGCTGGGCGATATCCAGAAGGCGCATCCGGATACGATCATCGGCTCCTACCCGAAATATGGCGACGGCAAATTCTGGACGGAACTGGTGGTGCGCGCCCGCAGCCAGCAGGCGCTGGACTCCGCGCGCGCCGACGTAGAGGTTATGGTGGCGGGCCTGACCAAGGCAAGCAAGGTGGGCTGATCGGCAGGCGTGACGGAACCAAGCATCGCGCCGTGACGTTTGTCACGAGTGGGATCGCCGAAAAACTGAGGGATTGCCCATGCGCTTCAAGACCATTGTTGCCATATTGCAGAATGAACAGGACGCCGAGCGCGTTCTCGACTGCGCGATCCCGCTGGCCAGCCGGTTCCAGAGCCATCTGATCGGCATTCATGCCGAGGCGCTGCCCGTGCCCTACACCTCGGCCACCGGCTTTCCGGACACCGAGTTCCTGCAGGTTTCGGCCGACATGAACCGGGAGCGCGCCGAGAAGTTGCAGGCCGCCTTTCACAAACGCGTCGAGAATTCCGGCCTGTCGTTCGAGTGGCGCAGCCTCGAGAGTTTTTCCGGCGACAGTGCGCTGACCGGTATCTCGACCGTTCGCACCGCGGATCTGATCATCGCCGCGCAGCGCGAATCGAGCGGCGATCCGAGCGCCGACGTCGACACGCTGGTCTACGATGCCGGCCGGCCGGTGCTGGTGGTGCCGCATTCGGGTCCGCTGGTCACCAGCTTCAAGCACGTGCTGCTCGCCTGGAACGGCAGCAAGGAGGCCGCACGCGCGGCCTTCGATGCCCTGCCCTTCATCATCGAGGCCGAGAAGACGGACATCGTCGTCATCGACCCGCCGGATACGCTCGAAGAGGCGCCGGAAACGGCCGGCGCCGAGATCGCCGCCTCGCTGTCCAGGCACGGCGCGACCGTCAGCGTCTCGGTGCTGAGGTCCGGCGGCGCCTCGGTCGACGACATCATCCAGACCAGGGTCGCCGAATCGGGCGCGGACCTGCTCGTGCTCGGCGCCTACAGCCATTCCTGGCTGCGCCAGCTGCTGTTCGGCGGGGTGACGCGAACGGTGCTGCGCACCGCGCCGGTGGCGGCTTTCCTGTCGCGGTAAGTTCATAGAGATCACGGGTTGGACAATCGCTTTGCCGCGCCCTTGCCAAGGCCAAGCCTTTCCAGTTAATTCCGCCCGCATTCCATAGTGTCTGCGCGCGATGCGCGCTTTGCGGAGTGCGCGAAAGATGTCCCTGCCCGAAAAAGCCTTCCCGGTCTCCTGGGACCAGTTCCACCGCGATGCACGCGCGCTCGCCTGGCGGCTTGCCGGCGCCAACAAGGGGCAATGGAAGGCAATCGTCTGCATCACGCGCGGCGGCCTGGTTCCGGCCGCCATCATTTCGCGCGAGCTCGGCATCCGCATCATCGAGACGGTCTGCGTTGCCTCCTATCACGATTATACCAGCCAGGGGCAGTTGCAGGTGCTGAAGGAGGTCACCCCGGCGCTGCTCGCCGATGACGGCGCTGGCGTGCTGATCATCGACGACCTCACCGACACCGGCAAGACGGCGGGCATCGTGCGCGCGATGATGCCTAGGGCGCATTTCGCCACCGTCTATGCCAAGCCGAAAGGCAGGCCGATGGTCGACACTTTCGTTACCGAGGTCAGCCAGGACACCTGGATCTATTTTCCCTGGGACATGGGCTTCACCTACCAAAAGCCGATCGCCGACGACCACGCCGGCTGATTCGCGGTAACGCCGCTTCCGTCGGAAGACAGCGTCGAGCACTCCTTGAAGGAGTGGCCCCGGCACACGATATTTCCTTAATCGACGCCCATTGGAGTGGTTAACCAGTCCACACGAAGTTTTTTACTTTTATTGCTTATGATTAGCCGTAAGATTCACGAGACGGCAAACGATTCTGGAAGCTGGGGCAAGCTTCTCCGATGTTGACAAGGCCAACGACGCACAACCATCTGGCCGAAAGAGTCCGGCGACTCTTCGGCACGGTGCCGTCCCGCCTGCAGGTTGCAGCGCTGCCTTGGCGCGATAGCGAGGACGGCGTGGAGGTCATGTTGATCACCAGCCGCGATACCGGCCGCTGGGTGCTTCCCAAGGGCTGGCCGGAAGCAAAGGAGCCGCTTTGCGAAGCAGCGGCGCGCGAGGCCGGCGAAGAGGCCGGGCTGCGCGGCACGATCTCGCATCATGAGGCCGGCCGCTATTTCTATGCCAAGGTGCTGGCGTCCGGCGAGGAAGTGCCCTGCGAGGTGCTGGTGTTTCCGCTGCACGTCGACAAGGTCGCCGACCGGTGGAAGGAAAAGCGGGCGCGCATCCGCAAATGGGTCAGGGCCGCCGAGGCGGTACGCATGGTCAACGAGCCCGACCTTTGTCAGATCATCGCCCATTTCGGTGCTGACCCGCATCGCTTCAACTGAGTCGGCACATGGCTTCCGAGTCGGCATGGTCTTCGCTGCGGCGAAGGCCTTCGAGCGTCGGCACCAGGCTTGTGGCTACAAAAACGGAAATCAGCGCGCTTCTGTCCCCGTTATCCACATATGTGACACACAAGATGTTGGGGTCATAAAAGCTACGCAAACGAATCCTTGACGGCGCAAAACGAGTCGCCTTTTATAGGCCATGCGCTCCTGTTGAGAGTGCGACCGGAAAAGTTTCGAGGCCGGTCTTTTTCCCGGAATATGTGCGTTTTGATCCGCATTCCCGCCTGTTTACGAGGCCGGCGAAGGCGTGGGATTTTGAAGCCTTGGGGGGCGAAAGGGGAGGATTGTCGGACTTGAATAAATTGTCTGTTAACACTATATTTAGTGTTTGCAGGTAGGTTCGACGCTAGATAATGTGAATTTCCCTCGACCGAGGGCGTTACAAAAAGTTTTCAGTTTTGAGGGACCCACAGGGTCCGTGAGCGCGTTGGACAGCGGCCTCGCAAGAGGCTCGACCGGCAGGGCCGCGGAGACTGTGACTATGAGAGCCGGCGGTTTCGAACGCCGGCAGACGGCGGCCATGCGCGTTTCGTCACGAGGGCAGAAATCCTCTGGGAAAAGCGCTATATGTAGACAAAAGGGACCGGACCAATGCGCATCGAGCGTCGTTTCACCAAGCCAGGGCAATCAGCTTACGCGGAGATCGAATTCCGCAAGGCGCTTTCCGAGATCAAGAATCCGGATGGGTCGGTGGTGTTCCGCTTGGACAACATCGACGTGCCGGCGCAGTTCTCCCAGGTTGCCGCCGATATCCTGGCGCAGAAATATTTCCGCAAGGCGGGCGTCCCGGCACGGCTGAAGAAGGTCGAAGAGACGCAAGTCCCCTCCTTCCTGTGGCGCTCCGTCGCCGACGAGGCTGAACTGGCCAAGCTGCCGGAAGCCGAGCGCTACGGTTCCGAGACCGACGCCCGCCAGGTCTTCGACCGGCTTGCCGGTACCTGGACCTATTGGGGCTGGAAGGGCGGCTACTTCAAGTCGGAGGAAGACGCGCGCGCCTTCCGCGACGAGCTCGCCTATATGCTGGCCACCCAGCGCGTCGCGCCGAACTCGCCGCAATGGTTCAACACCGGCCTGCACTGGGCCTATGGCATCGACGGCCCGAGCCAGGGCCACTTCTATGTCGACCCGTTCACCGGCAAGCTGACCAAGTCGAAGTCTTCCTACGAGCATCCGCAGCCGCATGCCTGCTTCATCCAGGGCGTGCAGGACGACCTCGTCAACGAGGGCGGCATCATGGATTTGTGGGTGCGTGAGGCGCGCCTGTTCAAATATGGCTCCGGCACCGGCTCCAACTTCTCGTTCCTGCGCGGCGAAGGCGAAAAGCTGTCGGGCGGCGGCCGCTCGTCGGGGCTGATGAGCTTCCTCAAGATCGGCGACCGCGCGGCGGGCGCCATCAAGTCGGGCGGCACGACGCGTCGCGCCGCGAAAATGGTCATCGTCGACGCCGATCACCCAGATATCGAGGAATTCATCGACTGGAAGGTCAATGAGGAGCAGAAGGTCGCCTCGCTGGTCACCGGCTCGAAGATCGTCAAGAAGCATCTCGAAGCGATCATGAAGGTCTGCATCAACTGCGAAGGCAATGGCGACGATTGCTTCGACCCGGCGGTCAACACCGCACTGAAGCGCGAGATCAAGGCGGCCAAGAAGGACGCGGTGCCGGAGAACTACATCTACCGCGTCATCCAGTTTGCAAAGCAGGGCTACACCTCGATGTCGTTCAAGACCTACGACACCGACTGGGATTCGGACGCCTATCTCACGGTTTCCGGCCAGAATTCCAACAATTCGGTGTCGCTGAAGGACGATTTCCTGCGCGCCGTCGAGCAGGACGGCGACTGGCATCTTACCGCCCGCAAGGACGGCAAGGTGCTGAAGACGCTGAAGGCGCGCGATCTCTGGGAAAAGATCGGCTATGCCGCCTGGGCATCGGCCGATCCGGGCCTGCATTTCAACACGACGATGAACGACTGGCACACTTGCGCCTCGGCCGGTGCGATCCGGGCGTCCAACCCGTGCTCGGAATACATGTTCCTCGACGACACCGCCTGCAACCTGGCCTCGATCAACCTTCTGCCCTACCGCAATGCCGACGGCACCATCGACATCGCTGCCTACGAGCACACGGTGCGGCTGTGGACCATGGTGCTGGAAATCTCCGTCATGATGGCGCAGTTCCCGTCGAAGGAGATCGCCAAGCTTTCCTACGAGTACCGCACGCTCGGCCTCGGCTACGCCAATATCGGCGGCCTGCTGATGACCTCGGGCATTCCCTATGATTCCGGCGAGGGCCGCGCCATCTGTGCCGCCCTCACCGCGATCATGACCGGCACCGCCTATGCCACTTCGGCCGAAATGGCCGCCGAGCTCGGCGCCTTCCCCGACTACGACCGCAACGCGCAGAACATGCTGCGCGTCATGCGCAACCACCGCCGCGCGGCCTATGGCGAAAGGGACGGCTACGAGAGGCTAGCCGTCAACCCGGTGCCGCTGGTCGCCTCGGATCTCAGGCAGCAGGAGCTTGCCGACCATGCCAAGGCCGCCTGGGACCGCGCCATCGAGCTTGGCGAGGAGCATGGCTACCGCAACGCACAGGCAACGGTGATCGCACCGACCGGCACGATCGGCCTGGTGATGGATTGCGACACCACCGGCATCGAGCCCGACTTCGCGCTGGTAAAATTCAAGAAGCTGGCCGGCGGCGGTTATTTCAAGATCATCAACCGCGCGGTGCCCGAAGCGCTGCGCACGCTCGGCTATTCCGAGAGCCAGATCGCCGAGATCGAGGCCTATGCCGTCGGCCACGGCAATCTCAACCAGGCGCCGGGCATCAATCCCGGCTCGCTCAAGGCAAAAGGCTTTACCGACGAAAAGATCGCAGCGCTCAACGCCGCATTGAAGTCGGCCTTCGACATCAAATTCGTCTTCAACCAGTGGACGCTGGGCGCCGACTGGGTGAAGGAGACGTTCGGCTTCACCGACGAGCAGCTCAACGATTTCTCGTTCGAGATGCTGCCGGCGCTTGGTTTTTCGAAGAAAGATATCGAGGCCGCCAACATCCATGTCTGCGGGGCGATGACGCTGGAAGGCGCGCCGTTCCTGAAGGCCGAACACCTGCCGGTGTTCGACTGCGCCAGCCCGTGCGGCAAGATCGGCAAGCGTTCGCTGTCGATCAACAGCCACATCATGATGATGGCGGCGGCGCAGCCCTTCATCTCCGGCGCCATCTCCAAGACCATCAACATGCCGAACGACGCAACGGTGGAAGACGCCAAGGGCGCCTACATGCTGTCGTGGAAGCTGGCGCTCAAGGCCAACGCGCTCTATCGCGACGGCTCGAAGCTGTCGCAGCCGCTCAA
Organism: Mesorhizobium sp. M0028; assembly: GCF_040323855.1. Taxonomy (NCBI): domain Bacteria; kingdom Pseudomonadati; phylum Pseudomonadota; class Alphaproteobacteria; order Hyphomicrobiales; family Phyllobacteriaceae; genus Mesorhizobium; species Mesorhizobium sp. M0028. The sequence goes on from NZ_JAMYVG010000001.1 coordinate 728,172, forward strand.
TGCCTCGCTGCTCGCCGATGGCGAGGAGGACGAGGACGAAGCCGTCGAGCAGCTGATCGCGGCACCGGCCGCGCAGCGCGCCGTTCAGGTGACCGAGAAGATCGTCGAGCGCGTCGTCGAGCGTCTCTACCGCGACCGCGAGAAACTGCCGAACCGCCGCAAGGGCTATACCCAGAAGGCGGTCGTCGGCGGCCACAAGGTCTATCTCAGGACCGGCGAGTTCGACGACGGCCGTATCGGCGAGATCTTCATCGACATGCACAAGGAAGGTGCGGCCTTCCGGGCGATGATGAACAACTTCGCCATCGCCATCTCGCTCGGCCTGCAATATGGCGTGCCGCTCGACGAATATGTCGAGGCCTTCACCTTCACCAAGTTCGAGCCGGCCGGCATGGTGCAGGGCAATGACGCCATCAAGAACGCCACGTCGATCCTTGACTATGTCTTCCGCGAACTCGCCGTCTCCTATCTCGGCCGCCACGACCTCGCCCATGTCGACCAGTCGGACTTCGACAAGACTGCGCTCGGGCGCGGCATCAACGAAGGCAAGGCGACGCCCTTCTCCAAGGGGCTGACCCGCGGCGCCTCGCCGGTCAAGCTGGTGTCGGGCATGAGTGCCGAGCCCAAGGGCTTTGCCGGCGCGGGCTCCGGAACTCCGTCCCGTACCGCCCCAACCGCCTTCTCCGGCTCCAACGTGCTGACGTTGAAGCCGGCCAGCGACGAAGCCATCGCCTACAAGCGCGACTACGAGGAGCGCGCCAGGGAACTGGTCGAGGACATCGTCTACGCGGAAGCCTCCGACCCGACGGAGCTGTTCACCGACGAGGCCGCGAAAGAAGCAGCCGAAGCCAAAGCGCTCGCCGCCAACCGGCGCCAGCAATCACTGATGCAGGGCTACACCGGCAACGAATGCTCGGAATGCCATAACTTCACGATGGTGCGGAACGGCACTTGCGAGAAGTGCGATACGTGCGGGGCCACGAGCGGGTGTAGCTGAGAATTGGGCGTCTTTTCTAATCTTTGACGAAAGAGGCGGCACGTCCAATGCCGCCTCTTTTGCTTCCTGGGCTATTAAAAAAGGATAGAGTGTGTAGAGATGTCGAAATATTATGGGAGGGGGCTCCGAAGTGACATCTGTCAAGATAATGGGTTTCAGCTATCAAAAGGGTAGAATAAGATATTCTACCCTCTCGCAAGATAAGCCAAATTTGACATACTTGGCGCACGGATCAGTAAAATATGATCCAGAACTCGGCCTGGTCGATCTGGTCGAACGATGGAGATTGGACTTTATAGAAATTTTAAGAGCCAACAAGCCAGACTTGGTTTCTTCAATCGAGATATGGGAAAGTAACAGCAGAAATTCCTCAAGATATCAGATTCTACCTCTCGGTATACTCTCTCAATCCTGCAAAACCCATAACGCACCGCTAAGGGCTTTTTCGCCTCAAGCCTTTATCAAAGGGGGCCCGTTTGGCCTCCCAGCAGGCGCTAAGCCAATTGATGCCGTCGATGCAAAATTTGGCACGCATCCACCCCTGTGGGACGACATGCAGCGAAAAAGTGTTCTAGTCGCTTGGAGAGCCGCTTTGGGGTAGGGTCATGCTATTCTCGGTCAATGACAACATAAGTAACGTTCGAATAAAAAAATATGTCGGCGCGGGCGCCTTTGGCGAGGTCTATCACGCCGTCGATCTCGTGATGAATCGCGAATGTGCGGTCAAATACGTCGAGAATAAAGACCCAGCTGCATTCAAGGCTCACATCGAAGCCCAAGTTTTGCATCTTTGCCAACACGATCGCGTAGTTAAGATATTTGATGTTCAACCGATTTCTCACGGAGGCAAGAAATACGCCGCCATCGAGATGGAATACCTTCCGGATGGCTCAGCGGAATCCTTTTTGGAGAAGCAACACGTTTCGATTAGAATGGCAATTAGGTGGGCTATCGATATACTGTTTGCGTTAGAAAATGCTCACAGCAACTCCGTGCTGCATCGTGACATAAAACCTGCAAATTTCATGCTAGATGGAAAGGATGCAAAATTATCGGATTTTGGCTTAGCAAAATCCACCGGAGGAGTTCCGCATGGAAGCGCCGCTGGAACTCCGGTATATTCTGCACCGGAATTATTTTCTGCAAAAGAAACTTCCATTGCGACGGAGGTATATTCGACAGGTATGTCGATTTACCAGTTGGCGTGCAATATTCGTGACTGGAATACTTTTCCAATTACTATGGCAACGATCAAAATGGGCCAAGTGATAAAGCGCATTGGTTATCCCGAATACATCCCAGACAGATTGAAAAGGATCTGCAATAAGGCTTGTAATTTTGACCCAACGAAACGCTTCAAGAGCGCGCACGAGATGAGGCAGGCACTCGAAGGGCTTTCGGTTAAACTAGAATGGATACAAGTCCAACCAAATGACTGGATTGCGCAAAACGGCAATAATATGCATCGTTTAACCATTGCACCAGGGAAGAATTCCTTTGAAGTAGTCTATCAGGTGAACGGAAGACGAAAAAATGACAGCTGCGCGAAGTTCGGCGCTATGTCAGATGCGATAGCCGACTTGAATCAGAAAATATCCCAAAGCTCGCTGCGCTAGTTGCTAATCGGCTTTCAGAGGTGACGGAGCTAGGATCCACCGCCTCTACTCCGCCCCGCACCATCTGTGGCCACCAGCCCAGCCGGGCCTTTGTCTTCGTCACCGTGCAAGCCGTTGAGGTCGATGCGGCACATCACCCGTGCGGCAGGCCGGAGCCGAAATATTGCCAGAACAGCCATTTGCGGCCGGGGTTAGACCTTTGACAGATGCGCCCGAAACAGCATCCTCAAGCAATCCGGCTTGAAGGAGTGATGACAATGCGATACGCGGTGGTGATCGAAAAAGCCGGAAACAATTTCTCCGCTTACGTGCCGGACCTGCCCGGCTGCATCGCCACCGGTGCGACGGTGCCCGAGGTTGAAGCCGAAATTCGTGACGCAATACGCTTTCATATCGAAGGCCTGCGGGCCGATGGGCTGGATGTGCCCAAAGCTGTCAACCTGGCGGAATATGTAGAGGCGTAGAAGGTGCGATCTCCCCTTCTCCCCTTGTGGGAGAAGGTGGCCTCGCGAAGCGAGGTCGGATGAGGGGTGCTCCAGCTTGGCACCGGCGGCGCTACGTCCAACACCCCTCAACCGTCTCGGCGCTCCGCGCCGAGCCACCTTCTCCCAAGGCTGCAAACTCTCGTCCCGTACGTAGGCGATGATGGTATCGCAGACGGCGTTCAGATCCCGCAGCACGTCATCGTTCCAGAAGCGCAGCACGCGAAAGCCCCTCGCCTTCAATTCGGCATTCCGCTCCCGATCATAGCCCGAATCCGCGTGCTGGCTGCCGTCGATCTCGACAATCAGCCTGCCCTCGGCGCAAACAAAATCGGCGATGAACCGGCCGACCGGGACCTGACGCCGGAATTTGATGCTGTCGAGCTTGCGTCCGCGCAGCTCATGCCACAGGCGGTCTTCCGCCTCGGTCGGCTCGCGTCGCATAGAGCGGGCGAAACGACGCTTGGTCGGCGCGACGGGCTGGTGCGGCATGGGACGAGGGTATCCAATCTGGGCATGACGTCCAAGGAATTTGAGACCAAGTGTGGAAAACCGAGCGCTATCCCTTCTCCCCTTGTGGGAGAAGGCAAGAGCTGCCGCTACTCGGCCTCCGCCACCATCTGCCGGCCGCCAACCCAGTCGCGCCACGCCCTCTCATCACCATGGAACACGTTGAGGTCGATGCGGCCTCTTACGCCGTGCGACAGGCCGGACCCGGAATATTGCCAGAACAGCCATTTGCGGCCGGGATAAACCTTTGATGGGTGCGCCGCCACGGCGCGCAGCCAGAATGGATAATCTGGGAAGGCGCCCCTGAGATTGTCACGGTAGAAGTCAGGCGCGGTGTAGATGATTGGGCGCTGGCCGTAGTAGCGCTCGAGCTTGTCCATGAACACCTGCATCTTCTCCAGCACCTTTTGCCGCGACGGGCGGCGCTTGCAGCTGGATTCGCCGTTCCACTCGACGTCGATCACCGGCGGCAGCGCGCCCTCGACCCTCGGCACATTGCGGATGAACCAGTCGGCCTGCTCGCCGGCGGTGCGGCACCAGTAGAAGAAGTGGTACGCGCCGCGCCTGAGGCCGGCGGCGTCGGCATTGCGCCAGTTCCTGGTAAACATCGGGTCGATATGATCGCCGCCGTCGGTCGCCTTGATGTAGGCGAAGTTGGCGCCCTGGGCGCGCAGCTTTTGCCAGTTCACATTGCCCTGCCAGCGCGAAACGTCGACGCCATGGACGGCAAGGCGCCTCGGCGAGGAGGACTTACCGAAATTGATCGGCTTGGCGTCGCGAAAACCATAGCGCGTGACCGGCTCGGCAAGCATCGCCGGTGCTGCGCGTGTCAGCCGCTTCGGCGGCGACACCAGCGCGATGACCTCGGCCGCCGGTTCGACGCCCTGGTCGGGTACGTCCATCGCGACCTGTTGTTCGTCCTGCTCCTGTTCCGCGAAGGCTGGCGCAGCATCAGTTTTCGCCACGGATGCCACCGGCGCTGGTGGCCGCACAACCGAGCTGGTGGTCTCACTGGACGGCACTTGCAGCGCATCGACGCCGGAGGTTGACGTGCAGCCGGCAAGGCACAGCGCTGCGATCGAGAAGATGACGACGCCTGATAACTGCATCTGGACCTGTACGCAAAACACAAACAGACCGAAGGCAGGACAACGCCGCCGGACAAACCAAGATGGATTCCTAACAAGAAACTACCAACAAAGTTTGAATCGAATTGTTAGGGCTTCGCATCGGGACGTTCGCCCGGACGGAGGTGCGCTATCCCCCAGCGTTCGGCCACGTGGCTGCCTCGCAATCCCGCTTGACAACTCACGGCATGAGATTAGTCTCCACTAATCTTACAGTGTAAGGCCATACTTGGGAGAAAGTCATGCAGCCCGCCGCCCTGTCAGAATTGCAGCCCGTAGCCCCGCCCGAGCCATGCTCGCCCGCCATCGGGATCGACAGGATATCTGACGATCTCAGCCGCGTTATCGAACGCGCCGAGGTCGATGCCTGGCTCGACCTCTATCGCGCCGCCCCGGCAGACTTTGCCGCAAGGCAAGGCCTTGCCATCGCCGAAGATGGCGATCTCGTCTGGACCACCTGCACGACGATCCCGTTCATCCATTTCAACTGCGTCAAGAATTTCGGTGTCGATAGCGCAGCCACCGAGAGCCGGCTTGACGCGCTTCTGGCGCATTATCGCGAGGCCGGTATTCTGAGGCCCGGGTTCTACACCAATCCACATACCGAGCCGGCGACGCTCAGCTGCTGGCTCGAGGCGCGCGGCTTGCAGCGTCAGGGCGGCTGGGAACGCATCTTTCGCGACGCCGCGCCATTGCCACCGGAGCCGCTTTTCCCGACGGAGGATGTCTCGGTCGAGCGGGTGACGCCGGCAACGGCAAGGGAATGGGCTGGGTTCATCGACAGCCAATACCGGTTGCCGACCTCACCGTGGTTACTGGCGCTGGCCGGCCGGCGCGGCTGGCGCCATTACATGCTGCGGCGGGACGGCGCGGTGGCGGCGGTGCGCTCGATGTTCATCGGCGCCGACGGCATGGCCTGGAGCGGCATCGACGCGCCGGTGCCCGGCATCACGGCGCCGAGCTTCGATCTCGATGCAATGCTCGGCGAAGCGATGGTGCGCGACGGACTTGCGGCCGGTGCAAAACTGTTCGTGGCCGATATCGAGGCGCCGCAAGCCGAACGCGACGGGCCGGCCTATCGCAACTATGCACGTCTCGGCTTCAAACTCGCTTATTTCCGCAGCCATTACAGCTATTTGCCGGCAAATTCCGGCTAACCGCTTCAAGACCCTAGCCGCACAGCCACAGCTTGTGGCAGGTCGTGGCCATCAGGTGGGCCGGCGGTACAAAACGATCGTTGACCGCCACATCATCGTCCGCCCGGCGGACCTTTTCTTCGAGCAGCGTGCGAAGTTCTGCCGGTTGCACGCGGTCGCGCTCCATCACCAGCTTGATCATCGGATCGCTCAAGAGTTCGTCCAGGGTGTTGATGCTGTCGTTCATTCCGTCGCCTCCTCGACTGCCGCCCGCACGCAATAGATAGGCAGCAATGATGGCCCGCCAATGACGCTTTGCCGGCTATCTCGTGTCGCTTTGGATTAAATTTTGTCCAGATTTCACCTCAAACCGGAGGTGGCGCGCCTTCATATTGCGGCAGGCCGTCGTCGATCTGCACCCAGGGCTGCTTCGAGGCGGTCCAGATATGCATCTCGGGCCTGAACACTGAGGGGTCATCGAGCGAGCCGGTGGTGACGCCGATGATGCCGGCGGAATCGCGCCGGGAAAACATCGTCGTGCCGCAGCGCGGGCAAAAGCCGCGCTTGAGATCGGGCGAGGAATTCACCATCGCCAGCGGTCCGTCGACCGTCACATCGTCGATACGAAACAGCATGCGCGCGTTGAAGGCGGCACCCAGCGCCTTCTGGCACAACCGGCAATGGCAGACGCGCTCATTGATCGGTGCTGCCTCGGCGCGGTAGCGCACCGCGCCGCACAAACACCCGCCCTGATACCCAGCCATCGCCCGTGTCCCTGCCTGTGAGGATAGGCGGCATACCTATCGATAGGCGCGGTAGCGTCAATTGAAAAGCTTTGATGGGGCCATCTATAGCTGTGATGCGACCGATACACGACTGGCCGATGCGCCGCGCCAAGGCCTCATTGACGAAATGCCGGCCGTCTCGCGGGAGACGGCCGGCAGACAATTGACTGCGTGTCAGTTCGTTTCGTTGACGACTTCGTCCCAGGTCTTGACCTTGGTCTCGCCATTGAGGAACGGCAGCGCGGCAGCTGTGAGCTCCGGCGCGAAGAACACATCGTAGTGGGTGCGGTTCGGCACGATCGCCAGGCGGTTCTGCGACAGGTTCTCGCGCATCCAGCCGGCGTCCTTCAATCCGCCGCCGAGCATCTGGTAGAATTTGATCTCGTGCTCGGGCCGGTACATGTCGCTGTCGCCGAACACCAGCATCACCGGCATTTTCAGCTTCGGCACGTCGGCGGAATAATCGTAGTCCTTGCGCATATAGGCGCCAAGTTGATCGAGGAGTTTCGGAAAATCCTCCGGATGCGGCGCAACGGCGACGTAGGATTTGTACATCGGCGTGTCCTTCATCATGTCAGCCATCGCCGCGCCGACCTGTGCCTGCTGGCCACGCATCTCGGCATAGAAGCCGTCCGCGGCGTAGGGGGTCGAGACCAGCACCAGCCGGCGCACCGCCTCGGGATGCTGCACGGCCATTCGGAAGGCGACGCCGCCACCCAGCGAATAACCCATGACGTCGACCTTGTCGTAGCCGAGCGCCTTGACGATCGCCGCCATGTCGTCGCCCATCGCCTCCAGGCTGAGCGGCCGGTCGCCGAGTGCGGTGCGGCCATGGCCCTGCAGGTCGACGCCGATGACGGTGCGGTTTTCGGTAAGCTTCGGCAGGATCGGCGCGAACATATCCGTCGTGCCGAGCCCGCCATGCAGCAGAAGCAGCGGCTCGCCCTTACCATAGACGGCGTAATAATAGTTCAAACCGTTGATCGGCAGCAGGCCGGATTTTTCCGGCTTCGGCAATGTTGCGGTTGCGGTCGTCATGGCGGGCTTGGCCTCCTCAGCGTTGATGGTGCCCGGCGCGGCAAACAGCGCGGCGGCCGAAGCGAAAATGGCGAAAAATATCGATCTGGACATGCCAGTCTCCCTCTCCCGTTTGCATCAAAGTCGCCTTGCGACTTCCTCGAGCTGTTCGGCGCACTGGCCCCAGCCCTCGTGAAAACCCATTTTCTCGTGCTGTTCGCGGTCGGCGACCGACCAATGCGCAACCCGGGCGACGTAGCGGGTCTTGCCCGTGCCCTCGTCCTCGAGTGTCACAATGCCGGTCATGAACGGTTTGGCGGAAGGCTCCCACGCCTTGGTATAGGCATCGGTGAAGACGAGCTTCCTGCCCGGCACGACTTCGAGGAAGACGCCGGGGTTCGCAAACTCGTTGCCGTCGGGACCGGCCATGACGACCAGGCTGGTGCCGCCGGCGCGAACGTCCATCTCAGCGCGCGGCGTCGTCCACGGCTTCGGCGCAAACCATTGCGTCAACAGCTTCGGCTCGGTCCAGCAGCGATAGACGTTCTCGCGCGGTGCATCGATGATGCGGGCGAGAACCAGCTCGCGGTCGGAGTTGGGGGCGATGTCGAGCTTGGTGGTCATGGTGTTTCCTCACATGTCGGGTTTGGCTTTCGTGTCTAGGACGAACCGACAAGACGCAAGCCGACACGGTCCACGAGAAAAAATCCGCGGAACCGGAGATTCGAACGACGGAACCGAGTGGCTTCAGTGGCGCTTGGCTTGCACCAGATAGGCGTCGATCTCAGTCTCGCCGAGCCACTTGGCCGCTTCGAGCCGATGCAGGCCTTCGACCAGGATATGGCGCTTGCCGTCATGGCGCACCTGGATCGGCGTATTCATGCCGTTTTCCAGAATGTCCTCGGCAAGATGGCGGACGGTCTCGGGATGCAGCGTCTTCTTGCGCGCGGTCGGCACGTAAATGTCGTTGACCCTAACCTTTTGCACTCTCAGCATATCGGCTCCCGTGGCGGACAAGGCCGCGTTTTGTGAGATAGTCTGTTTGTCCGGCAAGGCCAAGGGAGCAGCCCGGCGATGACTGGCCCGATCGTTTCCAATTGACGCTTGGCCGGCGGATGGCCGAAATGGCGGCCTTCGACCTTAGCGGTGTCCATGAACCATCTGCCGACCGAGTTTCCCGATTTCGGACTGACGCCGGAGCAGCGACGCCAGGCGGTGCGCAGCCATTACTGGGAATGGCCGGGTATGGATGGCGGGCGCGGCGAAATCTGGTGCTACAGCGACCGTTTTTCCTACCGCCCCGGCGAGATGGTGGCGCTGCATGTCAGCTCGACGGCCGCCAGTTTCGGCATCGCGATCGTCCGCGACGGCGGTACGGAAACGACGATATTCGAAAGGACCGGGATCGCGGCGCGCTGGCAGGATACGCCTGATCAGTGTTCGGTCGAGGGCTGCGGCTGGGAAGCATCGTTCGAATTTTGCATCGGCGACGACTGGCCGTCCGGCGCCTATCGCGTCACGCTTGAAGCCGACGCTCGCGACGGCAAGCCGATCCGCTACCACCATCTTTTCATCGTCGCGCCGCAGCCCGGCAAGAAGCTTGGTCGCGTGCTGCAGGTCGCGGCCACCGGCACCTGGCTCGCCTACAACACATGGGGCGGTTCCAACCATTACGAAGGCATCACCGGGCCAGGCCGCGACCAGTATGCACGAATAGTGTCGACGCAGCGGCCTTGGTGCCGCGGCTTCGTCGTGCTGCCCAGGGACGCGCCGCGCGTGCCGCTCGAAGTCGCCGTGCCGCCGAAAACCGTGCCGCGCTATCCGCATATGGAATGGGCGTTTGCCACCGGCCATTCGAAGAAATACGCCTCGTCCGGCTGGGCAAGCTATGACAGCCATTTCTTCCGCTTCGCCGAGCGTGCCGGCTACGCCGTCGATCTTGCCAGCCAGCACGATCTGCATTTTTCGCCCGACATTCTCGACGGCTACGACTGCGTCGTCTTCGTCGGCCACGACGAATACTGGACCTGGGAGATGCGCGATGCGGTCGACACCTATGTCGAGCGCGGCGGCCATGCGGCGCGCTTCGCCGGCAATTTCATGTGGCAGACCAGGCTGGAGGACGAAGGCCGCCGGCAGGTCTGCTACAAATACCGCGCTCGCGCAGAGGACCCGGCCTATCGCGGCGGCGATATAAGGCGCGCCACCAATTCCTGGGAAGCGCCGGAAATCGGCCGGCCGGGTGCGGCGACCTTCGGCCTCAATGCGACAAGAGGCGTCTATGCGGGCTGGGGCGGCTGCGCGCCGCGCGGCGTACGCGGCTTTCCGGTCTACCGGCCTGAGCATTGGGCGTTTGCCGGCACCGGCATCTACTATGGCGACCTGCTCGGCGCCGACAGCCATGTCTATGGCTACGAGGTCGACGGGCTCGATTTCGAGATCCGCGGCGGCCTGCCCTACCCCACGCCCGACAGCGGCGCACCGGACGGCCTGCAGGTGCTCGCGGTCGGCATGGCTGCCCAGGTCGAGGAAAGCGCCGACATTCCGTTCGAGGACCAGTTCCTCGGCGACGAGGACGGTCGCTTCACCGCCGAAACGCTGTTCGGCGAGGCAAGCGACGCCAATCTCGACAAGGTCAAACGCGGCAACGGCATGATCGTCAATTTCCCGCGCGGCAAGGGCGAGGTGTTTCACGCAGGAAGCTGCGAATGGGTCGCCGGCCTGCTAAGGCAGGACGCGATGGTCGAGCGCGTCACCAGAAATGTCCTCGACCGCTATCTTGGAAAGCCATGACATGCTGAAGCCCCCTGTCCCGGAAGCCCGCGAAGCCTCGCATCTGTTTTATCTGTCCAGCCTGCGTCGGCCGCTGATCGACCGCGCCGAAGGCATCTACATGTGGACGCAGGATGGCCGCCGCTTCATCGACGGATCGAGCGGGCCGATGGTCGCCAATATCGGCCACTCCAACCGCAACGTGCTCGACGCGATGAAACGGCAGATGGACCGCGCCACCTTCGCCTACCGCCTGCATTTCGAGAACGAACCGGCCGAGGAGCTCGCGCGGCAACTGGCGGCCAAACTCCCCGAGGGCCTGGACCGCATCTTTTTCGTCTCCGGCGGCTCGGAGGCAACGGAATCCTGCGTCAAGCTGGCGCGGCAATGGGCGGTCGCCACCGGCCAGCCCAGCCGCTGGAAGGTGATCACGCGTTTTCCGTCCTATCATGGCGGCACGCTGGGTGCGCTCGCCGTCACCGGCGACGATACGCTGGCCGAAACATTTGCGCCGATGATGCAAGTGATGCCGACCGTGCCGGCGCCCATCGCCTGGCGCGACCGCGACAATCTTTCGATGGAACAGCGCGGCATCCGCTATGCCGACATGCTGGAGGAGAAGATTCTCGCCGAGGGGCCGGACAGCGTGCTCGCCTTCATCATGGAGCCGGTCGGCGGCGCTGCCACGGCAGCACTGGTGGCGCCGGACAGCTACTATCCGCGCATCCGCGAGATCTGCGATCGCTACGGCATCCTGCTCATCCATGACGAGGTGATGAGCGGCGCCGGTCGCACCGGAAAATTCCTCGGCGGCGACCACTGGAACTGCAAGCCCGACATCGTTGCGCTGTCGAAGGGGCTGGGCTCGGGCTACGCGCCGCTCGGCGCGCTGGCGGCACCGATGCGGCTGGTGCAGCCATTGCTCGCATCGGGCGGCTTCCAGCATGGCCATACCTATGCCGGCAACCCGCTCGCCTGCGCCGCCGGGCTCGCCGTGCTCGGCGAGATGGACCGTCTCGGCCTGATCGCCAATGCGGCCGATATGGGCAAGCTTTTGATGGACGAGCTGAAGGGATTGGCGAAGCGGTTTCCGTTCATCGCCGACGTCCGCGGCAAGGGCCTGCTCACAGGTGCCGAAATGGTCGCCGACCCAGATACGCTGAGGCCGATCGAGCCGGTAAAGAAGGCCACCCAGCGGCTGCTCGACCTCGCCTATGAGCGCGGACTGATCATCTACGGACGCAAGGTCAAGGGCGGCGTCGACGGCGACAATTTCATGGTCGCGCCGCCGATGATCGTCACCGCCGCGCAGATCGGCGAGATCGTAGCCATCATCGGCGACTCGCTCGAAGTGCTGGCCGGTGAACTCGACCTGCCGGTCGAAGGCTGAGGGGCGAACCATGGCGCCGCGAAAAATCATTATCACCTGCGCCGTCACCGGGTCGGTGCACACACCATCGATGTCGCCGCATCTGCCGGTGACGCCGGACCAGATCGCCGCCGACGCGATCGCCGCCGCCGAAGCCGGTGCCTCGATCCTGCATCTTCACGCCCGCGACCCCAAGGATGGAAGGCCGACCGCCGACCCCGAGGTGTTCATGCAGTTCCTGCCGCGCATCAAGCAGGCGACCGACGCAGTGATCAACATCACCACCGGTGGCTCCTCGCTGATGACGCTCGACCAGCGGTTGGCCGCCCCGCTCAGGGCGGAGCCGGAAATGTGCTCGCTCAACATGGGCTCGATGAATTTCGCGCTGTTCCCCATGCTCGAGCGGCCGCGGGAGTGGCAGCACGAATGGGAGCCGAAGCTGCTCGAGGCGACCCGCGACACGATCTTCAAGAACACCTTTGCCGACATGGAGACGGTGCTTGAGAAGCTTGGGCGTGGTTGCGGCACGCGCTTTGAATTCGAGTGCTACGATGTCGGCCACCTCTACTCGCTGGCGCATTTCCGCGACCGCGGGCTGGTGTCGGGACCGCTGTTCATCCAGTTCGTGTTCGGCATCCTCGGTGGCATCGGCGCCGATCCCGAAAACCTGATCCACATGAAGCGCATCGCCGACAAACTGTTCGGCGACAGCTACCAGTTTTCGGTGCTGGCCGCCGGACGCCATCAGATGCCGATGATCTCGATTGCGGCGGCGATGGGCGGCAATGTCCGCGTCGGGCTGGAGGACAGCCTCTACGACGGGCGCCAACTGGCCAAGTCCAATGCCGACCAGGTCCGCCGTATCCGCAGCGTGCTCGACGGGCTGTCGCTGGACGTCGCGACGCCGGCCGAGGCGCGGCAGATGCTGGCGCTCAAGGGCGGCGACCGTGTGGCGTTCTGATGGTTGCGCTCCGGCACACCCCCCTCTGGCCTGCCGGCCATCTCTCCCTCAAGGGGAGAGATCGGCAGCTTCGATCTCGCTGCCCACCCTGCAACGTTGGTGAATGGCGAAACCCGGCGCGACATCCAATCTCCCCCCTTGAGGGGGAGATGTCCGGCAGGACAGAGGGGGGTGCCTGGGCGCCCTGCCTGCCGTGAGTACGCCATCCACAAACGTGCTTATCCGCCCCGGCCGGGTGGAGGACGTCGAAACCATCCACGCCGCACTCCTACGGCTCGGCGCGCATGTCGGCGCACATCAGGAGATCACCTCGACAGCTGCGGATCTCCGCACCTATGGATTTGGCGAAAAGCCTGCCTTCTCGACCTTGATCGCCGAAGTCGGCGGCGAATTTGCCGGGCTTTGCCTGCATTTTCCGATCTTCTCGACATGGATGGGACGACCCGGCGTCTATGTGCAGGACCTCTACGTCGAGGACCGGTTTCGCGGCCGCAGGATCGGCGAGCGCCTGCTGCGCCGGGTGGCGGCGCAGTGCCGGAAGGCAGGCGGCGTCTATCTCAGGCTGTCCGTCGATACCGACAACGAGACCGCCAAGGCTTTTTACGAACGGTTGGGCATTGCCTGGTCGAGCTACGAGCAGGTGCAGAAGATCGTCGGCGACGCCTTTTTCGCCTTCGCCGATGCACCGGAGGAGCCAACATGAAAGCCTTCTATGCCGAAGAACAGAAGCGCCACGACCCGAAGGCGTTCCTCTCAAGCGGCGCGCCGCAGCCCAATCCGGAAAAGCCGGAACGGGTCGAGCGATTGCTAGCCGGCGCAAAGGCTGCCGGCTGCACGATCGAACGGCCGCGGGATCACGGGCTCGGCCCGATTGCGGCGGTGCATACGCCCGAATATCTCGATTTCCTCCAGCATATCTTCGCGCGCTGGCAGCGCATCGAGGGTGCCTCTGCCGAGGTCATTCCCAACATCCATCCGATCGCGCGGCACGGCTCCTATCCTGCCTCGGCAGTCGGCCAGGCCGGCTACCACATGGCCGACACCGCCGGCGAGACGTGGCAGAGCGCACTGTGGAGCGCCTGGAGCGCGGTTGAAGCAGCCGAGGCGGTGATGTCGGGCGTGCCTTCAGCCTATGCGCTCTGCCGTCCGCCCGGCCATCACGCCTTTGCCGAGGTCGCCGGCGGCTTCTGCTTCATCAACAATTCGGCGGTCGCCGCACGGGTTCTGCGCAAGCAAGCGGCGCGGGTGGCGATCCTCGACGTCGACCTGCATCACGGCAATGGCACGCAGGGCATCTTCTATGCCCGGCCGGACGTGCTCACCGTGTCGCTGCATGCCGACCCGGTGCGCTTCTATCCGTTTTTCTGGGGCCATGCCGACGAGCGCGGCGAAGGCGCCGGCCTCGGCTACAATCTCAACCTGCCGCTGCCGCGCAAATCCGGCGACGCCGCATTCCTCGAAGCACTGGACGTGGCTTTCCAGCGTATCCGCGCCTTTGCGCCAGAAGCGCTGGTGGTGGCGCTCGGCCTCGACGCCTTCGAGGGCGATCCGTTCGGTGGGCTGTCGGTGAGCACGCCCGGTTTCTCGCGCATTGGCGAGGCCATCGCCGGTCTCGGCCTATCGACAGTCATCGTCCAGGAAGGCGGCTATCTCTGCGACGAGCTCGGCGACAATCTCACCGCCTTCCTCACCGGTTTTGGCGGCGCCCACAAGCGATGATCGGCCCGCGAGGCGCGCTCAGGATCGTTCCTGCCTCAGCATGGCGACAACGCGGTGCACACTCTCCAGCGTCTCGTCGATCTCGGCTGAAGTGTTGTAATGAGCGATGCCTATGCGCACGACGCCCTGGTCGGCCGGAATGCCGAGCTGGTGCACAATCTCCCAGGCGTAGTTGTGGCCGGACCATAGGAAGATGTTTTCCGCATTCATCTGCCGCACGATCGCCTCCGGCACGATGCCTTGGACGGTGAAGGACACCGTCGGCACGCGCTCATTGATCCGCTTCGGATCGGTGATGCCGTGGATGGTCAGGCCGGCAATATCCGACAGACCGTCGATCAGCCGTTGCGCCAGCGGGTTCTCGTAAGCGATCGACAATTCGAAGGCCTTGGTTATTTTCTGGCGGCGCGATGCTTGATCGCCGGCCGCCGCGCCCAGCTCGGCAAGATAATCGACCGCCGCCGACAGGCCGGCCATCAATTCAATTTGCGGCGTGCCGAGCTCGAAGCGCTCCGGCAAGGCATTGGACGAGCAACGGCATTTGTACGGCTTCAGCGCATCGACGACGTCCAGCCTGCCCCACAAAATTCCCATATGTGGGCCGAAGAACTTGTAGGCCGAGCAGATCAGGAAATCACAGCCGAGATTTTGGACGTCGATCAGGCCATGCGGGGCGAACTGCACGGCATCAACGTAGACCAACGCACCGGCCTGCCTGGCAGTGCGGGTCAACGCCTTCACCCGGTTGATCGACCCCGGTGAGATTGCTGGCGTAGTTGAGCGCGATGAGCCGCGTCCTCTCGGAAAGCAGCGCGGCGAGCGCCGCCTCCTCGATCTGCCAGCTCTGCTGGTCGAAAGGTAGCCAGCGCACGACAAGGCCAAGGTCTTCAGCCAGTTGCAGCCAGGGTGAGATGTTGCCCTCATGGTCCATGCGGGTGAGGATGATCTCGTCGCCGGGTTTCATCGTACGGCCAAGCGTTCGCGACATGTGGTAGGTCAACGTCGTCATGTTGGCGCCGATGATGATTTCCCGCGGACTTGCCGCGCCAAGGAAATCCGCCATCGCCAGATGGGCCTCGTCGACGATGTCTTGTGCCGCGATGGTGGTCTCGAAGAAGCCGCCGAGATTGGCATTGGTGGTCAGCAGGCAGCGTGACACCGCGTCCGCCACCGCCTGCGGCACCTGCGTGCCGGCAGGATTGTCGAGATAGATGCGCCTGCGGCCCTTGTCGGTCAGCGACAAGGCCGGAAATTTTGCGCGCACCGCGTCGATCCGGAAGTCCATGGCTGTTCCCCTCCCCTTATGATCATCGGACGATCACGTCTCGACGCCTCACGGGCACGGATTGCCGACGCGCTGGTGGATCGCATCGACGGCTTTCTGCATGTCCTCGGTCCAGACCACGTTGGCGGAAGAGAGCGCCATTTCGAGTTGCGAAATGGTGGTGGCACCGATGATGTTCGAAGTGACCAAGGGCCGGTTCGAGACATAGGCATTGGCAAACAGGGCCGGCTCCATGCCGAAGGTGCGCGCCAACCGGTTGTATTCGAGCTGCACTTCGGCAGCATTCGGCGTCTCGTAGCGCTGGCCGCGGTTGAACAACTGCGAGCGCGAGCCCTGCGGCCGCGCGCCATGATCGTATTTGCCGGTCAAATAGCCTTGCGCCAGCGGCGAATAGGCAAGCAGCGACACCTGCTCGCGCTCGCAGACTTCGGCAAGGTTCACCTCGAAGGTGCGGTTGACGAAATTATAGGCGTTCTGCAACGAGACGACGCGCGGGCCGAGGCCCTTGTCGGCTTCGGCAATGAAACGCATGACGCCCCAGGAATTCTCGTTCGACAGGCCGAAGTGGCGGATCTTGCCGGCCTTCACCAGCTCGTCGAACACACCAAGCGTCTCGGCGATCGGCGTCTCGCCCTCCGGCACGCCGGCGGCATCGGAGCGTCGCGGCACGGCGCCGATGCGGTTCGGATTGGCGCCCCACGGTACGTCGCGTTCCGGCCAATGGATCTGGTAGAGATCGATGTAATCGGTGTTGAGCCTGGCGAGTGACTTATCAATAGCGTCGAAGATGTCGGCGCGCACCAGCTTCGACGGGCGGTCGCCGCGAAACCAGGTGTTGGCGGTGCGGCCAACCACTTTCGAGGCGATGATCACCTGGCCGCGATTGCGCTTCTCCTTCATCCAGTTGCCGATGATTGTCTCGGTGCGGCCCTGCGTCTCGGCCTTGGGCGGGATCGGATAGAGTTCGGCGGTGTCGATGAAATTGACGCCGCGCGCAAACGCCAAATCCATCTGAGCGTGACCGTCCGCCTCGGTGTTCTGCTGGCCCCAGGTCATCGAGCCGAGGCAGATCTGCGACACGAAAAGATCGGTCTGGCCGAGGCGGCGTTTGTGCATGGAGGTTCTCCGGCGGGAATTTTGCGCGGCTGCGCGAGGAGGAAGCAATAGCATACAGGAAAGCGCCGGCCGCTTCCAAGCCCGCCGCCGGCAGGCCAGGCGACTTTCCCAGGATGCCGGCGAACGGGGTTTATCCCCACGGCCAATAAAAAGCCGGACTGCATGTGCATGCAGTCCGGAAGTTCGCCAGGAATGGCGAGGAAAAACCGGCCAAATGCCGGCACTGACGCATACGGTCGAAGTGCCGCAGAAGTTTCGCCGGACCAGCCGAATTATGTCAAAAAAGATCGGGGCAGCATGGCTGCCATGCGAATGCTGCACTGCACAATCGTCATGATCCGCCTATATTGAAGGCCGCGGAGGTTTCAATAGAGGGGCTTGAATCATGGGATTCTTCACTGAAATGTTCGCCCGTCCGCGTCCGCGGGAACAGCTGCGCTATCGCGCGGCACTGGCGCTACTCCATTCGATGAGCAATGCCGATCGCGCCGATATCGGGGTCAAGCCGGCCGATTTCCCACGCATCGCCCGGGAAATGTCCTTGCGCTAAACAGTGCACCGCGAGATATCCCGGCGCGGCCGGGATATCTCCTGAGCGAATCTCAACGCAATCCGAGGAAGATCGACTTGCCCAATGGCACGCCGTTGTGGCGCAGGATGTCATAGGCAGTGGTCAGGTGGAAATAGAAATTGGGCATGGCGGCATGCAACAGATACTGCATTCCTGGCATCGAAACCTCGCGTCCCGCAAGCCTCAGTTCGACCATCCTGTCATCTGAACCATCGAATTCGGCCGCCGAAAATGTCGCGAGATGAGCCAATGTCTTGCTAAGGCGGGCCTGCAGATCGGCGAAGCTCGCCTCATTGTCCTCGTATTTTGGCACCTCACGCCCGGCCAGCCGCGACGGCGCGCCCTTGGCGTGATCGGTGGCAATCTGTACCTGCCTGGTCAGGGCGAACATGTCCGGCGCCAGCCTCGCCGTGAGATACACCTGCGGATCGATCTTCCGGTCAGCCGCATTTTGCTCGGCAATGCTCAGGACGTTGGCCAGTGCCTTCAGCCTCGCCGAAAATACCGGCACGGATGCTTCATACATTGATATGGTCACAAGAAATCTCCACGCGGCCCGACTGCCGACGGCGAGAGGTAGCGCTTTCGCACGCGATTGTTCAAGCGTCACCACGTCGCCGCAATCGATATGATAGGATTTTTCATCGAGTGGAGGTTCCCGATGAGACGCGCCCTTTTCGCAACGGCTGCTTTTATCTCTCTTGCCGGCCAATCGGCGCTCGCCGCAGACGCGCCTTATATCGACGACAGGTCGAATGCCGAAGCGGTCATCCGGTCGCTTTATAGTGCCATCAGCCGGCACGAATTCGCGCGCGCCTGGGACTATTTCGGCGACACCAAGCCGGCCAAGGATTTCAACTCCTTCGTCAAAGGCTATGACGGCACCGACACGGTCGACGTAAAAACCGGTGGTGTGTCCGAAGACGGTGCTGCCGGCAGTATCTACTACAGCGTTCCGGTCGCCATCCGGGCGACAGCCAAGGACGGCAGCGAAAATGTCTTTGCCGGCTGCTATACGCTGCGCCAGATCAACGCCTCGATCCAGGAACCGCCATTTCGCTCGATCTTCATCGACAAGGGTGCGCTGAAACCGTCAAAGGCCGATTTCGAGGATGCCGTGCCGGCAAGCTGCGGCGAAGGACCGCCGCCGCCGAAGAAGGACGCAGCGCTTGAGCAGGCCAACAGAGCGTTTGCCACGACTTATGGCGACCAGTGCGACAAGGATCTTTTGGCGCAGGAGCCGGACATTTTCTCGATCCACTATAAGGACAAGGATGCGGCTGCCAGTGATCCCGAAAGGGAAACGCGGCTTTTCCACTTCTCCTGCTCGGCCGCGGCCTATAACGAAAGCTCTATTTATTACATGAGCGACGACGTGCTCGGCGTCAGGCAATTGCAGTTCGCCGAACCCGAAATGGACATTCGCTACGAAAACAACGACAGCGAAGGCAAATTGCTGGGCATGACCATAGTTGGCTTCCAGACCTCCGGCTGGGCAACCAATTCCGATTACGACGAAGAGACCAAGACGATCGCTACGTTCAACAAATGGCGTGGCATCGGCGATGCCTCTTCATCGGGGACATATCTGTTTCGCAACGGCGATTTTTCCCTGGTCCAGTACGACGTCGACGCGTCTTACGACGGCGAGGAAAATCCGCAGACGGTCGTCGACTACAACACCGCGCCCTAGGGGGCCTTCGATAACATCCAGTTGAGTGTACCCCGCCAGTCGGTCATGCGGATTGGCGTGCCATGCGTGCCAGTTTCAAAACGGACGAAGCGGGTCGGATAGGTTCTCGATTTGGCTAGGATCGATCGGAAGAAGCCTTCCTGTTTCTCGATTGGAAACACCGGGTCCTTGCTACCCTGGCCGAAGAAGACCGGCACACGACGCTTGAATGCGGGGCTTGAGAAGAAACTCTCATCCCACAGCGAGCCGAGCAGCAGCAGCCCGTCGATGCGCCCGCCGGTGTCCTTGCGATCGGCCAGCTTCCAGCATAACGAACCGCCCATCGAGCCACAGGCGACGAAGATTTTTGCGCCCGGCGACTGCTCGGCATAGTGGCCGATCAACGCAGCGATCTGGGCGGCACCGGTGTCGCCGAAGTCGGAAAAATCCGGCGACAGATAGAGGCCGCCATTGCCGGCCATCAGGTTCTTGATGCGGTTGAAATTGCCGCCAAAGGTGATGTCGTCGGTGCCCTGCTTACGGCTGCCGCCCTGCCCGTGCAGGTAAAGCACGATGATGCTGGCGCCCCCGACTTTGCCGACGGCAATGTGGCGGACATCTCCAGCGTCGGTCTTCAGCAACAGATCCTGCTGCACCTTGCGCACGCCGGTATCGGTGTATTGCGCGTGCACACGACGCTCAGGCACTTCGTCACGGGCGTTGATGTCGCGCAACTCACGATAGTCGATGACCGTATAGGCGCCGTTGTTTTCGGATGAGAGCGTCGCCGGATAGGCGAACAGATCATCCTTGAAGGGTTTGAGTTCGAGAGCGTTGGCGTAGGCGGCACAAGAGAGCGACAAAAAAATCGCGATCAGCAGGGCCGGGAGGCCAGAGGGGGGCAAGCGGAACCGGAAGCAAGAACGAAAGGCCATCCCGCAGCCATGCGTTTTTCGGCTTCGGTTTGTCAATCCTGCAGCACGCCGCCGGCGCTTTCCAGCGCCTCGCGCGTGTCGACATCGACGGCCGCCCCTTCGCCGATCTCGACATCGATGACGTCGAGCCCTTCGGCCTCGACCAGATGACGGGCACCGGTATCGCCTTCGAGGTGAGCGATGGCGGCGAACAGCGAGCGCGGCAGCAGCACCGGGTTGCCGCGCCGGCCATTATGAGAGGCGCGCACCACCGATCGCCCTTCGGACTTGCGGAACGCCTCGATCAGCCTGTCGAGGTCGGCCGAGGCGACGCCCGGCATATCGCCGAGGACGATCAGGGCGCCGGCGGCGTCGCCAGAAACCTTGGCGATGCCTGCCTTCAGCGACGAAGACAGACCCTCGGCGAAATCCGGATTGTCGGCGAAGGTCACATCCATGCCCGACAGTGCGCTGCGCACGCGCTCGCGCTCGTGGCCGGTGACGACGATGGTGGCCGCGGCTTTCGAACCGACCGCGCGTTCGGCGGTGCGGCGGACCAGGGGCTTGCCGTCGAACAGCGCCAAAAGCTTGTTCGGCCCGCTCATGCGGCTGGAGCGGCCGGCCGCCAGAAGCACCGTCTCGACCCTTGGTTCTGCTTTGGCCGGCAGCGGCTCGCGCGGCTGCGGCCGCGTCGGAATTTCCATCAGCAGCCCGCCAACGCCCATGCCGGCAATATCCCTGGCGGTCACGTCGAGACCAGCAATCAGCCGGTCGAGCACCCAGTCGAAGCCGTTCTCCTTGGGGCTACGGGCGCAACCGGGCGCACCGATGATGCGCTTGCCGCCTAGATTGCCGAGCACCAGCAGATTGCCAGGATCGACCGGCATGCCGGCGCGAATGACGGTGCCGCTTGCCCTTTCGATGGCGGCGGGCACGACGTCGCCGAAATCGGCCATCGCCGAGGCGCCGAAGATCACCACCATATCGTTGTCGCGGATCAGCGAGGCGGCAGCCTCGGCGACGGGGCTGACCTCATGCGGGGTTCGACGCTCCGTCGTCAGCCGGCTGCCCGAACGCGCCAGGCGCGCTTCGGTGACGCGCAGCGTCTTGTCGAGCACGCTCGGCTTGATGCCGGGCAGCACCGTCTGGATGAGGCCGACGCGCACCGGCTGATAGGCGTTGACCGCAAAAATCTCGCCCTCGGCGCAGATCCTTGCCACCGCATCGACCAAAGCGAAGGCGACCGCAAACGGAATGATTTTCACCGTCGCAACCATCTGACCTTTTTCGACCGGCGCATGCTGCGCCAGCGTGGCGATGGTAATCGTCGGATCGACGGCATTGATGGCGTCGATCATCGCCGCGTCGACGGTGAATATGCCGGCAGCCTGCGCGTGGAGGTTGACCCTGCCGGTCGCAGCGCGCTTCGCCTCGATGTTGCGATGGATCATATATGCGGCGAGCTTTTCGGCCGCGGCATCCTCGCTGAGATCATCGGGCGCCAACACCGCCGCGACGACCTCGGAAATCCCGGAGGCCTTCAACAGGGACACATCCTCGGCGCTTAGCCTGTGCGCCTTGCGGAAGCGGCGCTCTCCGGCTGTGGTGGCGTGCGCCAGCACTGCCCCTTCGGCCGCATCGATCGGAACGGGACCAAATTTCACGCGACCGCGCCTTTGGATTCGAGGCCGCGAGAGCGAAAGGCGTGGATCGCTTGCGCCAACACCGCGACGGCGATCTCGGCCGGGCTGGCAGCCCCAATGTCGAGGCCGATCGGTGCATGAATGCGGGCGATCTGGTCGGCGGTCGCGCCCAAAGCCAGCAAGCGTTCGACGCGTTTCGCATGGGTCTTGCGACTGCCAAGCGCCCCGACATAGAAGCAGTTGGCGTCGAGCGCCGCCTTCAGCGCGAAATCGTCGATCTTCGGATCATGAGTGAGGGCAGCCAGCGCGGTATAGCCGTCGAGCGGCTGACGCTTCAGGACATCCTCCGGCCATTCGGCATGCAGCGCGATGTCGGGAAAGCGGTCGGACGTGGCAAACGCCGTGCGGGGATCGATGATCTCGACGGGATAGCCGGCGATCCTGGCCATCGGTGCAAGCGCCTGGCTGATGTGGACGGCGCCGATCACCACCAGGCGTGGCTGCGGCAGATGTGCGTTGAGGAAGAAGGCCCGTCCCTCAGCTTCGACCGACCCGGAATTGCCGGTGCGGAATGCCTTGGCGATGGCTGCCCCGAGTTCGCCGGCAACCTGGTCGCCCTCGCGCACGATACGGTCCCGGCCGTCACCAAGATCGGTTACCAAAATCGCCGCGCGGCGGGCACGACGTTCGGCGTTGAGTGTCTTCAGCGCGTAAGGATCCATCGACAATCAGCCCAATCTTTCGACATAGACCTTGATGCGGCCGCCACAGGACAGGCCGACCTGCCACGCAGTCTCATCGGCGACCCCGAACTCCAGCATCTTCGCCTTGCCGCTATCGATGACGTCGATTGCTTCGGTCACCACTGCGCCTTCGACGCAGCCGCCCGAAACGGAGCCATGGAAATTGCCTTCGGTGTCGATGACCAGATGGCTACCGACCGGCCGCGGTGCCGAACCCCAGGTTTCGACCACGGTGGCAATGGCGACGTCCTTGCCGTCCTTCATCCAGCCCTCCGCGATGATCAGCGGGTCGCGGGCTTCATCGAGATAGACACTGTGTTCCATGATTTTCTCCCTGGGAGACATGTGGTTATGCGACGCGCTTCGCGCCAGCCTGGATCCACCGGCGCGGGTCGACCGAACGCACCGAATTCTTGTCCAGCGACGCACAGAGATCGGCGAGCGCGTCGAGATTGTGCACCGAACGGAATTCGTCGACATGCGGCAGCATCGCCCTGACGCCGCGGGCGCGCGCCTCGAAGCCGTCGAAGCGCAGCAGCGGGTTCAGCCAGATCAGCCGCCGGCAGGATTTATGCAGCCGTTCCATTTCCTCCGACAGGCCGGCGACCTCGTCGCGCTCCAGCCCATCGGTGATCAGCAGTACCACCGCGCCTTGCCCCAGCACGCGGCGCGACCAAAAACGGTTGAATTCTGCCAGCGTATCGCCGATGCGCGTGCCGCCCGACCAGTCCTTTACCGCGGCAGAACAGTCGGCGAGTGCGGCATCGGGATCGCGATGCCGCATCTGACGGGTCAGATTGGTAAGCCTGGTGCCGAAGACGAAGGCGTGCACGCGCCGGCGCTTTTCCGTCAGCGCATGCAGGAAATGCAGGAAGATCCGCGTGTACTGGCTCATAGAACCGGAAATGTCGGCAAGCACCACCAGCGGCGGATGGACTTCGCGGGGCGAGCGGAATTTAGGCAGGATCAACTCGCCGCCGGTGCGCGCAGCCGAGCGCATCATGGCGCGCGGATCGATACGGCGGCCATGCGCATCGGCTTTGAAACGCCGCGTCCGAACCATGTCGAAGGGCAGCCGCAACTGGGCGATCGCTATCTTGGCGTCGGCCATCTCGGCGGCGTTCATCTGGGCAAAATCCTTGCCTCTCAGCACCTCGTTGCCGGAGAAGGTGAAGCGCGCGTCGACCTCGATCTCGGGAACTTCCTGCGCCGGCTGGTTCTTCTGGTGACCCTCGAACATCGCCTGGCTGACGCGGTTCTCGGCCGCGCGGGGTTTTTGCTTCCCTTTGTTGTCGGGAGCGATCGGCGAAAAGATCGCCAGCATCTTTTCGATCAGCTCGTGCGACTTCCAGAACAGCCGGAAGGTCTCGTCGAAGGTGGCGTGATCTTCGTGCCTCGAGACCAGCACGGCGTGCAGCGTCCAGTAGAAATCGTCACGCGAGCCGATGCCGGCAGCGAGCACTGCCTCGATGGCGTCTTTGACCGAGGCCGGTCCGACACGCATACCGGCCTTGCGCAAGGTGCGGGAGAAATAGACGACGTTGTCGGCGATCCGCCCGTCCGCCGTTGCCTCTTTGGGTTCCGCACGCGGCATCGCCCTACTCCGCCGCCGACAGCTCGGCCTTGACCTCGTTGAGGATGCGCCGGCCTTCGCCCTCACCGATGCGGGCAATATCGTCCTGGTATTTCAGCAGCACGCCAATCGTGTCGGAAACCGTCTCAGGGTCCAACGCCACCTTGTCGAGTTCGGTCAGCGCGCCGGCCCAGTCAATGGTCTCGGCGACGCCGGGCACCTTGAACAGCTCGATCTGACGCAGCTTCTGGATGAATGAAACGACCTCGGCCGAAAGCCGGCTGTTGGCCTGCGGCACCTTTCGGCGCACGATCTCAAGCTCGCGCTCGGCATTGGGATAATCGACCCAGTGATAAAGGCAGCGCCGCTTCAGCGCGTCGTGGATCTCGCGCGTGCGGTTGGTGGTGATGATGACGATCGGCGGCTCCTCCGCCTTGATGGTGCCGAGTTCGGGCACCGTCACCTGGAAATCGGAGAGGATTTCGAGCAGGAATGCCTCGAAGGCCTCGTCGGTGCGGTCGAGTTCGTCGATCAGGAACACCGGCGCGGCGCCCGCCTTGCCAGTCAGCGCATCGAGCACCGGGCAGCGGATCAGATACTTTTCGGAAAAGACGTTGCGTTCCATGTCGGAGCGGTCGACCTTGCCGGCCGCCTCCTCCATGCGGAT
This sequence comes from Mesorhizobium sp. M0028, assembly GCF_040323855.1. Taxonomy (NCBI): domain Bacteria; kingdom Pseudomonadati; phylum Pseudomonadota; class Alphaproteobacteria; order Hyphomicrobiales; family Phyllobacteriaceae; genus Mesorhizobium; species Mesorhizobium sp. M0028. The sequence goes on from NZ_JAMYVG010000001.1 coordinate 752,847, forward strand.
TTCGATCATCTGCGCGGCGTAGTTCCACTCGTAGACGGCAGACGAAACATCGAGCCCTTCATAGCATTGCAGGCGGATCAGCCTACGGCCGAGCGCCTCGGCCAGCACCTTGGCGATCTCGGTCTTGCCGACGCCGGCCTCGCCCTCAAGGAAAAGCGGACGCTTCATGCGCAGCGACAAAAACAGCACAGTCGCCAGCGACCGGTCCGCCACATAATCCGCACCGGTCAACAGATCGAGCGTCTCGTCGATGGTCCGCGGCACGGGGCGCGATTTCAGCTCGGTCATTTGATCTCCGTGGACGCGGCCATCAAAGCCTCTACAGAGCGTGGTAGCTGCGGTCGTGATAGATCAGCGGCCGCAAATTATCGCCGATGCGCAGGCCTGTCACCTTGCCAAAAAGCACACGATGTGTGGCCAGATCCTTGGTGTCGATCAGCTCGCAGTCGAAGACGGCGAGCGCGCCCTTCAACGTCGGCGCACCGGTCGAGATGACGTCCCATTCGGCCAATGCGAAACGCTCCTCGACCGGCAGGCCGGTGATGCCGGAAAAGCCGATCGACAGCGGCTCCTGATCCGAAGCCAGCGTGTTCAGGGCAAATTTGCCGTTTTTCACAAACGGCTCGTTCTTGGGATTTTCACGATTGAGGCAGACCAGGATGGTCGGCGGTGTGTCCGACACCGAGCAGGCCGCGATCACCGTCGCGCCACGCTTGCCGGCCGGGCCATCAGTGGTGACCACATGCACATGGCCGGCAAAATGGGCCATAGCGTCGCGGTAGGCCTGCGGCCCGATTTCATTCTTCTTCAGCACCGATGATTTTCCGTTAGTCAGAACCAGCCGTTATATATGACCGCATATTGCATGCCACAAGCGAAGTGCTTGAGCTATATCCCGAATTCGCGTGTTGCGCCAAAGCTGGCCAGCCTTTAGGTCTTGACGGCATTGGCGCCGGCAAAACACGCGATCGGCGCGGAGGAATTCTTCGCTCGCATGCGACCTTGGACAACCACGATAGCGGTGCTGGCCTGGCTCTCGCTCGCCGGTAGTGCGAGTGCCGAGACGCTGCTGATCGGCGTCGCGGCGCCTTTGTCGGGGCCGTCGGCGATCCTCGGCAAACAGATCGAGGCAGGCGCGACAATGGCGGCTGAAGCGAGTGATACCGAGATCAGGACGATCGATGACGCCTGCACGGCCGCTGGCGGCGTTGCCGCCGCGCGGGAATTCGCCGCGGCCAAGGTCAAGGTCGTCATCGGTTTTCTGTGCACCGACGCAATCGAGGCGGCTCTGCCGATCCTCAAGGATGCCGACATCCCGGTGATCACCGTCGGCGTGCGCACGGAAAGCCTGACCGACCGGCGCGCCAAGACGGGATGGCCGATCTATCGTCTCGGGCCGCGCGGCGACGACGAGCGCAATGCCGTCGCCGCCACCCTCACCCGCCTATGGCAGAACGAGCTGTTCGCTATCGTCGACGATGGCACGATCTATGGCCGCGAAATGGCCGAGACGTTTCGGTCTGCCGCCGAGCAGGCGGCATTGAAGCCAGTGTTCGTCGACACGTTCCGGCCGCAGCTCGACAACCAGATCGGCCTGATCGGCCGACTGAAGAAAGCCGGCGCAACGCATGTCTTTGCCGGTGGTGACGGCGATGATGTCGCCATTATGGGCCGCGACGCCGGCCAGCTCGATACCGGCATGGTGTTTGCCGGCGGTGAAGCGCTGCGCGCGCCGCTCGGCGACGTGCCTTACGCCGTCGGCACGCTAATGATCGCGCCGCCCGAATGGGTTGACGTCGCCGACCCCAAGGTGCTGCAAAGCTTTGTCGCACAAAACATCGTGCCGGATGGTTATACGCTTCCCGCCTATGCCGCGGTCGAGATCGCCCGCGAGGCCTTTGCGGCTTCCGAAACCTCCGGCAAAAGCCTGGCTGACCTGCTTACTGGACATGACTTCACTACGGCGATCGGGCCGATCCGCTTTGACGAGAAAGGCGACCTGACGCAAAATCCTTATCGCGCCTACCGTTTCGACGGCGGCCGTTTCGTGCGGGCGGAGAGCCAATAATGTTCCATACCGGTCCGCGCAATCTCATCACCGACGTTGCCGGCTTGCGGGTTGGCAATGCGGCGAATGCCAAGCTGAAATCCGGTGTGACCACTGTCATCTGCGACGAACCGGCCGTGGCCGGCGTGCAAATCCTGGGCGGTGCGCCGGGCACCCGCGAAACCGACCTGCTCGAGCCGCACAATTCAATCCATGCCATCCACGCCGTGGTGCTTTCGGGCGGTTCGGCCTTTGGCCTCGACGCCGCGTCGGGGGTACAGGCGGCATTGCGCGAAAGAGGCATCGGCGTCGAGGTCGGCGGCTTTCGCGTGCCGATCGTGCCGGCGGCGATCCTGTTCGACCTGCGCAATGGCGGCGACAAGGATTGGGGCCGGTATCCGCCTTACCGCGACCTCGGCTACGAAGCCGCGCAAGCCGCCGCGATAGACTTTGCGCTCGGCACCGCCGGCGCGGGTGCCGGCGCGCTGAGCTCCGGTCTGAAGGGCGGGCTCGGCTCGGCCTCGACAATGCTGGACAGCGGCGTCACCATCGGCGCGCTCGCCGCCGTCAACCCGACCGGCTCGGTGACGGTCGCCGGGACCCGCCATTTCTGGGCGGCACCGTTCGAGATCGGCGACGAGTTCGGCGGCTTAGGCTATCCCCACCCGATGCCTGACGGTGCCAGAAAGATCCTGCTGAAGTTCCGTGACAAGCATGCCGCAGAGCAGGCGGAAACCGGCGCCAACACGACCATCGCCGTGATCGCCACTGATGCGGTCCTCACCAAGGCCGCCGCCAAACGCCTGGCGATATCAGCGCATGACGGCTTTGTCCGTGCCATTTGGCCGACGCACACGCCCGCCGACGGCGATCTGGTCTTCGCGCTGGCAACGGGCAAGAGCGGCATCGAGCTCGGGCCCAACGATGCAATCGATCTCTACGCAGCTGCCGGCGCGACGATGGCGCGCGCCATCAGCCGCGGCGTCTTTGCCGCGACGCCGGCCGAGGGCGATCTCTTCCCGGTCTGGTCGTCGCGCTGAACGCGCCAACGCTGTGGTCGGGCGACCGATCAGGTGGGGTCGGATTTTTCTTCCTCGAACGTGACCGCAACATCCGAGTTTGCCGACAGGCGCACCTTCTGGCCCTCGACCTCGGCGACGAGGCTGAGAGGAATGAAGTGGTGATGGCCCCTGTGAGCGCCCTCGCCGCTGTCGCGCTTGGTCAGCTTGATGCGATCCCCGTCGACCTTGTCGACGGTGCCGACATGGACGCCGTCGGCGCCGATCACTTCCATACGTTCGCGGATCTTGGCTGCATCGGTCATGGGGGTCTCCCTTAGGGCGCCGCGCGTCCTTTGGACGCGCAAAGGATGCTCTAAACATTTTGAATCAATGCATCGTGCCTTCCGGAAATAGATTCTGATTTTGGGAAGGCACGATGGGATGAAGATGCCGACAATAACAAAAGACAGCCGGATTGGATGCATCGACTTCGTGTTTCAGTTAGCACGATCTTTTGACAGCATCGTGATAGGGAATTTAACGACGTCGACTGCCTGAACGGAAAGCCCCATGCGAAATCTTGCCCTGTTTGCCGTCTGCCTGTTCGCCCAGCTTGCAACTTTGGTCGCCGCCTACGCAGGCGATGTCGCCGAGCTTGAGATCCTCGGCTTCAGCAGTGACGGCGGCATCTTCGCCTTCGAAGAATATGGCGTCCAGGACGGATCGGGATTCCCGTATGCCAACCGCTATTACATCAACACGGCCGACGACAATTTTCTCAAGGGCTCGCCGATCCGTATCCGGCTCGACCACGAGAATGCCACCGTGGACGCAGCGCGGCTGCAGGCCCGGCAAAAGGGCGAAGCGATCGTCAGTCAGGCGGAACTCACGGCAAATCGCGGCATCACCGCCGGCTTCAACCCGGTGACCGAGCTTTCTGCCGACCCCTTCCGCATGGTGGTCAATCCGCGCCCGATCTTTTCGCCGGTCGACGAACCGCTCGAGTTCCGGCTCGACCAGATCGGCATGAACGACACCGAACGCTGCCAGAGCCAGGGCGAGATCAATGGCTTTCGCCTGCTGCGCATCGAAGCGAGAGACGGCAGCCTGACGAGGATTATTCACGAGGACAAATCGATCCCGCAAAGCAGAGGCTGTCCGAATGGGTACCAGATCGGCGCGGTCCAGACATTTTCGCTGGATAGCCTCAGCGCCTATGCCGTGCTGATCGCGGTGCGCCAATACGGCTTCGAAGGGCCGGACTATCGCTGGATCGCGGTAACCGGTCGCCTGTGACGTTCCCCGCCATGCGCTATCGCGCTCTGCGCCGTCTCCGCCGCTCCTTGCCGCCGCTGCGCACCGCTTTTGTCGGTGCCTTGTTGTGGGCCATGGCGATGGGCGCCAGCGCGCTGCTCAATCTGCAGCTGTACGATTGGGAGACCCCGGCGAAGGTCCGCTTCGTCTCGCTGCTTTATGCTGCCGGCGGCGCGCTGGCCTTCCCGGTTGGGCTGTTTCTGGCGCGACTCGTCTCCCTCGGACGCAACTGGGAGATCGCCCTCGCTGCCGCCTTCGTCTGCCTTCTCACCGTGACTATCGCCTTCACCGGCGGCCTCTTTGGGCTGCAATACCGCTCCTACTATGTCCAATGGCATGCGCCCGCGCTCACCATCACCTGGGTTTTCCAGTTCGTGTTCACGATGTTGACGGCGCTCTACCAGTTCGTCGTCCTCGGCATCCGGCTGTATTTTCCGCTCGGTTTCATTGCGCTGGCTGTCGCCAGTGTCTGGTTTGCGCGCCAGCAACGTTGAGCATTTTGCTTGCCTCTGTTAGGACGCGGGCAAATGCTCTTGCAAGTCAGGACCGACTGATGATCCCTCGCTACTCCCGGCCGGAAATGGTGGCCATCTGGTCGCCCGAAACCCGGTTCCGCATCTGGTTCGAGATCGAGGCCTACGCCTGCGACGCATTGGGCGAGCTCGGCGTCATCCCGAAGGAGGCCGCCAAGACCATTTGGGAGAAAGGCGGGGCGGCGAAATTCGATGTCGAAGCCATCGACGAGATCGAACGCGTCACCAAGCACGACGTCATCGCCTTTCTCACCCATCTTGCCGAATTCGTCGGGCCGGATGCCCGCTTCATCCATCAGGGCATGACATCCTCCGACGTTCTCGACACCTGTTTTGCCGTGCAGCTCACCCGGGCCAGCGACATCCTCCTGGCCGACATTGACGGGCTGCTTGCGGCGCTCAAGCGCCGCGCCTTCGAGCACAAGGATACGATTACCATCGGCCGCAGCCACGGCATCCATGCCGAGCCGACCACTTTCGGCGTCAAGCTGGCGCAGGCCTATGCCGAATTCTCGCGCTGCCGCGAGAGGCTGGTGCACGCACGCGAGGACATCGCCACCTGCGCCATCTCGGGTGCGGTCGGCACCTTCGCCAATATCGACCCCTATGTCGAAGAATACGTGGCCAAGAAACTTGGGCTGAAGCCCGAGCCGGTGTCGACGCAGGTGATCCCGCGCGACCGCCATGCGATGTTCTTCGCCACGCTCGGCGTCATCGCCTCGTCGATCGAGCGGCTGGCGATCGAGATGCGCCATCTGCAGCGCACCGAGGTACTGGAGGCGGAGGAGTATTTTTCGCCCGGACAAAAGGGCTCGTCGGCGATGCCGCACAAGCGCAACCCGGTGCTGACCGAGAACCTCACCGGCCTTGCTCGCATGGTGCGCTCCTTCGCGCTGCCGGCAATGGAGAATGTGGCGCTGTGGCACGAGCGCGACATCTCGCACTCGTCGGTCGAGCGCATGATCGGGCCCGACGCGACGGTGACGCTCGATTTCGCGCTGTCACGGCTGACCAGCGTCATCGACAAACTGCTGGTCTACCCCGACAACATGCTGAAGAACATGAACAAGTTCCGCGGCCTCGTGCATTCGCAGCGCGTGCTGCTGGCGCTGACGCAAGCCGGCATTTCGCGTGAGGAAGCCTACCGGCTGGTGCAGCGCAATGCCATGAAGGTGTGGGAGCAAGGCGCTGATTTCCTTGAGGAACTTTTGGCCGACAAGGACGTTGTTGCAGCCCTGCCTGAGGCCGAGATCCGCGAGAAATTCGACTTGGGCTATCATACCAAGCATGTCGACACGATCTTCAGCCGAGTGTTCGGAGAAGCCTGATGATTTCGGCGGCCGGAGATTTCGATTTTCTTGCCCTGCCCGGCCGCGGCAATTCCGGACCGGATCATTGGATGTCGCATTGGTGCAGGGTGCTCCCCAATTCGAGCCGCGTGCTGCAGGCAGAGTGGGACCGGCCGAAGCCTGAAGACTGGATCGGCCAGGTGGATGCTGCGATGGCCGCCGCACCGCGCCGCATCGTGCTGCTTGCACATTCGCTGGCAGTGGCGACGGCGGTGAAGTGGGCTTCCGGGGCCAGTCAAAGCCAGCTCGACAAGGTCGCGGCGGCGTTCCTGGTCGCCGCGACCAATGTCGAGGATACCGATCCCTCATTCGACGCGGTGCGCCCGTTCGCGCCGATGCCGCTGAAGCGCCTACCCTTCCCGGCATTGGTGGTGGCGAGCCGCAGCGACCCGCGCGTCACCTTCGACAAGGCGACCGCTTTTGCCGCAGCCTGGGGCGCGGATATCGCCGATGCCGGCGATCTCGGCCATATGGGAAACGAGGCCCGCCTGGGCGTATGGCCAGCGGGCCTGCTGATGCTAGGACGCTTACTCGAGAAGGCTAACCTCTAGCCTACGCCTTACCGGGAACCGTCCTTATCACTGTGCCCCACGGATCCTCGCGGGTAGTGTCGCTCGCGGCATTGTCCGAACGCATCTCGACCCAGGCCAGGCCGGAGCGGGAGGGATCTCGGCGACCGGCACCCGGGCTCTGCCACGCATTTGCGCCAATGTGGTGATGATAGCCGCCGGACGACAGGAACACCGCCGCGCCACCATATTTTGCCACCGTGTCGAAACCGAACTCCTGGTGCCACCATGCTTCGGCTTCTTCCGGCCTGCCGACCCGCAAATGGACGTGGCCGATAATGCTGTTTTCCGGCGCGCCCTGCCAGCCGGTGTCGCCGGCCGGCACTTCGGCAACCACCGAAGGGATGTTCAGCCGCTCCGTCGCCATCGCGATCTTGTCGCCGTTCCATTTCCAGTCCTGCGGACGGCGGTCGGCATAGATCTCGATGCCGTTGCCTTCCGGGTCGGTCAGATAAAGCGCCTCGCTGACCAGATGATCGGACGCGCCCTCGATGCCAATCTTGCCGGCGATGGCGTGATTGATCCAGCGGCCGAGATCGGCCCGGCTGGGCAGCAGGAAGGCGGTGTGGAAAAGACCGGCGCTGCGCGGGTCATCGGGTTTCGCAGCCGGATCCGCTTCGATGTCTAGCAAAGGACGATTGACTGCGCCGAGCGTGATCGTGCCGCCGGCGCGGCTCAGTTCCTGCAGGCCGACGACCTTGCGATAGTAAGCAGCGAGATTTTCTGCATCCCGCGCCCGCAAGCCGACGCGGGCAACGCTGACCGGGGTCGTCGCGGCAAAAGGCAGTTCGCTCATCAAAGTGCTCCGTTCAGGCGGCGCTCGACAAGCTTCCGTCAGAGGAACCCGGCGCCATCAATCATTCTAAGCCGTGTCCGTGCCAAAATCTCGGAACAGCCATTCTTTCCTGGCGACAGATCGTCCATCGCGGTCGTTCACACAAGAGCGCAAGAAGCGAACATGGTGTTCACAATAGCGAGCAGAACCGGGCTCGTGAGAGGCCGTTTGCGTGTGGCTGTTGAGTTCATACCTGGTTGCACCCGACAGCGCCTCTCGCTACATGCGCGCCATGAAAGTCAGGGAAGCAGATATTCTCATCGTGCCGGGCTACACCAATTCCGGCCCCGATCATTGGCAGAGCCGCTGGCAGTCGAAACTATCGACGGCGCGCCGCGTCGAACAGGCGGAATGGTCGAAGCCGGTGCGCGAGGATTGGACGGCGGGTGTCGCCAAGGCGGTTAACGAGGCCGAGCGGCCGGTCGTCATCGTCGCCCATTCGCTTGGCGTCGCCGCGGTCATCCAGGCCTTGTCCCGGTTCGAGCGGCCGGTCGCCGGCGCTTTTTTCGTGGCGCCGCCCGATGTCGCCAATCCAAAGATAAAGCCGAGGCACCTGATGACCTTCGGTCCCTATCCGCGTGACCCGCTGCCGTTTCCGTCGGTGGTGATCGCCAGCCGCAACGACCCGTTCTGCGCCTTCGGCGTCGCCGAGGACATTGCCGCGGCTTGGGGCTCGCTGTTCATCGACGCCGGCGATGCCGGCCATCTCAACGCGGATTCCGGCTTTGGCCCCTGGCCCGAAGGGTCGATGACGTTCGCGAAATTCCTGACGGATCTCTAGGAAGCGATTGAACCCCTGACGCTGCTCAGCAGGGTCTTTGCCCCAAGCGAAATCAGCGAATGCTCGGAACCCATCGCCAGCAGCCGGTAACCCATCGACACCACGCGACCGGCGATGGCCGGTTCCATCACATAGATCGCCGCATGCTTGCCGGCTTTGCGGGTGCGCTCGGCGATCGAGGCGACGGTCTCCATCATGCTCTCCAGCGTCGAACTGACGGTGGTGCCCTTCGACCAGGCGATCGAGAAATCCGACGGGCCAAGGAATATACCGTCGATGCCCGGCGTGTCGAGGATGCCGTCGAGTGCATCAAGCGCGGCCCGCGTTTCGACCATGGCGAACGCCATGGTGCGCTGGTTGCTGTCGCGCAGCCAGTCGGCATAGTCGCCCTTCCCATGGCGCGGAAAAGCATAGGTCGGGCCCCAGGAGCGCTCGCCGAGTGGCGGGTATTTCATGGCGACGGCAAACAGCTTTGCGTCCGCCACCGAATTCACCATCGGGGCGATCACAGCCTCGGCGCCGAAGTCGAGCGCGCGGCTGGCCATGTCGAAGCGGCCGACCGGGATGCGCACCAAAGCCGGCTTGTTGACGGCCAGCACCGGCACAAGCCCGCGCAGCACGCTGTCCTCGTGATGGCCACCATGCTGCATGTCGAGCGTAACCGCGTCGAACCCTTGTCTGGCCAGTATCTCGACCGTCAAGGCATCCGGCACGCCGGACCATGCAGTGAACAGCGTCTCGTCGGCCGCAAGGCGTGACTTCAGGGACATTGGTGATTTCCTCTTTGGCTGCAGCAATTCAGCCGGAAATGACCGTAAAGGCAAAGAAAAACCGCCCGGTTAGGCCGGGCGGTCGATTGGTCCAGCATTCGATCGATACCGGCGGAAGGATCAGGTGTTCTTGATCTGCTCGATCGCCTGCGCCATCAATTCATCCATGGTGCGGCGGATCTGATGGTCCGACTGGTCGATGCCGGCTGCATCGAAATCCTTGCGTATCTTGCGGAAAACGTCGTGATCGCCGGCTTCCTCGATGTCGCTGACGACCACTTCCCTGGCATAGGCGTCGGCCTCGGCGCCTGACTTGCCGAGCTTTTCGGCAGCCCACAGGCCGAGCGCTCTGTTGCGGCGTGCCGCAGCCTTGAATCGAAGTTCCTCGTCGAATGCGAATTTGCGCTCAAAGCCCTCTTCGCGGTCTTTCATGCTGCTCATGGCATCCCTCCGTGAAATCCGATTCGTTGTGCCAATATGTGTTGCCGGAGCACAAACCAAAAGGGCGCCGGCCGGTCAATATGCTACATTGCCTGCTGCGCTGCGGCATTTCGGTCCCCGAAAGCGGTTGATTGAAAGGATTTGCCGATTGAGCAAACAGTGCGATTGGGATAGACACCGGCATTGAACCCCACCGTCGCCATCTTATTTCAGGCAGACGGACAGGAACTGGTCGCTTGCCGCCTGCCCGCAAATCCAGAGAAAAATCAGATGAAAAATCGCCGCCGCATTTATGAAGGCAAGGCCAAGATCCTTTATGAGGGACCGGAGCCTGGCACGCTGATCCAGTTCTTCAAGGACGACGCCACCGCTTTCAACAAGAAGAAGCATGAAATCGTCGATGGCAAAGGCGTGCTCAACAACCGCATTTCCGAGCACATCTTCAATCATCTCAACCGGATGGGCATTCCGACCCACTTCATCCGCCGGCTCAACATGCGCGAGCAGCTGATCAAGGAAGTCGAGATCATCCCGCTCGAAGTGGTGGTGCGCAACGTCGCCGCCGGCTCGCTGGCCAAGCGCTTGGGCATCGAGGAAGGCACCGTGCTGCCGCGCTCGATCATCGAATTCTATTACAAGGCCGATGCGCTCGACGATCCGATGGTATCGGAAGAGCACATCACCGCCTTCGGCTGGGCGAGCCCGCAGGAGATCGACGACGTCATGGCGCTGGCCATTCGCGTCAACGACTTCCTTTCCGGCCTGTTCATGGGCGTCGGGATCCAGCTCGTCGATTTCAAAATCGAATGCGGCCGCCTGTTCGAAGGCGATATGATGCGCATCGTCGTCGCCGACGAGATCTCGCCGGATTCCTGCCGGCTGTGGGACGTGGCGACCCAGGACAAGCTCGACAAGGACCGCTTCCGCCGCGACATGGGCGGGCTCGTCGAAGCCTATCAGGAAGTTGCCCGCCGCCTCGGCATCATGAACGAGAACGAACCGCCGCGCCCTGCCGGACCGGTGCTCGTCGCATCGACCGACGGTGTCAAAGGCAAGCCGCACTGACGGCTTGCCCGCTCAACAGGTGAACAGGAGCATGTCCAGCGTGATCAAGGCCCGCATTACCGTAACCCTCAAGAACGGCGTGCTCGACCCACAAGGCAAGGCAATCGAGCATGCGCTTTCCGGAATGGGTTTCGGCGGCGTCGGCCAGGTGCGGCAAGGCAAGGTTTTCGATATCGAGCTTGCCGAGGGCGACAAGGCCAAGGCCGAGGCCGATCTGAAAGCTATGTGCGACAAGCTTCTGGCGAATACGGTGATTGAGAATTACGCGGTGGAGATCGGCTGAGCTTGTCGAAAGACATCCAGATATCGAAGTTCATGAGTCTTGTTTTACGCCATGCTCCCCATGAAGCGGGGCTGACTTTGGATGAGAACGGTTGGACTGATTTCAACAAACTTTGCGCGGCGATTCAGGCGAAGTTCGGCACATCCGCCGCCGAGGTTGTTCGGATCATCGACGAGAACCCGAAAAAGCGCTTTGCAATCGACGGTGATCGTGTCCGTGCGGTTCAAGGCCACAGTGTCGAGATTGATCTCGGCCTGTCGCCATCAATTCCTCCAACAGTTTTATATCACGGCACCAAGGAAGAGTTTCTCCCCAGCATCTTACGAGAAGGCTTAATCAGCCAGTCTCGGCAGCACGTTCATTTGTCAAAAGACATTGAAACAGCTGTGATCGTCGCACAGCGCCGCAAGGGGAGAAGTGTTATCCTGCGGATCGACTCGGAAAACATGGCCAAAAACGGCGCCTTATTTTTTCTTTCCGAAAATGGCGTCTGGCTGACCAGCCATGTTTTGCCGCGATATCTGTTCCAACTCAACGAGCATGAATTCTCATGAAATCAGCCGTCGTCCTGCTCCCCGGCCTTAATCGCGACCGTGACATGATCGCGGCGCTGACCAAGATTTCCGGCACGCCGCCGGTCACCGTCTGGCAGACCGACACTGAAATTCCCGATGTCGACCTGATCGCCATTCCCGGCGGCTTTTCCTTTGGCGATTATCTGCGCTGCGGCGCTATTGCCGCGCGCATGCCGGTGATGCGGGCTGTGGCCGAAAAGGCGGCCAAGGGCGTCACGGTCATCGGCGTCTGCAACGGCTTCCAGATCCTGGTCGAGGCCGGCCTGTTGCCGGGTGCATTGATGCGCAACACCTCGCTGAAATTCGTCTGCCGGCAAGTCAAGCTGCAGATCGCCAATGCCAACACGATGTTCACCCGCCGCTATCAGCCGGGCCAGGTCATCCGCGCGCCGGTGGCGCATCATGACGGCAATTATTTTGCTGATGCCGAAACGCTGGCCCGCCTCGAAGGCGAAGGCCAGGTGGTGTTCCGATATGCCGAAGGCACCAATCCCAACGGCTCGATCAACGACATTGCCGGCATTGTCAACGGCCGTGGCAATGTGCTCGGCCTGATGCCGCATCCCGAGAACCTGATTGAAGCGGCGCATGGCGGCAGCGACGGCCGGGCGCTGTTCGAAAGCGCGCTGGGCATCGCCGCTTGATGCATTCAATTTTCCTCCTGGAGCGACGGTCATGAAACTCTATTCGCGACCGCTGTCGCCCTATTCGTCGATCGTGCGGGCGCTGGCCTACATCAAGAACGTGCCGCTCAAGGTCATTGCACCGCCGCCTGGGTTTCCCATTCCCGAGGCATTCCGTGCCATCTCCCCGCTCAACCGGATTCCAGTGCTGATCACCGGCTCGGGCGAAACGATCGTCGAATCCGTGGTCATTGCCGAATATCTGGAGGAGCGCTTTCCCGAGCCAGCGCTGCTGCCCAAGGATTCGAAAGACCGGGCGTTGGTGCGCATGTTCGCCCGCATCACCGACCTTGACGTGCTCGCCCCAACGATGAAGCTGTTCGAGCTCTATTTCGTGCCGCAGCGCAACGAGGCGGACATCAAGGCACAGTTCGCCCGATTGCATCACGGGCTTGCGGCAATCGAGGCCCGCATGGCGCATGGCCCGTTCGCGCTCGGCGACGACATCTCCTTCGCCGATGCGTGGCTGACGCCGACCCGCTTCGTCTTCAACAATTTCAGGGCGACGATCGGCCGCCCCGACCTGCTTGACGCCCATCCGAAATTCGATGCCTATGAGCAAATCGCCTTGCAGCATCCGGCGCTGTCGCGCGTCTGGGGTGAGATGACAGACGGTCTGAAGATCTTTCTGTCCGAACTCGAGATGGGCGCCGCTTGACCATGCGATTGACACTCGCCCGCCTCGCCGTCGCTACTGCCGCCGGGCTTGTACTCGCCTCATGCCAGTCAAGCCCGAAGAGCACGCCGGCGCCGGCGGGCAAGAGCGCGTCACTGCTTGCCATGGAGCAGGTGGCAATAGCTGCCCACAAATGCTGGATCGCCAGCAAGGACCCTGCCTTCAAGTCCTATCAGATGGCCAACGAGCTGAATTCGTTCAGCGGCACGCCGCGCTTCCTGCTGGTGCCGGCCAAACATTATGGCGGAAAGCCGTTGCTGGTCGTGCAGGCGCAAGGCAATTCGAGCCGCGTCGACGTGTTCGGCCCATTGATGGCGGAACCGCTCGGCGGCCGCATCGGCTCGGACATTGCCCGCTGGCAGGCGGGCAATCCGGCCTGTGGCGCTGCTGCCTAGCGCAATGGGTCGCTTGCTGCAGATCACCGGTCTGGTCGTCGGCCTGGCCGGGCTCGTCCTGCAGCTCTGCATCACCGTCCCGGCATCAATGGAAGCCGGCCGCGGCTTTGTCGGCTCGCTGGTCTTCTATTTCAGCTTCTTCACCATCCTGACCAACATCGGCGCGGTGCTCGTCCATGCCTCGTTGCTGTCGTCGACGGGTTATGCCTGGTTTCCGGCCTTTGCCGGGCCACGGATACGGGCGGGCGTAGCCGTCGCCATAAGCCTGGTCCTCATTATCTATGCCACGGTCCTGGCGCAGCTTTGGCAGCCGCAAGGGCTGTTCCTGCTCTGCGACGTGCTCCTGCACTATGTGACGCCGGTGGTGTTCGTGCTGTGGTGGCTTGTGGCGGGCGCCGACGGCTCGACGCGATGGCGTGACATCTCGTGGTGGATGATCTATCCGATCGCCTATCTGGCCTACGCGCTGCTGCGGGCGCCGATCGTCGGCGAAGTACCCTATCCATTCCTCGACGTCTCCAAACACGGGGCGGCCAGCGTCGCCGTCTCGGCTCTGGCCATCACCGGGCATTTTCTGGTTCTGTGTATCGTGGCCGTGCTTGTGGACCACGGCGTATCGAGGCTCAGGGCGGCGGGCGTCCGCTAAAGTGCGGTGCCTCAACCCTCAGTCCCAGAACGGCCTGAGGCCCTCACGATGGGCATCACAACGCGTAATGCCTATGTCCTTGAGCTGGTCGTCGGTCATCTCGAGCAGGACCAGCCGGCTGCGCCGACGATCCATTAGCCTGCCAATCCATCTCGCGAAGGATCCGAGCGTACGCACCAGCCGACTAACATAGGTTGGCCGGCCTAACGGAGGCGCCACCTGCATCTGCAATTCAGCCCTAACGGAGCGGATTGTCTCTATTGTAGCCATTTTTTTTCTGCCAAAACTTCGGATTGTACCCTTCTCGCCGCCGATCTGATATGTATTGACTCACATCCTGGTGCAATGTAAAAAATTGTCACCATGACAACTTGGCTGCCAGATCTTACCGCGGGTACCGGCCCGCTCTATCAGCGGCTTGCCGATTCCATCGAGACGGACATCGACCGCGGCCTGATCGGTGCAGGGGCAAAGCTGCCGCCGCAGCGCGATCTGGCATACGACATCGGCACGACCGTCGGCACGGTCGGCAGGGCCTATCAATTGCTGCGCGAGCGGGGATTGGTCAGCGGCGAGGTGGGCCGCGGAACCTATGTTCTCGCTCAGCAGTCGGAAAGCGCAAAGCCGGATTTCCTGGAGCCGGTCGAACAAGGCACGCGCTATATGGATGCGCCCGGCGACAAGATGCGCTTCGATAGCACCGCCGCACCGGATGTCGGCCAGGGTGCCATCGTCGCCGATGTGTTGACACGCACGGCGCAAGACCATCCGCATGAGATTTCAAGCTACACGCGTGATTTCCCGGACCGCTGGTTCGAGGCCGGCAGGCGCTGGCTGTCGCGCAATTCCTATCGCCCGGCGGCGGATGCCATTGTCCCCACGCTCGGCACCCACGCCGCGGTGATGGCAACAATTGCGGGGCTCACCGCCCCCGGCGACTATGTCGTCTTCGAGCACCTCACCTATTCGCAGATCTCCCGCAGCGCCGGCCTGATCGGTCGCCGGACCGCACTGGTGGCGGCTGACGACGAGGGCATCGATCCCCAGGATTTCGAGCGCGTCTGCGCACAAAAGCACCCGAAGATGATGTTTTTGATGCCGACGGCCAAGAACCCGACGCTGACAACGCTGTCGGCATCGCGCCGCGAGGCAATCGCGCATGTCGCCCGTCAATATAACGTCGTCTTGATCGAGGACGATCTCTATGGCGGACTGACCGACGACCCGACGCCTTTACTGGCCGAATATGCTCCCGAACGGACCATCGTTGCCGGCGGCCTGTCGAAATCGGTCGCGGCGGGTGTTCGCGGCGGTTGGCTCGCTTGCCCGCCGGCCTATCGTCACCGCATCCGGGTTGCCCATAAGATGATGACGGGCGGCCTGCCCTTTCTGCTGGCGGAGGTGGGCAGCCGGCTGGTGTTGTCCGGTCAGGCCGCCGAGATGCGCAAGCGCAGCATTGCCGAGATCGGTGCGCGCATCGCGATCGTGCGCGAGACACTCGACGGCTTCGACTTCAAGGCGCTGGATAATGTGCCGTTCGTCTGGCTCACTTTGCCGGACCCATGGCTTTCCGGCACTTTCAAACAGGCTTGCCTCGAACATGGCGTGCTCATCGACGACGAGGACGAGTTCAAGGCGGGGCGTTCCGAACAGGCCTTTCACGGCGTGCGGTTTGGCATCTCGCAGCCGCGACAGCGGGACGATATTGCGCACGGCGTCGCTGTGATCCGGCGGCTTCTGGACGAAGGCCGCGCCGGCTACGACAGCTTTTCCTGAACCGGCTTGAAACCGGCGGGTCGAGTGGCGATCTTCCGCTACTTGCGGCAAGCTGTTGCTTTCCGTCGTTTTAGTCATCCGACGGGGTGTATCGGCTGCAAAGCTTGCGATAAGACGGGACTCGATCCCAAGGACACAAATTGCCGATCATGACCATTTCCAATTCCGTGCCGATCACTCCGGAACTCATTGCCGCGCACGGGCTGAAGCCCGACGAGTACCAACGCATCCTCGACCTGGTCGGGCGCGAGCCGAGCTTTACCGAACTCGGTATTTTTTCCGCGATGTGGAACGAGCATTGTTCCTACAAATCCTCGAAAAAATGGCTTCGTACGCTGCCGACCACCGGGCCGCAAGTCATCCAGGGCCCGGGCGAGAATGCCGGCGTGGTCGACATCGGCGACGGCGACTGCGTCGTCTTCAAGATGGAGAGCCATAACCATCCCTCCTATATCGAGCCTTATCAGGGAGCGGCGACCGGCGTCGGCGGCATCCTGCGCGATGTCTTCACCATGGGCGCGCGGCCGATCGCGGCGATGAACGCGCTGCGCTTCGGTGCGCCGGATCATCCCAAAACCAGGCACCTCGTTGCCGGCGTCGTTTCCGGCGTCGGTGGCTATGGCAATTCCTTCGGCGTGCCGACGGTCGGCGGCGAGGTCAATTTCGACGCCCGCTACAATGGCAATATCCTGGTCAATGCGTTTGCCGCGGGCCTCGCGAAGACGGACGCAATCTTTTTGTCCGAGGCCAAGGGCGTCGGCCTGCCGGTCGTCTATCTCGGCGCCAAGACCGGTCGCGACGGCGTCGGCGGCGCCACCATGGCCTCGGCCGAATTCGACGACAAGATCGACGAGAAGCGGCCCACGGTCCAGGTTGGCGATCCCTTCACCGAAAAATGCCTGCTCGAAGCCTGCCTCGAACTGATGGCGTCCGGCGCCGTTATTGCCATCCAGGACATGGGTGCCGCTGGTCTCACCTGCTCGGCGGTCGAAATGGGCGCCAAGGGCGACCTCGGCATTGAGCTCGATCTCGACAAGGTGCCGGTGCGTGAAGAGCGCATGAGCGCTTATGAGATGATGCTTTCGGAGAGCCAGGAGCGCATGCTGATGGTGCTGCGCCCCGAAAAGGAAAAACAGGCCGAGGCGATCTTCCACAAATGGGGCCTCGACTTTGCCATCGTCGGCAAGACCACCGACGATCTGCGCTTCCGCGTGCTGCACCAGGGCGACGAGGTCGCCAACCTGCCGATCAAGGATCTCGGCGACCAGGCGCCGGAATATGACCGTCCCTGGGTCGAGCCGAAGAAGCCGGCGCCATTGGGCGCCGGCGATGCACCGCAAACCGATGTGGCCGAGGCTTTGCTGAAGCTGCTTGGCGGGCCGGACCTGTCCTCGCGCCGCTGGGTGTGGGAGCAGTACGACACGCTGATCCAAGGCAATTCGTTGCAGCTTCCCGGCGGCGATGCCGGCGTCGTGCGGATCGACGGTCATCCGACCAAGGCGCTCGCCTTCTCCTCCGACGTGACGCCGCGCTATTGCGAGGCCGACCCCTACGAGGGAGGCAAGCAGGCGGTGGCCGAATGCTGGCGCAATCTTACCGCCACCGGTGCCTTGCCGCTCGCGGCCACCGACAACCTTAATTTCGGCAATCCGGAACGGCCGGAGATCATGGGTCAGTTGGTCGGCGCGGTGAAAGGTATTGGCGATGCCTGCAGGGCGCTGGGCTTCCCGATCGTCTCCGGCAACGTCTCGCTCTACAATGAGACCAACGGCCAAGGCATACTGCCGACACCAACCATCGGCGGCGTCGGGCTGATTGCCGATTGGTCGAAAATGGTGCGGATCGGCTTTGCCGCCGAAGGCCAGATGATCGTGCTGGTCGGCGCACCGACCATGTGGGGCACGCATCTTGGCCAATCGGTCTATATGCGCGACATCCATGGCCGTGCCGACGGCCCGCCGCCGCCCGTCGATCTCGATCACGAAAAGCGCGTCGGTGACCATGTGCGGGCGCTGATTGCGTCGGGCGTCGTTACCGCGGCGCATGACGTTTCCGATGGCGGCATCGCGGTGGCGTTGGCCGAGATGGCGATGGCCTCCGGCATCGGCGCGACCATCCCCGGCCTGATCGGCACCGATCCGATCCCGGTCTGGTTCGGCGAGGATCAGGGCCGCTATCTGCTGACGCTGTCGATCGACCCGCAGAGCGAGGCGTGGGATGCCATTCGCGAACAGCAAAGCAAGCTCGGCATTTTTGCACCGTGGATCGGCTCGACCGGCGGCAGCGAACTGAAGCTGGGCGAGGCACGTGCGATACCGGTCAGTGAATTGACCGCTGCCCACGAATCCTGGTTCCCTCGCTTCATGGCAAATGAGGTCGTGGACCCGTGATGTGATCGAGTGGAGCCGTTTCACTGTGGTTCATCCGCCGTTTCGACCATATCTATGAGTTCACGACCTGAACAAGGAATCCTCGCATGGCAATGGACGCCCACGACATCGAACGGCTGATCAAGGAAGGCATTCCGGACGCCAAGGTGACGATTCGCGACCTGGCCGGCGATGGCGACCATTATGCGGCGGAGGTGGTGGCCGAAAGCTTTCGCGGCAAAAGCCGCGTCCAGCAGCACCAGATGGTCTATGACGCGCTGAAGGGCAACATGGGCGGCGTGCTGCACGCGCTTGCCCTGCAGACCAGCGTGCCGGACTAAACTCCCGTCCAGTTACCGGCTCGCAAGCGCCTTGCCGGTCACGGCAATGATCGGCCCGGCCGGATAGTTTCCACCAACAATCATCCGCTCGCCATTCGACAGCGCCGACACGACCCCGTCGAAGAAAAGCGCATTGGGGCAATTGAGCGCATCTCGAAACAGCCGTGCGAAGCTGCCGAGGCTGACTTGAGAGCGCGAGATCGCCAGCACGACGGTGTTTTCGTCAAGCACGCCGACGCCGTTGCGGATATAGCGCGATGTGCCGTCCTGCTCGAAACGGGGATGAAGCCGGCCGTCGATCACCAGCATCGGGCCGGATTGCGTGGCGACCATCACGTCCGGCCCGGCCGCGGCATAGGCACTTGTCTCCATGACCGCCGCCTTGCCGTCCTTGCGGACCACGAATACGCCATTCGGTTTCAGGAAGAAATTGCCTTCGCTGTCGGCGACGTTGAGCGGCGCCTTCTCCCGGCCGTCTTCGACGAGAAGGCCGACTGGGGTCAGATCTTGGTGATACATGCCGGCGTTCATGGCGAGCAGCACCGGCCGGCCCTGATCCGCCATCGCCTTGTCGAATTTGTCCAGGGAACCGAAGGCCTTGCCGTCGAGGCCTACGTGGAACACACCGATGTCATAGCGGCGCAGATCGATTTCGCAGACGACGTAGGCGGCCGCCTCGAAGCTCGCGTCGCGGCACGGCGCCGGCAATTCACCGCCGACGACGAGGGGTGGCTGTCTCGGCGACCTGGCCCACCAAATCAAGGCCAGTGCGGCGAGCAGAACGGCGAGGAGGAACCCGGCGAGATATCGTCTTTTCATCGCGCCTCGGGAAAGATGGTGGCCAACGGCTTGGCACAAGATCAGACGTTCCTTTGCGCCATTTGCATGGCAAGGCGGCAAACATCTTGTTTCGCGCAACCCATGGGTTTATTTGAAGGGTAATGTTCGAGCCTGACTCCCACAGGCATGAAAGGGTATTCCATGAGCGGCATCAACGACTACATCGATAATGAAGTGAAGGGCAACGACGTTGTTCTCTTCATGAAAGGCACGCCCGGCTTCCCGCAATGCGGATTTTCCGGTCAGGTCGTGCAGATCCTCGACTATATCGGAGCCGACTATAAGGGTGTCGACGTGCTGACGTCGGCCGAGCTACGGCAAGGCATCAAGGACTATTCCAACTGGCCGACCATCCCGCAGCTCTACGTCAAGGGCGAATTCGTCGGCGGCTGCGACATCATCCGCGAGATGTTCCAGGCGGGCGAATTGCAGACCTTCCTCGTCGAAAAGGGCGTCAGCGTCAAAGGCGCCGCCTGACTTCTGTTTTGCGTATGGCTCTCCGAAGATCGACTGCGATTGTCGGGGTCATGCGCTTAGCGCCGGGGCACCTTGGCAAAAAGTTGTGCCCGCTATCGGGGCAATGAACGAATGGATGCGTCGGCACGCCGGCGCATTTTCGTTTGAGGATCGGACTGGCCGTGGATCAGCAAGCACAAGCGCAGCAAAAGGCAAGCACCTTGCCTATTCCGCGCTGGGAATTCATCGCGCTATGCGCGGCGCTGATGGCGCTCAATTCGCTGGCCATCGACATCATGTTGCCGGCGCTGCAGCAGATCGGCGCCTCGCTCGGCGTCGAAAATGAAAACCACCGGCAATATGTGATCACCGCCTACATACTGGGCTTCGGCGGTGGGCAACTGTTCTTCGGGCCCGTCTCGGACCGCTTCGGGCGCCGCGCTCCGCTGGTTGCCGGGCTGGTGATCTATGTTGCGGCGGCGGGCGCTGCTGCAGTCGCCCCGTCATTCGCCACGCTTCTGCTATGCCGGGCCGTGCAAGGCATCGGCGCGGCGGCGACGCGCGTCATTGCCGTCTCGATCGTGCGCGATACGTTCGACGGAAGGCGCATGGCCGAAGTCATGTCCTTGATCTTCATGGTGTTCATGGCAATTCCGGTGGTGGCACCCGGTATCGGCCAATTCATCATGCTGTTTGCGACCTGGCACGTGATCTTCGTCACCATGGCGGCCGGCGCGCTGATCGTGTCCGCCTGGTCGCTGTTGCGCCTGCCCGAGACACTACATCCAGAATATCGCCGGCCGCTGACGCTGTCCTCCATCATCGGCGGCTTCCGCATCGTTCTCACCAACCGCATCGCGCTCTGCTACGCCTTCGCCAGCACCTTCATCTTCGGCGCCATGTTCGGCTTCATCGCCTCGGCCCAGCAGATCTATGTCAGCGTGTTCGATGTCGGCGAGATGTTCCCGGTCATCTTCGCGGGGGTTGCCGGCGTGCTTGCTTTTTCGAACTACCTCAACTCGCGCCTCGTCGGCCGCATCGGCATGCGCCGTCTGTCGCAAAGCGCGCTGCTGCTGTTTCTGGCCATCAGCCTTGCCTGGCTGGTCGTTTCCATCGAAATGAAGATGCCGCTCTGGCTCTTCATTACTTTCTTTGCCTGCGCCATGGTACCGTTCGGCGCGCTCGGCGCGAACTTCAACGCGCTCGCCATGGAGCCGCTCGGTCACCTGGCCGGCACCGCCTCGTCGATTCTCGGGTTCATGCAGACATTTCTTGGCGGCATCCTCGGCACGCTGATCGGCCAGGCCTTCAACGGTACGGTAACGCCGCTGGCCGCCGGGTTCTGCAGCGTGTCGGTGGCGGCGCTGCTGATGATTCTCATCGCCGAGCGCGGCAGGCTGTTCCAGCCGCAAAACCCGCCGGTCTAGTTTTACGCGCTGGCGGATAAAACTATTCCGCCCAAAGCTCGCGGCGCAGCTCCCGCCAGCTTTCCCTGTCCGGCGCGACCAGCAGGCCACCTCCGACATGTGACGGCAGATAGGCGCTGCCGTCGAAGCGCGCGGCATAACCACCGGCCTCGGCATGGATCAGTACGCCGGCCAGATGGTCCCACGGCATCAGCTTGTTATAGACGACGAAATGGCCGTGGCCGCTGGCCAGCAGGCGGTATTCGTGGGCTGCGCAGCGATAGTTGAACTGCGACAGCGACTTGGTCTGATTGCGCGCCAGGCGTGAGCGGTCCGGCTCGGGTAGATAGTGCCACGAGACCGCTCCAGTCATTTCCGATATCGGCGCCGGTTTGGCGACATGGACTTTTTCGAAATTGCCATGCGCGTGCCGAATATGACTGCCGGCGCCGCTGACGCCGACCAACCAGTCCTTGCCGACGGGATCGTGGATGATGCCGGCGACCGTCTCGCCCTTGACCACGACGCCAAGCATGACGCCGAACAGCGGCACGCCGGAGGCGAAGTTGAAGGTGCCGTCGACCGGATCGACGACGAAGGCGAGTTCGGCATCGCCGAGACCGTCGAGCAGCGTCGGGTCGTCGGAGCAGGCCTCCTCGCCGACGATCATCGCCTTGGGATAACGCTGAAGCAGCCTGGCGGTGATGAGCCGCTCGGCATTCACGTCGGCCTCGGTCACAAGATCGGCGGCCGAGGTCTTGCGACGCACGTCGCCCTCACTCAACCGGCGAAAGCGCGGCATGATCTCGGCGACGGCAGCGTCCGACAGAAGGTCGGCAAGCCAGTCGATCGCGCTGTCGTCAAATGTCATGGGGACCGTCTTGCTTTGCGTTAAGAGCATCGTTGAGGGCGGCGAAATCGAACAGCGTCCTGTCGAGCAGATGCGAGCGCCGCACATTGGCCATGGCACGGATCATGGTGTCCTTGCGGCCGGGCATGCGCTTCTCGATGTCGTCGAGCATCGCTTTCATGGCGTTGCGCTGCAGGCCTTCCTGGCTACCGCACAGATCGCACGGAATTATCGGGAATTTCATGGCGCCGGCGAATTTCTCGAGATCGGCTTCCGCACAATAGGCGAGCGGCCGCAGCACCATGACGTCGCCTTCCTCGTTGAGCAGCTTCGGCGGCATGGCGGCGAGGCGTCCGCCATGGAACAGGTTCATGAAGAAGGTTTCCAGAATGTCTTCGCGGTGATGGCCGAGCACCAGCGCCGAGCAGCCCTCCTCGCGGGCAATGCGATAGAGATGGCCGCGCCGCAGCCGCGAACACAGCGAGCAATAGGTGCTGCCCTCGGCCAGCTTGTCGATGACCACAGAATAGGTGTCCTGATATTCGATGCGATGCGGAATGGCATGGCTGTCGAGATAGTCGGGCAATATGTGCTTGGGAAAGTTCGGCTGGCCCTGGTCGAGATTGCAGGCCAACAGCTCGATCGGCAGCAGCCCGCGCCATTTGAGATCGAGCAGCACGGCAAGCAGGCCGTAGGAATCCTTGCCGCCCGACAGAGCGACCAGCCAGCGGTCGCCGGGCCTCACCATTGAGAAATCGTCGATCGCCTGGCGGGCAAGCCGCAGCAGCCGCTTGCGCAGCTTGTTGAACTCGACGGAGGACGGCACATCGGCAAACAGCGGATGAAAGCCGCCTTCGGCGTCGGCGACCGGTTCGAGCGTTTCGGCGTCTGGCTGCATGTTCACGGCGCGTCGGCCCTAAAGTCCTGTTGCCGCCCGCAGTAGCGCATCGAACCGAAAATCGAAATCGATTTCGGAATCACGCCGCGAAAAAGGAACGAAAAAGAAAAGGCCGCCCCGATAGGGCGGCCTTCGCTTGTATCGCGTACGAACGCGCCGATCAGCGCGAATAGAATTCGACGACCAGATTCGGTTCCATCTGCACGGCAAACGGAACGTCGGCCAGGCCGGGGATGCGCGTGAAGGCGGCGGTCATCTTGTTGTGGTCGGCCTCGATGTAATCGGGCACGTCGCGCTCGGCCAGGCCCACCGATTCCAGCACGATGACCAGCTGCTTCGACTTCTCGCGCACTTCGATGACGTCGCCCGGCTTGCAGCGGTACGAGCCGATGTTGACGCGCTTGCCGTTGACGTTGACGTGGCCGTGATTGACGAACTGGCGCGCCGCAAAGATGGTCGGTACGAACTTGGCGCGGTAGACGACTGCGTCGAGGCGCGATTCGAGCAGGCCGATCAGGTTCTCCGAGGTGTCGCCCTTGCGGCGGTCCGCCTCTTCATAGACCTTGCGGAACTGCTTTTCCGAAACGTCGCCATAGTGGCCCTTCAGCTTCTGCTTGGCGCGCAGCTGCAGGCCGAAATCGGAAAGCTTGCCCTTGCGGCGCTGGCCATGCTGGCCGGGGCCGTATTCACGCTTGTTGACCGGGGACTTCGGGCGGCCCCAGATGTTTTCGCCAAGACGGCGGTCGATCTTGTACTTCGCGGATTCGCGCTTGCTCATCGCATTCCCTTTCAAAACAACACACCCGGAACCTCATGGTCCGGGTGAAGGAAACGCGCCCTCCTCTGGCCCCCGTTTTCGAGACCTGACAGGGTTTTCCACGCAACGCGACGGAAAACCCACGGGACACGTCATTTCAAACAGGACATCAGGAAATTAAAACCGGCTTCCAAACGTCTTGCACACATAAAGAAAACCACCGGGCATTGCGGCCCGGTGTTGGTGGGCTGGTTAAACGGAGATTTAACCGCTGTCAAGCTTCCAGCTGGCGCGAATCGCCGAACCGGATAGTGTTGCGGTTGTAGAACGTGCCGGATGTGGCGGGAGGTTGCGCCAGTGGCATCAGGAAGGGACTGAAGTCAGAGGAGCTGGAATTCGCATGAAGAAGTTCTTCCTTACGTTGGTAGGAGCCGCGGTGATGGCCGGCACGATGGCGGTCGCGCCCGAGCCGGCGCAGGCCCGGCATTGGCACGGCCACAGGCATCACCAGGTCTGCCGCATCGTGGTCAAGAAGAAGGTGGTGTGGCGGCACGGTCATCGCAAGGTCATCCGCTACAAAGTGCGGCGCTGCGGTTGGGGATGGAACTGGTAATTTTCGCCCTCGCCCGTTGAGACTTCAGGGCCCGCGGCTCAGCCGCGGGCTTTTTATCGACCGGCATCCGCCGCCAGAATGGTCAGTCGATCAGTGTTTCGATTTCTTTTCCGGCAGGCCCTTGCGCTTGGTCTCGGCGAATTCCTCGAGCTGTTTTTCGCTCATGGATTTATACATTCCCTTCGACGCGCCTTTGAGCTCGCTCTTCTTGGTCTCGCCACGCTTGGCGGACAGTGCAGCACCGGCGGCTTTCTGCTGGGCTTTCGAGGTGGCTGGCATGATCGTTTCTCCTGTTCCTCAATGAGAAAAGAACGCATCGCCCTGGGCTGATGTTCCCGGAGCACCAAAGTGCCTGGGGTCAGGATACCGCCAGGCCAAATCCCTGCATCAGCCGGCGCGTCGGAAAATCGGCCTCGTTCGAGGTGAAGACGGCAAAATCGGCGCCTTCCGGCAGTACCTCTCTGCGATAACGGGCCTCGGTATCGGCGAGCAGCGACAGCGCGCGGCGTGCGATCGCCTCGGCCGGGTCGAGCCAGTCGACCGGCCAAGGTGCTGTCTTGCGCATGCGGTTGGCCAAAAACGGATAATGGGTGCAGGCAAGCACGACGATGTCGGTGCGTAACCCGTCATGCTCGACGAAGCACGGCGCGATCTCGGCGCGCACGGCGTCCTCGTCGACAAAACCATCGCGCATATAGGCTTCGGCCAATCCCGCCAGCTTGTCGCTGCCGACCAGGCGGACATGGCATTTCTGCGCCCATTTGCTGATCAGGTCGCGCGTGTACTGGCGCTTGACGGTGCCGGGCGTAGCCAGCACCGAAACCAGGCCTGAGCGCGTGCGTTCCGCCGCTGGCTTGATGGCCGGCACGGTGCCGACGAAAGGGTGGCCGGGAAACCTCTCGCGCAACGCATCGATGACCAGCGTCGAGGCGGTGTTGCAGGCGATGACCGAAATAGCCGGCGAAAACCGTTCGAGCAGCCTGGCGAACAACTCCAGGATGTGTGTTCTCAGCGCCGGCTCCTCCCAGGCGCCGAAGGGGAACGCCGCGTCGTCGGCGACATAGATGAAGCGGCGGTCAGGGATCAGGACGCGCGCCTCACGCAGCACAGTGAGGCCGCCAATGCCGGAATCGAACATCAGGATCGGACGGGCGCTCGATGGACTGGTCATTATCATTGAGTCACTAAGGGCTGGGAATCACAAACGAGATCACGAGAGAAGGTTCGGCCCATGCTTTTTGCTCCGGCCAATGATGCTTTATCCCGGCCGCTTCTATCTGGAACCATCATGGCCTTGATGCGGCGAGACGGTCACACAAGGCCCCGCTTGCCGAAGCCGCCGGCCCGCGGCCGGCCGTTCGCCGGAGATGCAGGGTGAGATGCAGGGTGGTTCGACGGCACCGGTGCGGCCCGCATGGCATAGGCCGGAGCCAGGGCCGCCACGCCGGCGGCCGACTCTGAATGGGGCGCCGCGGCGCCGCGCAGCGGCCCGGGCGGGTCGAAATCGTCGAAACTCAGGGATGACGCCATATCCGAAGAGCTACCGCCCGCCGGCTTGGCCGCCAAGATGACCGCCCACAGCCCGACGAGAGCTAATCCCAGCAGGTTAAGGCCGGAATGCGACTCGTCGCCGTCGAACTTTACGACAAGAACAGTGCCGGCCTGCAGAATCGCAAACAGGGTCGAGAACACGATATACGACCAAAGGATCCAACCGGACCCTTGCGCATCGCGGCTTCGACGCCAGGCGAAATTCGCGCGGAACAGAACAATCACCAGCGAGGCGACGAGAACGGCCGCGGCCAGCCCTTCCCTGGAAGGTCCGGGCTTCGAATTGGCCAAACCCTCGATGCCGATGGTCAGCACGACGCACAGCACAAAGGTCACGATTTCCGCAACCAGCAAGGCCGCCGAATAGAAGAAAAAGCGAGGACGACCGATATCCGAGCTAAACATCCGAGGATCCATCGTTTTCCAGACAATGGATCACATCAAATAACATTCGGTTACTGGTGAGATATGGGTAACTCGAAGGCTAGTCTTTGTCCTTCGCCTTTCCGGCGCGTGCCGCGGCCGCCGGGAGCCGCCTTGGATCGTCGCCGGGCGATCCGTCGCCGCGTGGCATGGCCGGCGAGAACCTGTCCAGCGATGATATAATACCGCGTAGCACCTTGAGCTCCGGCTCGGCAAAACCGGGGCGGGTCAGCACTGCGCGCAAATTGTCGACCATCTTCGGCTTCTTCGGTGCCGGGCGGAAATAGCCGCGCGCCTCCAGTGCACCTTCCAGATACGCAAACAGGGCGTGCAATTCTTCCTTGGCAGCTGGCGGCATTTCGGGACCGGAGAAGTTGGTCCTGGTCTCGTCTTCCAGGCCGGACTTCATCCATTCATAGGACATCAGCAGGGCCGCCTGGGCGATGTTGAGCGAGGAGAAGGCTGGATCGACGGGGAAGGTGACGATCTCGTCGGCAAGGCCGACCTCGTCATTATAGAGGCCGAAGCGCTCGCGGCCGAACAGGATGCCGGTGCGCTGGCCGGCCCGCTGCCGCGCGCGCAGCGCCCTGCCCGCCTCGACCGGGCCGCGCACCGGTTTGAAATTGTCGCGCGCGCGCGCCGTGGTGGCGAAGACGAAGTTCAAGTCGGCGACTGCCGAGGCCAGGTCGTCGAACACCTCGACGGCATCGATGACATGGTCGGCGCGGCTTGCCGCGGCACGCGCCTTCTCGCTCGGCCAGCCGTCACGCGGATTGACGAGGCGCAGTTCGGCAAGGCCGAAATTGGCCATGGCGCGTGCAACCATGCCGATGTTCTCGCCGAGCTGTGGCTCGACCAGGATGATCGCCGGTCCGGACGCAGGCGTTCCGGAGGCAAGAGGGTTGTCGGGATCCTGGGTGGCGGTCATGGTTGTCAATGAACTGCTGTTTGCGGCATTTCGCAGTCCCCTGCCACATTTGGCGGCGAAAATGAAGCTTTCGCAAAGAATGCCGGCACTACGGCGCGGTTCGCCGTTTGCGCGGCCAAAAAGCCTTTGATATACGGGCCGCATCCCAGGGCCGGCAGCCGTGCGGGCAAGGCCGTTCCGTTCCCCAAAAGCGAGGCATTCTTTCCATGGCGAAGATCAAGGTGGCGAACCCGGTCGTCGAACTCGACGGCGACGAGATGACCCGCATCATCTGGCAGTTCATCAAGGACAAGCTGATCCACCCTTATCTCGACCTCAAGCTCGAATATTACGATCTCGGTATCGAGCACCGCGACGCCACCAACGACCAGGTGACCATCGATTCGGCCAATGCCATCAAGAAATACGGCGTCGGCGTGAAATGCGCGACGATCACGCCCGACGAGCAGCGCGTCGAGGAATTCAAGCTGAAGAAGATGTGGAAGTCGCCGAACGGCACCATCCGCAACATCCTCGGCGGCACCATCTTTCGCGAGCCGATCATTATGAAGAACGTGCCGCGGCTGGTGCCCGGCTGGACCAAGCCGATCATCGTCGGCCGCCACGCCTTCGGCGACCAGTACCGCGCCACCGACTTCCGCTTTCCCGGTAAGGGCAAGCTGACGATCAAGTTCGTCGGCGAGGACGGCCAGGTGATCGAGCACGACGTCTTCGACGCACCCGGCGCCGGTGTCGCCATGGCCATGTACAATCTCGACGAGTCGATCCGCGAATTCGCCCGCGCCTCGCTGAATTACGGCCTGCTGCGCAATTACCCCGTCTACCTGTCGACCAAGAACACCATCCTCAAGGCCTATGACGGCCGCTTCAAGGATATCTTCCAGGAGGTCTACGAGGCGGAGTTCGAAGCCGAGTTCAAGGCCAAGAAACTCTGGTACGAGCACCGGCTGATCGACGACATGGTGGCCTCCAGCCTGAAATGGTCGGGCGGCTATGTCTGGGCTTGCAAGAATTATGATGGCGACGTGCAGTCGGACACGGTGGCGCAAGGCTTCGGCTCGCTCGGCCTGATGACCTCGGTGCTGATGACGCCGGACGGCAAGACCGTCGAGGCGGAGGCCGCGCACGGCACCGTCACCCGCCACTATCGCCAGCACCAGAAGGGCGAGGAGACCTCGACCAATTCGATCGCCTCGATCTTTGCCTGGACGCGCGGCCTCGCCCACCGCGCCAAGCTCGACGACAATGCCGAACTGAAGCGTTTTGCCGAGACTCTGGAACGGGTCTGCATCCAGACGGTCGAGTCCGGCTTCATGACCAAGGACCTGTCGCTGCTGATCGGTCCCGACCAGCCATGGCTTTCGACCACCGGCTTCCTCGACAAGATCGACGAGAATTTGCAGAAGGCGATGGCCTGAGCTCCTCCGACATGGACAAGCCCGTCGTCTACGGCGCGGACTACAGCGTCTATGTGCGCATCGTGCGGCTGGTGCTCGAGGAAAAGGGCGTCGGCTACGAGCTGGTGCCCGTCGACATCTTTGCGGCGGACGGCATTCCCGGCTGGTACTTCGAGCACCAGCCGTTCGGCCGCATCCCAGCCTTCGAGCATGACGGCTTTCGCCTTTACGAGACCGGCGCGATTGCCCGTTATGTCGACGAAGCCTTTGACGGCCCGGCGCTGCAACCGGTCGAAGCCCGGCCTCGATCACGCATGAACCAGATCACCGGCCTGCTCGACGCCTACGCCTACAGGGCCATGGTCTGGGATGTCGCCGTCGAGCGGCTGGAAAAAACGCCGCCCGACGAAGCCGTGATCGCCAACGGGTTGAGGCAGGCGAGAACGGCATTGCAGGCGCTGTCTTCGCTGAAAGCCGAAGGGCCTTGGCTGTTGGGGACGGAACTGACGCTGGCCGACCTGCACGCCGCACCGATCATCGGCTATTTCGTCAAGGTCGCCGAGGGGCGAAAACTGCTGGCGGAGTTTGCCGACATCCAGGATTGGTATGTGCGCATCGCGGCGCGTGCGGGTTTTGCGAAGACCGAAAAGGCAGAGTGAGGAGACAAGCATTCGGCAATAGGCCTTCTGGTGATTAGCGAAAGCCGGCGCGAAAGCCCAATCTCCCCCCTTGTGGGGACCTCAAGGGGGAGATGTCCGGCAGGACAGAGGGGGGTGTGAAGGATCGCTAACCTTCGACTGATCCTTTCCAATTGGGAACGGCCTGAGAACGTGGCTCCGATTGGGCTGGCAGTCGGAGGGACAGCACCCCCTCTGCCCTGCCGGGCATCTCCCCCGCAAGGGGGGAGATCGGCAGCTTCGCCGAAGGCGACCCACTGCGAAATACCGCTCAATCGGGAAGGTAGATCTCCGCCTTCATAAAGGTCTTCGCACGGCCTGTGATCAGCACGCGATCTCCGGCCAGCTCGCATAGCAAGTGCCCGCCGCGTTGCGAGCATTGGAATGCCGACAGATGCGTCTTGCCGAGTTTTTCAGCCCAGTAAGGCACCAGCGTCGCATGAATGGAGCCGGTTACCGGATCCTCGGGAATGCCTGCTCCGGGCACGAAATAACGCGAGACGAAATCATGGGCCTGCCCAGGCGCGGTAATGACCAAGCCGAGAGGATGAAAACGTCCGATCCTGAGCAGATCGGGAACGAAAGATCGCACGCTTGTCTCGTCGGCAAGCTCGACAAACAGGTTCTCGAAATTGCGGAAGCCCGCAACCGTCCGCTGAGACAATATCGCTTGCAGCGCCGACTTCAGCTCTTCCTCGACGGGCTGCGGCGGAAAACACGGCAGATCGAGCTGATAGGCCCCTTCCCGCTGGGAAACCCGCAACTCGCCCACCCGGGTGGCGAAGGCCATTTCGCCCTGACCACTGTATTCCGTGGTCAGCACATGGGCGGCCGCAAGAGTGGCATGGCCGCAGAAGTCGACTTCATGGACCGGCGTGAACCAGCGCAAATCCCAACCTTTGCCATTCGCCCGCACAAACGCCGTTTCGGCAAGATTGTTTTCGTTGGCGATGGCCTGCATTACCTGCTCCGGCAGCCACTCCTCCAAAAGGAGAACGGCGGCAGGGTTGCCCTGGAAGGCCTGTTCGGCAAAGGCGTCGACCTGATACATCGTCAGCGTCGGCATATCAGGCCCTCAAGGATGTCCGCTGGGCGGCGCGCCATTTCGGCCGTGCCCGCCCCCGGTGCAGGTTCACGCCGCCTCGAGAGCCGCTTTCACCGCAGCGATCGCGTCTTCGGCCTTCGAGCCGTCCGGGCCGCCGGCCTGGGCCATATCGGGTCGACCGCCGCCGCCCTGCCCGCCCAAGGCCGCGGACGCGACGCGCACCAGATCGATTGCGCTGAAGCGGCCGGTCAGATCATCGGTGACCGCGACGACGACGCTCGCCTTGTTGTCCTCGCCGGCGCCGACAAAGACGACGACGCCGGAGCCGAGCGACTTCTTGCCGGCATCGGCCAGCGGCTTCAAATCCTTTGGCGAGACGCCCGATACCGCCTTGCCGAGAAAACCGACACCGGCAATCGTTTCGTTTTCCGCAGGCACACCGGCTGGCGAGCGATCGCCGAGCGCCAGTTTCTTGCGCGCCTCGGTCAGCTCCTTTTCGAGCTTCTTGCGCTCGTCGAGCAGTGCCTCGACGCGGGCCGGCACATCGGCCGGCGAAATCTTCAGCGCGGCGGCGGCCGCCTTCAGCCGCTTGTCCTGCTCGTCGAGATGCTTTCTGGCCGCCTCGCCGGTCAACGCCTCGATGCGGCGCACGCCGGCAGCGACCGCGCTGTCGGACACGATGCGCACCAGGCCGATATCGCCGGTCGCCCTAACATGGGTGCCGCCGCACAGCTCGACCGAATAGGGCCGGTTGGCCTTGGCGCCATGCAGGCCTGTGCCCATCGAAACGACGCGCACCTCATCGCCATATTTCTCGCCAAACAGCGCCATGGCGCCTTCGGCAATGGCGTCGTCGACCGACATCAGGCGCGTGGTTACAGCGCTATTCTGAACGACGATTTCGTTTGCCATGCGCTCGACCTCTTCGAGCTCGTCCGGCGAGATCGGCTTGTTGTGGGAGATGTCGAAGCGCAGACGCTCGGGCGCGACCAGTGAGCCCTTCTGCGCCACATGGGTACCCAGCACCTCGCGCAGCGCCTCATGGATCAGATGCGTGGCGGAATGGTTCGCGCGCAGCCTGGAGCGGCGCGCGTGGTCCACCCTCAGCTCGACGGTCGCGCCCGTCTTGACCGTGCCGTTGGCCACCTTGCCGACATGGACGAAAAGCCCATCGGCCTTCTTCTGCGTATCGGATATCTCGATCGAGAACCCGTCGCCTGAAATGACGCCGGTATCGCCCATCTGGCCACCGGACTCGCCATAGAACGGCGTCTGGTTGACAACCACGGCAACGGCGTCGCCTTTGCCGGCACTGTCGACGGTCTTGCCGTCCCTGACCAGCGCCTGGACGAGGCCTTCCGCCTGCTCGGTCTCATAGCCCAGGAATTCGGTGGCGCCGTTCTCCTCACGCACCGCGAACCATACCGTTTCGGTTGCGGCCTCACCGGAACCAGCCCAGCTTTTGCGCGCCTCCGCCTTCTGCCGCTCCATCGCCTCGGTGAAGCCGGCAAGGTTGACCGAGATGTTGCGCTGGCGCAGCGCGTCCTGCGTCAGATCGAGCGGAAAGCCATAGGTGTCGTAGAGCTTGAACGCTGTCTCGCCATCCAGCATGTCGCCGGAGACCAACTTTTCCGTCGCCTCCGAAAGCAAGCCCAAGCCTCGCACCAGCGTCTTGCGGAAACGAGTTTCCTCAAGCTTCAGCGTCTCGGTGATCATCTGCTCGCCGCGCACCAGTTCCGGGTAGGCTTGGCTCATCTCGCGGACCAGCGCCGGCACCAGCTTCCACATCAGCGGCTCATTCGAGCCGAGCAACTGCGCGTGGCGCATGGCGCGGCGCATGATGCGACGAAGCACGTAGCCCCGCCCTTCGTTGGACGGCAGCACACCGTCGGCGACCAGGAAGCAGGACGAACGCAAGTGGTCGGCGATGACGCGGAACGATGCGACGGTGTCCGCATCCGGACCGCGGCCAAGCGCCGACGACGCAGCGTCGATCAGGTGGCGGAACAGGTCGGTCTCGAAGACGCTTTCAACCCCTTGCAGGATGGAGGCCATGCGCTCGAGGCCCATGCCCGTGTCGATCGACGGACGCGGCAGGTCGACGCGCTCGTCCTTCGTCACCTGTTCATACTGCATGAACACCAGGTTCCAGAATTCGAGGAAACGGTCGCCATCCTCCTCGGGACTGCCGGGAGGGCCACCCCAGATGTGCTCGCCACGGTCGATGAATATCTCCGAACACGGCCCGCAAGGTCCGGTGTCGCCCATTGCCCAGAAATTGTCCGAGGTCGCGATGCGGATGATGCGATCGTCGGAAAGACCGGCGATCTTCTTCCAGTAGGAGGCGGCCTCGTCGTCGTTGTGATAGACGGTGACCAGCAGCTTGTCCTTCTTCAGCCCGAACTCCCTGGTGATCAGGTTCCAGGCAAGCTCTATGGCGCGCTCCTTGAAATAATCGCCGAAGGAGAAATTGCCGAGCATCTCGAAGAAGGTCAGGTGTCGCGCGGTGTAGCCGACATTGTCGAGGTCGTTGTGCTTGCCGCCGGCACGAACACTCTTCTGGGCAGTCGTCGCACGCGAATAGGGCCGCTTCTCCAGACCGGTGAAAACGTTCTTGAACTGCACCATGCCGGCATTGGTGAACATCAGCGTCGGGTCGTTGCGCGGCACCAGCGGGCTCGACGCGACGACCTCGTGACCTTCCTTGCGAAAATAGTCGAGAAATGCCGACCGGATCTCGTTGACGCCACTCATGAATACTGCCTTTTCGAGAGAACCGCCGGCTGCCGGCGGAAAATAGACATGGCCTTTTAGCGGTCGCACCGCAGCCTGTCCAGAAACACCAAATGGGCTCAAATCCCGGCTTTCACCGGCGCTTTGAAATGCGTCTGACTCGCCGTCAAACGCCAACCGCCGGCACGGGGCCGGCGGTTCAAATGTACCGATTACGCAAACTCAAAATCAAAACATCAAATCCGAACCTGGCTGACGCTCCGGGAGGCGTCGCTTTTCCTACATCGCCCCGGCGTCGTCCTCGAAACCGTCGTCGCTGCTTTCGGAGCCGCCGTTCTCAAGGAATTTCTCGGCGATCAATCCGGCATTCTGCCTCAGCGCCAATTCGATCTCGCGCGCCGTGTCGGGATTGTCGCGCAGGAACAGTTTTGCGTTTTCGCGGCCCTGGCCGAGACGCTGCGAATTATAGGAGAACCAGGCGCCCGACTTTTCGACCACGCCAGCCTTGACGCCGAGATCGACCAGCTCGCCGGTCTTGGAGACGCCCTCGCCATACATGATGTCGAACTCGACCACCTTGAAGGGCGGCGCCAGCTTGTTCTTGACGACCTTGACGCGGGTCTGGTTGCCGACGACCTCGTCGCGATCCTTGACCGAGCCGATGCGGCGGATGTCGAGGCGGACCGAGGCATAGAATTTCAGCGCGTTGCCGCCGGTCGTCGTCTCGGGCGAACCAAACATCACGCCGATCTTCATGCGGATCTGGTTGATGAAGATGACCATGGTGTTGGAGCGCGAGATCGAGGCGGTGAGCTTGCGCAGTGCCTGGCTCATCAGGCGGGCCTGCAGGCCGGGCAGCGAATCGCCCATCTCGCCTTCGATTTCGGCCCGCGGCGTCAGCGCCGCCACCGAATCGACCACCAGCACGTCGATGGCGCCGGAGCGCACCAGCGTGTCGCAGATCTCCAGCGCCTGTTCGCCGGTATCGGGCTGCGAGATCAGCAGGTTTTCGAGATCGACGCCGAGCTTGCGGGCATAGACCGGATCGAGCGCATGCTCGGCATCGACAAAGGCGCAGATGCCGCCCTTCTTCTGGGCTTCGGCCACCGTGTGCAGCGCCAGCGTCGTCTTGCCCGAGCTTTCCGGTCCGTAGATCTCGACGATGCGGCCGCGCGGCAGGCCGCCGACGCCAAGCGCGATGTCCAACCCAAGCGAGCCGGTCGGCACCGTTTCGATCTCGACGACCTGCTCGTTCGCGCCGAGCCGCATGATCGAACCCTTGCCGAAGGCACGCTCGATTTGCGACAGCGCCGCATCCAGAGCCTTTGATTTGTCCACCGCTTTGTCCTCTACAAGCCGCAAAGAATTCTGAGCCATGATACATCACCCCGTGGTCGTCAATGGAGGCCGGACAATCCCGCAATCCTTAAAAGAATGTACCTCGTTTGTTCTCATTTGTCAATGAGCCCCAAGGGTTTGAAAAATAACGGATATCCATATTTGTTCTATTTTTGTTTCACAATTTTGCTTCCGGACGTATCCCGCCTCGCATGCGGCGCCGTTGCCGTCACCATCCGAATCGCACCCGCGATTGCAGGGTTCCGCCCGGCGACCTAGTCTCCTCCCGGGCAACAGCAAAGGGCATTTTGCCGGCATGATGAAATCCCCGACGATCCTGGCCGTGGGTGGCGCCTATATCGAGCGGCGCGGCCGGGTTGCCGGCGCCTTCGTGCCGGCCGCTTCCAACCCCGGCACGATGCGCGAGCATGTCGGCGGCGCCGCCTTCAACGCCTTGCGCTGTGCGGTGCGGCGCGGCGTCTCGGCCTCGCTGCTTTCGGTGCGCGGCGGCGATGCCCTGGGCGACACGGTTTTACGCGCCGTCACCGACGCCGGCATTGCCGATTTGTCGGCGGTGTTCCTCGACCGCGCGACGCCAAGCCATACGATGCTGGTCGATAGCGACGGCGGGCTGATCGCCGGCCTTGCCGACATGGTGCTCTACGAGCTGGCGCTTCCCAAGCAGATCCGCCGCGCCAAGGTGCGCGAAGCGATCGATTCAGCCGACGCGGTGTTGTGCGACGCCAACCTGCCGTCTTCCGCAGTGGCGCGGCTGGCTGCTCTCGCCGCCGGCAAGCCGGTGTTTGCGCTTGCCGTCTCGCCCAGCAAAGCGGCGCGGCTGACGCCGGTGCTTAACCTTCTGGCACTCGCCTTCATGAACCGGCACGAGGCCGGCGTGCTCGCCGGCGTCGACATCGATGCTGATGATCAAGGCATCGTCGACGGCCTGAGACGCGCCGGTCTGAAAAGCGGCGTGGTGACCGCCGGCGATGATCCAGTGCTCGGTTTCGACGAAACCGGCGCATTTTCGATCCTGCCACCGCCGATACACAAGCGGGCGGATATGAGCGGCGCCGGCGACGCGCTGGCAGGTGCCACGATCGCCGCCCGGCTGCGCGGCCTGACGCTGCGCGCGGCACTGTGCGAAGGCGTTGCCGCAGCTATGCTCACCGTCGAGAGCGCCGCTTTCACCAGCGCCGGCTTTGCCGAAGCGCTGGCGCTCGTGCCCGAGGCGCGGAACCTGGCGTGAAATGCGGCCCAGAATTGCCGAAGCATGGTGCAGCCTATTTGCCGGCGCGCCGTCCTGCCTCGTAGGCGCGGCGCGCCCAGATCGCCATCTCGTCGGGATCGTCGAACGCGCTGTCGGGAACGCTCCAATAGGGCATCGACACCAGCTTTCCGTGGCGCGAGCCGGTATAGGTCCATTGCCGGCAGCCGGCCGCTTCGAAATCCGGGGCGCTTTCGGCGTCGGCCTTCAGCATCAATTCGCCACGGATGACAATGGCGACGATGACGCCATCGAAATAGATGCCCTTGCCGCCGAACAGCTTGCGGATGCTGACCGGGCCGAGGCCTTCGAAAAGCTCTTCTATGCGCTCGTTGTCCATGGCGCGATCATGTCACCGGGATTTCCCCTTGTCATCGCCGCTACCGGCACCATCCTGACAAGTTCAGAATCAGTTTCATCGGAGTTTTTCATGCCGCTTCTGCTCCAAGGGTCCTGCCGGTGCAATGCCGTGCGTTTCGAGGTGGAAAGCCACACGCCGGTGCCGTTCATGCTGTGCTACTGCTCGATCTGCCGCAAGCAGCAGGGCGGCGGCGGTTTCGCCATCAATCTCGGCGCCGATTACGAGACGCTGAAAATCGAGGGCAAGCGCCATCTCGGCGTCTACCGGGCCGAGATCGAGGACGACGAGCACCCGCAACGCGAGATCTCGACGGGCGAACGGAACTTCTGCACGAAATGCGGGACGGCACTCTGGCTCTACGATCCAACCTGGCCGGAGCTGGTGCATCCGTTTGCCTCGGCAATCGACACAAACCTGCCGAAGCCGCCGGAGAAGGTGCATCTGATGCTGAAATACAAGGCGAACTGGGTCGAGCCCGATATCGGCAAGGGCGACAAGGTCTTCGATGTCTACCCGGAAGAGTCGATCGCCGACTGGCACAAACGAACCGGGATGTGGGTGGATTAGCGTTTCTTCTCCCCGTTCGCTATCGCGTATGGGCAAGCGCCCCCTCACCCGGATTGCCAACCGAATTGCGAAGGGCAATCCGGGGCAATCCGACCTCTCCCCGAGGGGAGAAGAAGTCGCCAGCGCTGGCGCCAGCCTCTTCTCCCCATCGGGGAGAAGGTGGCCCGAAGGGCCGGATGAGGGGGCCTCCCCGTATGCGATTGCCGCCGGGAACGGCGAAGGAAAAGCCTTAGGCCGAAGCGCGCGCCTCGGCCAGTGCCTTCAGATCGGCGGGCTTCAATTCGACCGATTCGCCGCAGCCGCAGGCCGAGCTCTGGTTCGGGTTGCGGAAGGTGAAGCCGGTGCGCAGCGTCGTCTGCTCGAAATCCATCTCGGTGCCGAACAGGAAAAGCGCTGCCTCAGGCACGACATAGACGTGGGCGCCGTCGCGCTCGATATGATCGTCCTTAGTGTTGGGCTCGGTCACCAGGTCGACCGTATATTCCATGCCGGCGCAGCCGCCCTTCTTGATGCCGAGGCGAATGCCATGCGCATTCTCACGGGTCGCGACGATCTCGCGCACCCGGTCGGCAGCCTTTTCGGTCATCGTGATGACGGCAAAGCGTCCCATTCTTTCCTTCTCCATTGCGCGCAGGTTCAAGGTCTGCCGAATGATTCCTCACCTAAAATGGTGAAGTTTTGTACCCGGCGCAAGTGCGCCAGCCTTTGGCTGGTCGGATGCTAGTACCACCCCACCGCTACCTGTGCCTCTTCCGACATGCGGTCGGGCGACCAAGGCGGGTCGAAGGTCATGTTGACCTCGACGCCGGAAACGCCTTCGACGGCGCCGACGGCGTTTTCGACCCAGCCCGGCATTTCACCGGCCACCGGGCAGCCCGGCGCGGTCAGCGTCATGTCGATCTTGACCGAGCGGTCGTCCTCGATGTCGATCTTGTAGACGAGGCCAAGCTCGTAGATGTCGGCCGGGATTTCGGGGTCATAGACCGTCTTCAGCGCCGAGACGATGTCGTCTGTCAGCCGCGCCAATTCGTCGGCGGGGATTGTCGATCCGGAAACCGCCGCATTGGTCGTCGTTTCCGAATTGGTCTCGGCGGTGTGGCTGGCATCATCCATGGTCGTCACCGAAGAACTTTCGCGCCTTTTCCAGCGCATCGGCCAAAGCATCGACTTCGGCCCTGGTATTGTACATGCCGAACGATGCCCTGCATGTGGATGTTACGCCGAAGCGTTTCAACAGCGGCTGGGCGCAATGCGTGCCGGCGCGGACGGCCACGCCTTGCCGGTCGATGACCATCGACACATCATGCGCGTGGATGCCCTGCAGCTCGAACGAGATGATGGCGCCCTTGCCAGGCGCATCGCCGAAGATGCGCAGCGAGTTGATGGCGCGCAGTTTTTCATGCGCATAGTCCTTCAGATCGGCCTCATGGGCGGCGATGCGCTCGCGTCCGATCTTTTCCATGTATTCCAGCGCCGCACCCAGCCCGATCGCCTGGACGATCGGCGGCGTGCCGGCCTCGAAACGGTGCGGCGGGTCGTTGTAGGTGACGATGTCTTGCGTCACCTCCTCGATCATTTCGCCGCCGCCCATGAACGGGCGCATCCGCTCCAGAATATCCTTCTTGCCGTAGAGCACGCCGATGCCCGACGGGCCATAGACCTTGTGGCCGGTGAAGACGAAGAAATCGCAGTCGAGATCCTGCACGTCGATCGGCATATGCACGGCGCTCTGGCTGCCGTCGACCAGCACCGGAATGCCGCGGGCGTGCGCAATGCGCACGATCTCCTTGATCGGCGTGACCGTGCCCAGCGCATTTGACATATGGGTAATGGCAACCAGCTTGGTGCGGTCGGTCAGCCGTTTTTCGAATTCCTCGATGTGGAAGACGCCGAGATCGTCGACCGGCACCCAAACCAGTTTTGCGCCCTGCCGCTCGCGGATGAAATGCCACGGCACGATGTTGGAGTGGTGCTCCATGATCGACAGCACGATCTCGTCGCCTTCGCCGATATTGGGCATGCCGAAGCCATAGGCGACGGTGTTGATCGCCGCCGTGGTGTTCGAGGTGAAGACGATGTTGTCGGTGCTCGGCGCGTTGAGAAATCTCTGTACTATCTTGCGCGCGTTCTCATAGGCGTCGGTCGCGGCGTTCGACAGGAAATGCAGGCCGCGATGGACGTTGGCGTATTCCTGGGAATAGGCGTGCTGGATGGCGTCGAGCACAGCCTGCGGCTTCTGCGCCGAGGCGCCATTGTCGAGATAGACCAGCGGTTTGCCGTAGACTTGCCGCGACAGGATCGGGAAGTCGCGGCGGATCGCCTCGACGTCGTAGGGAATGTTTTCGACTTTCTGGTCCATCACAAGCTCTCTCGAGGCATCGCCTCATTCCGTCCAGCACCCCTCGGCCAATTCTACCCGTGCGTCAAAAACCAATCGTCGAGCCGTCGTTCCAGCGCCTCGACGATGGCCTCGTCGTCCAGTTCCTCGATCACTTCGGCGACGAAGGCCTTGACCAGCAGGCCGCGCGCGGTCTTCTCGTCGATGCCGCGCGCCATCAGGTAGAACAGATGGCTGTGGTCGATCTCGGTGACGGTCGCGCCATGGCCGCAAACGACGTCGTCGGCGAAGATTTCAAGCTCCGGCTTGGTCGAAAACTCACCGTCGTCCGACAACAGCAGCGTGTTGCAGGCCATCTTGGCGTTGGTCTTCTGCGCATATTGGTGGACGTTGATACGACCCTGGAAGACGCCGCGCGCCTTGCCGGTCACCACGTTGCGGATGACTTCGGTCGAGGCGGTGTGCGGCACGGCATGGTCGAGCACCATGGTGACGTCGGTATGGGTGTCGCCGGCCAAAAGATTGATGCCGCGCAGCGTGAAGTCGGCGCCCTCGCCGGTCGTCCTCACGACGACCTCCTGGCGCACCAGCTTGCCGCCGGCATTCATGACGAACAGCGTCAGTTTCGAATTCTTGCCGAGATGCGCCTTGAACTGGGCGAGATGTGTTGCCGTATCCGGCTGCTCCTGCACGATGAGCCATGTCACTTCGGCGCCCTCGCCAAGCACAAGCTGGCTGACCGAGCTGACCAGCGCCGCCCCCTCGCCCGCCTGGCGCTCGACGATGACAGCCTTGGCGCCGGCACCGACGCGGACGGCCAGGCGTACATGCGTCTGTCCACCGGCCTGCAAATTCTGCAGCTCAAGCGGCTTTTCCAGTTCGGCACCGTCGGCGATGTCGACGAAATAGCCGTCGGCGACAAAGGCGGTGTTCAGCGCGCCGATCGCGTCATCGGTGCCATAGGGATCCAACCCCGGCGCGATGCTGCCGTCGGTCAGCTTCTCCGACAGGCGCTGTACGGCGACGCCTTCGATATCGGGCAGTTTCGCGCTCGAAACCCCGTTCAGGACCGGCAAAACCGAGGAGTCTTCGACGATCGGCGCAATGGCTTTCGCGACCGCTGCCGGATCGAAGTCCGGCACCGAGGTCAGCAGCCGGCGCAGGTCCGTATAATGCCAGGATTCGATGCGCCGCGTCGGCAGGCCGCCCTTGATCGCCTCGATGGCGTCGTCGCGCTTCAGCATCACCGCGCCGTCGCCGGGCAGCAGCGACAGCCGCTCGCCAAAGGCGTCGATCAGCGCCGTTTCGGCCAATGTTCGCTGGGGTGTCGTGTGCATGTTCATCAGTATCGCCTTGTTTGGCTTGCCTTCCGGGCCTGCTGGCATCTCACGCGGCTTGCCCGATCACGCCGGCATAGCCATTGGCCTCGAGGTCGAGCGCCAGCGACTTGTCGCCCGACTTGATCACCTGGCCTCTGTAGAGCACGTGCACCGTATCCGGCACGATGTATTGGAGCAGGCGCTGGTAGTGGGTGATGACGACGATGGCCCGGTCCGGCGAGCGCAGCGTGTTGACGCCGTCCGCGACGATCTTCAGCGCATCGATGTCGAGGCCGGAATCGGTCTCGTCGAGGACGCACAGTTTCGGCTCGAGCAGCTTCATCTGCAGGATCTCGGCGCGCTTCTTCTCGCCGCCGGAAAAACCGACATTGAGCGGCCGCTTCAGCATCGCCATATCCATGTTGAGCGAGGCGGCCGCTTCCTTCACGCGCTTGAGGAATTCCGGGATCTTCAGCGGTTCCTCGCCGCGCGCCTTGCGCTGCTCGTTCATCGCCACTTTCAGGAATTCCATGGTCGCCACGCCCGGTATCTCCATTGGATACTGGAAGGCGAGGAAGATGCCGGCAGTAGCGCGCTCGGCCGGATCCATTTCGAGGATCGACTGGCCGTTGTAGAGGATGTCGCCTTCGGTGACCTCATAGTCCTCGCGGCCGGCGAGGATGTAGGACAGCGTCGACTTTCCCGAGCCGTTGGGACCCATGATAGCGGCAACCTCGCCGGCCCTGACCGTCAGGTTCAGGCCGCGGATGATCTCGGTGCCGTCATCGACGATGCGGGCGTGCAGGTTTTTTATCTCAAGCATTTTTTCTTTTTCCTGAAAATTCTTATCCGGTCAGCCGACCGAGCCCTCGAGGCTGATGCCGATCAGCTTCTGCGCCTCGACCGCGAATTCCATCGGCAGCTGCTGGATGACGTCCTTGACGAAGCCGTTGACGATCAGCGCGATCGCCTCTTCTTCCGGGATGCCGCGCTGCATGACGTAGAACTTCTGGTCGTCGGAAATCTTCGAGGTGGTCGCCTCATGCTCGAACTGCGCCGTCGAATTCTTGGCTTCCATGTAGGGCACGGTGTGCGCGCCGCACTGGTCGCCGATCAGCAGTGAATCGCAGTTGGTGAAGTTGCGGGCGTTGGTCGCCTTGCGGTGGGCCGAGACCTGGCCGCGATAGGTGTTCTGCGAAAAGCCGGCGGCAATGCCCTTGGAGATGATGCGGCTGGACGTGTTCTTGCCGAGATGGATCATCTTGGTGCCGCTGTCGACCTGCTGGTAGCCGTTCGACACGGCGATCGAATAGAACTCGCCGCTGGAATCGTCGCCGCGCAGGATGCAACTCGGATATTTCCAGGTGATGGCGGAGCCGGTCTCGACCTGCGTCCACGAAATCTTCGAGCGATGGCCGCGGCAGTCGCCGCGCTTGGTGACGAAATTGTAGATGCCGCCCTTGCCCTCGGCGTCGCCGGGATACCAGTTCTGCACCGTCGAATATTTGATCTCGGCATCGTCGAGTGCGATCAGCTCGACCACCGCGGCGTGAAGCTGGTTCTCGTCGCGCTGCGGCGCTGTGCAGCCTTCGAGATAGGAGACGTAAGCCCCCTCCTCGGCGATGATCAGCGTGCGCTCGAACTGGCCGGTGTTCTTCTCGTTCATGCGGAAATAGGTCGACAGTTCCATCGGGCAGCGCACGCCCTTGGGGACGAAGACGAAGGAGCCGTCGGTGAACACCGCCGAATTCAACGTTGCGTAGAAATTGTCGGAGGTCGGCACGACCGAGCCGAGATATTTCTTCACCAGCTCCGGATGCTCGCGGATCGCTTCCGAGATCGAGCAGAAGATGACGCCGGCCTGCGCCAGCTCCTTCTTGAAGGTGGTGACGACGGAGACCGAATCGAACACCGCGTCGACAGCGACACGGCCCGACTTGTAGACATTGTCGCTGGCTTCTTCGAGCTCCGAGGCATCGGTCTTCTGCACGCCGGCGAGGATCTCCTGTTCCCTGAGCGGAATGCCGAGCTTCTCGTAGACCTTCAGCAGTTCGGGATCGACGTCGCTGAGCGAGGTCGGTCCGGGCGTGCTCTTGGGCGCCGCGTAATAGTAGAGGTCCTGAAAATCGATCTTGGGATAGTGGACGCGCGCCCATTTCGGCTCGTCCAGCGTCAGCCAGCGGCGATAGGCTTCCAGGCGCCATTCCAGCATCCAGGACGGCTCGTCCTTCTTCGCCGAAATGAAGCGGATAATGTCTTCGCTCAGGCCCTTGGGGGCCTTGTCCATCGCGATTTCGGTCTGGAATCCGTATTTATACTGGTCGACATCGATCTTTCGAACTCGATCGATCGTCTCCTGCACAGCAGGCATCAGCGTTCTCCATCCACGCCGGGGTCAAGGCCCGGCAGTTTTCAAACTATGGCACCGCAAGCGAGCACCCCTGGGCACCCGAAGTGGCGTAAGTTTCATATAGTGCGTTCATGCCGGAAATTCACCCGGCCAAATGCGAACGCACGGCTCTACCAGGCCGTAAGGCCCAAATGTCACGTTGCCGCGCTCAGGCGGCCTTTTCCCTGTTTGCCCGCCGCGCGACGATCGTCGCCAGCGCCGAACGGAACAGCTCGATGTCTTCAGCGCCGGTCGCGTGACCGATCGACACACGCAACGCGCCAAGGCTGTCGCCATAACCCATGGCCTTCAGCACGTGACTAGGCCCGACCTTGCCCGATGAACAGGCCGATCCGGCCGACAGCGCCACACCGGCCAGGTCGAAGGCGATCTGCGCCGTCTCGGCCTTGATGCCGGCAATAGCGAAGAATGTGGTGTTGGCAAGCCTTGGCGCGCCGGTCCCGAAGAATTCGGCATCCGGAACCAGCGTTTTCACGATCGCCTCGATTTCGTCGCGACGTTGCCGCACCGCATCGATCGTTTGCAAGCCGGCAAGCGCCTCACGCGCCGCCGCGCCAAACCCGGCAATCGCCGCCAGGTTTTCGGTGCCGCCGCGATGGCCCTTTTCCTGGCCGCCGCCGCTGACCAGCGGCTTCGGCATCATCAAGTCCGACGCCGCGACAATGGCGCCGACGCCCTTGGGGCCGCCGATCTTGTGCAAGGAGAGAATCAGATAATCGGCGTAACCCGTTGACATATCGAGCGGAATGCGGCCGGCCGCCTGCACGGCATCGACCACCAGGATGCCACCCGCCGCCTTGACGATTTCAGCAATGCGGCCAACCGGCTGGATCACGCCGGTCTCGTTGTTGGCGGCGTGGATGGCTACCAGCGGCAAGCCGTCGGCCTTGTCATGCGCACCGAGCGCTGCCGCCAAGGCGTCGAACCTGACGATGCCATCGGCGTCGACGCCGATCCGCGTCAGCTGCGCGGCCGGGAAGCGCCCGCCATTCAGCAGGCAAGGATGATCGGCCTCGGACACGTAAAGCCGGCTCATGCGGATGGCGCCGCGCCCCATCTGCCAGTCCGGCGTCAGCAGCGTCGAGGCCGCTTCCGTAGCGCCAGAGGTGAACACGACATGCTCGGCTTTGGCGCTGACCAGTCGCGCCACCTCGCGCCTGGCATCCTCGATCAGCCGCCGTGCAGCGCGGCCCTCGGCATGGACCGAGGACGGGTTGGCGGCGACGTCGAGCGCAGCGACCACGGCCGCGCGCGCCGAGGCAAGCAGCGGCGCGCTGGCGTTGTAGTCGAGATATGCGCGTGCTCCGGCCATTTCCGTCCAACTGGTCCCTTCAAAAGCCGTTTCGCGAAGATAGCGCGTTATTTCCTTGAAATTGCAAGGCAAGACGTCCTATTTACGCGGCTTGCGGCGCGGGTGGCCGAGCCACAGTTTTTGGCCGCCCAGTTTTGAACAATTCTAAACTAGCTTCTAGAAAGACGCTCGCCCTGCGTCAAGGCCAGAGGAAAAGTTGTTCCGGGCGCCGCGCAATTTATGCCAAGTGGAGTATTTCATGCCTGAGGTCATTTTCACCGGTCCGGCCGGCCGCCTGGAGGGTCGTTATCAGCCCTCGAAGGAAAAGAGCGCGCCGATTGCCATCGTCCTGCACCCGCACCCCCAGTTCGGCGGCACGATGAACAACAAGATCGTCTACGACCTCTTCTACATGTTCCAGAAGCGCAATTTCACCACGCTGCGCTTCAATTTTCGCGGTATCGGCCGCAGTCAGGGCGAATTCGACCACGGCACCGGCGAGTTGTCTGACGCCGCCGCGGCGCTCGACTGGGTGCAGTCGCTGCATCCAGATTCCAAGAGCTGCTGGGTCGCCGGCTATTCGTTCGGCTCGTGGATCGGCATGCAGCTCTTGATGCGCCGGCCCGAGATCGAAGGCTTCATCTCGATCGCGCCGCAGCCCAATACCTATGATTTCTCGTTCCTGGCGCCATGCCCGTCGTCCGGCCTGATCATCCATGGCGACGCCGACAAGGTCGCGCCGCCAAAGGACGTGCAGGGCCTGGTCGACAAACTGCACACGCAAAAGGGCATCACCATCACCCAGAAGACCTTGCCCGGCGCCAACCATTTCTTTGCCAACCATGCGGAGCTTTTGATCGAGGAATGCGCGGACTATCTCGATCGCCGGCTGGCCGGGGAGCTGTCCGACCCAC
Source organism: Mesorhizobium sp. M0028 (assembly GCF_040323855.1). Taxonomy (NCBI): domain Bacteria; kingdom Pseudomonadati; phylum Pseudomonadota; class Alphaproteobacteria; order Hyphomicrobiales; family Phyllobacteriaceae; genus Mesorhizobium; species Mesorhizobium sp. M0028. The sequence goes on from NZ_JAMYVG010000001.1 coordinate 797,675, forward strand.
GGCCGAAGCGGCTGAGATAGTCGGCGATGTACCAACCGCCTCACTTCCAGGAAACACGGCCGGACGTCCTGCACGGGCTGATCCGGGCGCATCCGCTTGGCCTGCTGGTGTCGAACGGCACCGAGGGGCCGGTCGCCAACGCAATTCCCTTTCTTCTAGACGCCGATGTGCCGCCGAACGGCAGGCTGCGCGCCCATTTGGCCAAGGCCAATCCGCAATGGCGGCTTTTGGCCGACAATCCCCTGGCGCCGGTGCTGGTCGTCTTCCAGGGCGCCGATGCCTATGTGACGCCGTCCTGGTATGAGACCAAGCGTGAAACCGGCAAGGTGGTACCGACCTGGAACTACGCCATCGTCCAGGTGCGCGGCATCGTCAAGGTGATCGAAGACCAGGATTGGTTGGCCGAGCAGATTTCCGATCTGACGATGTCGCAGGAGGGCAATCGCGCGGCGCCGTGGGCGGTGACCGATGCGCCGGCCCCCTTCATCCAGTCCCAGATCAAGGGCATTGTCGGCCTGGAGATCGCGATCACCGAAATCAGCGGCAAATGGAAAGTCAGCCAGAACCGGCCGGCCGCCGACCGCGTCGGCGTCGCCGAGGGGCTCGAGAGCGAGACCGTCAACTCGGCCGATATGATCGAACTGGTAAGGTCCTACGGCGGGCTGGACGGCAAGTAATCTCGATCGGCTTAGGCCGGTTGCGGGCTCAATCGACCTTGGTCATCGCCGCCTTGCGCTCGTTGGCGATCAGCCAGAGATTGCGGATATAGATCAACAGGCCCATGGCCTGGCCGGCGATGAACACCGGATCCTGACGCTGGATGGCGTAGATCAGCAGCAGGCCGCCGCCGAACAGCGAAAAAAACCAGAAGGCGATCGGCACGACACTGCGCTTGGCCTTTTCCGACGCCACCCACTGCACCAGAAAGCGCATGGTGAAGAAGAACTGGGCGACGAAGCCGAGCAGGACCCAGGCATCGAATTGCTTGACGAAAACATCGTGAAGCCAGGTCGCCAATTCCTGAAGCACGTTACCCATGCCTGATTTCCTCTACTTTGGGCATTCTGCGGCGCCTGCGGCGCAGCCACCAGACGCCGGCAAGATCGAGCACGCCCTGCAGGCCGCGATCGAAGATGCCGTAATTCGATTTGCCGTGGCGGCGGGAGCGGTCGACGACGTCGCAATGGACGACGCGGTAGCCCTCCTGGATGACCAGCGCCGGAACAAAGCGGTGGGTGCCGTCGAAGAACGGCAATTTCCTCAAAATATCGGTATGGATCGCCTTGAGGCCGCAGCCGGTATCCCGCGTCTCGTCATGCAAGATGGCCTTTCTCAGCCCGTTGGCGAAACGCGACGCCAGCTGCTTGATCTTGCTGTCGCGGCGCTTCAGACGCTGTCCCTGCGCAGCCCCGACGTCGGGACCAGCCTGCCGGAGCGCGTCGATCAACACTGGGATATAGCCGGGATCGTTCTGGCCGTCGCCGTCGATGGTGGCGATGATATCGCCGCGCGCTGCCCAGGCGCCCGAGCGTACCGAGAGCGACTGGCCGGCGGATTTCGCATGCCTGAGGTGGCGCAGCGGAAACGCGCGAAGCGCCGCCTGAGCGGCAAGGACCGAAGGCGTGTCGTCGGTCGAGCCATCGTCGACGACGATGACCTCGAAGTCGCGCCCAGCCATGGCAGCGCCGATCTCGTCGAGCAGAAGCGGCAGGTTCGCCGCCTCGTTCCGGCAAGGAATGACGATGGATATCTCCGGCATCTCGACTCTGTCACAGGATATGGCATTCGATCGATGCCGCGCGGTCCAGCGGATGAGGCCCGCTGGTGCGGCGCCTCATTACGCCAGCCGAAACGAGGACGCAAGCAGGCGCGCCGGAAGTGAAGGATGATCGCTTCAGGTTTGGATGGCCTCTCACGTTACCCGTTCCGGGGAGAGCCGCTTGTCTCGCGACGCGCGGCTCTCCCTTCTCCCTTGTGGGAGAAGGTGTCGCCGAAGGCGACGGATGAGGGGTGCTCCAGCTTGGCACCAACCGCGCTCTGTCCAGCACCCCTCAACCGTCTTGGCGCTGCGCGCCAGTCCACCTTCTCCCACAGGGGAGAAGGGAAGAGGGCGCGCTAAAACCGGATTCCACTTTTGCTGATCGCGCTTGAGTGCTAAACGCCCGCCTTCATGCATAGCCGAGCCACGTTCGGCCGGAAGCCTTTCAGGAAAGAAAAATGTCCGCCTTCAAATCCGATTTCCTGCGCACGATGAGCGAGCGCGGTTTCATCCACCAGACCTCGGACGATGCCGCCCTCGACCAGCTTTTCGCCACGGAAACGGTGAGCGCCTATATCGGCTTCGACGCGACCGCCAGGAGCCTGCATGCCGGGTCGCTGATCCAGATCATGATGCTTTACTGGTTGCAGCAGACCGGCCACCGGCCGATCGCGCTGATGGGCGGCGGCACCTCGATGATCGGCGATCCGTCGTTCAAGGACGAGGCGCGCAAGCTTTTGACGCCGCAGGACATCGAGAACAATCTGGCCGGCATCCGCCGCAACTTCATTCCCTACCTCAAATTCGGCAGCGGCCCCAACGACGCCGTCATGATCAACAATGCCGACTGGCTGATGGATATCAACTACGTCAATTTCCTGCGCGATGTCGGCAGGCATTTTTCGGTCAACCGCATGCTGGCCTTCGATTCGGTCAAGCTCCGGCTGGACCGCGAGCAGTCGCTGTCGTTCCTCGAATTCAACTACATGATCTTGCAGGCCTACGACTTCGTGGAGCTCTACAAGCGCCTCGGCTGCCGGCTGCAGATGGGCGGCTCCGACCAGTGGGGCAACATCGTCAACGGCATCGATCTCGGCCACCGCATGGAAGGCGCGCAGCTTTATGCGCTGACGACGCCGCTGCTCACCACTTCGTCCGGCGCCAAGATGGGCAAGTCGGCCTCGGGCGCGGTCTGGCTCGATGCGGAGATGTTGAGCCCGTACGAGTTCTGGCAATATTGGCGCAATACCGAGGATGCCGATGTCGGCCGTTTCCTGAAGCTCTACACGACCTTGCCGCTCGCCGAGGTCGCGCGCCTCGAACGGCTCGGCGGCTCGGAGATCAACGAGGCCAAGAAGATCCTCGCCACCGAAATCACCGCCATGCTGCATGGCCGCGAGGCGGCGGAGGAGGCCAGCGAAACGGCGCGCAAGACATTTGAGGAAGGCGCGCTCGCCGAAACACTGCCGACCGTCGAGGTGGGCAGGGCCGAGCTCGAAGCCGGCGTCGGAATATTGTCGCTGTTCGTCACCGCCGGGCTGGCTGGGTCAAACGGCGAGGCGCGGCGGCATATCCAGGGCGGCGCCGTGCGCCTCAACGACCAGCTCGTTGCCGACGATCGCAGGATGGTGACGCTGCAGGATATGGGCCTGGAAAATGTCGCAAAGCTGTCGCTCGGCAAGAAGAAGCACGTTCTGGTGCGGCCGGTTTGACGCGCAACCGTTGGTGCCGGCGGGACAGCGCCCCCCTCTGTCCTGCCGGACATCTCCCCCACAAGGGGGGAGATCGGCTTTCGCGCCGGCTTTCGCCAATCTACAACGTTGCAGGAAGAGCGCAGCGTGGAAGCTGCCAATCTCCCCACTTGTTGGGAGATGTCCGGCAGGACAGAGGGGGCGCGAAGGATCACTACAGAGCGTCGGTGTCCACCCGCCTACCCTGCCCGCCTACCCTGGCCGCCTCACCGATACTCGAAGATCGACCGGAATATCCCGGGCGCGATCACCGATAGCGGATTGACCTCCAGGTTGGGCTTGTTGGCGTTGCCCTTGAGCCTGTAGGTGACGCCGATCAGGCCGCGGTCGCGGCCGTTGCCGAGCAGCGCGCCGATCAGCGGCAGTTCGCCGAAGATGCGGTTTACGCCGTAGGCCGGCATGAACGTGCCGGTGATGTCCATATTGTTGTTCTGGTCGTAGAGCGTGCCCTGGAAGGTGGTGCCGATGCGCGAGCCGCGCAGCACGCCGTTGCGCAGCTTCAGATAGCCGCTGCCCTTCTCGATTTCGCTGAAACCGCGCTCGAACTTCACCCTCGACGTGTCGAGATTGCCTTTGACCGCCTCGTTGAGGCTACGGCTGTCGCCAGCCGGCGTCGTCGACACGATCGAGGCGAGCTTCGGCTCGTTGACGATAAAGAAGTTCTTGGCGTCGACCTGGCCTTTCATCGGCCCGTCGCCGGCCCCGGTGAGTGCCAGCGTGATCGAGCCGCCTTCCATGTGCTCGTAGATGTTGAGGAAGCGCAGTATGGCACCGGCATCGGCCGACTTCATGTTGAGCGCGCGCAGGCCGCCGCCGGTCGTATTGCTGATGGTGATAGCGGCTCCCGAATCTGCCGTGGCGCTCACCTTGAGCCCGTTCACCCTGGAGCCGGCGGCGCTGTAGTCGAGCTTCAGATTCGATAGCACCTCGTCATGGAAGCCGGTCAGGGAACTGACGTCGGCGCTGACCGAGATCGTATCGACGCCGGTGGTCTTGGTGGCGGTGTCGACGTCGGACGTGAATTGCTTGATCAGCGAGCGTGCGTCCAGCGCGCTGCCGCTAACCTCGACCGCATAGGCCTTGCCCGACCGCTTCACCGAGACGGCGACGTCGTCGCCCCTGTTCAACGTGACCTTGCTGAACCGGGCCGAGGACAAGGCGCCGTTGACCAGCACCGCGCTGCCGTCGATGGAGAAGGTCTTGCCGTCGAGTTCGAAATTGGACAGCGTCGTGGTGTCGCCGGTCTTCGCCATGGCGAAGGTGACCTTGGCGGGGATGCCGGGGCCCTTGCTCCAGCCGGCCCAGGGAATGTCCAGCCTGGCATTGGTCAGGTCGGCCGACACGTTCTGGTTGCCGGTGCCGCTCTTGTCGATCGCCACCTTGATGGTTCCGGAAAGCAGCGTCGACAGGCCAGGCATGGCGGTGGCGCGGGTCTTGTCGTCGAGCACCAGCGCTACTTTACGACTGCGCGGCGGGCCGCCATCCCTGAGCGGCTCGATCAGGTCGAGCTCGGCCGGAATGCCGTTGAGCAGCGCCTTGGCCGAGATCACCGCCCGGTCGGGTGCGACGGTGATCGAGCCGTCGGCATGGCTGACCGTCTGGCCCTCGAACGGCTTGGCCAGCGACAGGTCCTTGTAGTCGAGCGCCACCAGCCAATCGAGTTTGGAGGAGTCGACGCCGGACTGCAGCGGAATATCGGCCTTGACGTGGCCGGTCACCGTGCCGGACAGGTCGTCCGGCAGCAGGCCGACATGGCGCATGGCGTTGATCGGGTCATAAGATGCCAGTTCGGCGATCGCCGGCGCCTCGCCGGCGACATCGATGTCGAGCGCGCCGATCACCGGCGGATGGTTCGCCGCCTTGACGGTGAGCGTGCCGTTGCTTGCCGCCACGGTACGGCCGCTCGGCATATAGACGCTGCCCGAGGACAGCGCGACGTCGACGTCGTTGCCGTGGAAGCCGACGACGCCGACGGCATCGCGGATCGGCGGAATACGGCCGGCCGTGTCGAAGCGCGATCCTTCAACCTGGAATCGGCCGAAGACTTCATCGGCGGAAAGCGGCACGCCGTTGCCGAGCCGTCCGGGTACGACCTGGAATTGCAGGCTGCCATCGACGACGCGGCCGCCGAACAGGTTCTTAAGCACCCACAGCCTGGCATTGCGCGCCGAAAACCACGGCCATAATTGCTTGACGTGCGAGACCGGCATGTCGTGGACATTGAGCGCCACCGAAATGCCCGGCGCCTGGTTGGCGACGAATGAAACCGAAGCCGTGCCCAGCACTTCGCTGCCCGGTCCGGACCGGACGCCGATCTGCTCGGCGACCAGCTTTTGGCTCGTCGGCTGGTAGATGCCGGCAATACGGGCAATGAAGCTGAGCGCCGGTTCCGGCGAATCCGACGGCGCCAAGGTCGAACCGTCGCTGGTCAGGTCGTAGCGATAGGATGGCTCCTCGCCCGCTGTGCCGGTCGCCGGCTTCGGCCCGATCGAACCGGCAAAATCGAAGGTCGAGCGGCCGGTCTTCACCAGCAATCCGTCGACCTGGATCTTGTTCGAACCGGCGACGAGCGTTGCATCGAGATCGACGTCGGCCGGAAGCAGGCCGCGCGAACCGAGATCGAGCACCGATCCGGTCAGCGACAGGGCAGCGGTCAGCCGCGAGCCGTTGTCGCCGGCCGCTTCCGACCCCGCCAGCTTCAAGGCGATTGCGCCCAATTTGCCACCTGCAGCCGCAGTGTCGGCGTCGGCCGCCTGGATGCTGGCGTCCAGCGTGGTGATGCGTCGCGTCGCCGGATCGCGGGTGGCGGAAGCGGCGATGGTGAGCGCCCTGCCGTCGACATCCGCGTCGGATGAAAACTCCATGCTTCCCGGTCCCGACTGCGACACGGAGGCGTCGGCGATGGTGACCGACTTGACCGATCCGGTCTCGGGCAGTGCCAGCTCGACGTTGCGCAGATCGATCTGGCGCACCGAATCCTCGCGCACCGCATCGAGCGCGCGGTTGACGTTGGCGAAGACGGCGACGGAAAGTTTTTCCGGATCGATGAGACCGTCCTGGTTGCGCAGCCCGGCCGTCCAGTCGCCGCCGGACGGCATTGCCGCCATGACGATGTGCGCGTCGGAAATCCGGGCGCTGGTGAGCCGCACCTCGCCCGAAAGCAGCGGGATGAACCGGATGCCGAAGCGGACCCGGCCGGCATCGGCCATCGGTTTGCCGTCGGCGGTCTTGAGGCTGACGTCGCTGACCTGCAGCGCAATGAAGCTCGACCCGTCAAGCGTCAGCCGGGCCGGCCCGACGGCAACATCGACATCGAAGCCGGCCAATTTCTCGATTGCCGTCTCGGCTTCCGCGCGAAGCCGCTCCGAGCCGAAACCGGACACGCCGATCGCATAGACACCGGCCGCAGCCAGCAGCACAAGGGCGACGAGGCCGGCAAACAGCCGCGCCATCAAACGAACGCCGCGACCGATCGACGCCTGGCCGAGCGGCGGGACGCGGCACGCGGACGGAAAGGTTCCCAGGTCGGTGATCTCGTCACGCCTGAACCTGATCTTCTCGTGCTGCGGTAGCTCCTGATCCACGCAATCTTCCGTTGAAACGAATTCGATCGTGGACGAATCCCCGCTCGACATTATATCGATGCAGCCTGGCGCGTAACCTCAAACAAGGGCATCGGTATGGCTGACCTCGACGTGGGCGATGTTGCGCCGCAATTCGATCTTCCGCGCGACGGCGGCGGTTCACTCAGCCTCGCCGCATTGCTGGGAAAACCCATCGTACTCTATTTCTACCCACAGGACGACACCACAAGCTGCACCAGCGAGGCGATCGGCTTTTCGCAGTTGAAGCCGGAATTCGAAAAGGCCGGCGCTGTCGTCATCGGGCTGTCGCCGGACAGCGTCAAGAAGCACGACAAGTTCAAGGCGAAATACGATCTGAGCATCGACCTGGTCGCCGACGAAGAGCGCAAGGTGATCGAGGCCTACCATTTGTGGGTCGAAAAGAAGCTCTACGGCCGCATTTATATGGGCGTCGAGCGGGCGACGTTCCTGGTCGGCCGGGACGGACGCATCGCCAGGATCTGGCGTAACGTCCGCGTCAAAGGCCACGCCGAAGCGGTGCTGGAGGCGGTTCGCGCCCTTTGAGAGCTGCGGCACGCCGCTACAATTCGATGCCCGTTTTGCGCGAATACCTTTGCCCGTCGTTCGGTCCGGCAAAACTTTGTTAACCCTAATAATGTGTAATCAGGCTCGTCGTTGGTGTCGTAACGAAAGCTTGGTCCCGTGAACGTAGCCAGTCAGTCAGCGGTCTTCGGCAGACGCAGAGAGCCCCACACCGTCATCATCGCCCGGGGTGACCAGATAAGGCATTTCACCATACGTCCGTGGCTGGCCGCATTTTGCGGCTCGGCGCTGGCGGCGATCGTCATTGGCTACCTGCTGGCGACCTCTTATCTGGTGCTGCGCGACGGCCTGATCGGCGCCACGACGGCGCGGCAGGCGCGCATGCAGCAGGCCTATGAAGACCGCATCTCGGCATTGCGCGGCCAGGTCGACCGCATCACCAGCCGCCAGCTTCTTGATCAGCAGCTGATGGAAACCAAGGTCAGCGAGTTGCTGGAACGGCAGAGCCAGCTCAGCCTGCGTCACGGCCGCCTCGGCCCGATCCTCGAACGAGCCGAAAATGAGGTCGCAACGCCGCCCGTGCCGACGGCAAAGCCGGACGAACACGCCGACGCGACCGGCAGCATCGCCCAGCCGATGGCCTACTCCGTCGCCAGCATTGCTGCCCCCCTTGCCAGCGACGACACGAGGCCGTTCTCGCTGTGGTCGACCCGCGCCAATCCGCTGCCGAGTGAAAGCGCGGCCGACCGGGCAGACAAGCTCTTCGTTTCGATCAACAACTCGCTGAAGACCATCGAGAGCCAGCAGCTCACCCGCATCGCGGCACTTGCCGACAATGCCTACAAGAGCGCCGACGCGATCTCGCAGGCGCTCGAGGCCGCCGGCCTGCCGGTCGACAGCGAATTCGAAAAGAGCGATGTCGGCGGCCCGCTGATACCGCTCGACAGTTCGTTGGTCTTTGACAGCAAGGTCAAGGAGTTGGACGAGGCGCTTGACGCGCTGGATCATCTGAAAAAGGAGGCGCGCCGGCTGCCGCTCGCCAACCCCGCCCCCGGCCATAGCGTCACCAGCCCGTTCGGCGTGCGCACCGACCCCATCCTCGGCACGGCCGCCTTGCATTCCGGCATGGATTTCAGGGCGCCGGTCGGCATGCCGGCCAAGGTCACGGCAGCCGGCGTCGTCGTCAAGGCCGGCTGGAACGGCGGCTACGGCCGCATGGTCGAGGTCGACCACGGCAACGGTTTTGTGACGCGTTACGGACATCTCAGCAAAATCGACGTCGCCGTCGGCCAGAAGCTCGATGCCGGGGACATCATCGGCAAGACCGGCAACAGCGGCCGCTCGACCGGCCCGCATCTGCACTACGAGGTTCGCCACAATGGCGAGGCGATCGACCCGCTGCGGTTTTTGGCCGTCGGCAAGAAGGTCGAGCGGTATCTCTAGGAGCCGGGCTGCTCCTCAGACAACCCAGCAATTGAGCGGCATCGGGCCGGCGCAGCCAGGCCAAGGCGGCCTCACCTAAGTATCCTCGGGCGATCGCCCTTCGCTCTATTCTCCCCAGCAAACATTCGGCTCCAGCCCTTGAGGGCCTCTGCCCCACAGCGTTGACTCCGACGCAGTTGTAGGATGATATGTATAAGCCTATGCCTCAGTCCAGCAGGCTTGTAATGACCGTTCATGGTATCCCGCCTGAAATTCTGAATGCTCTGGAGGGCGCTGTCGGACAAAGCGGCGTGACCGCCGACGCTGCCGGCATGGCGAAATACCTTTTGGACTGGTCCGGGGATCATCGCGGCGGAGCCCTTGCGGTGCTGAAGCCTGCTTCCGTCAGCGAAGTCCAGGCTGTGGCGCGGCTCTGCGGCACGCTCGGGCTCGGAATCATCCCACAGGGCGGGAACACGGGGCTGGTGGCGGGTGCAATCGACATCGACTCCCGGGGCGCGGTGGTCGTCAGTCTGGAGCGGTTGAACGGCATCCGTCTCGTCGACGCCGACAATTTCGTCCTGCAGGTCGATGCCGGCTGCATCCTGCAGCACATCAAGGATGCGGCAGAAGCAGAGGATTGCCTGTTTCCGCTGGCGCTCGGCGCGCAGGGAAGCTGCCAGATCGGCGGCAATGCGGCCAGCAATGCCGGCGGCACCAACGTGCTGCGCTATGGCATGGCGCGCGATATCATCCTCGGCCTCGAAGTCGTCCTGCCCGATGGCGAGTTGTGGAGCGGCTTTTCCGGCCTGCGCAAGGACAATCGAGGCTACGACCTGAAGCAGCTCTTCATCGGCAGCGAAGGAACGCTCGGCATCATCACCGGCGTCGAGCTCAAGCTGTTTCCGAAACCGGCCCGGGTCGAGACCGCTTATGTCGGTCTCGTTTCGTTCGAAGCGGCCATCACCCTGTTCCGGCAGGCTCGCCGGGCCTCATCCGATCTGATTTCGGCCTTCGAGATCATTGGATCGGAGTGCATCGCGCTCGCGCGCTTGATCGATGCCAACATCGTTTCGCCGGTCGAAGCTCCCGTCCACGTGCTGATCGAACTCTCCGCAAGTGCTACGGTCGATCTGCGCTCCATGCTGGTCGATTTCCTGGCCGGAGCCATTGAGAGCGGTCTGGTTGCCGAGGCCGTCCTTGCTGAAAGCGTCGCACAGGCCAGGGCCTTCTGGGCGATCCGCGAAGGGCTGGTCGAGGGCCAGGCAAGACGCGGCTACCATGTGCGCACCGACCTTGCGGTCAGGATATCGGACATCCCTGCCCTCATCGATCAGGCCCGCCAATTGGTGGCGCTGGAACATCCTGGTTGGCTGCCGCAGGCCTATGGTCATGCCGGCGACGGCAACATCCATTTCAACGTGCTGCCACCGCTTGGGCTCGCCGAGGGTGAAGCTCGTGCCCAGGGCGCGGAGATCACCGCCGGACTCTACCAGATCGTCGGCGCGCTTGGCGGCTCGATCAGCGCCGAGCACGGTATCGGCCGCACCCGTCATCGCACTTTCTGGGCCGGCCTGGCGCCTGCCCATCGCCGGCTCGTCACGGCCCTCAAAACAACGATCGACCCTCAGGGATTGATGAATCCCGGCTGCCTTCTGCCATCGACGGAGACCTTTCCATGAAGCAAAGACTGGCCGCTATCGGCACGGTGGAGGCGCTGCCGCATCGCGTCGCCGCATTCCTCAGCCGCGAGATCGAATCCGGCGACCTCAATCCGGGCACGCGGCTGCCGACCGAGCAGCAGCTCTCGGAAAAATTCGGCGTCAGTCGCAATGTGGTGCGCGAGGCGATCGCTCAACTCAGGGCCGATGGCATGATCGAAGCCCGGCAAGGCGTCGGCGCCTTCGTGCTGGCGCCGGAGCAGCGCGCCTCGATCCGGATCGATGGCGAGGCGCTGAAAGCGACCGGGAATATGGAGCGGCTGTTCGAGCTGCGTTGCATACTGGAAGCCGAGTCAGCTGCGCTCGCCGCCGAACGGCGCGGGCAGGAGCACCTCGACGCAATCAAGGCGGCGCTAGACCGGATGAGCGGCGAGGAGCGCTGGGAAGAAGGCAGCATCGACGCCGACCTTTTGTTCCATCGCGAGATCGCACGGGCGACCGGCAACAATTACATCCACACCTTTATCTCCTTCGTTTGCGAGCAGATCCGCCGCTCGATCCACTACGCGCGCCTCACCAATCCGCTGCACGACCTGGTCGAAGTCAATGTCGGGGAGCATGTGCGCATCTACGAGGCGCTGGTCGCGGGCGATCCCACGGCCGCCGAGGCGGCGATGCGCGCCCACATCGTCGGCGCCGCCGACCGCGTCGGCGTCAAACTGCCAGCATCGCGCGCCGCGCACAGCACAGGGAGGTAGCCATGCCGGTCGGAAGCGCATATGCGATTTCGGACGTCTGCCTGCTCGTCGAAAATATCGAGCGGACGGTTGAATTCTATGTCGAAAAACTCGGCTTCCGCCTGCGGCGTCGCGCCGAGGGCTTTGCCGACTTTCATGGCGAGGGCGTCACGCTGGCGGCGTGGGAGATCGATCACATCAACCGGCACACCGGCGTCTCGAAGTTGAGGTCGCCGCGCCAGGCGCACAAGGTCTGCGTGGCGGTCAGGCTAGACGCGCCCGGCGAGATCGACCGGCTCCATGGCGAACTGGCAGCCAAGGGCGTGCCCTTCTACGGCCCGCCGGAGGATTATGTCTGGAACGCGCGCTGCGCATATTTCACCGATCCCGACGACACGCTTTGGGAACTATACGCCTGGCTCGACGGCGGCCCCGGCGACTATCACGACGAACAGCCGTAGACGACGCCGCGCCACGGGAACGGCGCGCAATGAAGAGACGAGAACGTCTTGCAACAGGAGCGAAAAATGAGTGGGAACAGAGACTACGACATGAACCGCCGCAGCTTCGTGAAAGCCGGCTTCGCCGCCGTCGCGGCAGCTTCGGCCGGTATGCAGCTCGTGCTGACGCCGGGCGCCAAGGCTGCCGGAAAGGTCGTCATCCAGTATGATTGGCTGATGTCCAACGGACAGATCGGCGACATCGCAGCCGTCGCCAACGGCTATTTCAAGGAGGTGGGCCTCGAGGTGGAATTCAGCCCGGGCGGTCCCAATGCGGCGACGGTGCCGCCGGTGATTTCGGGCGCCGCACAACTCGGCCAGTTTTCCGAAACGCCGCAGCTCTACGCGGCGCGTGCCAGCGGCGTGCCCGTGAAGATCATCGCCTGCGGCTTCCGCACCGGTCCCTATGCCTTCACTTCGAAGCCTGCCAAGCCGATCCGCGGCGTGGCCGATCTCAAGGGAAAGAAGATCGGCATCCAGCCGACGGCGCGCTTCGTCATCGATGAGATCCTGGCCAAGAACGGTATTGATCCGTCCGAGGTCACCGTCGTCAATGTCGGCTTCGACAAGGCGCCGCTGGTGCGCGGCGACGTCGACGCGATTGGCGGATGGATCACCAACACCCAGGCGCTGAGCGTCGTCGGCGACGACCGGATCGATCTTCTGGTGCGCGATCTCGGGCTGAACTCCTATGCCGACGTCTATTTCGCTACCGACACAGCGATCGAACAGGATGCGGAAATGCTGGCGAAATTCATCGGCGCCGTCGCCAAGGGCTGGGGCTGGGTGCACGCCAATCCGCAGGAAGCAGTCAAGAAGATGGTCGAAGCCTATCCGGAAATGGACCTTGGCTGGGAGCAGAAGACGATCAATCTGGTGCTGAAACTCTCCTTTGACGGTGCAACCGCCAAGGACGGATGGGGAACCTTCGATCCCGCCTCGATCGAGGAGCAGCTGGCGCTGCTGGACAAGGTCGGCCAATACCCGAACGGCCGGCCCGCGGCAGCCGATGTCTACACCACCAAGATACTCGAATTGTCGGCCGCCGACCGACCCAAGCTCGACGCGCCCGCGGCTTGATGGCGAACGCGATCGAGGCCCGCAGGCTGGATGTCGGCTATAGCGGCCGGCAGCCGGTGGTGAAAGTGCTCTCCGGTCTCGACCTGTCGGTCGAGGCCGGCTCCTTCCTGTCGATCCTTGGACCTTCGGGATGCGGCAAGTCGACGTTCCTCAGGGTGGTGGCCGACTTGCTCGATCCGCTCGGCGGCTCGATCAGCGTGCTTGGCGACACACCGCATGCTGTCCGTTCGCGGCGCGATGTCGGTTTCGTCTTCCAGGACTCGACCCTGCTGCCCTGGCGCACCGTGCGCGACAACGTCCGCCTGCCGCTCGATGTCGGACAAGGCCGGCTTACCCGGACAATAGACGATCGAACCGACGAGCTGCTTGATCTGATGGGGCTTGCCGGGTTCGGTGAGCGTCTGCCGCACCAATTGTCCGGCGGCCAGCGCCAGCGCGTGGCGATCGCCCGGTCACTGCTCGGGCAACCCAGGCTGCTTTTGATGGACGAGCCCTTCGGTGCGCTGGACGAGATCACCCGCGACCGCCTCAACGACGAGCTTTTGTCGTTGTGGCGGCGCACCGGCGCGACCATCCTTTTCGTTACTCATTCGATCGCCGAAGCCGCCTATCTCGGAGAACGGGTCATCGTTCTCGCCGCCAATCCGGGCCGCCTGGCCAGAGACCTCGACATGCGGCCGTTCAAGCAGGCAGGCAACCGCTGTTCGCGCGAGGATCCGGCGATCGTTGCCGCGATGGCCGAACTGCGCGGCGCGCTGGAACAGGCCTCATGAGGCAGGCGCCCTTGCCATCGGCGCTGGCCGTCGCCCTGCCCGTTTTTGGCGCGGCCTCGATCCTGCTCGCCTGGCAGTTCCTGTTGCCATGGCTCGGCGTGCCGGCCTATATCGTACCGACGCCGACGGCCATATCAGGCGTGTTCCGGAAGAGTCTTGCTTTGCTACTCAGCAATCTCTGGCCGACGCTGATCGAGGCGCTGGCGGGATTTGTCATCGGCAATTTTGCCGGTGTGCTGCTGGCGGTGCTGTTCGTGCACAGCCGCATCCTGCAGGCCGCCTATTTTCCGATCGTGCTGTTCTTCAACACCATTCCCATCCTGGCGCTGTCGCCGATCATCATCCTGATCTTCGGGCTCGGCATGACGCCGAAGATCGTGATCGCGGCGGTGATCTGCTTCTTCCCGACGCTGGTCAACATGATTCGCGGGCTGGACTCGGCCAGCGACAACGAGCACGAACTGTTCCGGGTGCTATCGGCTACGCGCTGGGAGATCTTCTGGAGCCTGCGCCTGCCAAGAGCATTGCCGATGCTGTTCTCCTCGCTGAGAATCGCTTCGGCCACGGCCGTGATCGGCGCCATTGTCGGCGAGTGGATCGGGTCGGATAAGGGCCTCGGCGCGCTCATCATCCAGGCGACCTTCAACTATCAGTCGGACCGGCTCTATGCGGCGATCGTGCTGTCGTCGTCCTTGTCGATCGCGATGTTCGCAATCGTGGTTCTGCTGGAGCGCCGTGCCATCCGCTATTGACCATTCCGTCGAGCGGCCATCCGCCAGGCGCGGGCTGTAAATTTATTTTTGAATTCCATTTGACTGAATAAATCTTCAGTGCCAGTCTGGCCTCTCTCGAGGGCACAAGGCATGGCACTGCGGGGAACCAATCAGGAGTTCGGGCGGCCGTATAATCGGCGCATCGTGCTCGAATCCATCCGCCTTCACGGGCCGATCGCCCGCGGCGACATTGCCAGGCGGGTCGGGCTCACCGTGCAGACGGTGTCGACCATCGTTCGCGAGCTGGAAGAGCACGGTTACGTGCTGTCGTTGCGCGAAGAGCCCAAGGGGCGCGGCCTGCCCCCGGCAACGCTGCGGATCAATCCGGAAGGCGGCTATGCCGTCGGCATTCACGTCACCCCGCTGGGCATCAATGCCGCGCTGATCAACCTCAGCGGCGATGTCATCGAGAGCAGCTACCGCGAGGCCCCAAATGCAACGCCCGACCACGCCTTCGAGCTGATCGGCGCCATGGTACTCGAATTGACAGCACTGCGGCCCGGTGGCCGCGTCCTCGGCATCGGCATGGCGTTGCCCGGGCCGTTTGGCGTGGAGTCCATGAGCTTTGTCGGTCCGACCACCATGACCGGCTGGAAGGATGTGGCGCTGCGCGAGCGGCTGGCCGCCTCGACCGGGCTGCCGGCCTTTTTCGAAACCGACATGGCGGCGGCTGCCATCGGCGAGCGCCTCTATGGCCTCGGCACGGCCTATTCCGAATATTACTATCTCTATTTCGGTGTCGGCCTCGGCGGCGTCATGGTGCATGACGGAGCCGCATTGCGCGGCGCCTGGGGCAATGCCGGCGAAATCGGCCACATTCCCGTGGTGCCGGGCGGCGAGCCCTGCCCGTGCGGCAATCGCGGCTGCCTCGAACGGTATCTTTCGCTCGAGGCGCTGCGGCGCCGCAACGTCGCCGACGCCGACTGGGTGAGCGAGATCGCGCCGATCTTCCGCAACGCCATCACCATCATCGAAAACCTGTTCGACCCCGAAACCATCATCCTTGGCGGGCTGGCGTCCACCGACCTGCTCGAAAGACTGGCCGGCGCAGCTGCGCACCTGCCCAACTCGGTCTCGGCGCGAAGCGACCGCACGACGCCCCGCGTCAGCGTCGCGCGCGGCGGCCAGCATGCGGTGTTGCGCGGCGCCGCAGCGCTTGCCGTCTCAGGGGTGCTTTCGCCACGCTTCGGCCAGATCTTCACCGCCGAACGCGAACGCGGGCGGGATCTCTTGCATAACAAGGGGATCGCGGCATGAGCGAACCGCTGCTGGTGCTCGATAACGTTGCCAAGAATTACGGTGCCATCGAAGCACTGAAAGGCATCAGCTTTTCTATCGGCAAGGGCGAAGTGGTGGCGCTGCTCGGCGACAACGGCGCCGGCAAATCGACGCTGGTCAAGATCATTGCCGGCGGGCTCGAGCCGACCTCCGGCCGCATGCTGTTCGAAGGCAAGGAATTCCTCGCCAAATCCCCCGCCGAGGCCAAGGCCGCGGGGATCGAGACCGTCTACCAGGACCTGTCGCTTTGCACCAATGTCGACGTGGTCGCCAATTTCTTCATGGGCCGCGAGATCACCAGGAAGGTTCTCGGCATTCCGGTGCTCGACGAGCGCGCCATGGAGCAGGTGGTGCAAAAGGCGTTGGCCAGCGCCGGCACCCGCATTCCCTCGCTTCGCACCAATGTCGAGCACCTCTCCGGCGGTCAGCGGCAGGCCATCGAGCTCAACCGGTTCGTGCATTTTGGCGGCAAGTTGGTGCTTCTCGACGAGCCGTTCGCAGCGCTCGGCGTCGAGCAGACGCGGCGCGGCCTCGACATGATCCGCCAGGTGGCGAGCCAGGGTATCGGCGTCGTCATCATCACCCATATCATGCAACAGGCCTTCCAGGTCGCCGACCGGATCGTGGTGATCCGGCAAGGCGTCGTGGCTGGCGATGTCGCACGCAACAAAACAAGTCCCGACGCGGTGATCAACATGATCACCGGAGAGACGCTTGCCGGTGCCGGACCGGCGAGCTGAGGGACAAATGAGGGGTCCGGCGCAAGAGGAGCGAACGACATGAAGAAAATACTTCTTTCCGTCTTCGGTATCCTGGCACTGGCCTTTGCCACGCTCACGCCGGCATTCGCTCAGTCCAAGGGCACCGTCTACTACATGGTGCCGACACTGCTCGATGAGTTCCAGACCGGCTCGGTGAGCGCGCTGGAATTGTTCCTGAAGCAGGTCGGCTACGAGATGAAGACGCTGAACGCCGACAATAAGACCGACGCTCAGCAATCGCAGATGAACGACGTCATCGCGCTCAAGCCGGCGGCGATCATCCTTGCCGCCGTCGATTTCAATGCGCTGAAACCGTCGATCGAGGCCGCCCGTGCCGCCGGCATCCCGGTCGTCGAGTTCGACCGCCAGATCACCTCGACGCCGTCCGACTTCACCTCGGTGGCCGGAACCGTCGAGATCGGCTACGTCGCCGCCGACCAGGCGCAAAAACTCCTGACCGCGAAGAACGGCTCGGTGAAAGGCAAGATCCTGCAGGTGCTCGGCGATCCGGGCGATCCCTATACGCTCGATATCCAGAAGGGTTTCGAGGAGAAGATGAAGGCGTTCCCGGACGTCAAGATCATCTCGCTGCCGGCCATGCAATGGGCGGCGGATGCAGCCGGGACCATCGTCAACGACCAGCTGCTCGCCAACCCCGACATCGACCTGATCTTCAGCCACGCCGCGCATCTTTCGGTCGCTGCCGTCGCCTCGCTCGAGGCCGCCGGCAAGAAACCGGGCGACGTCATGCTGATGAGTTCGAACGGCGCTCCGGTCGGCCTCGACCTGATCCGCAAGGGCTGGCTCAATGTCGAAGTCGAGCAGCCGCTCTACGCCCAGGCCGCGGCGGTCGCCATGTTCATGGACAAGGTGGTCAACAAGCAGGAGATCAAGCCCGGCGAATATGATGTGCTTGGCCTGAAATCGACCCTGACCAAGGAAGCGTGGGGGCCGAACATCAAGATCCCCGGCGCTGCGATCACCAAGGAAAATGTCGATAACCCAGCCTTCTGGGGCAACATGAAGCCGCCGGCCGAAACCATAAAGCCGGTCGAATAGCGAACTCGCCAGAAGCTCCGGGCCACGCAGGCCCGGAGCCCAGCCCTGCAGCCCGGTGCGTTCAAACGGACGCGCACGGGAATGCTGCAGCAATTTTCAACCGCGCCTGATCTTTCCGACGACCGAGTGGTTCTTCGGGTCATGCGCCAACCGGATCCGCAGATGAACCCTCGCACGCGCCAAACCCTCGAGTTCATCCTCGACAATCTTGTCTGGTTCATGCTGGTCTTCGTGCTGGTGGTCTTTTCCATCCTCATCCCGAACTATTTTCAGCTCGGCATCTTCGCCAACATCATCGAGGCCTCGAGCGTGCTCGGCGTCATGTCGATCGGCTTGGCGCTGGTCATCATCGCCGGCCATATGGACCTGTCGGTCGAATCGGTGGCGGCGCTCAGCGCCATGGCGGTCGGCATCCTGTTCTGCTCGTCGGGCATCGGCCTTGGCATCCAGTTGCAGCCGCAATGGCTGATGGTTCCGGTTTCGCTGCTCATCGCGCTTGCCGTCGGCGCCCTCATCGGCGCTTTCAACGGCTATCTGGTGGTCAGGGTGAAGATGAGCGCCTTCATCATCACGCTGGCCTCCTACATCTGGGTACGCGGCCTGGTGCTGGTCATCTCCGGTGGCCGCTCGGCACAAGACCTTGCGCCGGCAATCCGCTGGTTCGGCATCCAGCGCCTGGGCGGCCTGCCGTTGACGGCCTGGATCGCCATTGCGTGCTTCGTGGTGTTCTCGCTGATCATGGCCAAGACGCCCTTTGGCAGGCACCTGGTCATGATCGGCGGCAACGAGACGGCGACGTTCCGCGCCGGCATCCGCGTCAATCGCAACCTGGTCATAGCCTTTGTTCTCGCCGGTGCCATCGCCGGCCTTGCCGGCTGGCTGCTGGCAATCCGTACCTCCGGCGCCACCGCCAATCTGGGCGTCGGCCTGTTGTTCAACGCCTTCGCCGCGGTCGTCATCGGTGGCGTCAGCCTGAAGGGCGGCGTCGGCACCTTGCCCGGTGTCTATGCCGGCGTGCTGCTGCTCTCCGCCATCAATACGGCGATTAATTTGATGGGCCTGCCGGCCAACTTCACCCAGGTGATCCACGGCCTGCTCGTCCTCGCCGCCGTGCTGCTCGACGCCTTCAAGCAAACCATCCGCCAGAGGCTCGCATGACCGGCCGTCTGGAAGGTAAGGTCGCGCTGATCGTCGGAAGTGCGCGCGGCATCGGCAAGGGCATCGCACAACGCTTTGCCGAAGAGGGCGCGACGCTTGTCCTGGCCGATACCGAGGTTGAGGCCGGGCAAGCGACTGCGGACGAGCTCGGCGCCGCCTTCATACACACCGACATTTCACAGATGGCCGATGCGCAAGCCGCCGTGGCGCTGGCGCTAGCGCATCACGGCCGGCTCGACATCATGGTCCAGAATGCCGGCATCTATCCCTGGCAATTGCTGGAAAACACCAGTCCCGACGATTGGGACCGGGTCATGGCGGTGAATTTGCGCGGCAGCTTTGTCGCCGCACGCGCGGCGCTGGTGCCGATGAAGGCACAGCGTTTTGGCCGCATGCTGTTCACCTCCTCGATCACCGGCCCGCATGTCACCAGTCCCGGCCACGGCCATTATTCGGCGACCAAGGCCGGCATCAACGGGCTGATCCGTTCGGCTGCGCTCGAATTCTCCGGCTACGGCATCACCGTCAACGGCGTCGAGCCCGGCAACATCCTCACCGAAGGCATAGAGCAGCATCGCGGTGCGGCCTTCATCAAGAACATGGAAGACGCCATCCCGCTCGGCCGCCTCGGCAGCCCGCGCGACGTGGCCAATGCCTTCCTGTTCCTGGCCTCCGACGACGCCAGCTACATCACCGGCACGACCATTATCGTCGACGGCGGGCAGCTTTTGCCCGAGGGCAAGGATTTCCGGCTGCTGCCGCCATGATCGTCGATTTCGGCGGCGGTTTCTTCCTGCGCCGGGCGACCACCGCCGATCATGCAGCGCTTGCGATGATCTGTCTCAAGACCGGCGATGCCGGCAAGGACGCCAGCGGCCGCGAGGACGACCCGGACCTGCTCGGCCTCCTCTACACCATTCCCTACCAGGTGCTCGAACCCGAGCTGGCCTTCATTATCGATAGTCCCGCAGGTGCGGCCGGCTACCTGCTTGGCGCGGCCGATACGGGCGCTTTCAATGCCAGCCTGGCATCAGACTGGTATCCCGACCTTCAGCGGCGCGTGGCAGACCCCGGACCCGACAGCTCGCGCTGGCGCGGCAGCGACTGGGCGCGGCATCGGGTCCATCATCCCGATTTCGCTGTTCCGCCTGCGCTGACCGCCTATCCGTCGCATGGCCATATCGACCTGTTGCCGCAGGCGCGCGGGAAAGGCATCGGCCGGCGCGCGATGGCCTTCCTCGAGCAGGGGCTTGCCGCGAGCGGCTCGACCGGCATCCACCTCGAAGTCATGCCGGAGAACGATGGCGCGCTAAGGTTCTACAAGGCGATTGGATTTGAGGTGGTGCAGGACGCTGATTCATCAAAGCGTTGTGTTTATGTGGCGAAACGGATTGCTCACGCTCCGGCGATTGCAGGCTGATCTGCGACAAGCCAATCGCCCAAGTTGCAAAGAACCGGGAGGCCTATGGAAGTACAATGCTGCCGTTCTGCAGCAGCCAGTTGCCCGCGTGAACACCTTTGCCGCGGGAACGAAACCTTCGTCGCGTGCTCCACCGCAGACACGAAAGTCACCAGCATCAACACGGTGCGGGGCTAATCCGAGTGTTGGCGGAGCGTCTACTAGTTCAGTATGGGCGGCAAGGGAACATCCACGACCGTTCCCCCGGCCACAATCGAGAGCACATAAAGCAGATAAATGGCTAATACCAACAGGGCGAGGAATGAACCGCTGGCAAAGACTCCTGCAACCGCGGCGTCGGGATAAGCTTCGACTTGTTCTTTCTTGAAGGTGTCTTCTTCGTTACGGGTTGTCTTCACAACCCGTTCGCCTGGAAGCCGGTTTTTTTCAGCTTCCTTCGATATCTTATCCGCGAGATCTCCTGCGATCACGGGATCGTCCGGAAGATGACTCGCAAGCCATCCAGGAATATTTTCGCTCCCGCCCATGCCCATACGCAATTGAGATACTGCAAGTTGTAGCTTTCGGCAATCGTTTCCCTCATGAGAGGCAAGCAGATCAGACTTAAGTCCCTGCGGAAAGACAGTTTGAATCAGACCAAAGTCCGAGTAGCACAGTGGTCGGACGCGTCTCACCTGGGCGATCAGCTTGAGCGGTGTAGCCCAAACTGAACACATCGAGGAAAATGGTGGGCGATGACGGGCTCGAACCGCCGACATCTTCGGTGTAAACGAAGCGCTCTACCAACTGAGCTAATCGCCCGCCCCGGGCCGGACCTTTAAGCAGTTAGGGCCGGCTTCGCAAGGCCAAATGAGCGGCGAGTGGCTTGGCCGGGAGCCTTTCGGCAACAAAGTTCGGCTTGTCAAAAAACCTTCTCCTGTTTGCTGTTATGCTGTCCGGGTCCGCTTGACACCCGGTGGGTTACCCCTTATCCACCGCCCCAACGACGAACACGGCTGACACGTGCTCGTCCATGCGCGGGTGTAGCTCAGTTGGTTAGAGTGCCGGCCTGTCACGCCGGAGGTCGCGGGTTCGAGCCCCGTCACTCGCGCCATTTCTCAGTCAATTGCTGATTGAGAAGTGGCCAGTAGTCTGAATGCCAAACCGGCAATTCAGACTTTTCACGGATTCGGTCCAGCGAACCGCCTTCCTGACTTGAGAAAACGTCAAAGAGTCTGCGATCCCATTCCTATCGGCCAGAGGCTTCTGACGATCCAGAGGCTTCAGAAGATGTGGTGCCCTCTACCTCATAGTCTCCATCTTGATCCTCTGGCGGGCTAAGGCCTATGAAAATCTCTACTGCGTCAGACGCCTCGCTTGCCTCCGGCAGAGTGTGAACTGGCTCTTCCTTAAACACGAAGTGCGAGAACGCCGCCGAGCGAGCGATGCGATTTGCGCGATCAGAGGCTGCTCGGGCGACATTCCTCGCATAAGAAATCACATTGGCGTCCTGAGAACCCCAATCCTTTTCTTCCAATCGGAGCAGACTATCAACTCTATGACCGAAGGTGATGAGGTTGTTTGAGATTTCCAGCAACTTGTCCTCATTGAACGGAATCCTATCTTTTCGTCCGGCCAATTCCAAAAACATCGTGTAAAAGTCCGATTTTTTCTTCCATCGAGTCCCTGCTAATTTGGGTATTATTCTCCCCACTTCAGACGTGACCGCGCTAAAAGATTTTACAAGGTTATCTCGATCTTCAAACTGCTCTTCATAGAGCTGATAATAATGGTCGAGCCGATCTTTTTTGTTTTGAGGACCATGTAAATATGCAATAGCCAATTCGCTAATATACTCGTGATCGTTCATACGTCGGTGATCGTTTGCGGAGAAAATTCCACAGTCGGCCCAGAACGAATCCTCATCAGCCATATGTTGTATTGCCTTGATGAACGGCCCCCAATAGGTCGCGTTCCGAAGCTCTTGGTCCGTCAGTGCAACAACATTCTTATTCAACCTTGCGAAAATCCGGCGGATGTCCTCCTCTTTTAGTTCCGGTGGCAAAATACGAACGACAAACTTATAGTTAAAGATAGTTTTTTTGTCGTCGACAGACAGGTCGTCAAATTTTAAGCCGCGCCAATTTTTGGCAACATCGTTCCCCTCGAGCGAGAATGTGGCTAGAACATACTCAAGGACCGCTCGTATACGCTGCTGCCCATCGACGACGATATGCTTCTCTTCGCCGGTCTCATTTACAAGATCCTGCATATAAAGCTCAGGTATCGGCAACCCGTTCAGAACAGTGTCAAGCAAATATGATTTCTGAAGGTTCGTCCAAACCGGATTCCGTTGGAAAGGGGCGGCAAGAACAAGCTCATTGTTCGCGAACGCCTTTTTAAACCACGTAATTGTTCGATGTGTCGTATGGAGAAAGTTATCAGGCTGGGTCATTCGCCGTCCTCAATCAATATGTCGTCGCTGTCGTTATTTCCGATTGGTTCGGACTCAGCCTGCCCGCCGAGCGAATCTCGCAAACGCTCAACATTGCTAGCTTGGTAGTATCGCAAAGAATCAAAGTCCTTATAGAGACGCAGCTTGACGTCTCGCCCTTTTGTCGGATCGATCTGACTCATTGTATCAAGCGCCGCCTGCCACGTCTGGCCAAACGGAAGTATTCCAAGCATCTTATCGGCAGCAATGGTCCCTGCAAACACGTAAGTCTTACGATGGCTTGTAATTGCATTTCTAGTCGGCTGCGGGAGCGAAAGCCATGAGACTCTCAACTGCCTCAAATACCGCCAGGCTATATCAAAGTAGTAGCTGCTAACTACACCGCAATCAAAATCTGAACCGTTATCAAATGCCTTGAAATCGTTGTGCGGGTTCAGGCTGTAACCAACTGCCGCGCTTCCCGTCATCACGATATCTTGCGGATCGACGTCAAGTGCGTCCGCAAGTTTGCGTTTCCATTCAATCCACAGGGCGAGGTCATCTTTGAAAGCAAAAGGGATTGGTTCGAAAATGTGGTGCGAGACGAACGACTTCGGCTCTTTATTAAGTAAGGCAGCCTGCAAGGCTGCGACATCAGAAAACACGCAAGCTCCCCCAAGCGTTTGCAACGTTCTGTTCTACGGGATCCATATCCCAATTCTGTCGTCAGGGGCAGCTGCGAAATCGAACCAGTGAATCTTTCCGAGACGTCGTCGCCCTTAATTCTCGCTAGGCCTCTGTCGTCGCCGCTCTTAATTGTCGCTAGGCTTCTGTCGACGCGTCGGTTCCTATCCACCTATGATTTCAAACCCTTCTTCCTGCGGGAAGAGTTTCGCACGCAACAACACCTGTTTGTGGCTTTCGCCAAAAAGCTGAACGAGCACAGCTACCTGGGTGGTCATAGGAAAAGAGCTTACGATTTCGTCTCCAGCCGAAGCGGCAAGCTTGAATTGTGCGACTCTAGGTCCTCGACTTCTGTCTTCCCATCCTCGCAGGTAGTATTCACTAGGGTTCTCGATCACGTTCCCATCGATTTTGTATTCCATTACTCCTGTTGTCGAACCGTCGATCCCCTGAATTTCGAGGTCCCAGATTACCAGTCCGCGTCTATTCCAATTCACGATGCGAACTACAATCTGCTCATGGTCCTCAAGATCCAGCGTGATATCCATGGTAGGGGATGCGTCGCCGAGCTGAAACTCAGTCTGTTTCCTTTGCTCTTCAATCTGCCGGTAAAGCGGATAAATTGTGAGCGCGCCTACCAGAACAGCCAAATACCCCGCCGAAGATCCATACCATTCGCGGAAACACTCGCCAGCCGTTTCGTCGGCGCCGCAGAGATCTGCGAAATCCCAGTGGTACGTGAACCACATCGCCAGTAGGATTGCGGCAAACATCGCAATCGCCACGGCGACTGCCCAAGTCCCGTCCTTCCAAAACCCACCCATCATTCCGCAATATCACGACGGGCGATCACTTGTGAACAGGGTCAAGTGCTTACTGACCAGTTCAAAGTTCTTTCGGCTTGTCCGCATCTGTTTGAAGTAGGAGGAAATTCCAACCCGGCTTTGCATAGCCTGTCACGCGGGAGATCGCAGGTTCTAGCCGTATGAGCTTCGGCACTGACGAATCGAACTTCAACCTCTCGCCAGCAGCGCCTCGACCTCCTGCAGCGTTGGCATGGACGGCGCGGTGCCCCGGCGCGTCACCGAGATGCCGGCGACGGCGCAGGCGAAGCGCACCGCCTGCAGGGGTTCCATCGCCCTCGACAGCGCCGCAGCCAGGCCGCCATTGAAGGCGTCGCCCGCACCCGTGGTCTCGATGACCGGGCCGGCGGCGACCGCTGCGACATGCTCGGAACGGTCGGCCGTGTGCAGCAGCGCGCCCTTTTCGCCGAGCGTCACGATGACAGCGCCCACGCCCTTCTCGAGCAGGCTGTCGGCGGCACGGCGGGCATCGTCGATGGAGGATACCTTGATGCCGGTCAGTTCCTCGGCCTCAGTCTCGTTCGGCGTGACATAGTCGCAAAGCGTGTAGATACGGTCCGGAAGCCTGGCCGCCGGCGCCGGGTTGAGGATGGTGGTCACCCCTGCCCCGCGCGCGATCTCCAGCGCCCCCAGCGCCGCCTCGATCGGCTGTTCGAGCTGGGTGACGAAAACGCCGGCCGCGCGGATCAGGCCGGCATTTGCCTCGATATCGGCGGGCGAGATCAGCATCGCCGCACCAGGGCTGACGATGATCGCGTTGTTGCCGCTCGTCTCCTCGATGAAGATATAGGCGGCACCGGTGTAGCTTTCCGGCGTGTCGATGACGGCGCTCTTCACGCCGGCGTGCGACCAGGTCTGTCTCGCCATATCGGCAAAGGGATCGACGCCGAGGCGGGTAAGGAAGGTGACATCGGCGCCGAGCCGGCCGGCTGCCACCGCCTGGTTCGAGCCCTTGCCGCCTGGGCCGAGCGTGAAGGACGTGCCCAGGATCGTCTCGCCCATGCGCGGCTGGCGGGCGGCGCGGTAGGCCGTATCGGCGACGAAGACGCCCAATATGACAACCGGCTTCATGACGATCGGTTTCGCCGGCATGCCGCTACTCCGCATCCGGCGGCACGACGCCCTTGCGGAACGCAAAACAGCCATAGAAGCGGCGCTCGCCGGTCTGGATGACGCAATAGGCCTTCTTGGCGCGTTCGTAGAAGGCGTAGCGCTCGACCGAGATCATCGGCCAGGCCTTGCTCTCGGCGGCATCGATCTCTTTTTGCACTTCCTGCTGCACGGCGGGAATGTCGTCCGGCTTGCCGACGATCTCCATGCGCGCGGCCGCGTCGTCGACGAAGGTGTCCAGCGGATAGAGCGACAGTACCGCTTTGACCACGTCGGCCGCCGACGCATCGATGCGCAGCAGCCGGCCAAGCACGGTCTGGCGCGCCACCGAATCGGACGGGAAATTGGTGTCGGCGATAATCAGATCGTCACCGTGGCCCATCGCCCGCAGCGCCTGCAGCACATCGGCATTGAGCAGCGGATTGATTCCTTTGAGCATGGTATTCCTCGCGAAGTTTGCTGGGGCGAAATCAGAGACGCTTGCCGGTCTCTGCGTCGAAGAGATGCACCTGGTCGAGCCGCGGTTTCAGGTGCAGTGTGTCGCCCGGCTTGAAGTCGTGGCGCTCACGGAACAGCGCCACCATCTCGCCCTCGCCGAAGCGCAGGAACACCAAAGTCTCGGAACCGGTCGGCTCGACCACCGAAATCTTCGCTGGGACACCATCTGGATGGATTTCGAGATGCTCGGGCCGCACGCCGTAGACGACATTGCGGCCATCTTCCACGGTATTGCTCGATGCGATCGGGAACGGCGTCCCGGCGATCTCGACGACGGGCTTGTCGCCCTTGCGCACGACGCCCTTGAGCAGGTTCATCGAGGGCGAGCCGATGAAGCCGGCGACAAACAGATTGGCCGGCCGGTCGAACAATTCCAGCGGCGCGCCGACCTGTTCGATGCGACCGTCGCGCATCACCACGATCTTGTCGGCCATGGTCATGGCCTCGATCTGGTCGTGGGTGACGTAGATGGTGGTGGTCTTCAGTCGTTGGTGCAGTTCCTTGATCTCGGTGCGCATCTGGACACGCAGCTTGGCATCGAGATTGGAGAGCGGCTCGTCGAACAGGAACACCTGCGGGTTGCGCACGATGGCGCGACCCATGGCGACGCGCTGGCGCTGGCCGCCCGAGAGCTGGCGCGGATAGCGCTTGAGGTAGGGGTTGAGGTCGAGGATGTCGGCGGCGCGCTTGACCCGCTCAGTGACCACCGCCGGATCAGTTTTGCGCAGCTTGAGAGCAAAGGCCATGTTCTGCTCGACCGTCTTGTGCGGATAGAGCGCGTAGTTCTGGAACACCATGGCGATGTCGCGCTTGGCCGGCGGCAAATGGTTGACGACGCGCTCGCCGATGGCGATGGTGCCGCCGGAAACCGTTTCCAGCCCGGCCACCATCCTCAGCAGCGTGGACTTGCCGCAGCCGGAAGGCCCGACCAGCACCACGAACTGTCCGTCGGCGATGTCGACGCTGACATCGTGCAGAACCTTGACGGTTCCGAACGCCTTGGCCACATTGCGGATCGCGACTTGAGCCATCATTCCCCCTTCAGTTGCCGTGAAGCTAAACAACGCAAACGGCGAGAGCAAGTCGGTCTCTTATAGATAAAAAACCCATTCACGTTGACACCGCACTTCGTTGTGCGAATAGTGACAGTGCCCGGCTTATGACCCTGTTCCGGGCGCACCGGTACGCTTGTCCGGCACTCAATGCGAGGCGTCGCGGGAGGGAGAATTCGGGCCGCTATTTACGGGAGTCGCTGTCGTTGGGGAACATAATCGGCGCTCCACCATCTGAACCAATTCACGATTGATCTTCTGGGAGGAACGAGATGAAAGTCAGCCTTTATAACCAACTTGTCCGCGCCGGGGCCACCCGCCGCGACGTGCTGAAGGGAGCGGCCAGCATGGCCGCCCTCGCCGCGGCCTCAAGCGCCGGACTTGGTGCCCTGACGCGCCCGGCTGCGGCCGCCGATGACCTGCGCGCGCAGATCCTGCAGATCCCGGGCGTCGGCAAGGGTCAGCCGACCGATGCCGATTTCCAGCAGGTCGGCGAGCTTTGCCTGGGCGCCACCAAGGCCAATGTCAAGGAAGGCGAATTCGCCGGTGTCGAACTCACCTTCATGGGCCTCAACAATCAGAACCTGCACAATGTGCTGTTTCGCGGCTTCCTGAAGCCGTGGGAGACCTATACCGGCGCCAAGATCAACTGGATCGACCTGGCGCAGGCTGACTACAACGCCCGCCTGCAGCAGTCGATTGCGACCGGCACCGTCGATTTCGACATCATCGAAATGGGAGCACCGTTCGAAGGCGACGTCTGCGGCAAGGGTCTCACCTCCGAGATGCCGGACTGGGTCAAGGACCAGATCGACATGAAGGACGTCGTGGCCTATCTGCAGCCGCCGGTCGGCACCTGGGACGGCAAGCAATATCGCGTCACCGTTGACGGCGACGCGCATAACTTCAACTACCGCACCGACGTGTTCGCCGATGCCGACCTCGCCAAGGCCTGGAAGGACGGCGGCGGAGAAGGCGAATGGGGCGTGCCGAAGACCTGGCAGCAGGTGCAGGCGGTGACGAAATTCCTCAAGGGCAAGCAGGTAAACGGCCAGGATGTCTTTGGCTACCTCGATGCGCCCAAGCCCTGGGGCGGTTTCGGCTTCTATTTCCTCGGCAGCCGCGCCAGCGCCTACGCCAAGCATCCCGATGACAAGGCATGGCTGTTCGATGCCGACACGATGAAGCCGCGCGTCAACAATCCGGCATGGGTGCGGGCGATCCAGGACGTCATCGATGCCCTGCCCTCCGAACCTGCCGACCAGATCAACGCCGACCCGAATACCACCGCCTTCCAGCAATTCCTGGCAGGCACCGGTTCGATGGTCACCTGGTGGGGCGACGTCGGTTCGAACGTCAAGACCAACGATTCCTCGGTCGTCGGCGACATCACCGGCTTCTCGATCCTGCCGGGCTCGGACGATGTCTACAACTCCAAGACCGGCCAGTGGGACAAGCTCGCCAGCGGGCCGAACCATGCGCCGAACTGCGCCTATCTCGGCTGGGGCGTCTATGTCATGGCCCGCGTCGACGGCGACGAAAAGAAGAAGAAGGCGGCCTGGTCTGCCGCCGCCCATCTCGGCGGCAAGGACCTGTCGCTCTGGTGCGCGGCCTATCCGTCGGGTTTCCAGCCCTATCGCAACTCGCATTTCAACATTCCGGAATGGGTGGCGGCGGGCTACGACGAGGCGTTCATCACCTCGTATCTGAAGTCGGAAGCCGACAGCTACAACCATCCGAACGCGGCGATCGAGCCGCGTATCCCCGGCATCTTCCAGTATTACAGCGCCGCCGAGGACATTTTGGCCAACACCTTTGCCGGCAAGATGAAGGCGCAGGAAGGCGCCGACGCCATCGCAGCCGCCTGGGAGAAGCTGACCGACCAGATCGGCCGCGACAACCAGATCAAGCTCTACAAGGCCTCACTCGGCATGTAGGTTGAGATAGTGAAACTTGGTCCGGCGGCGTACAGCCGCCGGACCTCCCCTTGACCGACTTGGCCTCGACCGGCTCGGCCGGTCATCGAGCCTCCTGTGAACGGGCAAGACGCGTGGCTGACCGGACCCTGGCTGACCAGACTCTGTCGACAAGTGAATGGCCGGCAGGCGCCGTGCCATCCGACCTGATACCGCGGAGCCGCAAACGGCTTGGCTGGGCGCTGATGGCTGCTGCAACGCTAGGCCTTCTGGCGGTGATTGCGCTGCAGATCCTTTACAAGAGCGATGTCGACACTATCGGCTTCGAGACGTGGCGGCCGGTGGTCTACGCCTATGTGCTGTGGGGTGTCGCGCTCGGCATCGGCCAGGTGCTGACGCGCGGCGAGGATGGCCAGCGCGCGTTGTTCCTGCTGCCGGCGCTGCTGTTCACCATTGCCATGGTGATCTTCCCGACATTGTTCGGCTTCTACATCGCGCTGACCGACTGGAACCTCAGTTCCTTCAGCGGCCGGCAGTTCAACGGGCTCGACAATTTCTGGCAGATGCTGAACGACGCCTATTATCGCAACGCCCTGTTCAACATGGTGCTCTACGTGCTGGCCGTGTTCGTCGAATATGTCATCGCCTTTGGCCTGGCGCTGCTGCTCAACGCGCAGATCCGGGCGCGAAAATTCTTCCGCGTCGTCTTTCTCATGCCCCTGATGCTGTCGCCGGTGGCTGTGTCGTGGATGATCGGCAAGTCGCTGATGGAATACCGCTTCGGGCCGGCCGCAACGCTGGCGCGGCATCTCGGCTGGGAAAACCCGGCCTTCTTCTCCAATCCGATCACCGCCCGCATCTCGATCATGGTGCTCGATGCCTGGACGTTCATCCCGTTCATGATGATCATGCTGCTTGCCGGCCTGCAGGCGATGTCGCGCGAGGTGCTCGAGGCAGCGCGTGTCGATGGCGCCACCGCCTGGCAGACCTTCTGGCAGGTCACCTTCCCGCTGATGCTGCCGGTCTCGGTGACGGCGGTCATCCTGCGCATCATCTTCAAGCTGAAGCTCGCCGATATCATCATCACCGTTACCTCCGGCGGCCCGGGCGGCGCGACTGATTCGGTGTCGAGCTTCATCTACCGCGAATATCGCGACCGTTCGAATGTCGGCTACGGCACGATGCTGGCGATGGCCTATTTGATCATCATCATCGTGTTTGTGACCTGGCTACTGAAATTCGCCAGCCGCTTCGTGCGCAACGTCAACTGATCGGGCCGGCAAGATGAGCGTTCAAACCACCGACTTTGCCGCCTCCGAAATCCGCTCGCCGGCGGCGTTCTTCGCCAACCGCGTCTTCATCTACGGTGCCCTCATCTTCTGGGCCTTCATCTGCCTGTTCCCAATCTATTGGACGATAACCACCTCGTTCAAGACCGCGGTCGACGTCACCCAGGGCCATCTGATCCCGTTCGTCGATTTCAAACCCGACTGGAAGGGCTGGCGTTCGCTTGGCCTGTCGCCGGACTCGATCTTTCGGACGTCGACGGTGCGCGACGAATTCATCAAGCGCTTCATGAATTCGGTCATCACTTCGGTCGGCGCGTCGACCCTCGCCATCGTCATCGGCAGCCTCGCCGCCTATGGGCTGACCCGCTATCGTTACAAGTTCGCCTGGTTCAGGAACGAGGACATTTCCTTCTTCTTCCTGTCGCAGTTGATCCTGCCGCCGGTGGTATTGGCCCTGCCCTTCCTCGTGCTCTACCGGGAAGTCGGCCTGCTCGACACGCGCGTCGGGCTGATCCTGCTCTACACGCTGATGGTACTGCCGATCGTCATCTGGATCATGCGCGACCAGTTCAATTCGATCCCTGTCGAGCTGGAGGAGGCAGCACTCGTCGATGGCCTGTCGATCTGGGGTGCCTTCTTGCGCATCGTCATGCCGATCGCGCTGCCGGGCATGGTCGCGGCCTTCATCCTGGCGATGGTGCTGTGCTGGAACGAGTATTTCTTCGCCGCGCTTTTGACCTCGACCGATGCCAAGACCATTCCTGTCATGGTGGCGAGCCAGACCGGCTCACAAGGCATCAACTGGTGGTCGATGGCAGCGCTTGCCACCGCGGCCATCACACCGCTCGCCGTCATCGGCATTGCGCTCGAGCGTTACCTGATCATGGGCATGACGGCGGGCGCGGTGAAATAGGCGATGGCCAACAAATACTGGTTCGCACGCAACAGGCGCGGCAGCGGCTACGCCAAAGGCGTGATGCCGATCAGTTGGGAAGGCCGGGCCGTAGTCGCCGGTTTTGTGATGGCGATGATTGCCGGCGGCTTGATCATGCTGCTTCTCGGCCTCTACGCGAACCTGATGGCACTCGGCATCGTGATTTACGTCCTGCTGGCTATCTGCGGCGCCGGCACGTTCATCTGGGCTGCGGCGACCAAGGTCGATCCCGAAAAGACCATGGCCGACTATCAGGCGGAAGGCTAAGAGCCCGGTCGTCCGGGATCTAGACAGCACCTAACCCAAAAGTGTTGCCCGCAAATGATCGAGGATCATGGCAACCCCTTTTTGCCCCAGTTCCGCCGAGGCTTCGGGCGCACTTGCCGTGTACCAGCCGGTGTTGTCGGCGAAGCGGCCGGCATCCACCGCTTCCGGGCACAGCGCCAGCATCAGTGACGTCTCGCCGGTGCCGGCATGGTCGAACGGGTACTGGCTGTGCATTGAAGCCGGCATCAGCGGATGCACCTGTACCCAGTTGAAGAAATTGCTGCCCTCGGCGTGCTCGGCATAATAGTCAGCCATCGCCGCAGAGCCCCACCAGCCTTCGCCGCGTTCTTTCTCCAGGAAGCGGAAGATCGCTTGTCGGCCGGCGGCCTTGAAGGCGAGATCGGTTGGCATGCCGGCAGCAAAATTCTCGGTTTGGTGGTGAATGATGGCGTGGATGTTGCGGAAGCCAATGCGCAGCAAGCTGTAGAACAATTCTTCCGCAAATGGCGCCAGCACATTGCCGCCGACCTGCACCGAGCCGCTGCCTTCCGGCGCCGCAACGGCATAGCTTGCCGCGCCGTAATAGAAGGGCGGCAGAATGACGATTTCGGCCTCCGTTTCGAACAGTTCCAGGCTCTTGACCACGGCCAGCGTGTCCATGCCGACGGCCATGTGCTCGCCGTGATATTCGAGCACACCGAGCGGCAACACGACCGGCCGGTTCTCGGCGATCGCCTTGCGGATCTGGTGCGGCAGCATCAGTTCGTAGCGCATGACACCTACTCCATATTGGTGTGGCGGGCGCGCATCGCTTCCGGCGAGACGCCGGTCAGATCCCTGAGCTTCAGCACCATCACTTCGAAGAGGACGAACAGCGCGCCTTCGAACACCGAGCCCATCGGCAGGACGGATGTCTTTTCCGGACCCTGGTCGTCGGCCATGGTCTGAGCCGGGATAAGCAGCGTGAAGTCGGCCAGCTTCGCGGCAGTGCTGTCGGCTTGCGCGGTGAGCAGCAGGACGACGGCACCGGCCTCGCGCGCGACCCGCATCAAGGTCAGCACCGTCGATGTCTCGCCCGGGCCGGAGCTGGCGAGGAAGACATCGCCCGCGCCCAGCGGCGGCGTGGTCATGTCGCCGACGACCGACACCGGCAGACCGAGATGGTAGAGCCGCATGGCAAAACCCTGGACCTGCAGCGCCTCGCGGCCGCAGCCATAGGTGACGATCTTTTTCGCGCCGGCCAAGATGGCGCAAGCCGCGTCAATGCGGCTTTCGTTGATACGCTCCAGCACGGTGCCAAGTTCGCTCAGCGCAATCCCAAACAGGTTTTCGCCGTCG
Organism: Mesorhizobium sp. M0028; assembly: GCF_040323855.1. NCBI lineage: Bacteria > Pseudomonadati > Pseudomonadota > Alphaproteobacteria > Hyphomicrobiales > Phyllobacteriaceae > Mesorhizobium > Mesorhizobium sp. M0028. The sequence goes on from NZ_JAMYVG010000001.1 coordinate 830,298, forward strand.
TCCGTCATGACATTTGCACCAGCTTGCAGGTACCGGAGAACCACATGAACATCTCAGTCACATTTGCCCCGAACAGCTTGTTTTCATTCATGCTATCACCGCGAAAATTGGTGTCCAACGACACGCAGTGCTTTTGATGCGCTACAGCCGTGATAGTGTCACGGCAAATCGTAAATGAGGAAACGACAGCATATGAAGACACGGCATTTCGACCGCATCGGCAATGGCGGCATCAACTTCACCGAGCTCGGCTTCGGCACCGCGCCGCTCGGCAATCTCTATCGCGCCGTGTCCGACGAGGATGCCAATGCCACGCTGGAGGCGGCATGGCGGGTCGGCTGCCGCTACTACGACACAGCACCGCTCTATGGGCTCGGCCTCGCAGAAACGCGGCTTAATCCGTTCCTGCGTTCGAAGAGGCGCGACGACTACGTGCTGTCGAGCAAGGTCGGGCGCATCATGCGCGCCTGCCCGCCGGAACAGCGCACCGGCATCGGCAAGTTCTTCGACACGCCGTCGCGCCGCGAGGTCTACGACTACAGCTATGACGGCGTCATGCGCTCGTTCGAAGCCTCGCTGGAACGGCTCGGCGTCGACCGCATCGACATCCTCTTCGTGCACGATGTCGACATCTTCACCCATGGCAGCAAGGAAGCCTCGGACCAGCGCATCCAGGAATTCATGAGCTCGGGCTACTATGGATTGCTGGCACTGCGCGACCAGGGCGTGATCAAGGCGTTCGGCGGCGGCATCAATGAGTGGCCGGTTGCCCAGACGCTGGCCGAGCGCGGCGATTTCGACCTGTTCCTGCTTGCCGGGCGCTATACGCTGCTGGAGCAGGAGGCGCTGCAGTCTTTCCTGCCTCTATGCCAGCAACGCGGCATCGGCATCGTTCTCGGCGGGCCGTACAATTCCGGCATCCTGGCAACCGGGCCGAAGCCCGGCGCCTACTACAATTATTCGGAGGCGCCGCAGGATATCATCGACCGCGTCACCCGCATCGAGGCCGTCTGCAAGCGCCACGGCGTGCGCCTGATCGAGGCGGCACTGCAGTTCCCGCTGCTGCATCCTTCGGTCGTGTCGGTAGTCCCGGGCGGCCAGCGGCCGGGCGAAGTCGAAAGCAATCGCTCGCTGCTCGACACAAAACTGCCATCGGCGCTGTGGGCCGATCTCAAGAAAGAAGGCTTGATGCGCACGGATGCGCCGACGGCATAGCGCCGCCTTTCCAACGACCTGCGGGCACAGAAAAGAAAAACCGGATATGCCGGCTTTTCTTTTCTCTGAAAGACTTTAGGAGGGCGCTTAGTTGACCGCGTCCTTGAGGCCCTTGCCGGCCGAGAACTTCGGCACGGTGCGCGCCGGGATCTTCACTTCCGCACCGGTCTGCGGATTGCGGCCGGTCGACGCGGCGCGTTTTGACACGGTGAAATTTCCGAAGCCGACAAGCCGGACATCGCCGCCCTTTTTCAGTTCGCCGGTGATGACGGAAAACACCGCATCAACCGCCGACTGCGCGTCACCCTTCGAAATACTCGCGGCATCGGCGACAGCGGACACCAGTTCGTTCTTGTTCATAAAAATTCCCTTCCATGAGAAAACCGGAACACTCGACTCATCCGGCAGGAAACGGACTTTAGAAAGAAGCGCTCCGCCAACCAAGTCGAAAAGCGCCAAGAAAGTCGAAAAAAGCCCGGAAATCCGGGGTTCTTCACATGAAAAAGCCGGGCTCAAGGCCCGGCTCTCTCTTTGTGCATTGCAACTTTAGCAAGAACTAATGCGCCAGCGATTTACCAGCCTCGTCTCCGACATCGACCACGGCCGGCGCATTGACGGGTTCGACCCACTGGATCGGTTCCGGCATGCGCACCAGCGCATGGCGCAACACTTCGCCAACGCGTGAGACCGGAATGATCTCCATGCCGCTCTTCACGTTCTCCGGAATCTCCGCCAGATCCTTGGCGTTCTCTTCCGGGATCAGCACCTTCTTGATGCCGCCGCGCAGTGCGGCAAGCAGCTTTTCCTTAAGGCCGCCGATCGGCAGCACCCTGCCGCGCAGCGTGATCTCGCCGGTCATCGCCACATCGGCCTTGACCGGGATACCGGTCAACACCGAGACGATCGCCGTCGCCATCGCCACGCCAGCCGACGGTCCGTCCTTAGGCGTTGCGCCTTCTGGCACGTGCACGTGGATATCGCGCTTGTCGAACAGCGGCGGCTCGACGCCGAAATCGATGGCCCGCGAGCGGACGTAAGAGGCCGCCGCCGAGATCGATTCCTTCATCACGTCGCGCAGATTGCCGGTCACCGTCATGCGGCCCTTGCCGGGCATCATGACGCCTTCCACCGTCAACAGCTCGCCGCCGACTTCCGTCCAGGCGAGCCCGGTGACCACGCCGACCTGATCGTCGCTCTCGACCTGGCCGAAGCGAAAGCGCGGAACACCAAGGTAATCGGCAAGATTGTCCGCCGTGATGTTGATCGTCTTCTTCTTCGTCTTCAGGATCTCGGTCACCGCCTTGCGCCCGAGCTTCATCAGCTCGCGCTCCAGGCTCCTGACGCCCGCTTCACGGGTGTAGGTCTGGATGATGCCGCGGATCGCGTCCTCGCCGACGGAGAACTCCTTCGGCTGCAACGCGTGATCGCGGATCACCTTGGGCATCAGGTGACGCTTGGCGATTTCGATCTTCTCGTCCTCGGTGTAACCGGCGATACGGATGATCTCCATGCGGTCCATCAAGGGCGCAGGGATGTTCAGCGTGTTCGCCGTCGTCACGAACATCACGCTCGACAGGTCGTATTCGACCTCGAGGTAATGGTCCATGAACGTCGAGTTCTGCTCGGGATCGAGCACCTCGAGCAAAGCCGATGACGGATCGCCGCGGAAATCCTGGCCCATCTTGTCGATCTCGTCGAGCAGGAAGAGCGGGTTGGATTTCTTCGCCTTCTTCATCGACTGGATGACCTTGCCGGGCATCGAGCCGATATAGGTGCGGCGGTGACCACGGATCTCGGCCTCGTCGCGCACGCCGCCCAGCGCCATGCGGATGAACTCACGACCGGTCGCCTTGGCGATCGACTTGCCGAGCGAGGTCTTGCCGACGCCGGGAGGTCCGACGAGGCACAGGATCGGCCCCTTCAGCTTCTTCTGGCGGCTCTGCACGGCGAGGTATTCGACGATGCGGTCCTTGACCTTGTCGAGGCCGAAATGATCCGTATCGAGCACGTTCTGGGCAAAGGCCAGATCCTGCTTGACCTTGGAGTTCCTGCCCCACGGGATCGACAGCAGCCAGTCGAGATAGTTGCGCACGACGGTCGATTCAGCCGACATCGGCGACATCGTCCGCAGCTTCTTCAGTTCGGCTTCCGCCTTTTCGCGGGCCTCCTTGGAGAGCTTGGTCTTCTTGATGCGCGCCTCGATCTCGGCGGCCTCGTCGCGGCCGTCCTCGCCTTCGCCGAGCTCCTTCTGGATCGCCTTCATCTGCTCGTTGAGGTAGTATTCGCGCTGCGTCTTCTCCATCTGGCGCTTGACGCGCGAGCGGATGCGCTTCTCGACCTGGAGCACCGAGATTTCGGCTTCCATGAAGCCCATCGCCTTCTCCAGCCGTTCCTTGACGGAAAGCGTGGCGAGCATCTCCTGCTTCTCGGGGATCTTGATGGCAAGATGCGAAGCGACCGTGTCGGCGAGCTTGGAATAGTCGTCGATCTGGCTGGCGGCACCCACCACTTCGGGCGAGATCTTCTTGTTCAGCTTGACGTAGTTCTCGAAGTCGGTGACGACGGAACGGGCCAGCGCCTCGACCTCGACCTCTTCCTCCTCCGGTTCGACCAGCGCCGCAGCACGGGCTTCATGGAAGTCGGGACGGTCGGTGAACGCAACGATTTTCGCGCGCGAGGCGCCTTCGACCAGCACCTTCACGGTGCCGTCTGGCAGTTTCAGCAATTGCAGCACATTGGCGAGCGTGCCGATGTCAAAGATGGCATCGGGCTCCGGATCGTCGTCGGCGGCATTCATCTGGGTCGCAAGCAGGATCTGCTTTTCCTGACCCATCACTTCTTCCAGCGCCTTGATCGACTTTTCACGCCCGACGAAGAGCGGAACGATCATGTGCGGGAACACCACGATGTCGCGCAGTGGGAGGACTGCGAAGACGCCGTCGCTGGGAGCCTTGGATAATTTGGCCATTGTCCAACCTTTCATGTCGCGGCCGCCAATCGGCCAACCGCGAATCTCATATTAACGACCGGGGATCGTTCCGCCTACCACCGTTTGTGACGGGAGTTTTACAGCACAGAATTCGGCACCACGGCCTTCTGCCTTTAGTTGGAGGCACGGCGGGTAAAGATCAAGGGTCAACACGGTCCGTCCCTCCAATCCGCAGCCATTACGCGGCGCCGTACGCGGTGTGCGACAGCAAAACGGCGCCCCGCGGCGCCGTTTCAGAAAAATCCATTGCCGGCTCACGTCAGGCGCTGACGTTGCCCTTCTTTTCCTTCTGCTCGGAATAGATGTAGAGCGGCCTGGCGTTGCCTGACACCACCTCTTCCGAAATAACCACTTCGCGCACGCCTTCGAGCGCCGGCAGCTCGAACATGGTGTCGAGCAGAATCGCTTCCATGATCGAACGCAGGCCGCGCGCGCCGGTCTTGCGCTCGATGGCGCGCTTGGCGATCGCCGACAGCGCGTTCTCGTGGAAGGTCAGGTCAACATTCTCCATCTCGAACAGTCGCTGATACTGCTTGACCAGCGCGTTCTTCGGTTCGGTCAGGATCTGGATCAGTGCCGGCTCGTCGAGATCCTCCAGCGTCGCCAAGACAGGCAGACGGCCTACGAACTCGGGAATGAGGCCGAACTTCAACAGATCCTCAGGCTCGACCAGGCGGAAAACATCGCCGGTGCGGCGATCCTCGGGCGAAGCGACGATGGCGCCGAAACCGATCGAGGTCTTCCTGCCGCGATCCGAGATGATCTTGTCCAGGCCGGCAAAAGCGCCGCCGCAGATGAACAGGATGTTGGCGGTGTCGACCTGCAGGAATTCCTGCTGCGGATGCTTCCTGCCGCCCTGCGGCGGCACGGAGGCAACGGTGCCTTCCATGATCTTCAAAAGTGCCTGCTGCACGCCCTCGCCCGAGACGTCGCGGGTGATCGACGGGTTGTCCGACTTGCGCGAGATCTTGTCGATCTCGTCGATATAGACAATGCCGCGCTGGGCGCGCTCGACATTGTAGTCGGCCGACTGCAACAGCTTCAGGATGATGTTCTCGACGTCCTCGCCGACATAGCCGGCCTCGGTCAGCGTCGTCGCGTCGGCCATGGTGAAGGGAACGTCGATGATGCGGGCCAGCGTCTGCGCCAGCAACGTCTTGCCGCAACCGGTCGGGCCGATCAGCAGGATGTTCGACTTCGCCAGCTCGACGTCGTTGTTCTTGCCGGCATGGGCGAGGCGCTTGTAGTGGTTGTGGACGGCCACCGACAGCACGCGCTTGGCGTAGGGCTGGCCGATGACGTAGTCGTCGAGAACCTTGAGGATTTCCTGCGGGGTCGGCACGCCCTCGCGCGACTTCACCATCGAGGTCTTGTTCTCCTCGCGGATGATGTCCATGCACAGCTCGACGCATTCGTCGCAGATGAACACCGTCGGCCCGGCGATCAGCTTGCGCACTTCGTGCTGGCTTTTGCCGCAAAACGAGCAATAAAGCGTGTTCTTGGAATCACCGCTGTTGTTGCCGACCTTGCTCATTTTCATGTCCTTTCATGGCCGCCCGCCGATGGTCTGGTTGAAAGGGCGCATATTCAATCTATCGCGGGAATCCGCCGCCGCCAGTGCCCCGGCTCCCGCAACGCATTCCGTACGAAACACAAATCGGAAAACGGGGCAATGATTCGAACAACCCCACGCAAAGCTAAGCCGTCGAAAATCAACATAGCCTTAACGTAGGCAATTGCACCCGTCGAGGGAACAGCCAATTGTGGCCGAAATGCCGCAAGCTGCGCCAAAAGCGTGTGATCCCGCCACTCACTGCCACCGCGGGGCCACCGCGTGCCTATAAGGCAATACCTTCGACCGGCTCACGTGACGAAATGACCTTGTCGATAAGGCCGAAATCCCTGGCCTCGTCGGCAGTCATGAAATGGTCACGGTCGAGCGTTTTTTCAATCTCATCGTAGCTCTTGCCGGTGTGCTTGACGTAAACCTCGTTGAGGCGGCGCTTCAGCTTGATGATGTCCTGGGCATGGCGCTCGATGTCGGAGGCCTGGCCCTGGAAGCCGCCGGACGGCTGGTGGACCATGATGCGGGCGTTCGGCGTGGCAAAGCGCATGTCCTTGTGGCCCGCCGTCAAGAGCAGCGATCCCATCGATGCGGCCTGGCCGATGCAGAGCGTCGACACGGCGGGCTTGATGAACTGCATGGTGTCGTAGATCGCCATGCCGGAGGTGACGACGCCGCCGGGCGAGTTGATATAAAGGTTGATTTCCTTCTTCGGATTCTCCGCCTCGAGGAACAGCAGCTGCGCGCAGACCAGCGTCGCCATGCCGTCCTCGACCGGGCCGGTGATGAAAATGATGCGCTCCTTGAGGAGCCGCGAGAAAATGTCATAGGCCCGCTCGCCGCGATTGGTCTGTTCGACCACCATCGGAACGAGGTTCATGTAGGTTTCGACGGGGTTCTTCATGGACTATCCCTTTTTGAGGATGGGATTCCGGCGCCGGAGATTTGCAATCGGGCAGAATCGGTTCTGGATCGTTATTGTGTAAATAGGATGCCGGCTCACCCTAGCGCAAGGCCGCCTCTCCTAGCCATCCGGTTAAGTCGAATCAAGGTTTCCAAACCAAGTTTCGCCCGTCGCCGTGCCGGCAGCCCTCTCCTGCCGCCGGAAGGGACGCTCATGCTTGGCCGTTGTTTAGCAGTTTCTTAACCGCATCGCTTAACGAAAAGCGGTGAAACCGCTTTTTCCAGCCGCGGCTTGCCCTACAATCCAACGTTGAACCCGCTTCACGCAGTTCAAACAGGGGGAGTGCGATGATCAGGAAAACTGCTTCCTTGGCTCTTACCGGCATCGCCGTACTCGGCATGGCATCCGAAACGGCTGCCAGCGGACGCGCGGTTGAATGCTACGAGAAGGTCAACCGGCCGGCCGTCTACGACACGGTCTATGAGGACGTGCTCGTCAGTCCGGCCGGCCAGCAGGTGGAATACGAGGCGCCAATCTACGGGACGCGCGAGCGCGTAGTACAGATCGCGCCGGCGCGCGTCAGCTACGAGATCGCGCCGGCCATCACCCGCACCATCTACCGGTCCGTGAGGGTCGACGACGGCGGCTATTCCTGGGAATGGCGCATCATCAATGGTCGCAAGGTCCTGTGCAAGGTCAGGCACAAGGCGCGCTATGAACGTGTGGCCGAGATCGTCGTGGTTGAGCCGGAACGCCGGCGGCGCGTTGTCCTCCCCGCCGAATACGAGAGCGTCGCCGAAGAGGTGCAGGTGCGGCCGGAGCAACGGCGCATCATCGACATTCCAGCGTCTTATCAGACAGTGGCGCGCCGCGTGGTGGTCAGGGAGGGCTCATCCAGCTGGCGGCGCGTGCATATTCCGAGGCATTGCCGATACTAGGCGCTCAGGCCGCCTCGGCCCTGAGCCATTTCTTCAGGCCGTCGACATCGCCATTGCCGACGCAGGCCGCAACCCTTCTGCCAACTGCCGCGCCGAACTTGTAGCCGTGGCCGGAGCAGGCCGAGACGACCAGGCATCTGCCCTTTTGGTGGGCCAGAAATTTCTGGTCGGCGGTGAAGGTGTAGGCGCAGGTGACCACCTCGGTGACCTTGTACTCCGCGATACGGGCAATCGGCGGCGAAAACAGGTTGCGGATCGCCTCACCCTCGCCCGGTACCGGTTGACGGTTCCAGTCGGCATCGCTGGTCGGTACTCGGTGCAGGCCTGAGCCGAACTTCATGCCGGCGCCGCCGGAGGGCGGGATCACGTAGCCGTCGACGGAGCCACCGACGTCGAGCACAACCGGTGCTGCCTGCCAGGCTGCCTTCAGGTCCACCGGCGGCTCGACATAGGCGAGCGCGGTGCGCCAGGTTTTCAGCTCGCCATCCAGCTCCGGGAACAGTTTTAGCACCCAGGCGCCGGCAGCGACGACGATCCGGTCGGCCTGCATCGTTTCGCCCCTCGCAAGCACGACATGTCCGGCGTCGGCGTCGATCTCGACCACCTTGCTGTTTTCGTAGACATTGGCGCCGTTCGCGCGCAGCCATCTGGTGAGGCCCGAGGCGATCTTGCGGCAGTGCAAGGCGCCACCGTCCGGTGAAAAATATGCATAGCGGAATGAACCGGGTTCTAGGAACGGCCAGCGGTCGACCGCGGCGTCCGGTTCGAACAATTCGAACGGGTAGTTCCCGGCTTCCATGCCTTCGCGGTATTCCTCGGCCTCATCTCCCGGCTCGCGCGAAATACAGATGAAGCCGCGCGGATCGAGATGGCTTTCGCCGAGATCGGCCCACATTTCGTCCCAGGCTTCATAGGCGTTGGTGATCAGCCGGCCGTAGCCCGTCCTGGCCCGATAGGCGCGGCGAATGATGCGATGGTGGTCGCCGGAGGCGGCGAGCGGATTGGGGATCGGTCCCTGCTCGACGATCGAGACGAGGTGACCGGCCTTGACCAGCGACCACGCCGTGGAAAGCCCGGCAATGCCTGCACCGACCACGATCACATTCATGAAAACCGTCCTTCCACAACCGCTTTGGTGGCTCACCTCACGGGAGGGCCAACATACGGTCTGGCACCAGACTGGCAAGCCTTGGAGCGCCGCGCGTCCTTCGACGCGCAAAGGACGCTCCAACACTTTGAATCTGCGCATGATCCTTTCCGAAAACCGATTCCGGTTTTCGGGGTCATGCGCTAATGGTCTGGCATGACCGAATTGAAGCCGCCCTACCTTGCCTTTGATCCAGCCACCCGCCGACTGCGGCTCGATCCGCACGAGCCGGCTTTTTTTCAGGACCCTTACGAAGCCTACGCTTACCTGCACGGTGCATCGAGCGCCATCTTCTGGGAAGAATTTGGTTTCTGGTGCTTTGGCGGCTTCGACGACGTCAACCGTCTGCTGCGCGATCGCCGCTTCGGCCGGCAGAACCCGGCCGGCATTCCGGACAGCCGGGGCATCGGCCAGGATCGCACGCATCTCAGCGCCTTCGACGGCATCGAGGCCAATTCGATGCTGGAGCTGGAACCGCCCGTCCACACACGGCTCAGAACGCTGGTCAACCGGGCCTTCGTCTCGCGCCAGGTCGAGCGGCTCAGGCCGCGCGTCGAGGCGCTGGCCAACGAACTGATCGACCGTTTCGAACCAGGGGAAGTCGACCTGCTGCCGGCGTTCGCAGCTCCCTTGCCGATCACCATCATTGCCGAGATGCTCGGCGTACGGGTCGACATGGGTCCGCAGCTGCTCGACTGGTCGCATCGGATGGTCGCCATGTACATGCATGGCCGCACCCGCGAGACGGAGGACACGGCCAATCGCGCCGCGCGCGACTTTTCGAATTTTTTGCGCGGCTACGTCGCCGAGCGGCGAAAGAGGCCGGGCGAGGATCTTCTGTCGCTGCTGATTGCGGCACAGGAGGATGGCCAGAAACTGTCGGAGGACGAACTGGTGTCCTCAGCAATCCTTTTGCTCAATGCCGGCCATGAGGCAACTGTCCACCAAACCGGCAATGCGGTGCACTCGATCCTTGCGCAAGGCGGCGACCCACGCCGCTTCTTCGCCTCGCCGGAAGCAACAGCCGCGACAGTCGAAGAGTGCCTGCGGTACGACGCGCCACTGCACATGTTCACGCGCTACGCCTATCAGGAGGTCGAGGCCGGGCCTGGGATCATCGTTCAGCCGGGCGAGACAATCGGTCTGCTGCTCGGCATGGCCAATCACGACCCGGTGGCCTTTGCCGAGCCCTTCGCCTTCAGGCCGGACCGCGCCGACCAGAAGAACGTATCGTTCGGCGCCGGCATCCATTTCTGCATCGGCGCGCCGCTCGCCCGGCTCGAATTGCAGGTGTCGCTGAAAACCTTGTTCGAGCGCTTGCCGCGGTTGCATCTTGCCGAACAGCCGCGCTTCCAAGACAGCTATCATTTCCATGGGCTGGAAACGCTCGCCGTGCGCTTTTGAGCATTCGGTCCGGCAGGCTCAGCCGCAAGGGTGATCAAAGCTTGATCACATACTCCTTGCGAGTCGTTTCAAGCACTTCCCAGCTGCCCTTAAAGCCCGGCCTCAGCACGAAACTATCGCCGGCCCCGACAGTGCGCGCATCGCCGCCGTCTTCGGCGATCACCGAGACCCCTGACAGGATGTGGCAGAACTCCCATTCATCATATTCGATGCGCCATTTGCCTGGCGTCGCTTCCCAAATGCCGGCATAGAGGCCGCCGTCCTGTTCCTCGACATTCCAGGTGCGGAATTTCGGATCGCCCGAAATCAGGCGATCCGGCGCCGGTGCGCCAAGTTCCGGTGCGACGGTGTCGACGCCGACGGAAAGAAATCTCGGCGTGGTCATGGCGATCAGACCTTGGCGAGAGCCTGTTCCAGATCGGCGACGATGTCGTTGACGTCCTCGATGCCGACCGAAAGCCTGACCGTGTCCGGCCCTGCTCCCGCGTTGATCTTCTGCTCGTCGGAAAGCTGGCGATGCGTGGTCGACGCTGGGTGGATGACCAGCGACTTGGTGTCGCCGACATTGGCCAGGTGCGAGAACAGTTCGAGCGCTTCGACGAACTTGATGCCCGCCGCGTAGCCGCCCTTCAACCCGAAGGTGAACACCGCGCCGGCGCCGAGCGGCGAGTACTTCTTCTGCAACGCATTGTTCTTGTCGTCGGGCAGGCCGGGATAGGACACCCAAGCAACCTTGGGGTGGTTGGAGAGCCACCCGGCGACCGCCACCGCATTGTCGCAGTGGCGCTGCATCCTGAGCGGCAAGGTTTCCAGACCGGTCAGGATAAGGAATGCATTGAACGGCGAAATCGCCGCGCCGATGTCGCGCAGGCCGAGCACGCGCGCGGCGATGGCAAAGGCGAAATTGCCGAAGGTTTCGTGGAGGACGAGGCCGCCATATTCGGGGCGCGGCTCCGACAGCATCGGATACTTGCCCGACTTCGACCAATCGAAGGTGCCGCCATCGACGATGGCGCCGCCGATGGAATTGCCGTGACCGCCGATGAACTTGGTCAGCGAATGCACGACGATGTCGGCGCCATGTTCGATCGGCCGCAGCAGATAGGGCGAGGCCAGTGTGTTGTCGACGATCAACGGCAGGCCGTGCTTGCGGGCAATGTCGCCGATCTTCTCGATGTCGACGAAGACGCCGCCCGGATTGGCCAGGCTTTCGATGAAGATCGCCTTGGTCCTGTCGTCGATCTGGCTCTCGAAGGTCGAGATGTCGTTGGTGTCGGCCCAGCGCACCTGCCAACCGAAATTCTTGAAGGCATGGCCGAACTGGTTGATCGAGCCGCCGTAAAGCTTTGTCGCCGAAACGAAATTGTCGCCGGGCTGCATCAGATTGTGGAAGACCAGCACCTGCGCGGCATGGCCGGAGGCGACCGCAAGGCCTGCCGTGCCGCCTTCGAGTGCCGCGATGCGCTCTTCCAGCACTGCCTGGGTCGGGTTCATGATGCGGGTGTAGATGTTGCCGAACGCCTTCAGCCCGAACAGCGAGGCGGCATGGTCGGCATCGTCGAAGACGAAGGAGGTCGTCTGGTAGATCGGCGTCGCTCGCGCCCCAGTCGCCGGATCCGGCTTGGCGCCGGCATGGACGGCGAGCGTGTTGAACCCGGGCGTGCGCTGAACCATGTCGATATTCCTCTCCTGCCCACTGATACGGCCGGCATTGTTGGCCGATCATTGGCGCGAATGCAAAGGAGAAAAATTCCAGCCGACTTGTTCCTTCGGTGCAACCGGCTCGGGCATCGCGGGCTGAGGAGAATGGATTTGCGCCTCGCAAAAGATTGGGCCGGCGTGGCTCCCCGCCACAAGCCTGCTTCGCCGGCTCGCCACCCCGCGAAGCCGCCGCCTTCTTCCATAAGCCATCCGTAAGTCCGGCTCTGTCAGCCTGCGCGTCGGCAGCAATTTACTGCCTCCGACCATGGCAACAACCATGGGACTCCCAAGCATCCGCTGATGGACAAACGCGATTATTCAAGGAGTATCTCAATGACGCTGCTGATCAATCTGCAAAGCATCAAGTGCCTCAACGAGACCAACGAGCTTTCGGCTTCCGACGAAGTCTACGTCCTGGTGAGCGTGGCGAACATGCGCCCCACCGCGCCGGGACTGCCCGCCGTGCCGGACCTCCAGGTCTTCAGCTTCGGCATCTTCGAGGACATGGACGACGATGACGAGCATCCCGTCACCGTGAACGGGCAACCGTTCTGGGGCACGAACGGAACCCCTCAGCCCATCCAGAATCCGGCCGACGTGGCAATTGTCGTCTCGCTGATGGAGCAGGACAACGGCTCGCCAAATCAATACCGGAACCTGGTGAGCATCAGGGGGGCGGCCTCGCTTACGGCGTCGCTCGGTGACCCCGACCCGCGCAATCGCGCGGCGCGGCTAACCAGCGACATCGGCAGCGTGTTGAACGGCATCGACCTGCCGATCCCCTTCGCGCTCGACGACGACCATCTCGGCACGCAGGAGCTCAGGCTGGAGGGGGCAGACCTGATAGATTTCGGCGTCAGGGACCGGCGCATGATCATCGAAGGCGACGGCGGAACCTACGAGCTGATCTTCCGGATCACCTTCGTCGGGACGTTGCGCGACGTGCCCGGCGTCAAGGGCATCGCATCGCTGGCCCGCATTCCGGGAAGCATGGAAATCTGGTGGGCCAGCCCCAGCGGGTCGATCGAGGTCGGCTTCTGGTACGACGGTGGCCGTTGGAACCGCTATCGCCTGGCACCGGACGGAAGTGCCGCGCCTGGCACCGCCATCGCCGCCGTCTCACGTATCCCGCAAAGCATGGAGGAATGGTGGATCGGCCCAGCTGGATCGGTCGAAGCCAACTTCTGGTACGAGGGGGGCCAGCCGACCCGCTATCAGCTGGCGCCGAACGGCAGCGCCGCTCCCGATGGCGGCATCGTAGCGGTATCGCGCATCCCGAACAGCATGGAGGTCTGGTGGATCGGTCCCAACGGCTCGATCGAGGCGGCCTTCTGGTACGAAGGGGGCCAGTGGACACGTTATCAGCTGGCACCGGACGGCAGCGCGGCGCGCGGCGGCAGTATCGCAGCCGTCTCGCGCATCCCGAACAGCATGGAGGTCTGGTGGATCGGGCCCAACGGCTCGATCGAAGTCGCCTTCTGGTATGAGGGCGGCCAATGGACGCGGTATCAGCTTTCACCGGACGGCAGCGCCGCCGTCGGCGGCACCATCGCCACGCTGTCGCGCATCCCGAACAGCCTCGAGCTCTGGTGGATCGGGCCGCACGGATCGGTCGAAGCCAACTTCTGGTATGAAGGCGGCCAGCCCACCCGCTATCAGCTCGCGCCGAACGGCAGCGCCGCGATCAATGGCGGCATTGCCGCAGTTTCCCGCATCCCTGGCAGTATGGAAGTGTGGTGGACGGGGCCGAATGGGTCGATGGAGGCCGCGTTCTGGTACGAGGGCGGACAGTGGACCCGTTATCAGCTCGCGCCGGACGGCAGCGCCGCGACCAATGGCGGTATTGCCGCGGTCTCCCGTATCCCGAGTAGCATGGAGCTGTGGTGGGTCGACGGCGGCGGACGGATCTCGGCCGCCTTCTGGTACGAAGGCGGACAGTGGACCCGGTACTAGCGATCGGCGGGCGGCACGATGAGGTTCCCGCTCTCCCAGATGGGGATGCGGGAACCTACTTCTGGCGAACGCCGAAACTCTGGAATCCCGGCCGCATAAGCGGCTTCTTCGACGACAGCACGCCGGAATTGACGCCGGTCCAGCCGATCTCGCCCGACAGCTTGCCATATTCGATCTTGGGGCAACGGTTCATCACCACCTTGATGCCGGCGGCTTCGGCGCGTGTGGCCGCCTCGTCATGGCGTATGCCAAGCTGCATCCAGATGACCTTCGGCAGCGGATCGAGCCGCAGCACCTCGTCGACAATGCCCGGCACGGCAGCGGACGCGCGAAACACGTCGACCATGTCGACAGGTCCCGGAACGTCGGCGAGCCTGGCAAAGGTCATCTGGCCTAGGATCTCCTTGCCGGCCTGGCCGGGATTGATCGGGAACACCGAAAAGCCCTTGCCGAGCAGATATTTCAGCACGAAATAGCTCGGCCGCACGTCATTAGCCGACGCGCCGACCATGGCGATGGTCTTCACCGAATTGAGGATGCCGGCGATATAGGCGTTGTCGTAAGCGTCGTGGTTCATGCCTCGTCCTCATACAGCGCTTCGGCGAGAAAACCATCTGGATCGTTGCAAAAATTGCGCATCATGCGGAAATGATGGGTGTCGTGAAAATCGGTCGGGTCGAGCCCGGACCGGCTGATGCGGAACAGCCGCGCGCCGGGACAGGCCATCAGCAGCGGCGAATGTGTCGCCATGATCACTTGCGCCGTGCCGGACTGGTCCATCCGCCGCAGCATCTTGAGAAGTTCGATCTGGCGCGTCGGCGACAAGGCGCTTTCGGGCTCGTCGAGGATGTAAATGCCTTGCCGGCGGCAGCGCTCCTCGAAGAATCTGATGAAACCCTCGCCATGCGACCAGGAAAGGAAGTCGGGCGGCGCCTCATGGGCGTCGATGGCAGCCTGATCTAGATAGCGGGCAACCGAATAGAAGGATTCGGCGCGAAAGAACCAGCCGGCGGTGACCTTCGGCAGCCAGTGGCCGCGCAACGTCGCCGCCAGCGCTGCGCCGCTCTTGTCGACGGCGCGGGAGTGATCGACCGGCATGTAGCCCTTGCCGCCGCCGGCTTCATCGTAGCCTGCCAGCGCGCCGATCGCTTCGAGCAGCGTCGATTTACCGGTGCCGTTCTCGCCGACGATGATGGTGATCGGCGTGGTGAATTCGAGCTCGAATTCATGGCGGTGAAAGATCGGCAGGTTCCAGGGATATTTTTCCCAATCGACGACCCGGCTGGGCTCGATCAGGATACGCTTCAGATAGGGCGCCTTCAGCCGCGTCAGTTGCTTGCGATGAGCCAGAGGGGAACCTCGTCAGGCCGGCAGCGAAATCGATCCGTCTTCCGCGATCGGAAAAGCCGGATTGTGCGCCACTTCCCAGACATGCCCGTCCGCATCGGCGAAATAGCCGTACCAGCCACCCCAGAAGGCCCGTTGCGCCGGCTTGACGATACGGCCGCCGGCCTTCTTGGCCAGCGCCAACACTGCATCGACCTCGGCTTCGGAGCGGGTGTTGTAGGCGAGGTAGACGGCCGACGGCGCGTTGCCGAAGGTCACGCCTGAATCCTCCTCGGCGCTTGGGCGCGGAAACAGGGCAAGGATGGCGCCACCCATCTGGAAGAAAGCAACGCCCTCGGTGATCCCGGCATGGCGGGTCAGGCCCATCGCCTCATAAAAGCGCGTGGCGCGGTCGAGATCGTCGGTGGCGATGGTGATGATGGAGATGCGCGGTTCCATATCCGCCTCCTATTCCTCCGGCCATTCCGGCTTGCGTTTGCCAATGAAGGCGCCAATGCCCTCTTCCGCATCGCGCGCCAGCATGTTCTCGACCATGACGCGCCCGGTGTAATCATAGGCCTCGGCCAGCCCCATTTCCGCCTGCTCATAAAAGGCTTCCTTGCCGATCTTGACGACCAGGGAGGATTTGGCAGCAATGGTTTGCGCGTATTTGGTAACAATCTGATTCAGATATTCGCGCGGCACGACGCGGTTGACCAAGCCGAATTCCTTGGCGGTTGCCGCTTCGATCGTTTCGCCGGTCAAAAGCATCTCCATGGCGTGCTTGCGCGAGACATTGCGCGACAGCGCCACCATCGGCGTCGAGCAGAACAGTCCAATATTGACGCCCGGCGTGCAGAAGGTCGCCTCGTGCGAAGCGATGGCGAGATCGCAGCTGGCGACCAGCTGCAATCCGGCCGCCGTCGCCAGGCCGTCGACTTCGGCGATCACCGGCTTGGGATGGCGAACGATCGCCTGCATCAGTGAAGCGCAGGCGGAAAACGTCTTTTCGAAGAAGGCCCTGCCGTGATCGGCATCGGCGCGGTGCGTGCTTAACTCCTTGAGGTCGTGCCCGGCGCAGAACACTTTGCCGGCCGCCCCAAGGACGATGACGCGGACGGACTTGTCGGCCTTGGCGCGGTCGAGTTCCGCCATCAGCGCCGCCATCACTGAAAGCGAAAGAGCATTGGCCGGCGGATTGGCGAGCGTCAGGCGCAGCACGCCCTTATCCAGCCGGGCGGCGACCGGCCCTTCGGCAACGGCAGGCTTGATGGCGACGATTTCGGCCATGGTCATTCCTCCGCGATTCCGGATCGGTGATGGACTAATCTAGTATGCGGGTCTCGCTTCGTCCAACACCCCGCTTCTGCCATAATGAATGGCTGTTGCCAGAAACGGCACGCTGCGCTCAAACAGGCAGGCACAACGAGAGACCGCCATGCCTGCTCAAAGCAATCTCAAGCCGGTGCTGACGGCTGCTGACGTCAACGCGCTTGTGGCGACCGTTTTCCCGCAACTCAACGACCAGTTCACCTTCTATGAGGCGTTGGAGGTGTTTCCAGGCGGCTGCATCGTGCGGCTCAACGCCGACGAGCGCCATTTGCGTCCCGGCGGCACCGTCTCGGGTTCGGCGCTGTTCACGCTGGCCGACATAGGCGGTTATGTCTGCGTGCTCTCGCATGCCGGACCGGATGCACTTTCGGTCACCACCAGTCTCAACATCAATTTTGTCCGCAAGGCCGAGGCCGGGCCGATCGACGGCCATTGCCGCATCCTCAAGCTCGGCAAGAGCCTGATGGTGTTCGATATCGACATCGTCGCCGGCCCGGAGGGACACACGGTAGCGCACGCAACGGGCACCTATTCGATCCCGCCAAAGCGGATTGGAGATGTGGTAAAATAATACCTTGTGCTCAAATCATTGTTTTTGCTTGATTTTACCCCAGAGATGGCTTTTCACGCGCCTTGACGTAGTCGCCGCTCTCTCCTATAAGCCCTCACGGAACAGCGGCCCGCAAAGGCCGCCGTTTTGTTATTGGCGGGGGGCAAGTGCCTTTCGCCAATCCAAGCAACAAGAAACGCCTTCTTTTGAAGGTCCGAACCGAAAGCAACAATCCATGGCAACCTTTTCGCAGAAGCCTGCGGATGTGGTGAAGAAGTGGGTGCTGATCGACGCCGAGGGTCTCGTCGTCGGCCGTCTCGCCACTGTCATCGCCAATCATCTTCGCGGCAAGCACAAGCCCACTTTCACCCCGCATGTTGACGACGGCGACAATGTCATCGTCATCAATGCCGACAAGGTGGTGTTCACCGGCAAGAAGTTCACCGACAAGGTCTATTACTGGCACACCGGTCACCCCGGCGGCGTCAAGGAACGCACCGCGCGGCAGCTGCTCGAGGGCCGCTTTCCCGAGCGTGTCGTTGAGAAGGCCGTCGAACGCATGATCCCGCGCGGCCCGCTCGGCCGTCGCCAGATGAAGAATCTCCGCGTCTATGCAGGCACGGAACATCCGCATGTCGCCCAGCAGCCCGTCGTCCTCGACGTGGCCAAGCTGAACGCCAAGAACAAGAAGGTTTCGTAAGATGGCTGAGCTTTCCTCGCTCGCAGAACTCGGAACTGCCACCGGCAACACCAACACCCAGCCGGCAGCACCCGTCCATGTCCAGAAGCTCGACAAATCGGGCCGCGCCTATGCCACCGGCAAGCGCAAGAACGCCATCGCGCGCGTCTGGGTGAAGCCCGGCTCCGGCAAGATCGTCGTCAACGACAAGGTGTTCGCCGAATATTTCGCGCGCCCGGTTCTGCAGATGATCCTCAACCAGCCGATCATCGCTGCCAACCGCGCCGGCCAGTACGACATCGTTGCCACCGTCATCGGCGGCGGCCTCTCCGGCCAGGCCGGTGCCGTGCGCCACGGCATCTCCAAGGCGCTGACCTATTACGAGCCGGCGCTGCGCGCCGTGCTCAAGAAGGGCGGCTTCCTGACCCGTGACAGCCGCGTGGTCGAGCGCAAGAAGTACGGCAAGGCGAAGGCCCGCCGGAGCTTCCAGTTCTCCAAGCGCTAAGCGCTGCGAAGCTACACAGAGTTCAAAGGCCGCCTTCGGGTGGCCTTTTTCTTTGTGCCGTGCCCGTGATGTCAGAGTTCATCGGCAATGCCTTGATGAAGTCGACGAACGCCCGCAGCGGCGCCGGTACGAGGCGCCGGCCGGGATAGTAGAGGAACGGCCCGGAGAAGCTCTGCCACCAGGGTTCGAGGACGGGTTCGAGTGCGCCGCTCTCGAAATGCGGGCGAAGCCAGTCCTCGAACAGCTTCACGATTCCGGTGCCGGCGATCGCTGCATCAACGGCTAAATCGGCTGCTCCGCCGATCCCCACAATCAGTGGCCCCGTCGGATCGACCCGCACCACCTCGTCGTCGCGCTCGAACTCCCATGGCGTTATCGCACCGCTGGGAAAGCGGCCGCGCAGGCAGGCGTGGCCGAGCAGGTCGCGCGGGTGTTGCGGCCGGCCATGACGATCCAGGTAGGCCGGGCTGGCGGCGGTGGCGAAGCGCTGCACGCGCGGCCCGATCGGCACGGCGATCATGTCCTGTTCCAGCCGCTCGTCGTAACGGATGCCGGCATCGCAGCCGGCCGCCAGCACGTCGACAAAGCTCTCCTCGGCGATCACCTCCAGCCGGATACCGGGATAGGCGGCAAGGAACCGCGGCACGATGCTGGGCAGGACCAGTCGCGCCGCGCTGACCGGCACATTGAGGCGCAGCGAGCCGGCCGGCCTGTCGCGAAAGCCGTTCACCACGTCCAGCGCCGACTCCACCTCGGTCAAGGCTGGACCGAGCCGCGCCAGCAAGCCTTGGCCGGCCTCCGTCAGGACGACGCTGCGCGTCGTCCGGTTGAGCAGCCTGACACCGAGCTGCGTCTCCAGGCGGCGCACCGCCTCGCTCAAGCCGGACGCACTGCCGCCGCTGGCGCGTGCCGCATCCCGAAAACCTTTGGCGCGCGCCACGGCCACGAAGGCGTTCAGATCCCCGAGATCAATCTGCATTGTTCGTCATTCCGCACAGCCCGTGCGAATTGTACCCAATTATCGCGAGATCGGACACCGTCTATCTGTGCACCATTCCCTGAAGGAGAAAGACTATGTCCAGCGTCGACCAGTCCGGCACATTCATCCTCGGCGACCGCAAAGTCAGACGGCTCGGCTACGGCGCCATGCAGCTCGCAGGGTCCGGCGTCTTCGGCCCACCAAAGGACCACAATGCGGCATTGGCCGTGCTGCGCGAAGCCGTTGCGCAGGGCGTCAATCACATCGACACCAGCGACTTCTATGGCCCACACGTCACCAATTTGTTGATCCGCGAAGCGCTCGCACCCTATCGCGACGACCTCGTTATCGTCACCAAGATCGGCGCCCGGCGCGGCCGGGACGGAGCATGGCTGCCGGCCTTCTCGGCCGACGAGCTGACCAAGGCGGTGCACGACAATCTGCGCAATCTCGGGCTCGACGTGCTGGAGGTGGTCAACCTTCGAGTCATGTTCGACGCGCATGGCCCCGCCGAAGGGTCGATCGAGGCCCCGCTTGCAACGCTTACCGAGCTTCAGCGACAGGGCCTTGTGCGTCACATCGGGCTGAGCAACGTCACCGCTGCACAAATCGCCGAAGGCCGCAGGATTTGCAAGATCGTCTGCGTGCAGAACCAGTACAATCTGGCGCATCGGGGCGACGATGCGTTGATCGACGATCTGGCCCACGGCGGCATCGCCTATGTGCCGTTCTTCCCGCTTGGCGGCTTCAACCCGCTGCAGTCGTCGACCTTGTCCAAGGTCACCGCACGCCTCGGCGCCACGCGCATGCAGGTCGCGCTCGCCTGGCTGCTTCGCCGCGCGCCCAACATTCTTCTGATCCCCGGCACGTCTTCAGTTGCGCATCTCAGGGAGAACCTCGCCGCAGGTGATCTCGCGCTGCCGGAGGATGCGCTCGAGGCGCTAGAGGGCGTGGCGATGGCCGCTTGACCTGCGCACGAGGCGCGAGGTGCCGCCAGCCGGTGTTGGAGACTAGCGAAGGCGGTGATGAGCCAATCTCCCCCCTCGTGGGGGAGATGTCCGGCAGGACAGAGGGGGGCGCGAAGGATCGCCTGCCTCTTGTTGAACCCTGCGTGACAATTGACGCCAATTGCAATCTCAATCGACCCGATAGGCTGGACGGACAGCGCCCCCCTCTGCCCTGCCGGGCATCTCCCCCACAAGGGGGGAGATTGGCAGCGCGACCGCCGCTCCTAGTTAATGCTGGCCGTATTCGCCGGCTCGGCCGGGCCGGCATAGGGCACGCGAAAACCGTTCGCCGCCAGCCAATCGATGGCGGCCTTCGGTTCGTCGGTCTGGATGATGGTGGCGCCGCGCTCGACCCAGAAGCCATAAGTCTCGCGCGGCAGGCTGGCCGCGACCGCCAGCTCGTCGCCGCGGCCACCGGCGAGGAAGCCACCCGGCTTGTTGACGATGGCATAGGTGTCGGCCCAGATGTGCCAGTCACCCCTCACCGCCAGCGCGCGCATGCGCGGGCTGAACAGCGGGCCGCCGGTCTCGGTCAGTGTCTCGGCGCCAGCCCGCCAATTGATCAGTTCGATCGCCCGCACCGGGAACGCCCGGCTGACTTTTTCGGCAAACATGGCGTCGTGAACCGCATCGTCGGCAATGATCGGCATGAACTGGAAGCCGCCGTCGATCGCGTCCATGGCGGCCGCAACCGTGGCGATCCTCTCCGCATCCCACAGGTTCTCCTTGACAATCACCTGTTCGGCCATGCCGAGGTCGCGCGCGACCGCGACCATGCCGGCGAGGCTTTCGGTATCGAGCTTATTGTCGAGATTGATGAGGATCCTGTCCCTGGTCGCCATCAACATTTCGCGCAACGTCGAGACTGTCTCGCCCGTAAAGGCGCCGGTGCCTTCGATCACCAACCGGCACGTCTTGAGTTCGGCCAGCGTGCGCTTGACCACCTCGCCCTTGCAGTTCGTGGTGCGGTCGAGCCAGCTGTCATGCATGACGACGAACTGTCCGTCCTTCGAGCGCCTGATATCGACCTCGACGATTTCGGCGCCCATTGCAATCGACGCCTCGACGGCGGCGATCGAATTTTCGGGATAGAGCGTCTTGCCGGCCTGCATGCCGCCGGCGCGGTGCGCGGCCACCATCACATGGTCGCGCCATTGGTTGGCGTGCTCGAACCGGTCGAGAATCTGCCTGGCGCGCGTTTCGCCTGCCGATGCATGGCCAAGGGAGGCCGCCAGCGCCGCGGAAAGCAGAAGGCTCAGCCAAGTCGTTCGCATGAGACAGGTCGTTCGCATGAGAATCGCTCCGTACCGGATCGACACCCGGTTAAGCGACGCTCGTGACAGCCTAGTGAACGAAGCCGGCTTCGCAAACGCTGGAAAATCAGGTTAATGCCGGCCGAAACGGCCGTAGCGGCTACTTTCGGTTGCTAACTAGGCAATCTCCGGGCCAGCCATGCGGGCTCTCCTGGCAAGCAAGGATTTGTGACCGGGCCGAATAGCCATGTTCTTCCGAAGGGGTCGCAATTCTGAGAATTATGGCCAATAAGGTTGCGCGTCGACGCACAGGAGATCGCTTCATGCCGCCAAGGACCATCGATCACGCCTTCACCACCCGCTCCAGGACGGGCGCGTCGTTCGAGCCGACCTATGCCGGCGCGCTGTCGTTCATGCGGCGCAAATATTCGAAGGACGTGAAGGGCGCCGATGCGGTGGTGTGGGGCATTCCCTTCGACGCGGCGGTCACCAATCGGCCGGGCGCGCGTTTCGGACCGCAGGCGATTCGCCGCGCGTCGGCCATCCTCGACAACGATCCGCAATATCCGTTTTCGCGCGACCTGTTCGAACAGCTTGCCGTGGTCGATTTTGGCGATTGCCTGCTCGACAGCGGCAATCACCAGAAGACCCCTGCCACGATCGAACGCGAAGCGGCGAGGATCCTGAAATCCGGCGCCTTTCTGCTATCGCTCGGCGGTGACCATTTCGTCACCTGGCCGCTGCTCAAGGCGCATGCCGCCATCTACGGCCCGCTGGCCCTGGTGCAGTTCGACGCTCATCAGGACACCTGGCCCGACGACGGCAAGCGCATCGATCACGGCTCCTTCGTCGGCCGTGCGGTCAAGGAGGGCATCATCGACCCCGACCGGTCGATCCAGATCGGCATCCGCACCCACGCGCCCGATACGTTCGGCATCAAGATCCTGTATGGCCATGAAGTGGAGGAAATGCGGGCGTCCGACATCGCCTATGCCATCGTCGACCGTACGGGCGGCAAGAAGACCTACGTCACTTTCGACATCGATTGCCTGGATCCGGCTTTTGCGCCCGGCACCGGAACGCCGGTAGCGGGAGGCCCGTCTTCGGCAAAGATCCTGTCGGTGCTGCGCCAGATCAACCAGGTCGATATCGTCGGCGCCGACGTCGTCGAGGTTGCGCCAGCCTATGATCACGCCGATATAACGGCAATTGCCGGCTCGATGGTGGCCATGCACTATCTCGGGCTGCTGGCGGAACGAAAGGCCCGGCTCGAGGAAATGAACCAGGGCAATCACAGCGTTGCCGGATTGAATCAGGCAAGCGGCATATAGCTAACAGGAATTTTGGCAGGCAATGAAACCGAAAATCTTCATCGACGGCGAGCACGGCACCACCGGTCTGCAGATCAGGGCGCTGCTTGCCGAGCGCGGCGACCTGGAAATCATCTCCATCCCGACTGAGCGCCGCAAGGAAACGGCAGCGCGCGCCGAGTTCCTCAATGCCGCCGATGTCGCGATCCTCTGCCTACCGGACGCGGCAGCTAAGGAAAGCGTTTCGCTGATCGCCAATGACACCACCAAGGTGATCGACGCCTCGACGGCACATCGCGTCGCCGAGGGCTGGGAATATGGTTTCGCCGAAATGGACAAGGACCAGGCGAAGAAGATCGCTTCGGCGAAGCGCGTCGCCAATCCGGGCTGCTGGCCGCAAGGACCGATCGCGACGCTGCGGCCGCTGGTTGCGGCGGGGCTGTTGCCAGCCGATTTTCCGGTCACCGTCAACGGCATTTCTGGCTATTCCGGCGGCGGCCGGCCGATGATCGAGGATTATGTCGCCAAGGGCGAGGATGCGTCGGAATTCCTGCCCTACGGGCTGACGCTGCAGCACAAGCACGTGCCGGAGCTCAGGACCTATGCCAGGCTTTCGCACGATCCGATCATGCAGCCGGCAGTCGGCAATTTCGCGCAAGGCATGATCACGGTAGTGCCGCTGCAACTCGGCGGTCTCGACCATGTACCGACCGGCGCTGAGCTTCACGCGGCGATCGCCGACCATTTTGCTTCCATTGATCGTGGCGTGGTCGAGGTGGCGCCGTATCTGCATCAGGAACGCATGCCTGACATCGATCCGGAGATCTACAACGGCACCAACCGGATGAAGCTCTATGTCTTTGCCAATGACGACAGGGCGCAGGCGCTGCTGCTTGCCGTCTACGACAATCTCGGCAAGGGTGCCTCGGGTGCAGCCGTGCAGAACATGGATCTGATGCTCGGCCTCTGAATGGATGCGCCGGCATTTCCGAAGCGCTGGAAGGTCGGCGCGCCCGAACTCATCGCCGAAACGTTCAGCAGCCGCATCTGGAAGGTTGCTCGCGAGGACGACTCACCGGCAATCGTCAAGGATCTAAAGCCTTTCGACGATGTCGAGGACGAGTTGCGTGGCGAGCATTTCCTCGCCTGGCGACGCGGCGAAGGCGCGGTGCGGCTGCTCGGCCGCGACGGCCACCGCATGCTGCTCGAATACGCCGGCGACAGGATGCTGTCACACCATCTTGCCGAACAAGGCGACAATGCCGCCACCGCGATCGCGGCCGAGGTAATGGCAAGACTGGTCTCGCCGTCGAAGCACCCTGCCCCGCCGGATCTCCAGCCGTTGCGGACCCGGTTCTCCAGCCTGTTCAAAAAGGCCAAGGCCGATCGCGCCGCCGGCGAAAAGAGCCTGTATGTCGAAGCAGCCGAAATCGCGGAACGGCTGCTGTCCAATCCGCATGACGTGCGGCCGCTGCATGGCGACCTGCACCACGACAACGTCATGCACGGTCCGCGCGGCTGGCTGGCGATCGACCCGAAGGGCGTTCTCGGCGACCCCGGCTTCGACGCGGCCAACATGTTCTACAACCCACTCGACCGAGACGATCTTTGCCTCGATACGCGGCGGATCGGCCATATGGCGCAAGTCTTTGCCGCAACGCTCGGCCAGTCGCCGCCCGCGATACTGGACCACGCCATCGCCTATGGCTGCCTGTCGGCTGCATGGCATCATGAAGATCGCAATGCGGTCGACGAGGACCGCGAGCTGGCGATCGCCATGGCGATCCGGACGGTGCGGCTCAGCCTCTGAGAGCAATCTCGTGGGGCAGCGGATAAGCGCCCTTGGTGCCGCGCCAGTGCGCGGCGGCAAAACCCAGCAGGAACAGCGCGAATGCCTGATGCGTCAGGGCCATGTGCAGCGGCACATGCATCAATAGGGTGCCGATGCCGATCGACGCCTGCACCACGACAATCAGGAACAGCAGCGTCGCGCGTCGGGCATGCGTCGTGCCCGGCAGACGCCGGCGTGTCGCAATCATGTGCCAGAGCGCGACCGCGAAGATCGTGTAGGCGCCGACCCGGTGGATGAACTGCACCGTCTTCGGGTTTTCGAAGAAATTGCGCCATGCCGGCTCGAGCAGCAGCAGGTCGCCGGGGACCAGTTTGCCGTCCATCAGCGGCCAGGTGTTGTAGCTCAAGCCGGCATCGAGCCCTGCGACCAGCCCGCCGAGATAGATCTGGACCAGCGCCAGCAGCACCAGAAAGCCGGCCAGACGTTGCGTCGATCGGTCGGCGGCCGGTTCGGAGTGTGGGGCCAGTCCGCGCGCGACCACCATGGTCGCCGTGAAGATCAGCGCCGCCAGCGTCAGATGCGTCGCCAGCCGGTATTGGCTGACCGAAACCCGGTCGGCCAACCCGGACGCCACCATCCACCAGCCTATCGCGCCCTGCAGGGCGCCGAGAAGGAGGATGCCCGACAATTTCGTGCCGAGGCCGCGCTCGATGCGGCGCGTCGCCCAGAAGAACAGCAACGGCAGGGCGAAGACCACGCCGACACTACGCGCCAGGATGCGGTGCACCCACTCCCACCAGAAGATCGACTTGAACGCCTCGATGCTCATGCCCTTGTTGAGTTCGGCATATTGCGGGATCTGCTGGTAGCGCAGGAACTCCTCCTGCCACTCGGCATCATTGAGTGGCGGGATGACGCCGTGAATCGGCTGCCATTCGGTGATCGACAGGCCCGAATCGGTGAGCCTCGTAGCGCCGCCGACCACCACCAGCGCAAACAGCACGAGGAGCACGACATAGAGCCAACCACGTACCAGCGCGCGGTTGCGAAGGTCGCGATCGCGGGCTGCGAAAGGCACAGCATCGGATATGGCAGCAGCCATGGCTTTGTCCCGGCAGTTGAAGTCGCGGATTGGTGAACCATCGCAACCCGGCTTGCAAGACCGGACAGCGCGGCACGCCGTCGCGCCGTTTCTGGCGGGTTGCGCGTATTGGCTGTTCGGCTTAAGCGATAGCGATCAACGAGATCGCGTTATGCCCATTCGCCTGAAAAAGCTGATCGGAAGCTTCCTGCTGGTACTGCTGGTCGTCGTCTATGCGATGGTCGCCTCGATCGTGGCAGTCGCCCAATTGTCACAGTCCGGGCCGCTGGCGCACTTCATCTTCTTCCTGCTGAGCGGGCTTTTGTGGGTGCTGCCGGCGATGGGCATCATCAAATGGCTGATCCTGGAGCCGCGGCCGAAGGGCCGAGGCAACAGTTAGATCGTCACCACCGTCTTGCCGGCATTGGCCAGCGGCGTCGTCACGCCCGACAACATTGTTCGGATGTGGGCGACGCTCTGATAGCGGCCATTGACCGAAATGCGCGGCAGGGCATGCAGGAACCCGGCATGCTCGGCGCGGAGTATGCCGTGGCGGGTCGTCACGGCCGAGGCATAGCCGGCATCGCGGACAAGGCCCACTTCGCGACGGCCGACGGCGCTGGCATAACCGTAGGGATAGGCGAAATGGCGCGGCTCCTCGCCGAGTTTGGCCTGCAATATGCGCTTGACGTCGCCGATCTCATGCCGCGCGTCGCTCTCGGAAAGCCGCTTCAGATTGCAATGATTGACGCTATGCGCTCCGATCGTCACCAGCGGGTGCGCGGCCATGGTGCGGAGCTCGTCCCAGTTCATCAGCGTGTTCGGGCGCGAACCGCCCAACTCGATGCCGTTCGAACGCGCCAGATCGCGCAATACCGCACGCTGGTCCTGCTCGCGCACCTTCAGCGTCAGATGAGCGTGCAGGCGCGCATTGGCCTGGACCTTTTTTCCTGGGTTCGAGCAATCGATCGTCACCGGGCCGTCCGGCGTCGTCAGCGTCAGGCGATCGCGCGCATTGACGATGTCCTCGACCACGTCCCACCACAAATCGGCAGCGCCATCAATCAGTCCCGGCGCGACGTAGATGGTGATCGGCGCGCCGTGCTTCTCCAGCACGGGCAGCGCCTCGGTCATGTTGTCTCGATAGGCGTCGTCGGCGGTGATCGTCGCGAACTGGCCGTCCTTGTCGCCAGCCTTGATGCGCTCGATTGCCTCGTCCAGAGTAACGAACGTGTAGCCGTTCGCCTTCATGTCGGCGATCACGATGTCGAGGAACCCAGGCGCGATGTTCAAGTGGCGGTTGACGCCGTTCGGCTTTTCCGGCGTCGCGGTGACCCGATGCAGCATCAGGATGGCGCCAAGGCCGCCGATGAACGGCTTGGCCAGCGGCGCAAGACCGGAATAGCGGGCGAGATTGAGCGCCAGTTTGCGGATTGCCTCGCCCCCGTCGATCATTCATTCACCTTTTGCGCCTAAGCTCATCAAGCATGGAATGCGCCTGCGCGGACCCCCAATCGCGACGAATACGCCCTAAGGATTGAGGTATGGTTGACGCCACCGCGTCATTTGACGGCAATCGGCTGGCAAGCAGCGAGGCGTCGCCGTGTGCCTTGCCGGCCGGCAAAGCCGGCCTGTCGACCTCGGTTGCCGATAGTGCGGCGCTGGCGGCGTACGCCGAATTCTGCCGTTCGGCGCTTTTTGCCCCGGCGCAGAGCGCAGGCTGGATCCTGAACTGGGCCGCACATACCGGCGCCGACGTTGTCGTTGCGACGCTGCGCGCCGACGACAGGCCGGTTTTCTCGCTGGCGCTGGAGGTCACCCGCAGCGGAGCATTCCGCGTTGCGCGCTTCATGGGCGGGCGCCATGCCAACGGCAATTTTGCCGCTGCCGACCTGCAATGGCTGGCGAATGCCGATATCGCGGCGATCCGTTCGATGCTGGCCGCGATTGCCAAGGCGCGGCGCGACATCGATCTTGTCGCGCTAGAGCGGCTGCTGCCTGATCTCGACGGCGTTGCCAACCCGCTCTCCGCCTTGCCGCATTTTTCGAGCCCCAATCTGTCGCTGGCCGCCGGTCTTGTCGGAGGGTTTGATGCACTGCTCACCCGCGTGAGCGGCAAGCGCAGGCGCAAGAAGCATCGCTCGCAGGCGCGCAAGTTCGAGGCCGTCGGCAGCTATCGTCGCATCGAGGCGAGGACTGCGGACGAGGTGAACAGGCTGCTCGACGCCTTTTTCGAGATGAAGGAATTCCGCTTCCGCAAGATGGGCATCGTCAATGTTTTCGGTGAAGCGGAGGTGCGCGCTTTTTTCCGCTCGCTGTTTGCCGAAGCGCTTCAAGAGGAAAACCCGTGCTTCGTGCTGCATGGGCTGGAAGTCGCCGGCAAGCTTCGTGCGGTCACCGGGTCGAGCCGCTCGGGCAAGCGGCTGATCTGCGAATTCGGGGCGATCGCCGAGGACGACC
The DNA here is from genome assembly GCF_040323855.1 of Mesorhizobium sp. M0028. Taxonomy (NCBI): domain Bacteria; kingdom Pseudomonadati; phylum Pseudomonadota; class Alphaproteobacteria; order Hyphomicrobiales; family Phyllobacteriaceae; genus Mesorhizobium; species Mesorhizobium sp. M0028. The sequence continues at coordinate 858,387 of NZ_JAMYVG010000001.1, forward strand.
TCGCACACACCAGCCCCGGCGACTTCCTGTTCTTCGAGAACATCCAGGAAGCCTGCGAGACGGGTTTTGAAATCTATGATTTCTCAGTCGGCGACGAACCCTATAAGCGATTGTGGTGCGATGTCGAAACGCAGCATTTCGAGGTGCTGGTTCCGCTGACGCTGAAGGGCCGCGCGCTGGCGCTTGCGCTCAGGCACGGCGCAAGCCTGAAAGCATTCATCAAGCACAGCCCAATGGTCTGGAAGCTGACCAAGCTGCTGCGCCGCAAGGCTGTGGGACAGACAGCACCGGCCGCAGGCGAAGACGACAGCTGATTTCGATTTGAGAAAACTGCCTCAGGCGGCCGAGCGCCGCCCCGGCATTGGCCCCGGCGCCACATGGCCGATTGGCGTGACCAGCGTCAGGTCGGGATAGCCGCTCTCGATGAGCGCGACTGCGGCTTGCGTCACCTCGTCGTCCGGCTCCAGCATGGAGAGCAGCACCTCGGTGCCCTCGCCCACTAGGCGGCTGATGCCTTGCGCGTCCGCTGGCCCGCATTCGACAACGACCAGGTCATAGGCGGTGGTCAGCGACTGCATGATGATCGGCAGCCGGTCGGCGGCGCGCATGGCACGGACCGGATCGGCTGTGCCGACGGGAATCACGTGGCAGTCCGAATAGAGATCGGGGTGGATCACATCGCTGAACTGCGCTTGCGAGGCGAGCAGATCGGTGATGCCCGGAAACAGCCCGCTGTCCAGCATCGGCCGCGAGGCAGCACCCGAAGCGGTGAGATCAAGCAGCAGCACGCGTAGCCCGGCGTCAGAGACTGCGCGCGCCACCAGCACCGCCGAGGCAGCCGCCTCGTCGCCTTCCGGCGACACGAATATGGCGCGGGCGGCACCGGTGGCGATCAGTTTTTCCGCGGCCTTGTCGATGTCGACCTCACCGAGGGTGGAACGTGCCGGTTCAATGTCTGCAGCAGCCATCTCAGAGTACTCCGGTTCGATTTTCTCGGCAGCCGCTTCCGCCACCGCGACGGGTTCCGGCTCCAGTTTGGTTTCAGTGACACTGTTGTCGGACTCACCGAGCTGGTCGATCACGGCGACTGCCGGTTCGGGCCGGGCAACCGGCGGGCCGGGCTCGGCCACTACGCGTTCGGCCTGGACAGCCGGCATCGCAACCTGCTCGATGCGTTCGAAATGGGCACCGGCGGCCGGACGCATGGCGCGGCCGGAAAACAGTTCCTGCAGCAACGTGACGATCGCCATGAGGAGCAACGAGCCGACAAAGGCCGCACCGACAATCGGACCAATCTTGGGGAAATAGGGTTCGGTCGGCGCCCGGGCCTCCGAAAATAGGCGAGCGTCGACAGGCAGGTAGTTACGATCCTTGCGTGCGGCCGCCTGGAGATAGCTGGACGAGTAGAGATCGAGTTGCTGGCGCTTGGTCGCGGCATCGCGCTGCAGGGCATCGAGTTCCACCTGCTCTTCGCCGGCGCGGGCGGACGCCGCCTTCAGGGTGTTGACGTCGGCCACGAGTTGAGCCTCTCGTGCCTTCGCCGTCTCGGCCTGCGCCATCAGACCCTTCATGATCTTTTCCGCTTCGTTGCGGATCTGGCGGTCGAGATCGGCGAGCTGCGACTTCAGCGCACGGATGCGCGGATGATTGTCGAGCAAGGTGGTGGAAAGGTCGGCGATGTTGTTCTTGAGTTCGACTTGCCGCTCGCGCAGGCGCTGGATCAGGTCGGAAGACAACACCTCTGGAACGGCATCCAGCGAGCCGCCATTGCGCAACGCCCTGCGCACACTGTCGGCGGTCGCTTCCGCCGAAGCGCGGTTGGCGCGTACCCGTGACAGTTCGCTCGACAATTCGGACAGCTGCTGGGTGGCAAGCACCGAATTGTTGCCGCCCATCAAAAGATCGGACTGCGCACGGAATGCGGCAACCTTGGCCTCCGCCTCCTTCACCCGGTTCTGCAGGTCCGCGATTTCCGGCGCCAGAAAGTCGGTGGCGGCGGAATTCGATTCGAGCTTGGCGTTGCCCTTGGAGGCGATATAGGCGTTTGCGATGGCGTTCGGGATTGCGGCGGCAAGCTGTGGATCCTCTGACGAGAACTCGATAGCGATCGCGCGGGTTTTTTCAACGCCATAGACGTTGAGCTTGTCATGCATTGCGTCCAGCACGCGCTCTTCCAGCGGAATCTCGAAGGGATCGCTTTTCAAGCCAACGAGGACAAGGGTGCGGCTCAGCGCCGACATCTTCAGCGCCTCGTCGAATTCGGGCAATTTCGCGAGGTTGAGCTTCGCCGCCACCTGTTTGAGGATGTCAGGGGACGAAATGATCTGGACCTCGGTGGCCACAGCCTCTTCGTCGGGAATCGACCGCTCGTTGCCGTTGGCACCGGCTGGCCGCGTGAACTCCGATTCTCGAGGCCCGATCTCCAGCTTGGCTGCCGCCTTGTATTCGGGCGTTGCAAGCCAGGCGAGCGCAAAGGCCAGGCCGGTTACAGCCAGCGCGACGACAAGGATGCGCAGCCAGTTTCGCGCCAGGCTGGCGAAAAGCTGCCTGAGATCGACGTCGACATCTGCGGCCGCGGATTGAACGGACATGCATCCCTGCTCCGGTACTGAGTCAGCATGCACCGTAAACAACTATGGTAACTCAGCCGTTAATAACGCGGTAAGCACCTGTTAGGCTCTGCTAACAAGCCGCAAACAAGAGGCTGAAAACCATCTGCATTTGTCGATCGGGCCCGCATCGGCCGCGCGCCTTTACCGGCCATTAACCCTAACAGGATGATAACCGAGCTCGATCGTTAAGGTTTGCCGCAGAGTCGCCGGCTATTCAAAGGTACGTGTCCGCTCATGAAAAGCACTGCTCCCCTTTTCCGCGCGCTGCTTGCCGTATCGATGCTTTCGGGCTGCTCAAGCTACCGGCCGACGCCGGCCGCCTTCCATGAAGTGCTCGACCAGCCCTATCGCCTCGGTGCCGGCGACCGCGTCCGCGTCACCGTGTTCGAGCAGGAAGGATTGACCAACACCTACAGCGTCGACCAATCCGGCTATCTCTCGCTGCCGCTCGTCGGCAACGTGCCGGCGCGCGGCCACACCGCCCAGCAACTCGAGGGCGAGATCGCCGAGAAACTGCGCCAGGGCTATTTGCGCGATCCTGACGTTTCGGTCGAAATCGATCGCTACCGGCCGATCTTCGTCATGGGTGAAGTGGGCGCGGCGGGCCAATATTCCTACGTTCCGGGCCTGACCGTGCAGAAAGCCATCGCCATCGCCGGCGGCTTCACGCCACGCGCCAACCAGGAAAGCGTCGACATTACCCGCGACATCAACGGCAAGGTTATAACCGGACGCGTGGTGACCTCCGACCCGCTGTTGCCCGGCGACACAGTCTATGTTCGCGAACGCCTGTTTTGATGTGCTGACCAAGTGGCGGACACACTCAGGATCGTCCACTGCTTTCGCTCACCCGTCGGAGGCATCTTCCGGCATGTGCGCGACCTGACCGAGGCTCAGGTCGCCGCCGGCCATGCCGTCGGCATCGTCTGCGATTCGACGACTGGCGGCGATTTCGAGGAACGGCTGTTCGAACAGATGAAAGGCAGCCTGGCGCTCGGCATTCATCGCACACCGATGCAGCGGCATGTCGGGCCAGGCGATCTCGCTTCGGCCCGACGCACCTATAGGATCATAAAAGAATTGCGGCCGGACGTGCTGCACGGGCATGGCGCCAAAGGTGGCGCCTATGCCCGTCTGTTCGGCTCGTTGTTGCGGGTATCCAGGTCTCGCGTAGCCCGCCTTTATTCGCCGCATGGCGGCTCGCTCCACTATGACGAAACCACCGCGATGGGGAAGCTGTTCTTCGCGCTCGAGCGCTTCATGGCTCGCTTCACCGATTGCCTGCTGTTTGTTTCCGATTATGAGCGGCGGACTTATCGCAGGAAGGTCGGCGAGCCGCCCATTCCGAACGCTCTCGTCCACAACGGCCTGCGCGCCGCCGAGTTCGAGCCGGTGCAGACCGAGCACAATGCCGTCGACCTCCTCTATATCGGCATGATGCGCGACCTCAAGGGCCCGGACATCTTCATCGATGCACTGGGGCGAGCCGCAACACGGCTCGGTCGCCCATTGAAAGCGCTGATGGTCGGCGACGGCGACGACCTGCCGCGCTATCGCGCCCAGGTAGATCAGCTCGGCCTCGAGGTCAGCTTCCTGCCGCCGATGCCAGCCAGGCTCGCCTTCACGCTGGCCAAGCTGGTCGTCGTTCCCTCGCGCGCGGAAGCCATGCCTTATATCGTTCTGGAAACGCTTGCCGCCGGCAAGCCGCTAATCGCGACGTCGGTCGGGGGCATACCGGAAATCTTCGACACCGGCTCCCCTGCCCTGATCCGGCCCGACCCGCGCGAACTTGGCGACAAGATAAGCGCCGCTCTGGCCGATCTCGACGCCTACAAAGGCCTGATGCCCGGTGCCGCCGACCTCAAGGCACGGTTCGGCGCGGATGTAATGGCCGCCGAAATCGAAAAGGCCTATTTCGCCGCGCTCAAACAGTAGAGCAACTGATATCCACTCGGCTGCAAAAGGCCCCCGGTGAAAGCGTCTCCAAAGCCATCTGTTGTTTCAAGGGTTTCTTAGCTCTCTTTTGCTATTCACCTGAGGGAAACCTACGGACGCCCCATGAACGAAATCGACCCCGCGCGCCGTTTTTCGCTAGACGCGGTGCGCAAATTCGACGCCCCTGCCGAGAACAACACGGCCGGCGGCATGAACGACGTTGCCCGCCAGGTCGCCTCGCAATACCGGCGCGATACGATGTCGCCGATCATGGTCAGCGGCGTCCTGCGCATGGCGGAATTCGCGCTGCTGTTGGTGTCGGGTCTTGCCGTCTATTTCTACTATGTCGGCTTTTTCAGCTATCTTGCCTGGCAATACTCGCTGACGATCGCCGCCACCTCGTTCCTCGCGGTCGTTTTGCTCGACGTCACCGACTGCTACCAGATCGTCGCGCTGATGCGGCCGATCGCCAATTTCGGCCGCCTCCTACTGGTCTGGGCTGGAACCTTCGCCTTGATGGCGCTCACCGCCTTCACCATGAAAATGTCGGAAGACTATTCGCGCCTGCTCTTCGGCACGTGGTTCGTTATTGGCTTCGTGCTGATCCTGGGTCTCCGGCTGGTGATGTCGAAGCTGATCCGGCGCTGGGCGCGCGACGGGCGGATGGAGCGCCGCGCCGTCATCGTCGGCGGCGGCAAGGCGGCGGAGGTGCTGATCCGCTCGGTCGAAAAGCAGCCCTACAACGACATCCGCATCTGCGGCATCTTCGACGATCGTGGTGACAAGCGTTCGCCGCCGGTTGTCGCCGGCTATCCCAAGCTCGGCACGATTTCCGAGCTCATTGAATTTGCCCGCATCGCACGCATCGACATGCTGATCGTTTCGCTGCCGCTGACCGCCGAATCGCGCGTGCTGCAACTGTTGAAGAAGCTGTGGGTGCTGCCGGTCGACATCCGGCTGTCGGCGCATTCGAATGCGCTGCAGTTCAGGCCGCGCGCCTATTCCTACATCGGCTCGGTGCCGATGCTCGATATCTTCGACAAGCCTATCAACGACTGGGATTCGGTCGCGAAACGCGCCTTTGACATCGTCTTTTCGATCATCGGCATCATCGTGTTCTCGCCGGTGATGCTGGCGACCGCGATCGCGATCAAACTCGACAGCAAGGGCCCGGTGCTGTTCCACCAGAAGCGGCACGGCTTCAACAACGAAATCATCGACGTCTATAAGTTCCGTTCGATGTACACCGACAAGGCGGACCCGACGGCGAAGCAGACCGTGACCAAGAACGATCCGCGCGTCACCCGCGTCGGCCGCTTCATCCGCAAGACCTCGATCGACGAATTGCCGCAGTTCTTCAATTCGCTGTTCGGTTCGCTGTCGCTGGTCGGGCCGCGCCCGCACGCCATTGCCGCGCAGTCGCACAACCTTCTCTACAATGAGGTGGTCGACGGCTATTTCGCCCGACACAAGGTCAAGCCCGGCGTGACCGGCTGGGCTCAGATCAATGGCTGGCGCGGCGAGATGGACACCAACGAGAAGATCCGCATGCGCACGGAATACGACCTCTATTACATCGAGAACTGGTCGCTGTTGTTCGACCTGAGAATCCTGTTCCTGACGCCGATCCGCCTGCTCAACACGGAAAATGCGTATTGAGCGCGACGGCCTACGAATTGCCGGCGGCGGCGGTCAACGCCAAGCTCATTGCGCTGATTGCGTCAGGGGCAGTTTTCCTCGGCGTCTTCCTGTCCGGTTTCGTTATTGCCGAGCCGGCGCCATACGACCTCTATATGATCGGGCTGATCGTGGTGTGGCCCTTGTTCGGCATGCGCATACAGCGCGCGGCGGTGCCACTTCTGGTGCTGCTGATGATCATGAACATCGGCGGAATGATCTCGATGACGCAGATGCCGGACCTCGCCGCCACGCCGCTCTATCTCGCCGTCTCGCTGTTCCTGACCCTCACTGCGGTTTTCTTCGCTTCCGTAACGGCCGTCCAGCCCAGTCTCTACCGCGTGATCTTCGTCGCTTATGTCGTGTCGGCAGTGCTGACTTCGCTGGTCGGCATAGCCGGCTATTTCCATGCCTTTCCAGGAGCGGAGATCTTCACCAAATACGACCGTGCCGCCGGCGCCTTCCAGGACCCGAACGTGTTCGGGCCGTTCCTGGTGCTGCCGGGCATCTACCTGCTCTATCTGCTGCTTACCGGCTCGATCGCGCGCATGCCTCTATTGGCGGTGCCGCTGCTGATCATCACCGCCGGCATCTTCTTTTCTTTTTCGCGCGGCGCCTGGGGCATGTTCGCCGTTTCGGCGATCCTGCTGACCGGGGCCTTGTTCCTGCAGAGCGCCAGCGGCAAATTCCGGCTGCGCGTCGTCGTCATGACCATCGCCGCCGTCGGACTGCTGGTCATTGCGATGATCGTCATCCTGCAACTGCCTGGCGTGGCGGAGATGTTCTCGAATCGCGCGCAACTCGAACAAAGCTACGACACCGCCCGCCTCGGCCGCTTCGCCCGCTACACGATCGGCTTTCAGATGGCGCTGGAGCATCCGTTCGGCATCGGCCCGCTCGTATTCGGCAAGATGTTCGGCGAGGACACGCACGACATCTGGCTGAAGATGCTGATGGATTACGGGTGGCTCGGCTTCGTGTCGTTCCTGACGCTGACGTGCTGGACGATCGCCGCCGGCTTCCGCATTCTGCTGCGCGACCGGCCCTGGCAGCCTTATCTACTATGCGCCTATGTCGCCTTCATCGGCAATATCGGGCTCGGCACCTTCATCGACATCGACCACTGGCGGCATGTCTACCTGCTGCTCGGCCTGATCTGGGGCGCCATCGCGCTGGAATACCGCCATCAGTGGCAGTTGCGGGCGGCGCGGCGCCCGCAACCTCCGTTGCTGTTGCTTCAGGCCGGACAGCAGCCGAATTCGGTTGACCGGACCCAGTCTATCACGATACATCGCGACCGGTCCGGAGTGTAGCGCAGCCCGGTAGCGCACTTGACTGGGGGTCAAGGGGTCGTCGGTTCGAATCCGGCCACTCCGACCATTAAATCCAAAGGCTTAGCCAGTTCCCCCAACTGGCCATACAGAATAGCCGCATTGCAGCCAGCGCAACACGATTTCGACCAAGGGCTTCGCTCGCCAGGTCAATGTGGAATAGCCCAAACCAGCATGCAAAAAGCTCGCGCCTTCCGGGAGAAGGACGCGGGCAGATCGGTGCAACCCGATCTGGCAGCAATTCTTATGAGGAGGGACTTGCTGCGTTGAGACGAACCGTCGCGCCGGCCGGGTTGTTCCATCGAGTAAATAAAAACCCGCCGCACATGAAGTACGGCGGGGCCGATCAAGCGCTGTTGCACCAGGCGGGGGACTCGGGTGGGCGGGCTTGCCAGGTGCGCGCGGATCAAGTCGACATTAGGCGCATGAGCGGTAGCGCGTCCACCAACCGGCGGTTGGAACGAACTGGTTCAACGCCGGCGGCCGGCTTGGCCTGAAACTTTTTCAGGGCGGCAGCGACGGGGTCAGGAAAGTCGAGCAAGCGCAACGTGCCCGGCCCTCGTTGCTTGCGGGAATGCCGGAAGGATCAATGGCAGCAAGCATGAAGAACCCAACCTGGATGCTGGCGGCCTGGGAACGAAACGTGGCAGCTCACCCCGCCGGTTTCCGTGAGGACGCGAGCGCATCGTCCGCTACCGCGATTGGCGGCTGAACGCAAACAAGCCCGCCGCTTTTTCGGCACGGCGGGCTTCAGGCAGAAAATCAATCGTAGATCTTAACAATTTTGCGGGTACCTGGATCAACCAGGACGGTTCGTCCCTCGACGACTACATAGCGGTACTGAACGTCCGGCACTTCGTAAAGCTCGACTGTGTCGGGCAGAGCGGTGCCAATGTTGAGCTCAACACCGGGAAGGCTCAGGGATGCTACCGGCTTCTTCTTTACATACTCCCGGATCACCGTGTCTTGCTCAGGCTGAATGATGACGTCCTGAGCAGCGGCGGTTCCGATACCTACGAAAAGAAAGATTCCTGTCGCAGCAGATAAAAGTTGCTTTCCCATATAGCAATCCTCCAGCGAGGCAACCTTCCGCTACGGTGCTTGATGCTTCCGTGCGGGGCTACTTACCTAAACGAGCCGAAAGACTTGTTGTTCCGCTGGCGGTGGGCGAACTCCGGTGCCATGGCCATGAGGCCGCCTACAAACAAGCACCTGCTCAAGGCTTAGTTTCTTCCCGGGGAGGAGCTTTTGGGTCAGGACAATCAGGATAGGGCAATTCTTCACACGGAGAGGGCCTGTCGCCAACGCTGCCATAATGTTCCACGAGTTTTGCGAAACCGTAGGCGAAGGCGAAAAGAAGCATTAGGACAACCGCTATACGGACGGCCATACCGTATTGTAGCAGGATCCTCCCATTGGAGCGCGGGCGGCGTTTTTAATACGTTCGAATGTTGAGTTCGAAAAAGGTTGGCTCTAGTTGAATTGCCGTCGTCCGCAGTTGTAAGGGCGAGCGGACGCTTCGAAGATGACACGCCCTTTCGGCCTTTTCGGGAGAGATGCAATGTCGCTTCAAGGAGCTACCTGTCCTGCCGAGCTGACCATGTTGGCCAAAGCACTTGATGCCCGATGCCGTGAACTAGGCCTCGCTGACGGCGATCCAGGCAGAGAAGTGCTCGGCCGCAGGGTGATGGATTTGTTCGAAAGTGGTCAGCTCAGCGCCGAAGATTTGAGACTGGCTCTGAGCGGCGAGATTTTTTACGCCAAAAATCCTCCGGCCGGAGGCAGTGGGTTTTGATACGGCAAGCGGCTATCCGCGCAACCATTTGAATTATTGGTCCAGCGTAGGCTTCCGTGCACGCAAGGGCGCGCGTGAACAAATGTGATTTTGCGGTCGGTGCCAGACGGGCTAATCTTCCCAACGAATATCCAATGAAAGAGGAGAATGATCATGAAGACATTCCTCGCAACAGCCGCCGCACTGACCCTGTCCATATCCGCTGCCTCTGCGGATTGCCCCGCGCATTCAAAGGTCCAGGCGTCGGTCGACACGCAGACGAGGACAGCGAGCGTCGAGAAGGCCGATATGTCGACAGCCGCGGACGCTCAGACGATCAAGAAAGAAGAGCCACAGAAGACCGAATAGCGGTAACGCTCACCGGATCCCACGACCCGGATAAAGGGCTACTGGCAGACATCCACCCACTCGGCGTCGACGAGTTCGGCCATGCGTTGCGGGCTGAGCCGGACGGCGGCGTTCGTCGCGCCTGCGGCGGGGACGACCTCGTCAAAGGCGCGCAGCGAGACGTCGCAGTACACCGGGAGCGGTGCCGGTAGGCCGAACGGGCACACCCCACCGACGGGATGACCGGTCGCGGCGAGCACCTGCTCGGCATCCAGCATTCGCGCCTTGCCGCCGAACCGGTCCTTGAATTTGCGATTGTCCAGCCTGGAGATGCCGCTGGCCACGATCAGCATCGTCTGGTCGCCGGCGCGCAGGCAGATCGTCTTGGCAATCTGCGCCGGCGCTACGCCATGCGCTTCGGCAGCCAGAGGCACCGTCGCCGAGCTGGCTTGCGTAACGATGACGTCGATTTCGGGCGCGTGGGCGACGAAGAAAGCGCGAACGGATTCGAGGCTCATCTCCGGCGATTTCCGTCTCGCGTCGCCGTGGCGGCCGGCAAGTCCGCTACGTGGCCGGAAAAACGAAGCCCGCCAGGGCAACCCATGGCGAGCTCGTCGAATAAACGCATGGCACGCCGCTACGACACGGACCGCCTTTTCGCAGGCAACACGGCTTCGTCGAACAGAGCGCTTTCCGGAAGTTGAAGCGCGGAGGCAATACGCCGACGTTTCGAAGGATCGGCATCGTTGCCGCTTTCGATGTCGGCAATCTCATAGGCTGCCAGCCCGCACGCCAGGGACAGCTCTTCGATACTGTATCCACGGGCTTCCCGGGCGGTTCGGACGGCACTGCGTTCAGGCGTAACCGCGCTCGCCGCCAGTTCGGAGTAAGGTTCGCGTTTTGCTATTTGGGGCATTGGCAACTCCGTGGGATGAAAGAGTTAGATCAAATCATGTTGTTGCCTGAGACGATCGGGAGAATGCCCGCTCCCCGGTGATTTGCCAAGCATCAAAGATAGCGTCACGGCATCGTGAACCGACGCCGGAATGAATGTGGATGCCGGGGCGCTCACATCTGGCCGGATCGTCGGCGGACACAGTTCGGAAACAAAATTCTACAGGCCGGAAAAACTGCCGAAAAACTCCAAGGCGATAGTCCCGACCGCAGTGCTCGAGTCACCGACCTGAATCGGTGACGCTCAAATTCGCCCTGCGCAAAAAGGAAACGATGTCATGAAGAAGTCTCTTCTCTCCGCCCTTGGACTTGCAATCGCACTTGCCCTCTCGATGCCGATCATCGGCGCGAGCAGCGCGAATGCAGCGACGATGCACACCACCGTCAAGAAGCATCACCGTCATCACTACCATCACCGCGTCCACCACCATCGCCATCATCACAAGAAGGTTGTGGCGAAGACGTACTGAAAACACCCTGGGACAGACAACCGGCAAGCAGGCGTTCTTGGCCTCTGATCAAGAGCGGCCAGCTTGCCGGGGTTTGCCGCGTCGACGAAATGGCGGCGGTCCCGCTGACCACCGCATTTCCCCTACCTTGAACGCGCTCGCGGCGCTTTTTGCTGCCGGCCACCGAGAAACAGACTGGCGACCAGCCCGACCAGAACCAGCCCGACAGCGGCCGCCGTCGCCGGGTGATCACGGGCAGTCTTCTCGATCGCCCGGCCTTGCCTTCTGATTGCCGGCAAGGTGTCGCCGAGACGCTCGGCGATATCCGAATAATAGTCCGACGCGGTATCGCGACCGTCTTCGTAATAGGCGCCGCCCCGCTTCAACACGGCTTTCTTCAAAGTGGCCAGTTCCCTGGTCAGGGCCGCGACCTGCTTGTTCAGATCGGTGTCGGAGATGCTCGAAAGCGATGCCATGACGTGGTTCCTTCATCTGCAGAAGGAAGCCTAACGCATGACCCCGAAGACCGTTCCGGTCAGCCCCGGCGGGCTTTAGCGAACCTGATCGAGCAGGCGCTTGCATTCGAGCAGGTCGAACAGCGCCTCCTGCAGCAATGCGCGATTATCACGGGAAAGTTTTGACGTGTCCGGCGGAACCGGGCCTTCCTCGTCGCTCTTGCCGATGCCGAAAAAACGACGGCTGGGTTTCACCCTCGGTTGGCCGACCAGCATCTCGTCGTCCGGGCCGCGCGGCTGCGCCGCTTGCGTCAGCGGTACCGCGTCAGCCTGCCGGCGCTGCGAGATCGCCTCGACCGCCGCCATGTCGCCATTGCCGACGGCGATCAAAAACTGGTTGCCGTTCTCGCGCAACAGCTTCTGTACGCCCTTGATCGTATAGCCCTGATCGTAGAGCATGTGGCGAATGCCCTTGATCAGATCGACGTCCTGCGGCCGGTAGTAGCGGCGGCCGCCGCCGCGCTTCATCGGCTTGATCTGGTTGAAACGCGTCTCCCAGAAGCGCAGCACGTGCTGCGGCAAATCCAGATCCTCCGCGACCTCGCTGATGGTGCGGAAAGCATCGGGGCTCTTGTCCATGGGCGAATCCTCACGCTAGAGCATGATCGCGAAAGGCGGGGACCGGTTTTTGGGCAACATCACGGTAAAACAAAGAGAGCAGCTTTTCCGTCCACCGGGGCGGATCACACCCAAATACCGATCCGGCCTGCCGAATCGCATCTTATTTCAGCGGTTTATGAAACAATATTCAAGCCCGGCGTAAAAGCAGGCTTCGTTTTTCAACCGAAGCCTGAAGCATGGATTCTCGGCAAGGGAGATCGGGAATCTACTTGCTGCCCTTGGCCTTGCTGTTTTGATGGGAGCGCAGGATGCGGTTCTTCAGCACGTTCGATGACTTGAAGGTCATCACCCGGCGCGGCAGGATCGGCACTTCCTCACCGGTCTTGGGATTGCGCCCGATGCGTTCGTTCTTGGAACGGACATGGAAGGTCGCGAAGGACGACAGTTTCACCGTCTCACCGCGAACGATCGCCTCGCAGATCTCATTCAGCACCGCCTCGACAAGCTCGGCCGATTCAGTACGCGACAGCCCAACCTTGCGGTAAACGGCTTCGGCGAGGTCGGCGCGCGTAAGTGTCTTTCCCCCCATACGAACCGTCCCATCAGCTCAAAAAATAAAATCGATACAAGCAACGGCAGAACCTAAGTAATTGATCCGTCAAGGTCAAGGACCCGAACCCGTTAGTTCGGCACTTACCAACGCAGCAGGACGGCGCCCCAGGTGAAGCCGCCGCCCATCGCCTCAAGCAGCACCAGGTCACCCTTTTTGATGCGGCCGTCGGCGACGGCCGCGGATAGTGCCAGCGGCACGGAAGCAGCCGATGTGTTACCGTGCAAATCGACGGTCACCACCACCTTCCGCTCCTCTATCCCGAGCTTTTTGGCCGAAGCATCAATAATTCGTTTATTGGCTTGATGCGGCACGAACCAGTCGAGATCAGCGGCGCTGATGCCGGCCTGTGCGAACGTCGCCTCGATGACGTCGGTGATCATGCCGACCGCATGCTTGAACACTTCGCGGCCTTCCATCCTGAGGTGCCCGACCGTTCCGGTAGTCGACGGCCCACCGTCGACAAAAAGCTTGTCCTTGTGGATGCCGTCGGAGCGCAGGCTGGCCGCCAGAACGCCTCGGTCGGCGATGCCGCCTGCCCCCGTGCCTGCTTCCAGCACTATCGCGCCGGCGCCGTCGCCGAACAAAACGCAGGTCGAGCGGTCGTTCCAGTCGAGAATGCGCGAAAACGTTTCCGAGCCGATCACCAGCACCCGTCTGGCCAAGCCGCCGCGGATATAGAGGTCGGCGGTCGTCACCGCATAGACAAAACCCGAGCAGACCGCCTGCAGGTCGAAGGCAAAACCGTGGTGCATGCCGAGCCGGTTCTGGATCTCGACTGCGGTCGCGGGAAAGGTGTTGTTGGGCGTCGAGGTCGCCAGCACGATCAGGTCGATGTCGTCAGCCGTCAGGCCGGCGCTGTCGAGGGCTGCGCGCGCTGCCGCCTCACCCAGAGAGGCCGTCGTCTCGTCGTCGGCCGCAATGTGGCGCTGGCGAATACCGGTACGCTGGACGATCCATTCGTCCGAGGTCTCGACCATGCCTTCAAAATCGGCATTCTTCATAATGCGGCGGGGCAGCGCGGCGCCCGTGCCGCGCACGACTGATCTGATCAATGCTCTTTCCTATTCCTTTGCGTCGATGACGACGTCGGATTTCCGGATTGTCTGGGCATTCGGATTGCGGGCATGGAACAGGTCGAGATCGGCCTCGATGCGGTCAAGCAGATTGTTGCGCACCATGTCGTAGCCGAGCTCGATCGCCGCAGCGAAGCCATCCGAATCAGCCCCGCCATGGCTTTTCACCACGATGCCGTTCAATCCCAGGAAGACGCCGCCATTGGAGCGGCCGACATCCATCTTCTCGCGCAGGCGATCGAAGGCGGTCTTGGCGAAGATATAGCCGATCCTGGCCATCAGTGTCCGGTTCATCGCGGCGCGCAGGTAGCCGGCGATCTGCCTGACCGTGCCTTCCGCCGTCTTGAGCGCGATATTGCCGGCAAATCCTTCGGTAACGACGACGTCGACACTGCCCTTGCCGATGTCGTCACCCTCGACAAAGCCATGGTAGTTCATCGAGGCCATGTTGGCCTCGCGCAGCATACGGCCTGCTTCCTTGACCTCCTCCTGACCCTTGATCTCCTCGACGCCGACATTGAGCAGGCCGACGCTCGGCCGTTCGATGCCGAAAACCGAGCGCGCCATGCCGGTACCCAGAATGGCAAAATCAACCAGTTGATGCGCATCCGCACCGATGGTTGCGCCGACGTCCAGCACCACGCTTTCGCCGCGCAATGTCGGCCAGAGCGCCGCAATCGCCGGGCGGTCGATGGTCGCCATGGTGCGAAGGCAGAATCTGGACATCGCCATCAGTGCGCCGGTATTGCCAGCCGAGATGCAGGCGTCCGCCGTGCCTGCCTTGACCGCTTCGACGGCTTTCCACATCGATGACTTCCAGCGGCCATGGCGCAGTGCCTGGCTCGGCTTGTCGTCCATCCGGACTGCGATCTCGCAGTGGATGAACTCGCTCACCTCCGCTAGCTTGGGGAATTTGGCGAGTTCAGGCCTTACCGCTTCTTCGCGCCCATAGATGACGAAGCGTATGTCCGGACGGCGGGTGGCGACAGTCATGAGCGCCGGGATGACCACGCTTGGCCCGTGATCGCCGCCCATGGCATCGATGGAAATCCTGATCACGCGGTGTTCATCTCACGGTTGCTTGGCCAGCGGGCTTGCCAAGGTACGGGGCTCGCGAAGGTTCGGCGAAAATAACGGTTTTGGGCTGCCGCACAACCAACTTTTCTCAAATTGGGTCAGCCATCAGGATTTTCCCAGCAGTGATCTGAGCTTTTGCTGGAATTCATTCTCCACAGGCTCGGCATCGCCGGCGGCCTCCAGCGACACACCCGGCTTGCGCGGATAGGGATCGATCGCCAAGCCAAAGAACTGTTCGGCAAGCGCCCCGACGTCGATCGCGTCGCCGGAAAAGGTTTCCGGGCTGTCCGGCCCTTCGGCGTCGAGCAGGATCTCACCGCCACCGTCGAAACCTTGCCGCCCGAGCTTGGATTGTTCCGGCAGGAACAGCGCCTCGACCGGCTCGTCAATATGCGCCTCGACCGGGTCGAGAGTGACGATGCAGGCCTGCGTTATATCGGCCTCGACATGGCCGCTGACTTTCACCCCATTGCGCTTCCACGGCTCGATCAGAAGTTCGGCGCGATAGTTCTCGACCGAAAGCAGCTCATGCTCGACGGCCAGTATGGCGCGCTGCCCGGCGTCGGCATCGATCACCACCGGCAGCCCTTTTTGCGGCATCCGGGCGACATTTGCCAGGAATGACACTGGGCTGTGGGTATCAGGATGTTTCATCTTCGCCTCCACTTCGCCGCCTTCATTCGGCCTGCCTTCGCTCAGAGTTGGCCACTGGAAATGCCACCGTGCCGGAAACGATCGATTCGGTCGGCTGTTGCGTGAGTTGCCTTGATGCATCGGCGGCATAGAGTGCCAGTTGCGACGCTTGCGGCCAGGCGCCGGCATCCGGCCTGACATTGCGGGAAAGGGCGGCGGCAAGCGCATCATGGTCATTTCGTTTCAGCGCATCGTCATAGGCGGCGGTACGGCCATAGAACATCTTCGCCAGTTTCCGCATTCGCTTCGGCACGCCGACGTCGCCAATGCCCAATTCCCGCAACGAATGTTCGACATCCATGAAGAACTCGTCGATCAGCACCTGCGCAACCTCTGCCGCAGCACCGCCCTCGCCGCGCAACCGGTGCTGGAACAGGAACATGTGCAACGACAGCATCTCGAAGCGGCCGAGCGGCGTGTCCGGCACGTTCCAGGCGGAATAAAACACCGGTTGCCGCGCCGCCGCCACGATTTGTGCGTAAAGCGCCTCGGTGATGGCGCGGTTGGCGTGACGTTCGCGGCCAAAGAGGCGCTGGAACATTTGAGGGTGGTCTCCCGGGACCGTTTGTTGAAGTGGCCTTGTTGCATCGGCAAGCAAGCTGGTTTACCGGTTTTGCGGCCCAGCGCAAGTTGCGGCCAGCTTATGGAGTTGTAGTTGCGCGCGCTGAAATTCAAGTCGACTTTCCTGCCTAGGCCCGCCGGTGCGGTTTCGCTGCTGGTGATCGCTGCGGCGCTTTCCGCCTGCAATTCGTCCAAGATGATCGGCGATCTCAATCCGAGCGAGACGCTGACGCAGGGCTACGTCATCGACCAGCAGGCGATCGACCTGGTGCCGGTCGGCTCGAGCCGCGAACAGGTGCTGCTGGCGCTCGGCACTCCCTCGACGAAGGCGACCTTCGACAACGAGGCCTTTTATTACATTTCGCAGACGCGCAAGCGCTATGTCGCCTTCGACAAGCCGCGGCTAGTCGACCAGCATGTGCTGGCGGTCTATTTTGGCGATGACGGGCGCGTCACCCAGATCGCCAATTACGGCCTGAAGGACGGCAAGGTGTTCGACTTCATCTCGCGCACCACGCCGACCGGCGGCAAGGACCAGAACTTCCTCAGCCAGATCATCAGTGGCGCCAGCAAGCTGACGCCTGGTGTTCCGGGCGCCAGCGGCGGCAGTACGCTCGGCGGCACCTGATCCACTCGACGGTGTCGGCTTCTTTTCTTTTCGCTTCCCTGTAAGCGGCGGCACATCTCAGGCAATGAAAACCCGCGGGAGCGATCCCGCGGGTTTTTGTCTTGAGCCGTGGCGACCGAGCTTAGCCGTGCGCGAGCACGGCCAATAGCAGCAGCGCGACGATGTTCGTGATCTTGATCGCCGGGTTGACCGCCGGCCCAGCAGTATCCTTATAGGGATCGCCGACCGTGTCGCCGGTCACAGAGGCCTTGTGTGCTTCGGAGCCCTTGAGGTGCTTGAGGCCGTCCTTGTCGACGAAACCATCTTCGAACGACTTCTTGGCGTTGTCCCAGGCACCGCCGCCGGAGGTCATCGAGATGGCAACGAAAAGGCCGTTGACGATGACGCCGAGCAGCGAGGCGCCGAGCGCGGCAAAGGCGGATGCCTTCGAACCGGAGATCAGGAGGACACCGAAATAGACCACCAGCGGCGCCAGCACCGGCAGCAGTGATGGAACGATCATCTCCCGGATCGCTGCCTTGGTCAGAAGGTCGACGGCGCGCGCATAGTTCGGCTTCGAGGTGCCGGCCATGATGCCCGGATCCTCGCGGAACTGCTTGCGCACCTCCTCGACGATAGCACCGGCGGCGCGGCCGACGGCGGTCATGGCGATGCCGCCGAACAGATACGGGATCAGGCCGCCGAAGATCAGGCCGGCGACGACATAAGGATTGGAGAGGTCGAAGGAGACGTCGCCCATGCCCTGGAAGTAGGGGTATTTGTCGCTATTGGCGGCAAAGAACTTCAGGTCGTTAGAGTAGGCCGCAAACAGCACCAGCGCGCCGAGGCCGGCCGACCCGATGGCGTAGCCCTTGGTTACCGCTTTGGTGGTGTTGCCGACAGCGTCGAGCGCGTCGGTGGACTGGCGCACTTCCTTGGGCAGGCCGGCCATTTCGGCAATGCCGCCGGCATTGTCGGTGACTGGGCCGAAGGCATCGAGCGCGACGATCATGCCGGCGAGGCCAAGCATCGTCGTCACCGCGATCGCCGTGCCGTAGAGGCCGGCGAGCTGGTATGTCGAGATGATGCCGCCGACGATGACGATCGCCGGCAACGCCGTCGCTTCGAGCGAGACCGCCAGGCCCTGGATGACGTTGGTGCCGTGACCGGTGACCGAGGCCTGGGCGATGGAGTTCACCGGACGCTTGTTGGTGCCGGTATAATATTCGGTGATCACCACGATGAGGCCTGTCACCACAAGGCCGACCAGGCCGCAGATGAACAGGTTCGTGCCGGTGATGGCCATGCCGGCGACGGTGCCGATCTCACCCCAGCCGATGCATGCCGAAGTGGCGACGGCAAGGCCGACAATTGACAGCAGGCCGGTGACGATCAGGCCCTTGTAGAGAGCGCCCATGATCGAGCCGCTGGAACCGAGCTTGACGAAGAAGGTGCCGGCGATCGAGGTGAGAATGCAGGCGCCGCAGATGGCCAGCGGATAGAGCATGGTCGCGCCGAGAACGGCGGTGCCACCGAAAAAGATGGCGGCAAGGACCATGGTGGCGACCACGGTCACCGCATAGGTCTCGAACAGATCGGCGGCCATGCCGGCGCAATCGCCGACATTGTCGCCGACATTGTCGGCGATGGTGGCCGGATTGCGTGGATCGTCTTCGGGAATGCCGGCTTCAACCTTGCCGACGAGATCGCCGCCGACGTCGGCGCCCTTGGTGAAGATGCCGCCGCCGAGACGAGCGAAGATCGAAATCAGCGAGGCGCCGAAGCCAAGCGAAACCAACGAGTCGATGACGACACGGTCATCGGGCTGAAGGCCCATGAACTGGGTCAGGATCAGGTAATAGATCGAGACGCCAAGCAGGGCCAGGCCAGCAACCAGCATGCCAGTGATAGCCCCAGACTTGAAGGCGATCTCGAGGCCGGCAGCGAGGCTGTTGGAAGCCGCCTGCGCGGTGCGCACATTGGCGCGCACCGAGACGTGCATGCCGATGAAGCCAGCGGCGCCCGATAGAACGGCGCCGATCAGGAAGCCGATGGCGGCGGTGATCGAAAGCAGCCACCAGGCGAGCAGCAGGACCACGACGCCGACGATGGCGATTGTGGTGTACTGGCGCGCCAGATAGGCTTGCGCGCCTTCGCGGATGGCCGCGGAAATTTCCTGCATGCGTGCATTGCCCTGATCGGCCGCGAGGACCGAACGTGTCGCCCAGATGGCGTAAAGGACTGAAAGCAGACCGCAGGCGATGACAGCTGAAAGTATGGTCATTGCCGAATTTTCCTCGATTGGTGGCCCAAAAGAACCCCTCCCCGGGCCGTTGAGACAGGGGACGAATTTTCCGCAACCGGAATCCGTCCCTTCGCAGCGGCTTATGCGAAACAGGGCTCGGAACGTCAAGATATTGTTCGGTTTTTGTCCGGTTTTCGCTCAAAAGATCCCGGGTTTCATCCAAAAGGCTGGACGGCAGCGCGCCTGTCGACACTGCCATCCGATTAGATCGATTGAAATCGGCGAACGGCCGTCAAACTTTGCGCGGGTCGCCGTCCGGCTGGACGACGAAGATCAGCACCACCAGCATTGTCATGTAGAATTTGAACGCCGCCTCCTGACCATTCCATGTCGAAGACTGCCACATGGCAAACCACTCGCCGCCAACGACCATGAAGCCGAAATACCAAACGAGGAAACCCATGGTGGCGGCTATGATGGCGAACTTCTTGGCATCGTTGAATGCCTGTCCGCTGGCGTTGCGCGCCTGCCAGAGTCGCCAGGCGGCGACTAGGTAGAGCAAGCAGGTCAGCGCCTCGCCAATGATGATCAGCCAGTAGCCCGCCGTCCACAGCGACGGGTTGGTGATCGAGCGGTACATCAGGGCGTTGCCAGGAAAGGTCGTGTCCATGCTCAGCACATGCTGGACAAAGGCGAAGTTTGAGCCGTAATCGGTGATGTTGCCGAAGGCGACAAGGAAGGCGAAAGCCGCCAGACACAAACACATGACGATCTTGGAGAAACGCGCGGTCATGGCAAGAACTCCTGCTGAAAGATCGGGGCATCGCACTCATCAATCGCCGAGTCCCGAAGATCGCGCAACGGGGGGACCAGTGATCATAGTGCTCACGACTGTCGCGAGACATTATGCCGGGAAGCAAGACATTGCCGCGATTCTCGAAACCCTCGATCTCGACAGCTATTGCGCGGTGGGCGACTTAGTCTCTGTGGTTAGAGCCGGCACACAGCACGATTTCGCCATCATCCGCCGCCGCTGGATCGCCAGCGAGACGGGCACCACGCTCGAACTGACGCTCGATCATCCGGCGCGTTCGAGTGGCCTTTGAAAGAAGCGAACTTTGCCCCGAGGGGCTACTCCACCTCGCGCCCCATGCGCCGGCCCGTGTAGCGCTCGATCGCCGACAGCCCGTCATAGATCAGCACGGCAAGGGCGGCGACGATCAGGCCGCCCTGCAGGATGAAGGCGAGGTTGTTCGACAGCAGGCCGGCGATGATCACCTCGCCCAATGTCCTCGCCGCCACTGTCGAGCCGATGGTCGCGGTGGCGAGGCTGATCACCACCGACAGCCGGATACCGCCGAGGATGATCGGCGCGCTGAGCGGCAGTTCGACCTTGACCAGCCTTTGCCAGCCGGTCATGCCGGCGCCACGCGCCGCCTCGACGACATTGGCCGGCAGCGTCGTCAGGCCGGTCAGCGCGTTCTCGAAGATCGGCAGCAGGCCATAGAGAAACAACGCAATCAGCGTCGGCTTTTCGCCGAAGCCGACGGCCGGCACGGCAAGCGCCAGCACCGCCACCGGCGGAAAGGTCTGGCCGATATTGACCAGGCTGCGCGACAGCGGCAGGAATTCGGCGCCGGCTGGCCTGGTGACCAGAATGGCGAGCGCGACCGCAACGATCGTCGCGGCAACCGTTGCGATCAGGACGGTCTGCAGATGCAGCAGCGTCAACGTCAAAAGGCTGCCCTGATTGTAGATTACCGGCGCGTTGTTCTCTGTCAGCGGCTTCAGCAGCGGTTCGAACCAGCCGGGATTGGTGACGAAGGCAATAAGCAGCACCACCAGGGCAAGCCTGAGCAGTGATGGAAGCCAGGCTTTCATGCCGGCCTCGCCGCGCGTTTAACCAGTCCATCCACAGTGACGCGGCCAAGCGATTTGCCATCAGTATCTTTCACCGGCAGTGCCGGGCGGCCCGACCACAGGAGTTCGGCCAACGCGTCGCGTTGGCTGGCATCACCGGGGATCGCCTCGCCTTCGGCCGTGCCTTTTTCCACCGCGTCGCGCACCCGGCCAAGCGATAACAGCCGGAACGGTTTTTCGCTGGCGCCAACCAGGGTCTCGACAAACGCGCTGGCCGGTTTCGCCAGTATCTCGGCCGGCGCGGCATATTGCACTACTTTGCCGCCGTCCATCACCGCGATCTTGTCGCCCATGTGAACGGCCTCTTCCATGTCATGGGTGACTAGGATGATGGTGGTGCCGAAGCGCTTCTGGATCGCCAGCAGATCCTCCTGCGCCTTGTTGCGGATGATTGGATCGAGCGCGCCGAACGGCTCATCCATCAACAGCACGTTGGGTTCCGCGGCAAGCGCTCGGGCGACGCCGACGCGCTGCTGCTGGCCGCCGGAAAGCTCATGCGGATAGCGTGGCCCGTAGGCTTGCGGGTCGAGCTGATATAGCGTCATCAGCTCGTCGACGCGGGCTTTGATGCGGTTGGCGTCCCAGCCGAGCAATACCGGCACAGTGGCGATGTTCTGTGCCACCGTGCGATGCGGAAACAGACCGTGGCCCTGGATGGCATAGCCGATGCTGCGACGCAGCTCATAATCAGGCACCGAGCGGTTGTCGACGCCGTCGAGCTTGATCACGCCCGATGTCGGCTCGACCAGCCGGTTGATCATGCGAAGCAGCGTCGTCTTGCCGGAGCCGGAGGTGCCGACGATGACGGCGATGCTGCGCGGCTCGATTACTATCGACACGTCGTCGACCACTGTCGTCTCGCCGTAGCGCTTGGTGATGCCTTCGATCTCGATCATGCCGTTTAAACCCTGCGCTTGCTGGCGCTCATTTCGATCACTCCATCGAGGATGATGGCGGCGGCGAAGGCCAGCGCCACCGTCGGCACGGCACCGAGCAGCACCAGGTCCATCGCCGTCTGGCCGACTCCCTGGAATACGAATACGCCAAAGCCGCCGCCGCCGATCAGCGCGGCAATGGTGGCGAGGCCGATATTCTGCACCAGCACGATGCGAATGCCGGTGAGGATCACCGGGAAAGCCAGCGGAAACTCGACGCCGAACAGCCGCTGGCGGTCGGTCATGCCCATGCCGCGCGCTGCGTCGTTGGCGGCACGCGGCACACCGGCAAGGCCGACCACGGTGTTGGCCACCACCGGCAGCAGTGAATAGAGGAACAGGGCGACGAAAGCCGGCGCCGTGCCGATGCCGCGAATGCCGAGCGCGGCAGCACCCGGCACATGCGAAGCGACCCAGCCGAGCGGTGCTATCAAGAGGCCGAACAGCGCGATCGAAGGAATGGTCTGAATGATGTTCAGCACGTTGAGCACGCCGGCCCGCAATTTCTCGACGCGGTGGCAGAGGATGCCGAGCGGCAGGCCGATAATCACTGCTGCCGCCAGCGAACCCAGCGCCAGCGTCACGTGCTTGGAGCCTTCCGCCCAAAAACTATCGGCGCGATTGAAATATTCCTTGAGGATCGACAGGCTGTTCCAGCTCCCCGAGACCAGCAGCAGGCCGATCGCCGCTGCGGCGACAACAAGCACGCCGACCCGTGCCTGCGGCGACAGGTTCAGCCTTGTAAGCACGTCGGCGAGCAGAAGCGTGAAGGCGAAGATAAACAGCCAGAAGCCCGAAGCCGGCGAGATACGGGCGAAGGTGTTGCCGGCGGGCGTCAGGAAGCTGCCGGCAACGCCGATCAGCAGCGCCAGCGCTGCAAGTGGAACCACACTGGCGGCGAGGCGCAGAGCAAGCGGCGTTTTCAGCAATGCAATGAGCGCCGCTGCGACAACAATCGCCATCAATAGCGGACCGACCGCCGCAGGCAAAGATTCGAGGATCGAGCGCGCCTCGCCGGGTACGATGCGATTGGCGCGGAACGTGGCGAATGGTGCCGCAAAAGCCGCATAGGCTGATATCGCCGCAATAACCACGCCGAGCTTGTCAAACCGGATGCGCACGCCCTCCCCCATCGGCCGATCCGCGCACCTCGAAAGCGGCGCGCCGGAATCGCCTTACTTGAGGAAGCCGTTCTTTTTCAAAAAGCCTTCGGCGACGCCCTTGACCGGTTCGCCGCCAACCTGGACGCGGCCATTCAACTCCTGCAGCGTGACGAGATCGAGCTTGGCGAAGACCGGCTTCAGCAGCGTCTCGATTTCCGGGTGCTCCTTCAGCACCGCCTCGCGGATGATCGGCGCCGGCTGGTAGACCGGCTGCACACCCTTGTCGTCCTCAAGCACGACGAGGCCGGAGGGCGCGATGCCGCCGTCGGTGCCGTAGACCATGGCCGCGTTGGCGCCGTTGGTCTGGTTGGCCGCAGCGGCAATCGTCGCCGCCGTATCGCCGCCCGACAGCGTGATCAACTGGTCCGGCTTCAGCGTAAAGCCATAGGTCTTCTGGAAAGCGGGCAGCGCGGCCGCCGAATTGACGAACTCGGCGGACGCCGCCAGCACCACCTTGCCGCCGCCCGAGACATATTTGCCGAAGTCGGAAAGGGTGACGAGCTTGTTGGTATCGGCGACCTCCTTACGCAGGGCGATCGCCCAGGTGTTGTTAGCCGGTGACGGGGACAGCCAGACGATCTTGTTGGCGTCGTAATCGAGCTTCTTGGCAGTCTCGTAGGCCTTAGCGGCATCCTTCCACACCGGATCGTCGGCCTTCTCGAAGAAGAATGCGGCGTTGCCGGTGTATTCCGGATAGATGTCGATCTCGCCGGCCGTAATTGCCTTGCGTACCACAGGCGTGCCGCCGAGTTGGATGCGGTCGGTGGTCTGGATATTATTGGCGTTCAGCACCAGCTGGATGATGTTGCCGAGCACGCCGCCCTCGGTGTCGATCTTCGACGACACCACCACCTGGGCACTCGCCGAGGCCACCGTGATGCCGAGCGCCAGCACGGTGCCGGCCAGAACCTTGATTGAAAACATCTCACAAATCCCTTGCTGTGAACCGGAATATGGCTGCCGCATATGAGCATGGCTTCGATGCCCCGTCGGGGTACACGGTTTCATAAGAAGGGTGATGGACGGAATAATTTTGTTCGGATTTGGGTGAATCCGCTGTTGTCTCGTCCCGACAGCGTGGCGTCAGCTGGCCGCACGCAAGCCCGTCATCTTCAACACGCCCAGTGCCACGAAGCACAGCGCGACGACCGGAAAAATCATCCAGTTCAGCATCTCCCAGCCCCAGGCATTGTAGACTGCGCCCGACATCAGCGAGGCGAAGGCGACGGAGCCGAACAGGACGAAATCGTGGAACCCCTGGACCTTGCCTTTTTCGGATGGCTGGTAGCTGTCAGCCACCATGGCGGTGGCGCCGATGAAGCTGAAGTTCCAGCCGAGGCCGAGCAGGATCAGCGTTGTCCAGAACTGCCACAGTGCCAACCCCGACAGCGCGACTATACCGCAGCCAATGAGCAGCACCAGGCCGATGGCCACGATCCGCTCCGCGCCAAAACGATAAATCAGCGACCCCGTGAAGAAGCTCGGCGCGAACATCGCCATCACATGCCAGGAAATGCCGAGCGTGGCGTCGTCGGTCGAAAGGCCGCAGCCGACCATGGCCAGTGGCGCGCCGGTCATGACGAAGCTCATCAGCGCGTAGCTGCCGATGGCGCAAAACAGCGCCGCGACGAAGCGCGGCCTGGTGACGATTTCTAAGAGCGGCCGGGCGTCGCTGTCGGCGATTTCCACCTTCTCGGTTGCCTTGGCTGGGATGCGCAATAAAGAGAGGATGGCGGCGCCAACCGCCGCCAGCACCAGGATGGACGCAAACGAGCCGGCAAACTTCACCGGCGAGAACAGGTCGCCGGTGAAAATGACGATCTGCGGCCCAAGTATGGCGGTGACGATGCCGCCGGCCAGCACGAAGGAGATGGCGCGCGCCTTGAATTCAGGCGGAGCATTGTCGGCGGCGGCAAAGCGGAATTGCTGGACAAAGGCACCGCCGATCCCGATCACGGCAAGGCCGAAAGCGAACAGCCAGAAGCTGGCATGAAACAGCGCCAACGTAGCGACCAGCCCGCCAAGCGCTGTGACCGCAGTGCCGGTCATGAAGCCGTCGCGCTGGCCGAGCCGGCGGATGATCGCCGCGGCCGGCAGGGAACCGAGCGCCACGCCGACATTGAAGCCGGTGATCGGCGCGGTTGCCAGCGACTTGTCGGCTTCGAGGAGGTACTGCCCGGCCAGTCCGCCCATGGAAATGGCGATGGGTGCCGCCGAACCGATGATCGCCTGCGAGGCTGCGAGGATGAAAGCGGTGCGACGCGCTTCCTTGCCGGCCCCAACGACGACGATAGCAGTCATGAGGCGTCCTTGCCGCGGCCCTCGCCACGCACGCGGCGCGACACGCGATCAAGCACCGCATTGACCAGTTTCGGCTCGTCTTCTTCGTAAAATGCCTTGGCGATGTCGACATATTCGGAGACGATGACCGCCACCGGCACGTCCTCGCGTTTCATCAATTCGTAGACGCCGGCACGCAATATGGCGCGCAACGTCGAATCGAGCCTCGACAGCGGCCAGTCCTCGGTCAGCGCCTGGCGGATAATCGGATCGATGGTCTTCTGGTGCTCGACAACGCCGGCAAGAATGGCGCGAAACCATTGCGCATCGGCCTCGCGATAGAGCGCGCCGTCGACTTCCTTGCCGAGCCTGAACGCCTCGTATTCGGCGGTGATCTCAAACACGCCGCTGCCGGCGACATCCATCTGGTAGAGCGCCTGCACAGCCGCCAGGCGGGCAGCACCGCGCTTGTTGGCATGGCGAACCGCAGGCTGGCCGGGCGAAGCGGGTTCGCTCACGTTCGCTCTCCCAGTTGTTCCTTTAGGGCGATCATAGTCAGCGCCGCACGCGCCGCAAAGCCGCCCTTGTCGCCTTCGGAGCGCCTGGCCCGTGTCCAGGCCTGTTCGTCGTTTTCGGTGGTCAGGATGCCATTGCCGATGCAGACTGAATCCTGCACGGACAGGTCCATCAGGGCACGGCTGGATTCATTGGCGACGATATCGAAATGATAGGTGTCGCCGCGGACCACCGTGCCGAGGGCGACGAAACCGTCATAGCTCGTCCCGCCTTCGGAAGCACCGTCGAGCGCGAAGGAAATCACCGCCGGGATTTCGAGCGAGCCCGGAACGGTGACGACATCGTATGTCGCGCCCGCTTCGTCGAGCGCGCTGGTCGCGCCTTCGAGCAACGCGTCCGCAAGGTCGTCGTGAAAGCGCGCCTCGATGACAAGAAGGTGGGCCTTCTTCTTCGGACGGATGAACGCTTTGCCGTGTTGGGATGTGCCAGCCATAGATGTCTCCGGGGATCGCCGGTGACTTAGGCCGAAGCCGGTTTGATCGCAAGCGGAAGATTGCTGAAGGAACGTTCAAGGCCAACCCGGTGGCGGCCGCATCAGGGAATGGACTTTATGGGCGATCGCCTCAAAGTCCCTCTTTGGCCGCCTCCACCAGTCGCGCCGCGTAGCGGGCCATGGTGTCGATCTCGAGGTTGACGCGGTCGCCGACCTGGCGTTCGCCCCAGGTGGTGACCGTCAGCGAGTGGTGGATCAATAGCACGTCGAAGCGGGTGCCTTCGACCTTGTTGACGGTGAGCGAAGTGCCGTCGAGCGCGACGGAACCCTTGGGGGCGATGAATTTGGCAAGCTCGCGCGGTGCTTCCAGGGTAAAGCGGACGGCGTCACCCTCTTCCTTGCCGGCCACGATCTCGGCCATTCCGTCGACATGGCCTGACACGATATGGCCGCCAAGCTCGTCGCCGATCTTCAGCGCCCGCTCCAGGTTGATGCGCGTGCCGGATTTCCAGCCCATCGCGGTCGTCAGCCTGAGTGCTTCTTCCCAGGCCTCGACTTCGAACCAGCGTGCGTTCGCGCCGTCTTCCGGCAATCCCGTTACCGTCAGGCAGACGCCGCCGCACGAAATTGAAGCGCCAATGGCAATGGTCTGCGGATCGTAGGCGGTGTCGATGCGCAAACCGACGCCTTCCCTGAGCGGCTTCACGGCGGCGACGGTGCCGACATCGGTGACGATTCCAGTGAACATTACTTTGGCCCAGTGAACATCAGTTCGGTCCTAAATGTCTCTTGTCCATTCGGCATATGTGTCTTCGCCGAAACGCATGTCGCGCAATTTGCGAAATCCCGGCGGGATATGGTTGGCATCTATCGGCGATGCAATGCCGTCCTCGCCGATCGCATCCGGCCCCTGAAACAGCACGATGCGATCGACGAGTTGTTCGTCGAGGAACGCCTTGGCCACCTTGGCGCCGCCCTCGACCAGCACGCTCGCCATGCCCAGCGCCGCCAGATCCTCGAGCAGTTCCGGCAGCGCAATATCGCCTTCATACGTCTCAGTGCCGATGAAGCGCACTCCGGTGCGTTCGAGCGCGGCCCGCCGACGTGGATCGGCCTCGGCACACGCGGCGACATAGAGCGGGACCCGGTCGACGCCGGAAACCAGCTTCGAGGTCTCCGGCAGCCTGATCTGGCGGTCGAGCACGATGCGCGCCGGCGAACGGTTCTCAAGTCCCGGCAGCCGCACCGTCAGCGCCGGATCGTCCTCCAGCGCGGTGCCGATGCCGATCAATATGCCGTCCGCTTCGGCGCGCATCAGATAGACTTCGCGCCGCGCGATATCGCCGGTAATGGAGACCTGCCCCTCGCCTTTCACGCCGATCTTATTGTCGCTCGAAAGCGCAAGCTTTAGAATCACTTCCGGGCGTTTTTTCAGAGATCGAATCAAATAGCCGGCCATCTGCTCCGCGGCCTTGGCCGCCAGCACTTTTTCCATCACCTCGACGCCCGCGGCACGCAAGATGGCGTAGCCCTTGCCGGAAACACGCGGGTCCGGATCGCTGGCAGCGCCAACCACCCGCGCGACGCCGGCGCTGACCAGCGCATTGGCGCAAGGCGGCGTGCGGCCGTGATGGGCGCAAGGCTCCAGCGTTACATAGGCGGTGGCGCCTTGCGCCCGCTCACCGGCCTCGGCCAGCGCCTCGGTTTCGGCATGCGGCCGGCCGCCGACGGCCGTGACGCCGCTGCCGACGATCATTGGCCCGTCGCCGTCATCGCGTACGATGAGCGTGCCGACGGAAGGATTGGTCGACGTCCGGCCGGCATTTTTGCGCGACAGCCTGAGGGCTGCCGCCATATAGCGGCGATCGAGGACCTCTTGCTTCGCCGTGCTGCGCTCGGACCCTGCCATGCTCAGCCGGCGTCCTCTTCGCTCTTCAGCTCTCGGCCCCTGGGCTCGTCACTTTTGAGCTCGTCGCCTTTGAGCTCGCCCAACACGTCGTGGAAATCCTTGGCCTCGCGGAAATTGCGGTAGACGGAGGCAAAGCGCACATAGGCGACATCGTCGAGCGACTTAAGCGCCTCCATGACCAGCCGGCCGACTTCGCCGGAGGCGACCTCGGTCTCGCCCGAGCTTTCCAGCTGGCGCACTATGCCGGTCACCGCGCGGTCGATGCGCTCCGGGTCGACGTTACGCTTGCGTACCGCAATCTCGACCGAGCGCAGCAGCTTGTCGCGGTCGAACGGCACCTTGCGTCCCGACTTCTTCACCACGACGAGATCGCGCAATTGGACGCGCTCGAAAGTGGTGAAGCGGCCGCCGCAATCCGGGCAGACGCGCCGCCTGCGGATCGCCGCGCCGTCTTCGGCGGGGCGCGAATCCTTCACCTGCGTATCTTCGGACTGGCAGTAGGGACAGCGCATGGAGAGCCTTCGGTTCGCGATTCTCGTGGAGCGAAAGGCTTAGAGGTTTTTGCCACGATGGCAAAGTATGGCCGATGACCGATCGCGTCTCAGAGATAGCGAGGCACGAGGAAAATTGCGAGAGCGGCAATCAGTTGGACGGCAATCCGCCAATCAGGGAGCGACGTCGCCGGTCGGGAAGCCGCAGGACGTGCCGAGATAGCGATAGGCCTTGGTGAAGCCGTCCATCGATATGGTCGCGACCGGCTTGTCGGCGAAGCTGACATCGAGGGCGCTGGTACGGCGCATGGCACGCAGTATGGCGAGGGTTGTCTCGGGCTTGTTGTTCACTATCCACTGGCCGTCGGCGATAAGATGAAAACCAGCCTTGATCTTGTCGTTGACGTCGCGGAACACCGCCGGGATGTTGTCGCCCTTAGGCAAGTCACCGTTTCTCACGGCGATGATGAGGCTCGGATAGCCCTCGGGCGGCAGTACGTCGCCATTCGAGATGGCTAGCGTAAGGGTGCCGCTGGTGCCGTTTGCGTCGAAAAAGACCGTCGAGGCGGCGCAGGTCTTGCGCACATCCTCACCGGTGTTGACCTCGTCCACCGTGGTGGACCACCTGCCGAAGGTCTCTGTCTTGGGTGCTGCCGGGGTCGGCTCGGTCTGTGCCAAGGCGAGGCCGGACAGCTGCAAGATAGCCGATGCCAGCAAGGCACCAAAGCCGGCGAAACGGAAAGTTGGCATCATTGAGCTTCTCCGCAGGTGCCTTGCTGTCGCACCGGGATTGTCCCGCACATGGAGGTCACTAGCGTCGGTCAACCAAGATACGGATAAAGCGGAAAACGATCCGTCAATGCCGCCACCTTGGCCTTCACGGCTGTCTCGACGGCCGCATTGCCCTCATCGGAATTGGCGACCTTCAGTCCATCCAGCACTTCGGTGATCAGCTTGCCGATCTCACGGAACTCGGCCTGGCCGAAGCCGCGCGTGGTGCCGGCCGGCGTGCCGAGCCGAACGCCCGAGGTCACGAAGGGCTTTTCCGGATCGAAGGGGATGCCGTTCTTGTTGCAGGTGATGTTAGCGCGGCCAAGGGCAGCTTCGGCGCGCTTGCCGGTGGCGTTCTTGGGACGCAGATCGACCAGCATCAGATGGTTGTCGGTACCGCCGGAGACGATGTCGAGACCGGTTTCCTGCAGGCTGGAGGCCAGCGCCTTGGCATTTGCGACGACGCTCTCCGCATATATCTTGAAGCTCGGGTTCAGCGCTTCGCCCAGAGCCACCGCCTTGGCGGCGATGACATGCATCAGCGGTCCGCCCTGCAGGCCGGGGAAGACGGCCGAATTCATCTTCTTGGCAATCTCCTCGTCATTGCAAAGGATCATGCCACCGCGCGGCCCACGCAGCGATTTGTGCGTCGTGGTGGTCACCACATGAGCATGCGGCAGCGGCGAAGGATGCACGCCGCCGGCGACCAGGCCGGCGATGTGGGCCATGTCGACCATCAGATAGGCACCGATCGAATCGGCAATCTCGCGAAAACGCTTCCAGTCCCAGATGCGTGAATAGGCGGTGCCGCCGGCCAGGATCAATTTCGGCTTGGTCTCATGGGCGGTCTTCTCGATCGCATCCATGTCGAGCAGATGATCATCCCTGCGCACGCCATAGGAGACAACCTTGAACCATTTGCCGCTCATATTGACCGGCGAGCCATGCGTCAGGTGCCCGCCGGAATTGAGGTCGAGGCCCATGAAGGTGTCGCCGGGCTGCAGCAGCGCCAGGAACACCGCCTGGTTCATCTGGCTGCCGGAATTCGGCTGGACGTTGGCGAAGTTGCAGCCGAACAGCTTTTTCGCGCGTTCAATGGCCAGTTCCTCGGCGACATCGACGAATTGGCAGCCGCCATAGTAGCGCTTGCCCGGATAGCCCTCGGCATATTTGTTGGTCATGATCGACCCTTGCGCCTCAAGCACGGCGCGCGAGACAATGTTTTCCGAGGCAATCAGCTCGATCTCGTGGCGCTGGCGGCCGAGTTCGTTGCGGATGGCGCCGAAAATCTCGGGGTCGGCATCGGCAAGCGTGGTTTCGAAGAAGGATTCGAATTTGTTCGACACTGCCGCTGCTGTTGCCATGGGCTGAAATCCTCAAGGTTCGGGGTCTGTCGCGCCATTAACACAGTTGCTTTCGGCCCGCCACGTTTGCTGCGCGAAATTTGCTGGCCGGATTGCGCCAGCGCCCTGAAAGCACATTATTTCCTCGCCTGCCGGCCGACAGCAGGGCTTCGCGTGATTTCCTGAACAGCGCCGCGTGGTTTGCATATGGTCCGTGGCGAACCGATTTTCGGAATCATGCGCAAAGCTCAGAGCGCGACGGCGACAATAAAAAAGGGCCGCCCTTCCGGCGGCCTTTTGCAAATGAACTCAGCTGTTTAGAGCGCGGATGTGATCTGCAGCTCGTTGGCCCCGTCGAGGCCGTAAATGTCGTCGCGGAACTGCACCACGCCCGGCCCTGTCGACCAGGCCGAGATGTAGAGGAAATAGACCGCCACCGGATTGGTGACCTGCACCGGGACGTTCTCGCCACTCTTGATCGCTGCCTCGAAGTGCTGACGGTTCCAACCCGGCGTATCGCGAAGAATCCAGGTGACGAGATCGCGCACATTCTGGACGCGCACGCAGCCCGATGAATCGAAGCGCATCATCTTGCCGAACAGGCTCTGCTGCGGCGTGTCGTGCATGTAGACGCCGTCCGGGCTGGGGAAATTGATCTTGACCGAGGCCATCGCGTTGCCAGCACCCGGATCCTGGCGGAAGCGGTACTTCTCGGCGTCGTCGGTCGACCAGTCGACGGTCAGCGGATCAACCTCGCTGCCATCCGGCGCGAACAGACGGATGTGGCTGTCCTTGAGATAGTTGGGGTCCTTCCGCATCAGCGGAATGATGTCCTTGCGCACGATCGAGACCGGCGCGTTCCAGTAGGGATTGACGATGATCTCGTTGATCTTGGAATTGACGATCGGCGTCTGGCGGTCGATCTTGCCGACGATCGCGGTATGGCGCAGCACGACGCGATCGTTCTCGACCGCCTCGATCTGGGCGCCCGGGATGTCGACCAGCACGTAACGGTTGCCCAGCGTGCCGGCGCGCTCGCGCAGCCGCTGCAGATTGGTCTGCAACTGGCCGAGCCGAATTGGCGCCGAAACATTCATCGCGGCATAAGAATATTGGCCCAGCGTCCCGTCGGCAGGCAGGCCATGGCGCGCCTGGAAGCGCTTGACCGCGGAGTCGACATAGGAATCGAAGGCTGTCGAAATGCCGGCGCTCTGCGCCAGATCGCCCGCAATCATCAGACGCTTGCGCAGCGGGACCACGTCGGGATCGTCGACGCCGAGCTGCAATTTCTTGGTGTCGGGAACCGGTTCCCAGCCGCCCTGGGCGACAATGTTCTGGTATTGCGCGACCGCCTGCTCGGTGAACGAAACGGTCTGCAGGCTGAAGATGGGCAGCGTCGAGGCCACCTTGCCGCCCTGGCTTGGGCGGGCGTCGAACTGGTCGTCCCAATTGCCGCGGGCCGAGGATTTCAGGATATCTCCGATCACATCCTGCGCGCTGGCGCGGCCGGCGACCATCGCCGCTGCGAGCGCGGAGGCTCCTGAAAGGAAGAAACGGCGGCTGGTTCTCATGGACGGTCCAGACATTCTTGCTACAATTCAACTCACCGGGCGGTCTCGCCCCAACTCTAGAGTTGGCTTCTTAACAATTAGCCAACCATGGCCCGCATCACTTCCGTGTAAAAACACATGGGAAGCGATTTGAGCACAGGACAAATGCACGGCTTTGGCCCCAGCATCACCCGCATCTTCGGTTCCACTGGAATATGGCGGCAACGTGGCTGTTGCTCGAATTTGGATCGGCCGGCCTGACGAAACGGAAAGACCGGTGCTTTTCGGCATCGGCCTTTGGTCCGCTCCGCGGGAGCGCTTCCGTGGTCCAGCTTCAGATCTTGATGCAGCGGGTGCGATTACATCCGGTATGCGATGGTATCGTTCCAGAACCGGTCCAGCCGCTGGAGGGCGCGGTTCATCTGCTTGAACTCTTCGGTGTTGATGCCGCCGACCTGCTCGATCGAGCCGACATGGCGCTCATATAGGCCGGCGACGACCTCCGCCACCTCATTGCCCTTCGGCGTCAGCGAAACCCGCACAGAACGGCGGTCGATGCGCGAGCGCTGGTGATTGATGAAGCCGAGATCGACCAGCTTCTTCAGATTGTAGGAGACATTCGAGCCGAGATAGTAGCCGCGCGAGCGCAGTTCGCCGGCGGTCAGCTCCGAATTGCCAATGTTGAACAGGAGCAGCGCCTGGATGGCGTTGATGTCGGAGCGGCCGTTGCGGTCGAATTCGTCCTTGATCACGTCAAGCAGACGGCGATGCAGCCGTTCGACCAACTGCAGCGATTCCATGTACAGCGAACGGATCGCCTCGCGGCGGTCATCGGATACGTTGGCGGTCTTCGCCGCCGGACGCGAATTGATCATTGTCTTTGCCTCTCGTTTGTCGCCCGGTGATTTTTTGTTCTTCACCTTGATCACGACACTATCGAATACTCATAAAATTCGACTTAAACGCCAAGGCTAACAAGAGCTTACCGGTAAGGGGTTTCGAAAGAGGCTTAACGGACGGTCACCCGAGCAAGGATAATTAACCTAAAGATTTAGCCACCGATCCTTGACCGGAATTGCTATCGCCGGGCCTGCCGCTTCTGGATCCAGATCACCACGCGGAATACGATGTAGAGCAGCGCCACCGCAAGATGCGAGGCGACGATCAGCAGCCGGTGGCCGAACAGCTCGGGGAAGCCGGCATACATGACCGTCTCGGTCACCGCGCAGATGAACCAGATCACCGGCCCCCAGGACGCCAGCATCCACAGGCCGGCGGCGGCGAATGGAAAAAACACCGCCAGCACCACCGCCGCCACCTGCCAGTGCACCGGCATCAGGTCGAAGCGCCACAACGGGCCGGGGTAAAAGCCGATCAGCCGGATCCAGTACAAGATGCCGAACAGCAGGCAGTAGCCGGCGATGACGCGCTGGAACCAGGCGAAGATGACCTCGACCGTCGAGGGCTGCAGCACCACGCGTCTCGAGGCGACGTCGCTCACAGCTTCAGTTCCCGTTCGCCGAGCGGTGCGAAATAGGCTTCGACGTCCACGGCGCTGACGTTATCGATGCCTGCCGGCCGCCATTGCGGCGTCGAGCCCTTGTCGATGATGGCAGCGCGGATGCCTTCATAGAAGTCGTGCCCGGCAAGCATGCGGTTGAGGATACGGAACTCCATTTTCATGCACTCGTCCATCGACAACGTCTGCCCGACGCTGATCTGGCGCCAGGCGACATGCAGGCTGGTCGGCGACCGGGTGCGGATGGTGGCCAGCGTCTTTGCCGCGAACTCGTCGGCAGTGGCTGCCCGCTCCAGGCTGGCGACGATATCGGCCAGCGACGGCTGCGCGAAATGCCTGGCGATGGCTTCGAGCGTCGGCATGTCGGTCTCGCGTTTGGCCGGGACGAAGCAGCCGCGCAGCACCGATTCCGGGTCGCCGCTTGCCGCCAGCCGGTCGAGAAAGCCAGCTTGATCCTCCGCTCTGATCGTATGCGTGGCCAGGCCCGACCACAAAGCGTCGCCATGGCGGATGCGGTTGCCGGTCAGCGCCAGATACATGCCGAAGCTGCCGCCGAGATCCGGCAACAGATGGCTGGCGCCGACATCCGGGAAAAAGCCAATGCCGACCTCGGGCATGGCGAACTGGGCGTTCTCGGTCAGCACCCGCTGCGAGCCATGGAAGGAGATGCCGACGCCGCCGCCCATGACGATGCCGTCGATCAGCGCGACATAGGGTTTTTTGAAACGGGCGATACGGGCGTTCAGCCGGTATTCGTCGGCGAAGAAATCGACCGGAGGCTTTCCTGCCCGGCCGGCCTCATAGATATGAAGGATGTCGCCGCCTGCCGAAAACGCCCTGCCCTCGGCCTTGACGACAACGACATCAATGCCGTCGTCACGCTCCCAACTGCGCAGCGCCTTGTCCAGCGCCTTGACCATGCGGTGGGTTACGGCATTGAGCGCCTGCGGCCGCGTCAGCGTGACGACGCCGGCCCTGCCCAATCTTTCGAAGCGAATCTCGTCGCCTCCGCCAAAATCCATCGCCAGAGAACCCTCCCCGCGCCCCGCCGGGAGTGAAGTGCTAAAGCGTGGCGCATGGCCGCGTCAATGGCGGGCACGCCAGCGCAGCCTCTGGCCCGGACCGGACGCCGGTGCTAACAATCGATGGCTAGAGGCAGCAATGACGAAAAAGTCATGGCAGGCGCGTTGCAACGCGCACCGACGGGACGTCGTCTATGATTCGATTTTCGCGCCCTGCGCTGATGGCAATCGGGTTGATCGGCACCTGCCTGGCTGGCCATCCAGCCTTGGCGACAAGCCTCGCCGAACTCTACCAGTCGCAAACCATCGTCAATGGTCAGGGAGAAGAACATCGTCAGGCCGGCTTCAAGGTCTGCCTCGACAAAGTGCTGGTGCGGGTATCCGGCGACCAGCGCCTGCCGGCGAAACCTCAGATGACAGCACTGCGCGACAAGGCCGGCAGCTTCGTCAGCAGCTTCCGCTACCGCGATCGCATGGAAGGTATTCCAAACCATGATGATCAAGGCACGTACGACCGGCCGCACGATCTCACTTGCCAGTACACGCCACCGGTGATCGATAAAGTGCTTGCTGAGCTCGGCAGCAAGCCGTGGCTCGGCGAGCGGCCGATCATCTCGGTACTGCTGGCTGTGCAAGATGCACGCCAGCATTTTGTCTTGGCGAGCGACGGAGACGAAAGCCCCTATATGGCAGAGTCCTTTCAATCGGCAGCCGGACCGTTGGCGATGAAGATCGTCATTCCAAGCAAGGCCGCTCTGGTAAAAACCGGGGCGATTTTCGAACAGGTGCGTGCGCTCTCACCCGAATTGCTTGCGAGAACTGTCGGCAACCAAGAGCTCTTGGCCGGCAGCCTAGTCTGGAGCGACAAGGAGTTGGGCTGGATCGCCGATTGGCGGCTTGCCATGGCCGGCAAGACCTACAAGTGGCAAGTGCGCGGCGTCAACTTCGACGAGGCATTCCGCGTCGCCATGCGGGGTGCTGCGCAGATCCTGTCAGGCAATGGCCAACCAGAATAGCGCCCGACAGGACCGCTGGCACAATCGTGTCGCATTGGTCAGCAGCGGAGGCTCGTGGTAAAAGTCGCCCGATCCGGAGTTTTGGCGATGAACAAATTCACCCCTGCAAAGCCTGCCGGCGCGCGCAGCGTCGACGAGATCACCGGCAGCCGGCGGCTGCGGCGCATGCGCAAGGCCGATTGGTCGCGCCGCCTTGTCCAGGAGAACCGGCTCTCGGTCGACGATCTGATCTGGCCGATCTTTGTCGTCGACGGCAGACAAGTGCGCGAACCGATCGCCGCCATGCCCGGCGTCTTCCGCCTGTCGCTCGACCTCGCCGTCAAGGAGGCTGAGCGCGCGGCTAAGCTTGGCATTCCGGCGATCGCCACTTTCCCCAATGTCGAGCTCGGCCTGCGCGATCAGACCGGTTCGCACATCCTCGATCCGGAAAACATCATCAACCGCGCCACCCGCGCCATCAAGCGCGCGGTGCCGGAGATCGGCATCATCACCGACGCGGCGCTGGACCCGTTCACCTCGCATGGCCATGACGGCATCTTGCGCGACGGCATTATCGTCAATGATGAAACGGTGGAGCAGGTGACGGCAGCAGCCGTCATCCAGGCGGCGGCAGGGGCCGACATCATCGCCCCCTCGGACATGATGGACGGCCGGATCGGTGCCATCCGCGATGCGCTGGACGCCAATGGGTTTCAGGATGTAGCGATCATGTCCTATGCGACCAAGTTCGCATCCGCCTTTTACGGCCCCTACCGCGAGGCGGTCGGCACCGCCGGCCTGCTCAAGGGCGACAAGAAGACCTATTACATCGATCACGCCAATTCCGACGAAGCGGTGCGCGAGGCCGAGCAGGATCTCGCCGAGGGCGCCGACATGCTGATGGTCAAGCCCGGCCTGCCCTATCTCGACATCATCCGCCGGCTGAAGGACGAGTTGCAGATGCCGACCTTCGCCTATCAAGTGTCGGGCGAATATTCGATGATCAAGGCCGCCGCCGCCAATGGCTGGATCGACGGGGAAAAGGCGATGCTTGAATCGCTGCTGGCCTTCAAGCGCGCCGGCTGCGACGGCATCCTGACCTATTTCGCGCCGGAAGTGGCTGAGATGCTGAAGGGGTGATGCGCCTCCGTAGCGCCCACATCGAGTAACGTTCCTTCGTCCAAAGCGCGACATGGCCACCGCAGGGCAATCGCTTCAGGTTTGCGCTGCCCCTCATTGCCCTGCCGGGCATTTCTCCCCGTATAGTGACGGGGAGAAAGACGCGTTCGCAAAAGATTTCGCCAATCTCCAGCGTTGCAAAAACATCGCCGAGGTTGCGGCCAGCCCCTTCGCCCCGTCACTATACGGGGAGAAGGTGCCGGCAGGCGGATGAGGGGCGGCGCCAACATTGAGATTGGTCATTCCAACATGATTTGGAAGCGATTGGCCCCGGCGATTCAAAAAACCGATTGCAAAATGCAATCAGTTAAGCTACCCGATAACTGCTTGCATCTCACAATTGGTTATCAAGGAGGCTCTCATGTCCAAACTTCGCGTCAGCGCTTTCACCTTGTCGATCGACGGCTTCGGCGCCGGTCCCGACCAAGACCTGAAGAACCCGCTGGGTGTTGGCGGGGAAGCCCTGCACGAATGGATGTTCGGCACCCGCACCTTCCGCAAGATGGTTCTCGGCAAGGATGGCGGGACCACGGACACTGACGAGGCGTTCGCCGCGCGCAGCTTCGAGAATGTCGGCGCCTGGATCCTCGGCCGCAACATGTTCGGGCCGATCCGCGGCGAGTGGCCTGACGAGAGCTGGAAAGGCTGGTGGGGAGACAATCCGCCATACCACGTGCCGGTCTTCGTGCTGACGCACCATCAGCGGGATCCCATTGTCATGGAGGGCGGCACGACCTTCTATTTCGTGACCGACGGCATCCACTCAGCGCTGGAGAAGGCGAAAGCAGCGGCTGACGGCAAGGATGTACGGCTGGGCGGTGGCGTTTCTACGATCCGGCAGTATCTCAAGGAAAAGCTC
Source organism: Mesorhizobium sp. M0028 (assembly GCF_040323855.1). NCBI lineage: Bacteria > Pseudomonadati > Pseudomonadota > Alphaproteobacteria > Hyphomicrobiales > Phyllobacteriaceae > Mesorhizobium > Mesorhizobium sp. M0028. The sequence continues at coordinate 896,357 of NZ_JAMYVG010000001.1, forward strand.
ATCGACGAGATGCATCTGGCGATCTCACCTGTCCTGCTCGGCGCAGGCGAGAGCCTTTTTGCCGGCATCGACATGCCCAAGCTCGGCTACCGCTGCAGCGAGCAGGTCGCGACGCCGAAGGCCACGCATGTCATCATCGAGCGCGCCTAGCTTGTTGCAGGGCGCTGCCCACGGAGGCAGCGCCCCTCCTCGCTGCTTTAGTCAGTATTTCTCCGGCACATACAGTTCGCGCGGCAGCACCTGACGTTCGTATTCGGGATTGAAGACGCGCTCCGGTAGTGTGATCTCCTCGTGCGGCACCTCCTCATAGGGCATTTGCTTGAGGAGATGGTCGATGCAATTCAGCCGCGCCCGCTTCTTGTCGTTGCCCTCGACGATGAACCAGGGAGCTTCCGGGATGTTGGTGCGGGCGAAGGTTTCTTCCTTGGCCTTGGTGTACTGCTCCCAGCGCACGCGCGACTGGAGGTCCATCGGCGACAATTTCCATTGCTTCATCGGGTCGTGGATGCGCATCAAAAAGCGCATCTGCTGCTCCTCATCGGTGATCGAAAACCAGTATTTGACAAGCGTAATGCCTGAGCGGAGGAGCATGCGTTCGAAATCCGGCACGTCGCGAAAGAACTCCTCGACCTGATCCGGCTGGGCAAAGCCCATCACCCGCTCGACGCCGGAGCGGTTGTACCAGGAGCGGTCGAACAGCACGATCTCACCGCCGGCCGGCAGATGCGGAACGTAGCGCTGGAAATACCATTGCGACTTCTCGCGCTCGGTCGGCGCCGGTAGTGCTACGACGCGGCAGATGCGCGGATTGAGCCGCTGGGTGATGCGCTTTATGACGCCACCCTTGCCCGCCGAGTCGCGGCCCTCGAATACCACGACGAGCTTCTTCTTGTGATAGGCGACCCAGGACTGCAGCTTGATCAATTCGGATTGCAGCGTGATTAGATCCCGAAAATATTGCAGGCGGTCGATCGATGGCGGATGCGCATTCTTATAGATCTTGGCGATCTCCATCGACAGCGCCGGCTCAGAGATTTCCAGCTCATAATCTTCGTCGAGCGTGTCGGCGAGTTCCGCTTCCAGCCAGTCCCTGGCCGGGGAATTCTGTTTTATCTCGGTCATTTGCGCTGCTCCGCTTACAGGCCGTGTCGGCCGCTGTCAGGCGCTCTGCCGCCCGGCCCGGCGGCCGGAAATCGAAGCGCTGAACCGATGTTAGTATAGGCCAGCAATGACGGTTTTATTGCAGCCGCTGTTGCGCTGGCTGCGCGTCCAATCCGTAAGATGTGATCGATGTTGCCCTGCAACACGGGCGACAAGCGGAACGAATTATCCTACAAATGCCCGGTTCATTCAGGGCTGTCGTTTGAAACGCCCTTTCCCGATAAAATCATGAGGATACGACATGGAATACCGCACTCTCGGCCGTTCCGGGCTGAAGGTTTCGACGCTGACCATGGGCACCATGACGTTCGGCGGCGGCGGCGCGTTTTCGGCGGTCGGCAAGACCGACCTCGACGAGGCGCGCCGGATGATCGACCTTTGCATCGATGCCGGCATCAACGTCATCGACACCGCCAACGTTTATTCGAACGGGGTGTCAGAGGAGATCATCGGCGAGGCGCTCGGCGGCAAGCGCAAGGGCGACGTGTTGATCGCCTCCAAGGCGCGCATGCGGATCGGCAAAGGCCCCAATGATGAAGGCCTGTCGCGCTATCATCTGATCCGCGAATGCGAGAGGAGCCTGAAGCGCCTCAGGACCGATGTCATCGACATCTATTTCCTGCACGAGTGGGATGGCCTGACACCGCTCGAGGAAACCATCGCCGCGCTCGACACGCTGGTCGCGCAGGGCAAGGTCCGCTATGTCGGCTGTTCCAATTATTCCGGCTGGCAGGTGATGAAGGGGCTCGGTATCAGTGACCGTCATCACCAGCCGCGCTTCGTCACCCAGCAGATCCACTACACTCTGGAAGCCCGCGAGGCCGAGTATGAATTGTTGCCGATCTCGGTCGACCAGGGGCTCGGCGTGCTGGTCTGGAGCCCGCTCGCCGGCGGATTGCTGTCCGGCAAATATCACCGTGACCAGCCGACCGCCCGCCAGCTCAGCGGCTGGTCGGAACCGCCGATCCGCGACGAGGACCGGCTGTGGCGGATCGTCGACGTGCTGATCGATATCGGCAAGAACCACGGCGTGTCGGCAGCGCAGGTGGCGCTTGCCTGGTTGCTTGGCCGGCCCGCCGTCAGTTCGCTGGTGATCGGCGGACGAACCGAAGCGCATTTCAAGGACAATATCGCTGCTGCAAGCCTGGTGCTCGGCGATGAGGAGCGCACACGCCTCGACGTGGTCAGCAGGCCGCCCGTGCTCTATCCCTACTGGCACCAGCAATTCACGGCAAAGGACCGGTTCGGGCCCGCCGATCTCGTCCTCGACCGGGACGGCGCCTGAAAAAACGCCCTGAAGCGGGGCTCCCCGGACTGCGACGAGATATGGAGCCGATCGTGCCTTGCGGTGTTGTGTTTGTGGCCCAATGCTCCTAGGCAAAGGCCAAGCACAATGAAAGGAAACGATATGCCACGAGCACCGAACTACGGTCAGGAACGCAAGGAACGCGACCGGCAGAAGGCTGCCAAGAAGGCGGAAAAGCAGGCTGCCAAGGTCGCGGCCAAGGAGCGCTCGAAGCCCGAGGGCGAAAGCGAGTCCCAAACCAACACCGAAACGGCCGAGTGATGATATCAGGCCTGTCAGGCGGCCCGGGTCTCGATCAAGTCCCCGCTATGCCTCCGGCCGGCGCCTTGTCGCTGACGAAGACGTTCACTTCGCGGGCGGCGGCAATGAAGGCCCGTCTTGCGTTCATGGCCGGCTTGTCGCCGGCCAGCGCATCATGACAGGCTTGCAGCGCTTCGCGGTGCTTGGGGCTGCGCTTGCCGGGCCAATTGTTGAGGAGGTAGTCGGAAGCCTCGCGGGCCGTACGCAAGAGCTGATTGCTTCCCGCCGCGCCCTTGACGGTCACGGGTGTGTCAAATCGGTTGTTGTCCATCGCCGCTCTTACGCCATCGGCATTTGCGAAGCGAGACCGAAAGTAGCTTTCTTCGCTCATCTGCCTTTTTCGTGATCAATGGCCGCCGATCCTCACTCAAGCGACGACGGCAAATCCCCTGGCGCGCAGGCCGCGCCGGTCGTTGCGCAACGACGTGACCAGCCGGTCGCGGCTACCGTCGATATGAGATGAAAGCACGCAGGCGGCCCCGTCGGCATCGCCGGCCCGCACCGCCGACAGAATGTCATGGTGTTCGGCCCAGGCACGGCCAAGCGCTGCCTCGTCGCGAACCTCGAGCCAGCGGGCGCGCGACAGGCGCGTCATCGCATCACGAACCGCTCTGAACAGGAACTCGTTGCCTGACAGGCGCGCCAGCTCGATATGAAAATCCATGCCGACACGATGCCATTCCTCGCGCGGCGTCTGGTCGTCGCAGGAATCGAGCATCGCCTCGATGATTTCGACGGCACCCCTGTCCTGCAAGGCACAAGTCAGCCTGACTGCCGCGACCTCGACCGCCTCGCGATAGACGGCGATCTGCTCCAGCTCGGCAAGATTGATGGGCGAGACCGTCCAGCCGCGGCCGTCGCGGCAGATCAGGCCTTCGGTCTCGAGCCGCAGTAACGCCGCCCTGACCGGCGTGCGCGAGGCGCCGAAGCGGCTTTCGACCCAGCGCTCCGTCAGCCGCTCGCCGGGACCGATCTCGAGCCCGAGGATCATCTCGCGAAGCTGCTTTTCGACGTTCTGCATCTGCGACATTGGCGTTCCGTTGTTGGAGCCGGTTCATTGGCCCTCTGCTCACCGGCCATTACTGGCGATCACTTTGCAGGGACCGCATTGACAGCGACCAGCCTTGCGTCCATGACGGATACCAGTTTGGTATCCCAAAATGGTATCCGCAGCAACCCAACGACAGCAGTCTCTGACATGCCGCAAGACGCCACCCTCGCCGTGCAAGGCACGCATAACGTCCACTGGCGCCGCAATCTCGCCGTGTGTTTTGCCGGCTCGTTCAGCACGCTCGCAGCGATGACGCTGCTGTTGCCGTTCCTGCCGCTCTACGTCGAACAGCTGGGCGCCGAGGGCCATGCGGCGATCGTGCAGTGGTCGGGCATCGCCTACGGCGCCACTTTCCTTGCTGCCGCGCTGGTCGCACCCCTGTGGGGGCGGTTAGGCGACCGCTACGGCCGCAAACTGATGCTGGTGCGCGCCAGTTTCGGCATGGCGATGTGCATGTCGCTGACCGGCATGGTGCAGACTGTCTGGCAATTGGTGTTCTTGCGCCTGCTGATCGGCTTTGCCGGCGGCTATTCTTCGGGCTCGACCATCCTGGTTGCCATGCAGACGCCGAAGGATCGCTCCGGCTGGGCGCTGGGCGTGCTGTCGGCCGGAATCACGGCCGGTGCCCTGGTCGGCCCGCTGCTCGGCGGCGCGCTGCCGCCGCTGATTGGCATCCGCGCCACATTCCTGCTCGCCGGCGGCGTCATTTTCCTGGCCTTTCTGGCAACCACCTTGCTGATCAAGGAGGCCCCTCGCCCGGTTGCCGCCAAGGCCGCGTCAGAAGAAAAGGCGAAAGGCGGCTGGTCGCAAATTCCCGACAAGCGCCCCGTCGTCGCCATGCTGGCGACCGGGACGCTGTTGAGTTTCGCCACCATGTCGATCGAGCCGATCATCACCGTCTATGTCCAGCAGCTCATCGAAGATCCGAGCCAGGTCACGCTGGTCTCCGGCATCGTCATGTCGGCGGCAGCGCTCGGCGCCATCCTGTCGGCGTCGCGGCTCGGCAAGCTCGCCGACCGTATCGGCCACTGGAACGTCATCGTTGCCGCGCTCGCAGTCTCGGCGCTGCTCCTGATCCCGCAGGCCTTCGTCACGCAAGGCTGGCAGCTCGTCGGCCTGCGTTTCCTGATGGGCGTGGCGCTTGGCGGTCTTTTGCCCTGCATCACCAGCGTCATCCGCCACAATGTGCCTGACGGCGTCGGCGGCAATGTGCTGGGCTTGTCGATCTCGGCGCAATATGTCGGGCAGGTCGCCGGACCGTTGCTCGGCGGCTTCGTTGGTGGCCATTTCGGCATGCGCGCGGTGTTTCTCGGCACATCCGTGCTGATGGCGGGCGGAGCGGCCTATAACTGGCTGGTCCAGTCGCGCCGCGAACGCGACATGCTGGCGGAAGCCGGCAAATCCTGACACGGTTCGCGCAGCGCTATCTCAGGCGGTCGCCAGCAATTACGGAGGCCTGGAAAATGAGCACGGATGAACACGCGGCAGGCAGCCGCATTCTGATTTTTGCCGGCGGCCTATGCGGCGCAACCGGCGTGGCGCTTTCGGCGGCGTCGGCGCATCTCGGCGGCGCTTTCGTCGGTACGGCCGCGTCCTTCCTGCTCATGCATGCGCCGGTTTTGCTTGCCGTCGGGCTGCTCGGTGGCAATACCATCCTGCGAAGCGGAAGCCTCATCCTCCTCGTCGGGCTTCTGCTGTTCTCGGGAGATCTCCTCGCTCGCGACTTCCTCGGCTCGCGGCTGTTCCCGATGTCGGCGCCGATCGGCGGCACCTTGCTGATCGGCGGCTGGCTGGTGATGGCCGCCTCGGCGCTGGTGCGCCCGCGCCGCCATTGATGCGACAACCAATGGCGGCCGCTGCTCTTTCACCAGCCGCGCTCGATCCACGAGCTCTGTCTTGCCAGCTCAGTCTCGCGGACGTTCGAGCCGGACTTGCCCGTCGCGCTTGGTCGTCTTGACCACACGCCGTCGCTCCGGCCGTTCGGTAGCCGGCGAGATGCCCCAATAATTGCGATAGATGTCTTCGAACAGATGCCTGACCGGGTGCATGGCTTAATCTCCTCTAGCTTATTTGAATCGATCCAATCAGCAGGCGAAAAAATGCGCTGCCAATCAGCTCCACTCGCGTCGCTTCAGGAAACGCAGGTCGCGAATCCACGGACCGGTCCTGTCGCGCCGCTTCCGGGCCTCCGCGCTCGAGCGGATGCTCCAGTCGTTCCGGTAAATGTCCTCGAACAGATAATTGACGGGGTGCATGGCACTCTCCTCTTGTATCGATCCAATCGGTAGAACGAAAAACGCTCTTGGATCGATTCAAAGAATACGCGCCGCACCATAAATGTCAAGCAAAAATTTGAATCGATCCAAGGAAGGTGTTAGGTAATCGGCGATACTGTTGGACCGGAATCCCGGAGACAAACAAATGGCATCACTCACCGAAGGCAGCAGGAGGCCCATCCGGCTGGCCGACATCGCCAAAGCCGCGGGCGTATCACACGGCACTGCCTCCAATGTCTTCAGCCGTCCCGAAATCGTGCGCGAGGAAGTCCGCGAGCGGGTCAAGGCGGCGGCCGAGGCGCTGGGCTATGCCGGCCCCGATCCAAAGGGCCGCCTGCTGCGTGCCGGCAAGGTCAATGCGATCGGCGTCGCCACCACCGAGCCGCTGTCCTATTTCTTCGACGACCCCTTTGCTCGCGTGATGATGGCCGGCATCTCGGAGGCATGCGACGCCACCGGCGCGGGAATTGCCCTGGTGTCAGCTGGCAACGAGGAAAAACTTGCCTGGAACATCCAGAGCGCCCTGGTCGACGGCTTCATCCTGTTCTGCATCGAGGGCGGTCCGCGCCTCGTCGAGCTGACACGCGAACGAAAGCTCCCCTTCGTCGCGCTCGAGTTCGGCTCGCAGGACGACACGGTCTCGGCGATCAGTATCGACAATGTTGCCGGCGGCCGGCTGGCGGCGCACCATCTGGCGGTACTTGGACATCGCCGCTTCGCCGTGTTGTCGCTGGCCTTCGCCGACGACAGCACCGGACTTGTCTCGCCCGAGCAGGTCCGGACGGCAGCCTATACCGGGACCCGTGACCGCCTCCTCGGCTATTTCGAAGAGCTTTCCCAATTTGGTGTCGACACCGCCAAGGTGCCGGTCTACGAGACCGAAAACGACAAGGCGAGCACAAGGGCTGGTCTCGAAACCATCTTCGCCTCGGCGGAACCGCCGACCGCCATCCTGGCGATGTCGGACCGGATCGCAATGGTGGCATTGGAATGGCTCAACGCACGGGGTATCACGGTTCCCCGCGATGTTTCCGTCGTCGGCTTCGACGGCGTGCCTGAAGCCGCAATTTGCGAGCCTCCGCTCACCACCATCGCCCAGCCGATCGCCGAGATCGGCCGCCGGGCAGCGCGAAGAATCCTCGACTTCGATGGCACAGTGCGGCGAGAAACGCTCGACGTCGAACTTGTCGTCAGGGCATCGTCCGGACCGCCGCCAAGTACAGGCTGACTGGGCAGATCGGCTCCAAATCTTATCTATTGGCCGCCATGGGACCGATGCCAAAGGATGGACGGCCAGGCGGCGCGTTGCGGACCGGCTTGCCCTTGCCGGACCAGCCGATGGCGGACAGCCACTCCAGATAGAAGGCGAGCGCGAACTGCATGGCGATGCCGGCGGCGAGCAGCAGACTGTCATAGGCAATGCCGCCCGGGTTGATCAGCTTCATCACTTGCGCCGCCATGGCAATCACCGTTCCGGCAATGAAAACCGGCAGCGAGCGTTTGCCCAATATGGCGAGCGGATTGTCACGACCGGTGCGGAACAGGTTCGAGACGGAAGGCAAGGCGACGACCAGGTAGCTCATCGCCAGGATGTGCAGCAGTCGCGGCAACGACAGGAATGTCTTGTCGAAACCGGTCAGCACCACCGGCAGGTCGAGCCATGACACATGCCCCCACAGCGGGCTGTGCACCCAGACGAGCGCCGTGAGCACATAGGCGGCGGCGGCGCCGACCAGCCAGCGATTGACCGGGATGGTGCCGCCGCGCCGCACATGCAACACGCTGGCCATGCCGATATTGAACAGCAATTGCCATGACAGCGGATTGAGGAACCAGAACCCGGGCTCCGGGTAGTTCGGTGGCGCGATCTGGTAGATTCCGGCAAGCAGCCAAAGGGCTGCGGACACGGCAAGCGCCGCCAGTGGCCGATAGCTGATGAACAGCAGGAAGGCCGGCGCCATCAACAGCAGCGCTGCATAGACCGGCAGTATGTTGTTGTAACCGAGCTGATGGCCGAGCGTGACGATGCCGACCAGGACTTGTGGCGGGTTTCTGACGAGCGGCTCGATGTTGATCAGCGTCAGAAGGTCCGGCCGTTTCGCAAACACCGCCGCCGCGCAGAAGATAGCCATGACCACCATCGTCGTGACGATGTGGGTGACATAGAGCACGCCGGCGCGGCGCCACATTTTCAGCGTTGCAATCAGCCGGTTTCCCGGCTGGAATTTGGTGCCGTAGGCGAGAGCGACGGACATGCCGGAGATCAGCACGAAGGCCTCGGCCGCATCCGAAAACCCGAAATTCTTGTAGGTCAGGGTTTCGAAAACGGTGCCCGGCACATGGTCGATGAATATGGTCAGGAGGGCGAGAGCCCGGAACACGTCAATACGCGTATCGCGTTCCGGCGAAACTGGCATGGTCATCGATAAAAGGCCTTAAAGCTGGTTGTTCATGCCGGCATGCGACCACCCGGCGCACACTGCTTCGATCCCTCCCGCGGGGATTATATCGGCAAAGAAACGGACTGAAATGCGCCCGGTTCAATCAACTTTCGCGGAGCTTGAAAATATTTCGTTTTGAAGCCGGCAAATTAACGAAAGTAACGCGAAATCAAAAGGATGTAACTATGGCCGAGGAGAGCCTCGAAGACGGTATTTTGCAGGAAAATTCAGGCTTTTTCTACCGGCTCCATCGACCCGCCAATTTACCCGGTGACTGGCTGTTCCTGCAGCATGGATCGGGAGTCGATGAGACGACCTTGCTGCCGCTTGGTCGGCAAATCGCGCCGCATGCGGCGCTGGTTGCGGTCCGTGGCCGCATCCCTCAGGAGGGCGGGTTCCGCTGGTTCACGCGAATCACCCCGACGCGTTTCGAACAGGCGAGCATCCGTGCGGAGGCGGACGCATTCGCGGGCTTCGTCGACGGCATCGCGAAGCGCCACCGCTTCGATCTCAGCCGCGCGACCTTTGTCGGTTATTCGAACGGCGCCAATCTGGTCTCAAGCGTCATGCTGCTGCATCCGGGCCTGATCGAGCGCGCCGCATTGCTGCGTCCGATGCCGGTGCTTGACGAGGTGCCGCCGGCCGACCTGTCGAAGGCGCGGGCGTTGATCATCGCCGGCGCCGCCGACCTGACCTATGCGCCATTCGCGCCGGTGTTGGCCGCCCTGCTGAGTTCGCATGGCGCCAAGGTCGAGACCCAAACCATTGCCTCCGGCCATGAAATCGGCGATCCGGACGCCGAGATCGTCAGGCAATGGCTGGCGGATCCTGCGGTCGCCGTTGCAACGTCAGATCGATGAGCCTCGAAGCTATCCTCGCCCCATGCGGTTCCAGGCGTCCAGCCCGGCGATCTTGTAGGCTTCGGCCAGCGTCGGATAGTTGAAGGTGTTGTTGACGAAGAAGTCGACGGTGCCGCCGAGATTGATGACCGCCTGGCCAATGTGGATGAGTTCGGTCGCGCCCTCGCCGACGATATGGGCGCCGAGCAGACGGCGTGTTTCGATCGAGAACAGAAGCTTCAGGAAGCCGGTATTGACGCCCATGATGTGGCCGCGCGATGTCTCGCGAAACCGCGCCACGCCGACCTCGTAGGCAGCACCACTCTCGCGCACCTGCTCCTCCGACTGGCCGACGGTGGAGATTTCCGGCACGGCGTAGATGCCGTAGGGAAAGGTTTCGGGCGGCGGCGGCAAGGGCACGCCGAACGCATGGCAGGCGGCCACCCTGCCCTGTTCCATCGAGGTCGAGGCCAGGCTCGGAAAACCGATGACGTCGCCGGCGGCATAGATGTTGGGCGCGCTGGTCTGGAAGGTCTGCGGATCGACCTTGATGCGGCCCCTGGAATCGGACTCGATGCCGACCGCTTCCAAGCCCAGGCTGCCGACATTGCCGGTACGCCCGGCAGCATAAAGCACCATCTCGGAACGTATGGTGCGGCCGTCTGCCAGCATCACCTCGGCATAATCGGGTTTGGAGGCGATCTCCTTGACGGCGCTGCCCAAGCGGATGGTCATGCCGCGGTCGCGCATCTGATGGATGAAGTCGTCGACGATCTCGCGGTCGACGAAATCCAACATGGTATTGCGCGGCTCGACCAGCGTCACCGGAACGTCGAGCGCGGAAAAGATCGTCGCATATTCGACGCCGATGACGCCGGCGCCGATCACCGTCAGCGTGCGCGGCAGCCGGTCGAGCTCCAGCATCTCGTCGCTGTCGAAAATCCGTGTTTTGTCGAACGGCACGTCGCGCGGCCGGTGCGGCCGGGTGCCGACCGCGATCAGTGCATGGGCGAAGCCAACCTCGCTGTAGTCGCCGGTGTCGGTGGTCAGGCTGACCTTATTGGGGCCGAGGAATTTTGCCGCGGCGCGAGCGCTCTTGACCGTGTTGCGCATGAACTGGTGCTGCAGCACCTCGACCTCATGGTCGAGCGTCTTGTGCAGGCGCTCGACCAGATCGCCGACCGAAATGTCCTGCTTGACCCGGTAGCCGCGTCCATAAAAGCCGCGCTCACGCCAGCCGGAGAGGTTGAGCACCGTCTCGCGCAACGTCTTCGACGGTATGGTGCCAGTGTGTACCGACACGCCGCCGAGACGCCGGCCCCTGTCGACCACCAGCACCGACTTGCCGAGCTTGGCCGACTGCACCGCGGCGCGGCGCCCGGATGGGCCGCTGCCGATGACCAGCATGTCGTAGTCCATGTCGCCCCGTCCCCTCGGCTCGGCACCTTTTGTTGCGCCGCAGCAAGCTAACGCTATCCGCGCCATGAATTCAACAAGTCAGACGGCGCCGGGCACTCCGTCACCATCTACGGTGGCGAATGGTTCGATCTTGATTCCACCGCGAACCTTCACCATTTCATCAATACGCGGCCCGTGCATTAACCCGGGTTCGATTACGAGGAAATGACATGAACGCTCGCGTTCTCGACGGCGAAATCATCACCAGCAGGCTCGAAGACGTCCGCGCCTATGAGGGCGTGCGCACGCGGCGCATTCTCGCCTTCGTCATCGATTATTTCATCGTCGCGCTGCTCACCATTCCTTTCGCGATCCTGGTGTTCTTGTTTGGGCTGTTGACGCTCGGCCTCGGCTGGATGCTGTTTTCCATTCTCGTGCCGGCCGTCGCCATCCTCTACATCTGGAACACGCTCGGCAGTAAAGATCAGGCCACCGCTGGCATGAAGATGATGGGCATCCGGCTCGACCGGCTCGACGGCAGCCGCATCGACGGGTTGACTGCCGTCGTCCATTCGGTGTTGTTTTGGGCCGGCAATGTCATCCTCTCGCCGCTGGTCCTGCTGGTGAGCCTGTTTTCCGACCGCAAGCGCATGCTGCACGACCTGCTGCTCGGCACGGTCGTCAGCCGCAGCGGCCGCTGAGCGGCTTTGAAGCGCGGCCGCAGCCTTTGCGCACAAAAGTGAAGACGTCCATTCACACAGGCTTTCACAATCCTGTTGAATTTTTCGGCGTCCGCGCCAAAGGTAGAGCGATTCGCAGGAGTGTTTCCAAGGCTCGATGACGCAGCACCCGACCCAGTCGCCACAGTTCTTTCTGACCGCGCCCTCGCCGTGTCCCTATCTCGAGGGCCAGTTCGAGCGCAAGGTGTTCACCCACCTGGTCGGCGACAAGGCCCCCGAGATGAACGATCTGTTGACGCAGGGCGGGTTCAGGCGGTCGCAGAACATCGCCTACAGGCCGGCTTGCGAGACCTGCCGCGCCTGCGTGTCGGTGCGCATCCTGGCGCAGGAGTTCACCGCCAGCCGCAACATGAAACGCGTCATACAGCATAATTCGGATCTGGTCGGCGCCATGCACGACGCCGAACCCTCCACCGAGCAGTATTCGCTGTTCCGCAGCTATCTCGACGCCCGCCACCGCCGTGGCGGCATGTCCGATATGACCGTGCTCGACTACGCCATGATGGTCGAGGATACCCATGTCGACACCAAGGTCATCGAATACCGTCGCCGCGGACCTGACAGCTTCATCACCGGCAAGGGTCAGGGCGAACTGATCGCCGTGGCGCTCACCGACAAGATGGCCGATGGCCTGTCGATGGTCTATTCCTACTTCAACCCGGATTTCGAGGACCGTTCCCTCGGCACCTTCATGATCCTCGACCACATCGCCCGCGCCAGGGCGATGGGCCTGCCCCATGTCTACCTGGGCTACTGGGTCAACGGCTCGCGCAAGATGAATTATAAGATGCGCTTCCAGCCGCAGGAGCATCTCGGCCCGAAAGGCTGGGAACGCTACAATCACGAAGCGGTTTCGCGCTGATTTCCGCTTTCGGTATTCACCCTTAAATTGTTTCGAGGAGGATGCCGCTGGGCTTCCGGCCGATCGGCGGAAGACCGGGCGGGTCAATTTTGCGCCTCCAAGCCTATCGCGAGAATTGCTGCATGTCTTCCCACAACGACCACCAGAGAGGCCTTCTGATCACCGCCATCGGCGGGTTGACGCTGACCGTCGACATTCCGCTGATCCGGCTCGCCGACGGCGAGGCATGGACGATCCTGCTCTTGCGCACCGGCACGACCTTCGTCGCCACGCTCGTCATCTGGGCCATCTGGCGCTCGCTGAGCGCAAAGGCACCGCAGCTTATCCCGGGCTGGTCAGGGCTCATCGTTGCCGCCCTCTACGGACTCGGCTCGATCGCCTTCATCACCGGCGTCTACAACACCTCGACCGCCAACCTCGTTTTCATCCTGGCCTTCACCACCATGTTCGCGGCCCTTTTGTCGTGGCTATTCCTGAAGGAGAGGCCACAGCCCCTGACGGTCGCAGCGCTGGCATTGATGATCGCCGGCGTCGTGATGATTGTCGGTGATTCCGTCGGAACCGGGCATCTCTTCGGCGACCTGATGGCACTATGCTCCGCCTTCATGATCGCCGCGGCCATCACCATCTCGCGCGCCAGCGGCAAGGATATGGGCTTCACCGCGCTGATCGGAGTCGTGCTGCCACTGGCCATCGCCGCCCTGATGGTTTCCAAGGTGGGTTTTCACGTCAACGCACCGTGGTGGATCGTCTTCAACGGCGCCGTCATCATGCCGATCTCGTTCTTCTGCCTCGCCAACGGTCCGAAATACATTTCCGGGCCGGAAGTGGCGATGTTCTACCTGTTAGAAACCGTGCTGGCGCCGGTCTGGGTGTGGATGATCTTCGCCGAGACCCCGTCGCGCAACAGCCTGATCGGCGGCACGATCCTCATCGTCACCTTGATCGGCCATTCGCTCTGGCAGTTGCACGAGGGGCGTAAGCGCCGCGCCACGCTCGCCGTCAGTCACCCGGCCTGATTCTTTTTCGCGGCGGCGCGTTCGGCGACAATTTCGATCTGCGGCGGTGCATCTTCCTGCTCCGCCGGTTCGGCGGCAGCGAGTTCATCGGTCAGCTCCACCTCGCGCAGCCATTCGCGCCAGATCGCGACCAGCAGGGCCATCAGCACCGGGCCGATGAACAGGCCGAGAAAGCCCATTGTCTTGACGCCGCCGATCAGGCCGAAGAAAGTCGGCAGGAAGGGCAGCTTTATCGGCCCGCCAACCAGCTTCGGGCGCAATGTCTTGTCGACGACGAAGAGTTCGACGGCGCCCCAGATGAACAGCGCCAGGCCGGCCATCGGCGAGCCGCTGGCGGCGAGATAAATCGAGACCAGCGTGAACGACAGCGGCGCGCCGCCGGGGATCAGCGCCATGATGCCGGTCAGTGCGCCGAGCGTCACCGGCGACGGCACGCCGGCCAACCAGTAAGCGATGCCCAGCACCAGCCCTTCGCCGATGGCGATAACCGTCATGCCGGTGACGGTCGAGGAGATCGTCGCCGGCACCACGCGTGAGATCCGTTCCCATCTGGCCGGCAGGATGCGTTCGCCGAGGCGATCGACCTGCCCGGCGAAATGCTCGCCGTCGCGATAGGCGAAGAACAGCGCGATCATCATGAACAGCAGCGTCAGCAAAAGGCCGAAGGCGCTGCCGCCGGCGGCAAGCACGCCGCGATAGATGCTGCCGATATTGGCGCCGCTGATCAGCTGGATCAGTTCGCCGATACCGCCTGGATGGCCAACGTTGACCGTCCATTGTTCATTGAGCCATTCGCCTACCACAGGCAGCGTGGCGATCCAGTGCGGCGTCGGCGCGCCGTAGCGGTTGGTCTCGATCGCCCAGCCGACCCATTCGCGCACCTCGTTGATGGCATAGGTGCCGGCAAGCGCGATCGGCACCACCAGGAAGGTCAGGATGAACAGGATCGCAAGGGTCGCGGCGATCGTGCGGTTGCCGCCGACGCCGGCGAGCAGCCGCCGATAGAGCGGCCAGCTGGCGAAAGCGATCACCAGGGCGGCAAGGACCGGGAATAGGAAGCCGTGGAAGAAATAAACGCCGGCGGCGACGATCAGCACCAGGAGCCAGCGCGCCGCCGACAGCGGCGGAATGACAGCGGCCCTGAGCGGCGTCGACAGGCCAAACAGGCGCTGCTGCCGCTCCGGCTTCTGTATCCTGACTTCCTTCAAGCGACTACCTCCCCAACGCCCGTGTCGTTCAGATGCGTTATCCCCGCGATTTCCCATGGCGAAGCTTATGCACTGATATAGTGCAGCAATCGTGACGGCATTCCAATTTGGTCGAAAGGAGCCCGAAACAAAAAACCCGCCTTGGGAGGCGGGTCGTCGGTGCGAATCAGCACCATAGTGAAATTAGTAGCATAGCTGCCGGCACAAAGCAAGAACAAAATGCGCCGCCGGGCGCGAAAACACGAATTCCCTTTCACCACCTCGCCTGACCGCCCCCCGAAAGGTCACGCTCCTTCGCGTTCGCGCGCCTACCCGAACTTGCCCGTGCGCGGAAAGCCCTTCGGCACCATGCGACCGGCCGAGGCGCGGGCGCCGATCCATTCGGCAAGCTCGTCACGCGATTTGGTGAAGGTGCGATCTGCCGAATCCTGCCAGGACAGGCCGCTGGCGAGCGTGAAGGTCTTGAGGTCGAGGACGCCGCCATCCTTGTATTTCTGCAGGCGCACGCCCTTGCCGCGTCCCATCTCCGGGATCTCGGCCAGCGGGAACACCAGCATCTTGCGGTTCTCGCCGACAATGGCGAGATGGTCGCCGGCGACGCTCACGCAGCGCTGGGCCTCGTCGGGCGCCTTGACATTCATCACCTGCTTGCCCTTGCGGGTGTTGGCGACGACCTCCTCTTCCTGCACGATGAAACCGTTGCCGTCATGCGAAACCAGCAGCAGCTTGCGCTTGGGATCATGGACGAAGGCGGTGACGATATCCTGGTCGTTGTCCATGTCGACGATGATGCGGATCGGCTCACCATGGCCACGCCCACCCGGCAGCCGGTCGGCGCCGATCGTGTAGAACTTGCCGCCGGTGGTGAAGACCAGCACCTTGTCGGTCGTCTGGGCATGGAAGGCGAGCTTGAGGCTGTCGCCTTCCTTGAAGGTCAGGGCAGAGTGATCGGTCAGATGACCTTTCATGGCCCTCAGCCAGCCCTTTTCCGATACGACGACGGTGACCGGCTCGCGCTCGATCATGGCGTGGGCGATATCGGTCAGGTCATGTTCGGGTGCATCTGCGAACTCGGTCCGGCGCTTGCCGATCTCGGTCTCGGGCCCATATTTCTGGCGAACATTGGCGACTTCCCACTTGATCGTCGCCCACTGCTTGGCGTCGGACGCAAGTAGCGCCTCGATCTGCTTCTTCTCGCCGGTCAGGCCGTTGAATTCCTCACGAATCTCGAATTCCTCGAGCTTGCGCAGCGCCCTCAGCCGCATGTTGAGGATGGCTTCGGCCTGGGTGTCGGTGAGTGACCAGCGGGCCATCATCACCTGCTTGGGCTCGTCCTCCTCGCGGATGATCCTGATCACCTCGTCGATGTTGAGGTAGGCGATCAGATAGCCGGCGAGGATCTCCAGCCGCCTCTCGATCTCGCCGAGACGGTGCTTGGAGCGGCGGATCAAGACGTCGCGGCGGTGCTCAAGCCACTCCTTGAGCACGCCTTTCAGCGACAGCACGTTCGGCACCTTGCCGCGCGACAACACGTTCATGTTGAGCGGAAAGCGGCTTTCGAGCTCGGTCAGCTTGAACAGCGATTCCATCATGATGCCGGGATCGACCGAGCGGCTCTTCGGCACCAGCACGACGCGGATGTCCTCGGCGCTCTCGTCGCGGATATCCTCGAGCAACGGAAGCTTGCGCGCAATCAAGAGCTCGGCGATCTTTTCGATCAGCCTGGCCTTCTGGACGCCGTAGGGGATCTCGGTGACGACTATGTTCCAGGTGCCCCTGCCCTGGTCCTCCTGGCTCCATTTCGCCCTGACGCGAAAGCCGCCGCGACCCGTTTCGTAGGCTTCGAGGATCGAGGCTCGGCTGTCGACGATGATGCCGCCGGTCGGGAAATCCGGACCTTGCACGAAGTCCATCAGCTTGGTGACGGGCGCATCCGGATGATCGATCAGGTGAAGCGCGGCGTCGCAAAGCTCGGCCGCATTGTGCGGCGGGATCGAGGTCGCCATGCCGACGGCGATGCCGGACGAGCCGTTGGCAAGCAGGTTCGGGAAGGCGCCGGGCAGCACGGCCGGCTCCTCGTCTTCCTCGTTGTAGGTCGGGCGGAAATCGACCGCGTCCTCGGTGATGCCTTCCAGCAGCAGCGTCGACACGTCGGTCATGCGCGCTTCGGTGTAGCGCATGGCGGCGGCGTTATCGCCGTCGATATTGCCGAAATTGCCCTGCCCGTCGACCAGCGGGTAGCGCATCGAAAAATCCTGCGCCAACCGCACCAATGCGTCGTAGATCGACTGGTCGCCATGTGGATGGAACTTGCCCATCACCTCGCCGACGATGCGGGCGCATTTGGCAAAGCCCTGGTCGGGGTTGAGCCGCAACAAGCGCATGGCATGCATTATGCGGCGATGCACCGGCTTCAACCCGTCGCGCACGTCCGGCAGCGCCCGGTGCATGATGGTCGACAGCGCGTAGGCGAGATAGCGCTCTTCCAGCGCCTTCTTCAGATCGACCGGCTCGATATTGTCGCCGCCGCCAGTTTCAGGCGGCAAAAGCCTTTTTCCCATGGGCTGGCACTAGCCGAGCGGGTGATTCGCGGCAAGAGGCGCCGGCATACGTCCTCCTAAAGCGCGTCGCGTTCGACCGGCCTTATGCGCGCGCTTTAGGTCCTTGTTTTGATCCATGTCGCGCAAAACCGCTGCGCACTTTTGCGCGACCTGCATTGTGCAACAGGAATTAGAAGCGTCGCGACGCCGGCCAACATCAATCCGTTACATCCGGCTTCTATCGCAAGCCTGATGGATCGGGTTTGCCTTTGGCCGCGATTTTCGACCATTGTGCCGAGGCCCGCCTTTTTCCGGTCCAGTTCGTCGCTGAATGGTGACGACGCGACGATTTGAAAAGAATTTCAGGACACTCTCAGGGGAGCTCTCGATGACGATCAGACACTCGACACTTATTAAAAGACTGGCTTTTTCGACCTTTTTGCTGACGCTGCCGCTGAATGCGGCGTTCGCGCAGGATACCGCGGTTGCCGACCGGCTGAAGGCTGCCCTCGCCGCCCAGGGCGTCGACCTCTCCTGGACCGGAGTAACCGGCGACACCTCCAGCATGGTTCTGCAAGGCGTAGCGGTCAAACCGGCGGCCGAAAAGGAGGCGCTCAAGATCGGCGACGTCAAGCTCGAAGGCGTGACCGAAGCCAATGGCGGCTATCAAATCGCGACCGTATCGACTTCGCCGTTCGAACACAGCGAAGATGGCGTCACGCTCAATCTCAGCCCCTTCGTCATCCACGACATGACGGTTCCGGCCGAAGGCGCAAGCGGCCCGCTGGGCTCGCTGATGATCTACAAATCGGCCGAGCTCGACAACATGACCGTCAAGGTCGCCGACAAGACTGCCTTCTCGATGGACGGGCTTGCCATCGCAATCACGCCGCCGGCCGACGGCAAGGCCATGGCGTTCTCCGGCACCACGGAAAAGTTCACTGCCGACCTGACGCTGGTCGAAGATCCGAAGTCCAAGGAAGTCATCAACGCGCTCGGCTACCAGAACATATCGGGCAATCTTGAGATGGAAGGCACCTGGCAGCCTACCGACGGCAAGATGGATTTGTCGAAATACGAAATTTCGGTCGACAATGCCGGCACGCTCGGCATGACCTTCAATCTCGGCGGCTACACGCTGGATGTCATCAAATCGATGCAGGACATGCAGAAGAAGATGGCAGCGCAGCCCGAAGGCGCCGACAATTCGGCGCAAGGCATGGCCATGCTCGGGCTGCTGCAGCAGCTATCGTTCAACAGCGCCTCGATCCGCTTCGACGACGATTCGCTGACCAAGAAGGTGCTCGATTATGCCGGCAAGCAGCAAGGCATGTCCGGCAAGGACATCGCCAACCAGGCCAAGGCGATCGTGCCCTTCGGCATGGCGCAGCTCAACAATCCGGAACTGACGGCGCAGGTTTCGGCCGCGGTCAACAAGTTCCTCGACGATCCGCAAAGCATCGAGGTCTCGGCCGAGCCGCCGGCAGCGGTGCCGTTCGCGCTGATCATGGCGGGCGCCATGTCCAACCCGCTCGACCTGCCGAAGACGCTCGGCGTGACGGTTACGGCGAACGAAGACTGACCGAGCTTCCAAGCAAAAGCCCGGCAGCGATGCCGGGCTTTTTTATGAATCCACAGGACTTGTTCGGAGCGTTTCCTAAACCTCTTTCTTCGTCGCCACGACGCGCAGCGACAATTCGCGAAGCTGCTGCGGGCTGGCTTCCGACGGTGCGTTCATCAACAGGTCGTAGGCCTGCTGGTTCATCGGGAACATGGTCACTTCGCGCAGGTTCCTGGCACCGACCAGAAGCATGACGACACGGTCGATGCCGGCCGCCATGCCGCCATGCGGCGGCGCGCCATACTGGAAGGCACGGTAAAGGCCGCCGAAGCGTTCCTCGACGGTTGCGCGGTCCAGCCCGACCGTTTCGAACGCCTTGACCATGGTTTCCGGCAGATGGTTGCGAATGCCGCCTGAGGCGATCTCGAAACCGTTGCAGACCATGTCGTACTGGAACGCCTTGATGCCGAGCAGATCCTCGCCGTTAAGCGCATCGATGCCACCTTGCGGCATCGAGAACGGATTGTGCGCGAAGTCGATCTTCTTCTCCTCCTCGTTCCATTCGAAGAACGGGAAGTCGACGATCCAGCACAATTCGAAGCGATCACGGTCGACAAGGTTGAGCTCCTCGCCGGCGCGGGTGCGCGCCGCACCCGCGAAGGAGACGAATTTCTTCGGGTCGCCGGCGACGAAGAAAGCGGCATCGCCATCGGCAAGGCCGAGTTGTTGGCGGATCGCCTCCGTGCGCTCCTCGCCGATGTTCTTGGCCAGCGGCCCGGCGCCTTCGAGCTTCTCGCCCTCCTTGCGCCAGAAGATGTAGCCCAGCCCGGGCTGGCCCTCGCCTTGCGCCCATGAGTTCATGCGGTCGCAGAAGGCGCGCGAACCGCCGGTCTTGGCCGGAATGGCCCAGACCTCGGCCTTCGGATCGTTGGCAAGGATGTTGGCAAATACCTTGAAGCCGGAATCGCGAAAATGATCGGAGACGGCTTGCATCTCGATCGGGTTGCGCAGGTCCGGCTTGTCGGTGCCGTATTTGCGCATGGCGACATCATAGGCGATGCGCGGAAACTTCTGCGTCACCGGCTTGCCGGCGGCAAAGGTCTCGAACACGCCCCGCATCACCGGCTCCATGGTGGTGAACACGTCCTCCTGCTCGACGAAGCTCATCTCAACGTCGAGCTGGTAGAATTCACCCGGCAGACGGTCGGCGCGCGGGTCCTCGTCGCGAAAGCACGGCGCAATCTGGAAATAGCGGTCGAAGCCGGACACCATGATCAGCTGCTTGTACTGCTGGGGGGCCTGCGGCAGCGCGTAGAAAGTGCCGGGGTGAATGCGCGACGGCACCAGAAAGTCGCGCGCCCCTTCCGGCGACGAGGCGGTCAGGATCGGCGTCGAGAATTCGGTGAAGCCGACCTCGCCC
This sequence comes from Mesorhizobium sp. M0028, assembly GCF_040323855.1. Taxonomy (NCBI): domain Bacteria; kingdom Pseudomonadati; phylum Pseudomonadota; class Alphaproteobacteria; order Hyphomicrobiales; family Phyllobacteriaceae; genus Mesorhizobium; species Mesorhizobium sp. M0028. The sequence continues at coordinate 916,479 of NZ_JAMYVG010000001.1, forward strand.
ATCAGCTTGCGCATCTCGGCGATGATTTTCGTCCGCGCGACGATGTTCTTGTGCAGCGTGTCGCGCCGCAGATCGAGAAAGCGGTATTTGAGGCGGATGTCCTCCGGATAATCCGGCTCGCCGAAGACCGGCAGCGGCAATTCCCTGGCCGCCGACAGAACCTCGATCTCGCGCGCGAAAATCTCGATCTCGCCGGTCGGCAAATTAGGGTTCACGGTGTCGGCGAGGCGCGCCTTGACCTCGCCGTCGACGCGGACGACCCATTCGCCGCGCAGGGTCTCGGCAATCTTGAAGGCGGGCGAATCCGGATCGGCGACGATCTGGGTCAGGCCGTAATGGTCGCGCAAATCGATGAACAGCAGGCCGCCATGGTCGCGCACGCGATGCACCCAGCCCGACAGGCGAACGGCGGAGCCGACGTCGCTCTTTCTCAACTGGGCACAGGTATGGCTGCGGTAACGATGCATTGTCATTGCTAGGTCCGGATGTTGGTTGCGGCCAAAGCACGATGGCCCGGCCTGAAAATTTGCGCGAAAAGCACATGAGAGTGTGCATTTGTCAAGGCAAGCGGCGCCCGGGACGAGTTCGCGTTCTTCCCGCCCCTGTCCCACCGGCATCAATTTATGCCAGAGGCGTTAATCCGAGTTCGCTGCTCTGTCCAGCAGTTCAATTATGCACCTCATCCCTTGACCCCGCCTGCGGTGAGGCCGGAGATGATCTTGCGCTGGAAGATCAGGACGAGGATGACGAGCGGCACGGTGACGATCACCGATGCGGCCATGATGTTGCCCCACGGGATCTCGAACTGCGAGCTGCCGGAGAGCAGCGCAATGGCGACCGGCACGGTTCGCTGCTCGTTGTTGGAGGTAAACGTAAGCGCGAACAGAAATTCGTTCCACGCACCGATGAAGGCGAGAAGCCCGGTGGTCGCCAGCGCCGGCCACATCAGCGGCAGGAAAACGCGGCTGATGATGATCCAGGGCGTGGCGCCGTCGAGGATCGCCGCTTCCTCCAGCTCGATCGGCAGGTCGCGAACGAAGGCGGTGAGCACCCAGACGGTGAACGGCAAGGTGAAGATCATATAGGACAAGATCAGCGCGAACGGCGAATTGTAGAGGCCGAAGGCCCGGATCAGCTCGAACAGACCGGCAAGCACCGTCAATTGCGGGAACATCGAGACGGACAGGATAATGAGGAGCAGAGCCGAGCGGCCGCGGAAGCGGATGCGCGCCAGGGCATAGGCGGCGGTGACGCCGAGGAACAGCGAAATGACGACAACGGCGCTCGAGATGAACAGCGAGTTCACGAGGTTGCGCAGGAAGGTCCCTTCGGTGAAAACGGTCTTGTAATTGCTGAAGGTGATCGTCTTCGGCCAATAGTCGATCTGGAAGAGCGCCGTCCCGGATTTCAGGCTGGTGACGATGGCGTAGTAAAACGGGAATACCGCGACGACGACGATAACGGCGACGAGGAGGTAGAAAGCCGTGCGCTTGACGATCCACATGGTCAGCAGCCCCACATGATCAATAGTCCTTGTCCAGTCTTATCCGGCCGAGCCACAGAACGAGCATGGTCAGCAAAGCGAGGATGAGGAAGAGCAGCGTCGAGGCGGCGGAGCCGTAGGCAAACTTGTCGAACTCAAACAGGCTCTCGCGGGCAAACACCGACATCGACTTGGTGTGGATATTGTTTGGCGTGAGCACGTAGATCAGGTCGAAGATGCGCAGCGCATCGAGACCGCGGAAGATCATGGCCACCATCAACGCCGGCCGGATGAGCGGCAAGGTGATCTTCCAGAAAACTTTCCACGCGCCGACGCCGTCGAGCTTGGCGACCTCGTAGATTTCTTGTGGAAGCATCTGGAGGCCGGCGAGAATGAGAAGCGCCATGAACGGGGTCGCCTTCCAGATGTCGACAATGAGGATGGCGACCATGGCCGTGTCGGCGCTAGCCGTCCAGGCGATCTTGGTGCCGATCAGGCCGAGCTTGAGAAGGACGTCGTTGATGATGCCGAACTGGTCGTTGAGCATCCACTGCCACATTTTCGCCGAGACGATCGTCGGAATGGCCCAAGGGATTAGTATCGCGGCGCGCACGATGCCGCGGCCGCGAAACTTGGTGTTGAGCACCAGCGCGACGATCATGCCGAGCGCCGTCTCGCAGGTTACCGAAATCACCGCGAAGCGCACCGTATTCCAGACGGCGCGCCACCAGACCGGATCGGCGAGCAGCCCGTCATAGATGACGCGGCCGCTCGGCATTTGCAGTATGGAGAAATAATTGGCGAAGCCAACCCAGCGACGGGCTTCGAGGTCGGCGAGCGAGGCATCGGTGAAGCCGAAATAGATCGTGCGCATCAACGGCCAGCCGGCAACGGCGGCGAGCACGATGAGCATCGGGGCAAGCAGCAGCCATGCCGAGCGCACACGCTGACGCGCCAGCAGCGAGCCTGAGCGCGGCGAGGTCACCAGGCGGTGCCCTTGAGCCTGGTCAAGGAGAACTCCAGATCGGCAAGGTTGTCGGCGGCCGTGCCCTCGCCGGACATGGTGTTGTGGACGGCGGTCCAGAACTCGCTCGATGCCTCATTGTACCTGGTCTTGGCCTGGGCCGAGGGACGCGGCACCGCGTTGAGGACAACTTCCTTCCAGCGCGGGATAACCGGCTGGGCGCTGGCGATGTCGGCATCGTCATAGAGCGCCTGAATGGTCGGCAGATATGCCCCCTTCAAGGCGCGGTACTTCTGCATCTGAGGCGAAGCGATCCATTTGACCAGCTCGACGGCTGCGGCCGGGTTCTTCGAATATTTGGAAACCGCAAGATTCCAGCCGCCAAGCGTTGCTGCCGGGCGGGCGCCCTCACCCGACCCGGACGGCAGCGTCGTCACTTCGAACTTGCCTTTGATGGGGGAGCTTTCGCTGTTGCCAAGCGCATAGGCGTAGGGCCAGTTGCGCATGAAGACGGCGTTGCCGGTCTGCCAGACACCGCGCGACTCTTCTTCCTGATAGGCCAGAATGCCGGGAGGCGAGATGGTTCCCACCCAGCTCCTCGCCATTTCCAGCGCCGCGGCTGCTTGCGGATTATTGATGGAGATCGTGCCGTCCGGCTCGATGATCTGACCACCGCCGTTCGACTTCACCCATTCGAGTGCATCGCAGGTCAGTCCCTCATAGGCGTTGCCCTGGAAAACGAAGCCCCACATGTCCTTGTTGCCGCCCTCGCGTTCCTTGTCCATGACAAGCTTGGCAGTATCGGCAAGCTCGGCCCAGCTGGTCGGGACCTTGGCGCCGTATTTGTCGAGGAGATCCTTGCGGTAGTAGAGCGCCGGAGCGTCGGTGAATATCGGCAAGGCGACGAGCTTGCCGTCGACGGTCTGCGATTTGATGATCGATGGGAAATGAGCGCCGACGACATCCTTGGTCGCCGCGGTCAGGTCGACGAGCTGCTTTGCAAGCTGGGGGGCCCAAATGACGTCCGTCTGATAGACGTCAACGTCGCTGTTTCCAGCGGCAAGCCACAGCCTGTATTGACTAAACTGGTCGGTCCCCGAGGGCGGCACCGGAACCACGCTAACCTTGTTGCCGGTCTTCTTCTCGTATTGATCGAGGATCTCGCGAAGGATTCTCTGGCCGTTGCCGGTATCGCCCGACACCATGGCGAGGTCGACAGCCCGCGCCGGCCCGGCCGCCAGAACTGCGGCCACGGCAAATCCAGCGAATGCGGAACGAAACTTCATGATGTCGGATCTCCCTTTGGAGCTTCAGGCAGCAGCAGAAACGGACGTCGATGCCCGACACCGTCCTCAGCACACCCGCAGCTCACAAGACGCGCATTCGCCCACCAGCACTGAACTACAAAGATACGCCTTGAGTTCCCAACACGGAACGTCCGGCGCGAAGCGGCAGCCCCCGGCTGGCCCCAACGCCTCCGGGAATTGCCGCTGGCATTGGCGAAGGCGATGGTTCAAGAAGGATCAACGACAGGCTTTCCTTCATGTCCTCCATCCGCCCGCTGATCCCGCTCCTGATCGCCGCCGGCATCCTGCTCGGCGGCAACGGCCTGCAGAGCACTTTGATTGCGCTGCGTGGTGCGCAGGAGGGTTTTCCCGCTTCCTCTATCGGCCTGATGGGCACGTTCTATTTCGCCGGCTTTTTGCTCGGCTGCCTTGCCGTCACCCGCATCATGAAGTCCGTCGGCCATGTGCGCGCCTTTTCCGCGCTGGCGGCGATCGCCTCGGCGGGAACGCTGCTGCTGGTGCTGGTCATCGATCCGGTGATGTGGTGCGCCGTGCGCTTTGCCGGCGGGTTCTGCTTTGCCGGCCTGTTCACCATCATGGAAGCCTGGCTGAATTCCGGCGTCACCAACACCGACCGGGCGCGGGTGCTTGCCATTTACCGCATGGTCGACATCGGTTCGGTGACGGGCGCCCAATTCCTGATCCCGATCTTCGGCGCTGGCGGCTTTGCCATCTTCGCCATCATGTCGATGATGATCACCGTGTCGCTGGTGCCGGTTTCGCTCGGCGACCGCTCCAACCCGACGCCGCCGGAAGACGTCAAACTCGATTTGGCACGCGTCTGGCGCATCTCGCCGCTTGGCTGCTTCGGCTGCATCGCCGTCGGCGTGACCAACAGCGCCTTCCGCACCCTGTCGCCGGTCTATGCCGAGCAGATCGGCATGTCGGTCGCCGACGTCGTCACCTTCGTCAGCGTCGGCATTTTCGGCGGCGCCATCATCCAATATCCGCTTGGCTATCTCTCCGACCGCTGGGACCGGCGCTCGGTGCTGCTGATGACGACGTGCTGTGCGATGGTGGCGGCACTGGCGCTGGCGTTCGTGGCAGGCGGCAGCCCTTTCCTCAACTTCCTGCTCGTCTTTATCTTCGGCTGCTTTGCCATGCCGCTCTATTCGTTGTCGGCGGCGCATTCCAACGACCGCGCCGACAAGGGCGAGTTTGTGCTGATCAACGCAGCCTTGATGCTGTTTTATTCCTTCGGCGCCATTGGCGGCCCCTTCGCAGCCTCGACGGTGATGCAATATTTCGGGCCGAGCGCGCTGTTCGTGTTCAGCGCCACCGTCTATGCGATCTTCGTGGCGGTCATCCTTTTCCGGATGCGGGCGCGCTCTGCTGTGCCGGCGAGCCATCGCAGCCGTTTTACGGCGCTGTTGCGCACATCGACGGTTTTTGCCCGGTTGGCGAAGCGGAATGCCGATCCCGATGAACCCGCAAAGCCCGATAAAGGTGCTTGCGCTTGACGAAAGCGCGCGCGGCTGAAATTGAAAGAGACCCTATCCCTTGCCAAAAGCGATTTGATGCACGTCATCACCACCCAGAACGAACTCGAGACCGTTATTGCCGCTTTCGAAAAGGCGGAATTCGTCACCGTCGATACTGAATTCATTCGCGAAACGACCTTCTGGCCGATCCTGTGCCTGATCCAGATGGCAGCGCCCGGGGTGACGGCGCTGATCGATCCGCTGTCGCCCGACATCGACCTGAAACCGTTCTTCAGGCTGATGGCCAACGAGGCGATCGTCAAAGTCTTCCATGCGGCGCGACAGGACATCGAAATCATTGTGCATCTCGGCGATCTGGTGCCGCATCCGGTGTTCGACACCCAGGTCGCGGCGATGGTCTGCGGCTTCGGCGACAGCGTCTCCTACGACCAGCTGGTGCAGCGCATCACCGGCGCGCGGCTCGACAAGTCGTCGCGTTTCACCGACTGGCGCCATCGTCCGCTGTCCGAAAAGCAGCTCGACTACGCGCTCGCCGACGTCACCCATCTGATCGAAGTCTACAAGCACCTCAGCGCCGAGTTGGTGCGGGAAAACCGCGCCCACTGGCTGAACGAGGAAATGGACGTGCTGACCTCGCGCGAGACCTACGATCCGCATCCCGAGGATGCCTGGAAGCGGCTCAAGATGCGGCTGCGCAAGCCACAGGAACTGGCGATCGTGCAGGCGGTGGCCGCCTGGCGCGAACGCGAAGCGCGCGAGCGCGACGTGCCCCGCGGCCGGGTGCTCAAGGACGATGCGATCTACGAAGTAGCGCAGCAGGCGCCGCGCGATACGGCGGCGCTGAGCAAGCTGCGTACCACGCCGAAGGGCTGGGAGCGCTCGTCGACGGCGACGGCACTGCTTGGCGCAGTCAACGCTGCCCTGGCGCTGCCCAGGGAAGAGATGCCGAAGCTGCCGAAGAGCTTCCAGCCGCCGGAGGGGTCGAGCGCCGCGGCGGAGTTGCTGAAGGTGCTGCTGCGGATCGTTGCCGAAAAGGAAGGTGTCGCATCGAAGGTACTCGCCTCCAGTGACGACATCGATCGCATCGCTGCAGAGGGCGAGGACGCCGATGTGCCGGCATTGCAAGGCTGGCGGCGCGCCGTCTTTGGCGAGGCCGCGCTCAGGCTGGTGCGCGGTGAACTCGCGATCAGGTTCGACAAGCGCAAGATCGCCGTGTTCGATTTGTAGGCTTGAGCTTGCTCAGACAAAGCCGAGCAGATGCAGCGCCAGCCATATCCAGCCAAGTGCGAGAACGACCGCGCCCACGTAGAATGCCCTGCTGCGCAGGATTAGCCGATTGCTGGTCAAGTGGACCGATGCGTGAAGATAGCGTGAGACGACAAATATCCACATCAGCGCCAAGGTCAGATAATTGACGCCATTGGTCACGTGCAGCGTCAGGCATAAGACGTAGAAAAGCACCGGCAGTTCGAACTGGTTGCTCAGATTGTTGGCGACGGTGATGCTGGAACCAGGCTCCGTTGAGCGCGTCTTGAACTGGCCGGTCTTGGCTTCGCCCGATCTGACCGCACCATGGCGGCGCCGGCCCATTACGACATAGACGATATAGACCAGCAGCACCTGCGCCAGCATCGGCCAGAAGATCGCGGTCTGGTTCAAGACGCCCCCTGTCGTTGTCACCCAGCCTTCAAGGCCGTTTCTGAGCCATCAGAATGAAAGCCGCAATGACGATCACCGGCACCGCCAGAAGCGCGAATTTGGTGACGATCAGCGCTGAGGCAAAGGATAGCGAATCCGGATTGGCAGACAGGAAATCGGACAAAAGACGAGCCACGGCGATGTTCTGGGCATAGTCGGCGAGCGTGTAGGGCAGCACCAGCACAGCTGCGAATATCGACTGGGTTTGCGCAGGCAGTGCACGGAAATTCTTCAGCCGCCGGCCCGTTGCCAGGATCAGGCTGACCATCGTCAGCGACAGCAGCGCCGGAAACAGCAGGTCGAAGGTCAGGTAATGCCAGACGAGAATGATCTCGCTGCCACGCCGGCCGAGCGCCGTCAGCCAGGCCATGCCCTCATCCGGGGTGAAACCGGCATAGCGCATGTCGAGCGACGGAAGTCCGCCGCTCAATTGGCGAAAATAGAGGAACTCCATCGCCGTCATGATGATGAAAACCGCCACGGTGGCGAAACAGAGTGCGGCGGCGTGGCGCGACAGCCGCAGGATCATCGCCGCCAGATTGCGCCAAGGCGCATGGCGATCATGCTCCGCCAGGATAATTCGGGCTTTCGCGGGTAATCGTGACGTCATGGGCGTGGCTTTCACGAAGTCCGGCATTGGATATCCGCACAAAAGTGGCGCGCTCCCGGAAATCGGCAAGGTCGCGGCCACCGACATAACCCATAGCGGCTTTCAGGCCGCCCGCAAGCTGGTGCAGCACGCCAGACACAGGTCCTTTGTACGGCACCTGCCCTTCGATGCCTTCCGGGACCAGTTTCAGCGTGTCGCGCACCTCGGCCTGGAAGTAGCGATCGGCGGAGCCGCGCGCCATCGCGCCGACCGAGCCCATGCCGCGATAGGCTTTGAAGGAGCGGCCCTGGTGCAGATAGACCTCGCCCGGGCTCTCGTCGGTGCCGGCCAGCAACGAACCGATCATCGCCGCGCTGGCGCCGGCGGCCAGCGCCTTGGCCAGATCGCCCGAATATTTGATGCCGCCATCTGCAATGACCGAGACACCCGATTTTTGCGCCGTCTCGACCGCCGACATGATTGCCGAGAGCTGCGGCACGCCGACGCCGGCGACGATGCGGGTGGTGCAGATGGAGCCCGGCCCGATGCCGACCTTGACCGCGTCGGCGCCAGCATCGATCAGCGCCAGCGTGCCTTCCGCTGTGGCGACGTTGCCGGCCAGGATGCGAACCGAGTTGGAAAGCTTCTTGGCCCGCGTCACCGCATCCAGGACGCGCTGCGAATGACCGTGCGCGGTGTCGATCACCAGAAGGTCGACGCCGGCGTCGATGAGGCGCTCGGCCCGCTCGAAACCATCATCGCCGACGCTGGTGGCGGCGGCGGCGCGCAAGCGTCCCTGCGCATCCTTGGTGGCGTGCGGGTTGAGCTGCGACTTCTCGATGTCCTTGACCGTGATCAGCCCGACGCAATTGCCGTCCCGATCGACCACAACCAGCTTCTCGATGCGGTGCTGATGGAGCAGCCGCTTGGCCTCGTCCTGATCGACGTTCTCCTTGACGGTGATCAGGTTCTCGCGGGTCATCAGCTCATAGACCTTCTGCGCCGGGTCCGAGGCGAAGCGGACGTCGCGGTTGGTCAGGATGCCGACCAGCCGGCCGACCGTGTGGCCGCCGGTGCCGCCGTTCTCGACCACCGGAATGCCCGAAATGCTGTAGGTGCGCATCAGACCCAGCGCATCGGCGAGCGTCGCCTCGGGACCGATGGTGACGGGGTTGACCACCATGCCGGATTCGAATTTCTTCACCTGCCGCACCTGCTCGGCCTGTTCGGCCGGCGAGAAATTGCGGTGGATGACGCCGATGCCGCCGGCCTGGGCCATGGCGATGGCAAGCCGCGCCTCGGTGACCGTGTCCATGGCGGCCGACAGGATCGGCACGTTGAGGTCGATGTCGCTGGCGATGCGGGTGCGGATGTCGGTCTCGCCAGGCATGACCTCGGAATGACCCGGCTGCAGCAGCACGTCGTCAAAGGTCAGCGCCAATGCGCCGGTGGACGTCTCGATGATTTTTGCCATGGCCAGCCCTCGGAATGCAGGAAAGGCGCTCGCCCTGGATGGACAGCGCCGACTCGTCTTCTTCCCTTTCAGGATTGGCGCTGGCTCGTAACACGTCCCGTCGCCGTTGAAAAGCCGATGGTTGTATAGTGGCGACGATGCATTTTGCCCCAGGTGCTGCGCACGACTTGCGGTCGCACAAACGTGACAGCAAATTAATGCGACATCCGGGCCAAGGCGTGATAACCGCCCTACGTGTCGGTTTGGCCCCAAGGCCGGCAAGCAATAGCGACGCACATTTCAAGGCCGGCTCCATCGTGAACCGCACCATTCCGCTTATTCTGGCGGTCGCTCTATTCATGGAAAACATGGATTCGACCGTCATTGCGACATCGTTGCCGGCGATCGCCATCGACATCCACACCAGCCCGATCGCGCTCAAGCTGGCGCTGACCGCCTATCTGGTATCCCTGGCGATCTTCATTCCGATCAGCGGCTGGATGGCCGACCGCTTCGGCGCCAAGAATGTCTTCCGCGCCGCGATCGCCGTGTTCATCATCGGTTCGGTCGCCTGCGCCATGTCCAATTCGTTGCCGGCTTTCGTGGTCTCACGCTTCCTGCAAGGCATTGGCGGCGCCATGATGACGCCGGTCGGACGCCTGGTGCTGGTACGCGCCACGCCGAAAAGCGAACTCGTCGCCGCTATGTCGTGGCTGACCGTCCCGGCTCTGGTCGGCCCCCTGGTCGGTCCGCCGGTCGGCGGCTTCATCACGACCTATTTCACCTGGCACTGGATTTTTCTGATCAATGTGCCGATCGGCCTGGTCGGGATCTGGCTGGCCACGCGTTTCCTGCCGAAGACGGACGCCGCGCAGACGCCGCCGCTCGATTTCTTCGGTTTCGTGCTGAGCGGGCTGGCGGCATCGGGAATTGTGTTCGGCCTGTCGGTGGTCAGCCTGCCGGCTCTGCCGCCCGCTGCCGGCTTTATCACCGTTGCCGTCGGGCTGGCATCGGCGGTGCTTTATCTGCTGCACGCGCGCCACGCCAAGAATCCGCTGCTGGCGCTCGAGCTGTTTCGCAATCGGGTGTTCCGCTCGTCAGTGCTCGGCGGCGGACTGTTCCGCATCGGCATTGGTGCCGTACCTTTTCTTTTGCCGCTGATGTTCCAGATCGGTTTCGGGCTGACGCCGTTCCAGTCCGGCATGATCACCTTCGTCTCGGCAATCGGCGCCATAGGCATGAAATTCGTCACTGCCCTGATCTTCAGGGTCGCCGGCTTCCGCCGTGTGCTGATTTCAGGCTCGCTCGTCGCGGCCGCGTCCATCGCCGTCAACGGCCTGTTCACACCCGACACACCCTATGGGCTGATCCTCGCCATGCTGCTCGCCGGGGGCTTCATCCGTTCGATGTTCTTCACCGGCATCAACGCGCTTGCCTATGCCGAGATTTCAGCCGCCGACACCAGCAAGGCGACGCCGATCACCGCGGTGTTCCAGCAGTTGGCAATCGCGCTCGGTGTGGCGCTGGCCGGCGGCATCCTGGAAGTGTCGACCAAGATCCATGGCGGCCCACTGACGCTGAGCGACTTCCACACCGCCTTCTTCATCGTAGCGGCGGTGTCGGCGGCAGCCTCGCTGTCGTTCATGCGGCTGGCGCCGGACGCCGGCAATGCCGTGTCGGGACATGGCCGACTGACACCGCCGAAGACGCTGGAGCCGGTGAGCCCGCCGGGGAGTTGACCTTTGCTCGTGCTTACTGACGCCGGAGGGACAGCGCCCCCCTCTGTCCTGCCGGACATCTCCCCCACGTGGGGGGAGATCGGACGTGACATCGGCTTTCGCCAATGTTCAACGTTGCAGGATTAGACAGCGCGCCGAAGCTGCCAATCTCCCCCCTCGTGGGGGAGATGTCCGGCAGGACAGAGGGGGGCGCGAAGGATCGCTACAGGGCGATTTTCACGCCGCGCCGTTTCCGCCTTTAAAATCCTTCGCCAACAAATACAGCTCCACCGACTCATCGCGCGAGGCCGGCGGCTTGACGTGATGGACCGAGCGGAAATTCCGCTTCAGCCTCGCCAGCAATTCGTTTTCGGCGCCGCCCTGAAAGGTCTTGGCGAGGAAGTGGCCGCCCGGCTTCAGTACCGACAGCGCGAAATCGGCCGCCACCTCGCAAAGATACATGGTGCGGATGTGGTCGGTCCGCTTGTGGCCGGTGGTGGGTGCGGCCATGTCGGAGAGCACGATGTCGGGCTGGCCGCCCAGCGCCTCGGCCAGCTTCTGCGGCGCCTGAGGATCGAGGAAATCCATCAGCAGCACCGGCGCGCCGGGCACCGCGTCCATCTCCAAATAGTCGATGCCGACGACGTTCGGGTGTTCCGCGGTAGATTTCGTACGTGCGGCAGCGACCTGGCACCAGCCGCCGGGTGCCGCACCAAGGTCGATCACCTTCATGCCTGGCTTGAGCAAATGGTGCTTGTCGTCGATCTCGATCAGCTTGTAGGCGGCGCGCGAGCGATAGCCGTCGGCCTTCGAGCGCTGGACATAGGGATCGTTGATGTGGCGCTGCAGCCAGCGGCGCGACGATTCCTTCAAGCCGCTTTTCTTCTTGATCTTCGTCTTCAGCACGCGAATGCCGGCGGAGCTCGGTCTTTCCGGTTTCTTGGTCATTGCTTTGTTGCCTGTTTGAGCATGATCTTGTCCGAAAACCGGCAGCCACTTTTCGGGATCATGCTCTGCCCCGCCCGCTGTTTCGCCAGACGCCGTCATCGGCCATCAATTCGCTCAATATGCCCTCGCGCAAGCCGCGGTCGGCGACACGCAGCCGCTCCGACGGCCAGACGGCACGTATCGCCTCCAATATGGCGCAGCCGGCCAGAACCAGGTCGGCGCGGTCGGCGCCGATGCAAGGATTGGCGACGCGTTGCTGGAAATCCCAGCCGACCAGCTTTTCGACCATGCGATCAACGCTGTCGCGGTCCATCCACAGCCCGTCGACGCGGCGGCGGTCGTAGCGTTCAAGATCGAGATGGACGCCGGCCAGCGTCGTCACCGTGCCCGAGGTGCCTAGCAAATGGAATTTCGGGCTGGAGAGGAGGTGGCTCAGCCGGTCGCGCCCGTCGAAGGCGCGCAGCCGCATTGCAACATCCTCGACCATGGCGCCAAAGATCTCGCGCGTTACCGTGCGGCCGCCAAAACGCTCGGCCAGCGAGACGACACCGACCGGCAGCGAGGTCCACGAGACGATATGGTTGGCAAGCCTTGGCGAGCGATGGCCGGTGAGGTCGATCAGCGCGATTTCGGATGAGCCGCCGCCGATATCGAACAGCACGACGCCTTGCGTGTCGCGCTCGACCAGCGAGCCGCAGCCCGACACCGCCAGCCGCGCCTCGGTCTGGCGGTCGATGATCTCGAGCTTCAGGCCTGCCTCGCGCTCGACGCGCTCGAGGAACTCGACGCCGTTGGCGGCGGTGCGGCAGGCCTCGGTGGCGATCAGCCTGGCCTTCCTGACCTTGCGGTTGCGCAATTTGTCACCGCAGATCTTCAGCGCCTCGACCGCGCGGTCCATTGCAGCGTCGCCGAGCCGGCCGTTGGCGGTAAGGCCATCGCCCAGCCTGACGATGCGCGAGAAGGCATCGATGACGCGGAACTGGCCATGACGCGTCGGCACCGCGACCAGCAGACGGCAATTGTTGGTGCCGAGATCGAGCGCGGCAAACACCGGCAACTCCTGCAGCGGTGGTGGCGTGCGGGCACCTTGCCCCGGCCTTGGCGACGTTGCCGGGGCTGAGGGCGGAGGCGCGTAAGCCGCTGGCTGGGGCGGGCGCGCGGCCGGGGTCTCGTTGGCGGCAGGCACCGAAGCGCCGGTAGCCAGCGGACGAGCCTCGTCGCGTGCGAAAACCTTGCGCCCGCGCCGGCGCTTGCGCCGCTTCTTGGGTTTGCCGTTCTGATGCGGGCCTTTTTGGTCCTGGCCCTTTTGGTGCTGGGACGTGTCGCCACCCTGTCCATTGCCGGACCGGGGCTGCACCTGACGGCCGTAGCGTCCGGTGGATGGGCTTGCCTGGCCGGACGGCGTCGGCGAACCCCTGGACACGCCCACTTCCGGCGCACCAGCGCCGGCTTCGTGGTCTTCCACTGTGGTTCCTTCCGGCGCCGCGCGAACCGGAGACCGGACGCAGCAGGCGCATTTACATGTTCAAGTTGCCGCCAGACTATCAGCGCCGGGCCGGATCACCAAGAGTGCTCGTGGCGAATTTTGCTGGCGGCATTGTCTCGCCCCTGCCCTCGGCGGAGGATGGCGCGCCTTCCCGGTTGAATAGCCGGCTTCAATGAGGCATTTCTGAAATGGAAACATTCGGGACCGCGGGCGGTTTTCCTGCTGCGAACCGGAAAACGGGTACGGGCTGCAACGCATGATCCTCGGGCCATGAACTGGAGGCGCTATTTCTGGCCCGTGATCGGCATCGCCGCGGTGGTGTTTTCGCTGTGGCTGCTGCTGCACGAATTGCGCGGCATCTCGCTCGACGATGTCTGGGCCGGGATAATCGCCATTCCGGCGCGCGGCTGGGTGCTGGCGGCGCTGAGCTCGGTCGTCGCCTATGCCTCGCTCGCCGGCTACGACCACATCGCGCTGCTGCACATCGGCAAAAAAGTCTCGTGGCTGTTCGTCACCTTCTGCTCGTTCACCACCTACGCGCTGTCGCACAATATCGGCGGCTCGGTGTTTTCCGGTGCGGTGATCCGCTACCGCGCCTACGGCACCAGGGGGCTGACCGGCCAGGACGTCGGCGTTCTGGTGGCGATCTGCTGGATCACCTTCGTGCTGTCGACGCTGTTCGTCTCAAGCATCGTGCTGCTGCTCGAGCCTGAGGTGATCGACCGCTTTTCCGGCACGCCGCATCACAAGCTGTCGCAAGCCGCAGGGCTCGCCATGCTGCTTGTGGTGGCGGCCTATGTCTTCGGCAGCTGGCTGCATCTACGACCGCTGAGGATCGGCAGCTTTCAGCTGCACTATCCGGCGCTGCCGATCGTGGCGCGGCAATTGCTGGTCGGCCCGATCGAGCTGCTGGCGGCGGCGGCGATCATCTTCTTCGCCCTGCCTGTATCAGGCAATCCCGGCTATTTCGTCGTGCTCGGCGTCTTCCTGGTGTCGTTCTCGATCGCGCAGATCTCGCATGCGCCGGGCGGGCTCGGCGTCTTCGAGGTGGTGTTCCTCGCCGGCTTATCACATATGGACCAGGTCGGCGTGCTGGCGGCGCTGCTGGTGTTCCGGTTGTTCTACCTGATCATCCCGCTGCTGATCGCGCTCTGCGTCGTGCTGTATTTCGAGCACTCGCAATACAGCCGCAGCGAGAATTGAAGCGCCAGAAGCCGACGATTGAACCCAGACACAGGGTTGACTATTTTCCGGCGGCGGCTACAAGGGCCGCGCGGCTGCCTGGCGGCCCACCCTGCGCGGTTTTCTTCGACCGCGCCTGCTGGGGAATAGGTTAACGGTAGACCCACGGACTCTGACTCCGTTAGTCCTGGTTCGAATCCAGGTTCCCCAGCCAAAAGATTTCAAGTACTTAGCGACCAAATCCGCCTAGAAACATGTTGCTAGCGGGTGTGTAACGCATAGCAACATAAGTCGTTGATTTGTAACGATTGGTAAGGGTTGCGGGAAATCGCGATAGCAACATGGATAGCAACATGGCGACATGAAAAAGCCCGCGCAAGGCGGGCTTCTGTCGCCTCGATGCGGAACGGTCAGGCGGCGACTAAGTATTCGCCGAGGATCATGATTTCAGGAATCTCGCAAGCTTCTAAGCGCCGCACGTCGTAAAACCCCTGCTAGTGCGGACCCGCCCCATGATTTCCGAAAGCATCGGCTGGTCGCGGTGGGTTATCATTGCCCCGAGTTCGAATTGCCAAGTCTATTAACTGTCTTCACGTCCATGGCTTGCCGTGCCGTTCTAGAGTCGGCCGGCGTCGTCTTCCTTGACGAGGGACAATGCGTCGATGGCGGCCCGGGTGTTCGACTTCGGTGAAATCTGGTATATTAGCGTCCTCTTGACTACGACTGAAGTCGCTCCACACTCATTCCATGGCGCGGATAAGCATTGGGGACGAGGTGGCGATAACTGCCACGGTTCGGCCTAGGGTTACAGAGGACCGCATCAGCGTCTCTATCCCTTCCTACGGTTTTCCGCATTCAATCAGAGACAGCAAATCCAAAGTGAAGCGCGGCCAGCATATCGAGCTTACGGGCGAGGTCACGCGCATCGATGAGGATAGGGTGACGGTTGACCTTGGGCCGCTGGTCACCATCGATCGCGACAAAGTTCGGCTGGTGGCGAAATACCAGCCGCCAACGAGAAAGAAGCGGCTGCGGGATGAGGTGGACTAGCGAGAAGACCGCCGCTTATCCACGGGACATCGGTACCACTCAAACGAATGGCAATTTTCTATCTGAATGCGTTTAGGGTCCGTGCTCGGAGACCACGCATGGGTATCGCGCGGGAGACAGGTGACTCCCCGTTTCGTTTCAAGGCGTCGAGATGCTACGAGCACTGAAAAGTCAGTTCCTTAGACCTAAAGATCGGGCGATCTGCCAGCGGGTTGTCGACCAGGTAACCGCCGACGCCAAATGGTACAGCACCCCGATAGACGGTCAGATTCTGGCCTTGACCACGATGACTCTCTTTCAAGCCGGGGTTGTCAATGAAACGAATTTGCTGGCACATGTTCGCGCGCGGCGCCACGACTTCACTCGGCCGACCGGCTAGATCCTTCGCCCTCTCGACATCGGCGCGAAATGCGGCTCCTCGTAGTCCGCCGGCCGACCGTTCAGCAGATTCAGCGCCCGCTTTACGTCCCGGTGCAACTGGTCGATCGCATCCCAGTGCGGCCCGAACGGTTTGAGCGCGAGCTGCGCCGCCCGCAGCTCTACCTCGAGTCGGAAAGCTTGCCGCTCAATTTGTCCGAGGTTATATTCTGAAACCTGCTCGTGACGGCGACGGCGGACCATTCTGTTCTCCCTCGAGGGAGAATATAATAGGAATTTATTCCTTCATGCGTCAAGAGTCTTGAGTCTGGTGTTCTCATTTTGTTCAGTGTTGGCAGGATGAGCTGAAGGTACGACAGCTCTGCCGCGCGGGCGGGCGAAGATCGAAAACCATGTCTGCGAGCATACAGGATGCGGCAGGGGTGCGCCTCGCATTGGTTCTGCCTCGCGCACCGCGCCGACGGCGATTAGTATCTTTCACGAGGAACAATGCGTAGGGCACGCGTCTTAGACTTCAGTCGAGGGGCATAAGGTACGCAGCAATCTCAAGAAATTACAAATGGGCTGACAAATACTTTTCCAAGGTGACACAACGCTGCAGAGTAATTGAACCGTCGCAATACTCTGCCACCCCTGGACGGTATTCTCTAACTGGAACTATATTGAGCGATGCTATTGTTCTGTCACTACGAGCAAGTCCCATGATTTCCCCCTCCAAGACGTAGCATTCCAATACTCCATTAAGGTAGGTGGCCGTCTCCTTGCTGGGCAAACGTTTATGCCCTTGCGGATAGGGGGTAATTACAACCTTCGTCTCATTATTTTTTACCTTCGCTCGCAACAACGCGCTGAAGCTCGTCGAAGATCCATGATGAGGAATTTTAACTAAACCATAATTCTGTCCAGCGGTGGCATGCGATGTATGGATTTGGTCGATATCGCAATGAGGGTGAATATTTTGGAGATCACCGCCTAAGAAGTAGAGGCTCCCTCCGTCTTGGATCAAAAAAGACATAGAAGCGTCATTTTGGTCTTCTACGCCAAATCTCCGCAAATCGGCATCACTCTTGCCAAGTGCTTGCGCCAAGCTGGCGAGAAAGTTTGTCTTCCGAAAGTTTGTAGGGCTAACTACGGTTAACCGCTCTCCTGTCGCTGACGCAATGTGGGGTGCTGGATACAAGCAAGTCAGCTCTGCTCCATAGTCTACCCTGTGTCTCGCCTTCTCCAGGATGTCGAAAACCTTTAGAACCTCGGTGATTACAGTGCCTGGACCAGTCGACACATCCGGAGTAAGACGTGCGGCAAAGTGTTTGAACTCGATGGATCGCCAAAGATCTGGTAGCACTACCTTTGAGTTTGGACATGCGTTGATCAGTTCGTCCATTCCTGCGACATGATCATTATGAAAATGAGTAATCACATTATGAGAGACCTTGGCAAAGTCCAAGCCTTGATCGTTAAAATACTCCACCATGAAGTTTTTATTTTTTCTTTTGCAGCAATCAATTGTAATTATCGCGCCATCCGAAAACATTAAGATTGCAGACTCGCCAGGTGACGAGCCAATAATCGTAATTATCAAAGAAAACTCCAGCGGCTGATCACTTTGCTCACAACGCGCTCCTTGATGGCTGTTGGCTTGTCGTCAATGCTCAAGTATATTTTAAGTCCTGCGCGCTCTGTTTGTCCAACCAGCATGTAACCCGCCAAAACGTTAACTAGACTGCCGACTTGGGCTTTATGTCGCTGCGCTGGGGGCAATTCCGTCAACTGAAACTCGCATTCGAAAGGCTGGCCCTTTTTGTCGTGCAGTCTAGCCTCAAACCGGTATCCGTCTTGTCCGGTTATGACCCCGGCGAACGCCCTTTCAGAACGAAATCGAAGGGACTGCCTTCGCTCAGAATTGGTCTTGTTGGGCAGTGGCGCGGGGGATGCGGGGCGAATGCGCCTGAGAGGGTCATCGGCGAGCGCGTCAAGAGCATCTGTTCTGCCTAACTCACCCTGAGATCCGACAGACCCGACGTTGGTTGGTGTACCACCTGATGCTTCGCGAACGGCAGGCTTGCTATCCGCTTTAGGCGTTACCAACTTCTGAACCAAGTTCCAATGATCTATTGCGTTATCCGAATTTGATTCGGACAACGAAAAGATATCTGCGCTCGATGTTTCAAAATTAAATTCAGTTAGCATCTACAAGCCCCTTGAGGTGAGAGACGATAGCTTCGAATTCGCTAACGAATCCGGAATGCGTCTCGTTCAAATGCTCCAAAATCGCTAGGTTTGAGCCCACCGCCTTCTGTTCGTCATTCTTGCCAAACTCAATGTGATTGTTAGCCGCGAACAATACATGCGTCTGGGCGATTTCTTGAATTCGACTAGGCTGCACGGTAAATTCCATGAAACTAATCGGATCGGTCGAAAGCGGCTTTCTCACCGCTAGATTTACGAGCCCACCATTCTTTTTCGGGTCATCATTCTCGAAATCATCTGCCCACCAGCCCCAAGGACCCGTCGGCGCCAAGAGTCTGCCAAGCCTATTTCGATTCTTGAATGAGCCGAGGTCTTCGTGCGTTTCGAGATTCAAACCTGCTGCGTTCAACGGGGTATGCGGGAGCACTTTTCCGAAGAGGTGATTCGTTATTCCAACAAGATCAGCAATCGTATGCACTGCACTAGACAGCTTTGCGCGATTGCGCTCTATCGTAAATTGCACCTCCGAGATTGTGAAATCGCACACGTCTTCATGAATCACATTCACGGAGGGATCGGCGCAGTCATCAATCTCTAAGATTCCATTCGCTCGAACCCAAAATGGCGAGAAAATGGCAGGGTTGAATTTCCCCAATAGTACAATCGATTGTTTTGAAAACATTCCAGTGTCCGGACGGGGTGGACAAGCCTCCCAGGCAGCTAATGCGCATTACTGGCAAGAACGACAGGCAATGTCCAGCCCACCACCGCGAAAGGGCCGGAAGCTAGAGCAACGGCACCGTCACCGTTCGCCTGAACAATCCGGTCAGGCGCCGCACTCATTGCACGGCAGCCTACGAAAGCTGCGGACGCACATGGTTGACCACGGCTGCTGCGGACTTCGTAGCGCACACGGACCCGTGAACCGAGGCAAGGCCACCGGGAGCGTGCCAAAGGATGTAAGCAGGGAATTCCGATGCCACCAAGCCTCGCGGCATGGACGGCCGCGGTTGTTTCGAAGTTGCGTGACATTAGCGCGCCTCGCCTTTGGATGGCAATGAAGGCCTCGCTAGCAGCCTTTCTAACGTAGACACGATTTTGCCCCACACTTGTGTAGGGCGATGCTTGCGTCTGCGGTGATCTTGCGCGATGCTTCCCTTTGCCTGGGGAGGGCTGGGGATGAAATATAGAAAGTTGGCCGTTTTTGCGGCCGCATTTGCGCTTGCCGGCTGTCAATATAAAGCCGAGCCAATGCCAATCGCCGCTTATAACGTTTATTCGAGCTACGGCGAAAAGCTCCCTGGAAAATATCTGCTGTTCATAGACTCCACCGCGCTAAATAGATCGATCAAGCCTTCGGATCTAAATTGCGCCGCTCACAGTTACCCGATCGATATGCGAAGCGGTTTCTCCGGATCTGTCCGCAAGACGCTGGAATCCCTCGTCACAGAACTCGAGATCGTGGATCAGCCAGTCGATGCCGCTGGCCTCGCGGAGCGTAAGAGCCGTGGGATGATTATGGTCAAAGGCGAAGAGATGAATGCCCGACTGCGGGTTGTACCAGGTTTTTGGTCTGCCGGCATAGAAACCGATGTTGACTTGGTTGCTTCGATAACTGTTGACGGTCGAAAAGGTCGATTGCTCGGTTCAACTGTGGAGGGTCAGGGAAATGCACAAGGCGATGCAGGTGTTCTCTGCGAGGGCGGCGCTAAATCGCTAACCGATTCCGCGGAAAAGGCACTGAAACAAGCGGTGGGCCGCCTCGGCGAAGCCCTGACCAATTCGGAACGGGTTCGTAACGGCGTTTGAAGGAAAATAGATGCGCTCGCTTGCATCTGTTCCCCGGAATACCGCTGATCAACGAACCCTTGCCCGCGTTCCCGGTCTGCCGCATCCCCGGCACCGTACGGGCGAGCCAAAGTGTTTGACGTCCGAGGACTATAAGTTCCGCAAGAACTGCTCATCGAATATTGTCGCGTCGCCGACGTCGCGGTTTTCGATGCGCCCGTGGGCCCAGAGCATCGCCGAGCAAATCGGCAAAGCCGTGAGCCTCGGAAAACGAGGCACGCGGCGAAAAGAAATTAGTGCAGTGTCACCGTAGTTCCTAAAACCTCTCCGGCAAGCTTCTACTCCCCGACAATGGACGTCGGCGGGCGTGCCGAGGTTATCGGATCGGCATGACGAAGGACGATCCTCCACGTGCCTTCCTCGCGCCGGAATATGGTGGTGGCTCGAAGCGCAATCGGCACCAGCTTGTTGCCACCACCGACCTTGGATTGGAACCGCTCGACCTCGATGATGTATCCCAAATCGGCTGTCGCATACTCCGAGATGCGCTCAAAGCCGATGGCCTTGCCGTGCCGGTAATTGGTGGCGGCCCGTTCCATGATCTCAGCGGCCTTTCTCCATCCCTTCGCCGGCGGGCCAAAGGGATTGGCAATAATGACGTCGTCCTGTCGCGAGTAGAGGTTTTTCAAGGGCTCAGGATCGCCCTTTACGAAGGCATCCAGAGCCAGATGATCCTGCTCGATAAATTTCGTCAGGTCGGAGGCTAACATCTTGACATCGCCACATGATTAAAAAGAGAACTCTATCAGGCGCTTCATCCGCCCTTCGCCTTGCCACAGGCGTTCGGGCTGGTGTCCGGAGTATAGATCAGAATTACGGTGAGTGCACTTTTTGCAATGTCGCCCCCCGCCGCATGGTGCACCTTGCCGGCGTTCCCGGTCTGCCGCATCGCGGGCGTCGTACGGGCGAGCCAAAGTGTTTTCACGTCCGAAGACTGTGTGTCCCACGAGAACTGCTCATCGAGTATTGCCGCGTCGCCGATGTCGCGGTTTTCGATGCGCCCGTGGGCCGAGAGCATCGCCGGGCAAATCGGCAAAGCCGTGAAACCCGGAAAACGAGGCACGCGACGAAAGGAAATTAGTGCACTGTCACCGTAATTCGGAATTATGGTGACCGTGATCGCCTGGGACGGCTCTACCTTGTTTACTTTATTGGCAAACCCAATCGCCATTCACCTTGGCCAACGACGTTCCAGCGGAGCAGGACCAGCAACCAAGGCTATGTTGGTACTGAGTTCCTCCAATGCAGCTCTGGCACACATTTCCTTCTTGCACACAGGGCCCATCCCACCTGCATTTTAGCTTCCCTGGGGTTTTCACGCACTGCTCGCCCTCTTCGATGGTTATTGAATCAGGCGACGATACACTAGGAGTCTCGGCCGCTGCGAACTGCAAAGATGCCAGCAGCAAGAAGCCGGAACATACAAGCTTCCTCATTGTTGCCTCCATTGGAAATGGAACGCGCCCTCCTGATTGGCCGGAATATTTTCCGACTAATGTTCCATGCACGTCACGAGATACCATGTGTAACCACAGCTGCCACCTCCATGACTACCCTGACGATCAGCGTGGCCATCCAATACCTTTTCCTGACCGTTGCTGATGATCGTGCATGCGGCCCTTACGGCATCCGCCGGTGATGGATTACATCCCACCATTATGTCAGTAGATACAGGGCAACCATTCGCTTGATCCTCGCCGCCGCAAACCCGTTTGGTATAATCCGCAGCAGCAGGACCGGCGAAAGCAAGCGTAGCAAATACTAGCGGCAAAGCAATAAGGCTGTTTCTTTTCATAACAACTCTCCTTGTGCAGTATGGGTTCAGACGACGTTTTGATTTTACCGGTGCGGTATGCGCATCGAACCTTAAAGGTGGGACAAATGCGGAACTTAATATTTAAACTCTGTATCGCCAAGCGGAGCGCAACGTCAGTTGTTCCGGCATTCGCAGGTGGCCATTGAGCAGCAGTCAGCCTGGCCGCCATTATCAGGAATTACGGCGACAGTGCACTTTTAGCCGCCCGCATACTCATCGAGCATTGCCGTGTCGCCGACGTCGCGATCTTCGATGCTCCCCCCTTCGGCCGAGAGCATCGCCGACAAATCGGCAAAGCCATGAAAACCCGGAAACGAGGCAGGCGGCGAAAGAAAGTAGTGCACTGTCACCGCAATCTGTCACCGTAATCGGAATCGGGAATCCGGATGCTTTATACGTAGTTAGCTGTATAGTCAGCATCAAAGCCCGTCATGCAATAGCCCTCTATTGCTTTTAGAGCGAAATCTGAATTAGCATATGCTATGCCAATTCCTACTCCGCCGACGTGATGCTCAATCTTCACTTGTTTGCTTCCACTATTGTGAAAAACCATGCAGCCGTCGGCGCGCTTTTGAAGCTGGATATCCGCGCATGCATTCCCGGAGCACGACCCGGCAAGCGCCGAGCCAAGACTTGCTCCCAAGCACACGGTTGCAGCCATGGAGTAAATCAGGATCTTGATTTTTTTATTCTTCCATTCAGCGTTCATAGTAACCACCTCTCATAGCAAGAAGATATTGCGGATCTCTGCATCTCTTGTCTTGACGATGTTCGTCCTATGCAAACCTAGAGTGCCGGCAATCTCCTGCGCTCCCAAGGACGTGTAAATGGGTAGCAACAACCTCGTCCCACACCCGCGCGATAGGGGCCAAATCGTCCCCGCTAAGCTATTGCGGTGCGCAACTCCCACTTGCTTGTATTTCCTCAGATCGTCTATTCCAAAACCAGTCCTGATCGAATGCTCTGCACACATCCCCTCCAGACCGCGCTACGCTTTCTGCGATCGCCTGACGCGAAGCTTCGCATGACGGCCCATCAGCAGAAATCGTCTGATCGCCAGCATCAAGTTTCTCGGCCGAGCTGCAATAGTACCGCCGTGAGACGAAGTGTTGCCCGTTGTCGGCGTAAGCCACTTCTGATGAGACAAAAGAGATGATCCCAGCAAGAGGCGCAAGAAACTTTAAAGGAGCCACAGTTTCCTCCTTGCACAGTTGGCGACGGTCGTCTTCAGCGGCAAGCTTCAAAGGGGCACATCATCAAGACGGCGCTACTAACGACGCAATGCAGCCGCTAATATGTAAAGCTTGTATCGCCAAGCGGAGCGTAACGTCAGTTGTTGCGGCATTCGCAGGTGGCGTTTCCGTTAGAGTCGCAGTTACCATAGAAGGTTTCGCCTGCGTTGCACGTTTTATCACACGTGCTGGTTGTTCCGTCAGGCTTAGTGCAAGTTTTGGACCCAACAAGAATCAAAGAGTTTCCGCCTGGGGCGCCCTTGAGATCAGGCATATTGAATGCCATCTCGCTAGGCGTCGACATCTTCAGCTCCGTAGCACGACCGGGGATCGAAAAGATACTAAGCAAAGCAATACAAGAACTTGCGATTATCAATGCGGGTTGCATGGTCTTCCTCCTTCGTCGTTGCTGCATGCCTCGTTGACAAAAATACTTTTACGCGATCCCCTTCTAAGGATGGTCCACTTGAGCTCATCAGGCGACCTCCAAGCGCCTCTCGGGCCAACGGAGAAATGAAGGCTGGGCTCCGCGCCGGACCAGCAGAGAATTGTTGATACGAAGTATCTTCCGCACGCTCGCCAGCGCCGCCTCATTCACATCGATATACGCAACGATGTACCATTCGCCGTTTTCTTCCCTGGCCATGCCCATTGGCTCGGCGCGCCACTTCAGCGCACCATGGTGCGGCATGAAGTAGGTTTCCTGGACGCCGCCAACGGCGCTGAGGCCCTCGTCGAGAGCGTATTCCATCACTGCGCAGCACAGCTGCGTCAGCGTGCCCCTCAGTCCAGCAGTTCGCTTATCGGGAACGACGAATGTGCGGGTCCATTCGGCCCAATCGGGGCGCCTTGGGACGCCCGATTTTTCGCACATGTGAGAAAAAACCTCCGAGACCATGTGCGGCTCGCTCGTTGGGATCAATCGAGCCGAGGTCACCACGCGACCATCTTCAATACCAAGCAGGTATGTCGCCGCGTCTGTATCGAATTGATCCAGTTCGCGACCATCCGGGCTCGGAGGGCGCCAACGTTTTTGATGCACGAAGAAATCGTGCCGCCGGCGCAGAAATTCGTCGAATTCGTTTTCGTAGAGATGCTTGTTATGCGCATTGACTACGTGGGCCGTTATCATGGCGCGATCCCCCGATCGTTTCTCGCAGGGATATTTGCAGTCGCGCTAATATACGTCACCTGTCCGATGGGACAGTTGACGCGTTTTTAGGGATGGATCAGGCGCCGGCGCACTGCTTCGACGACCGCTTGCGTGGTCGTGCCGACACCAAAAGCCTCGCGAGCCCGTGTCGAATGCCATTTGACCGTGCGCTCGGTCAGCCCAAGGATCTGCGAGGTTTCCGATGACGTCTTGCCGGCCGCGGCCCACAAGAGCACCTCTTTTTCCCGGTCGGTCAGCAGGCCTTCGTCGTCGTCATCGTCATTCGACAACGCCTGGATCGACATGCCCGCGTATACCGCCATGGTCACCAGTTGCACCTGATGGCGCGGCGAGAGGGTGCAGGACTTCGCGGAAGACGCAAACGACAGCACGGATTGCCAATGGTGAACGCTGAGCATCGGCACAGCGAAGCCGCTACAGATGCCAAACTCCGTCGCCTCGCCGGCGACGCGTCGTGAGCCCTCCGTATCCGACCACTTTGCCGGGACTTCGGACCACAGGAACGGCTTCAAAGTCTTTGCCGAGTAGATGCAAACGCCGTCGACGGCGGCATGCTCGGCCTCGACATAGCGCTCGAACCAGCCGGCCGGCCAGCCATTCAGTTCGACCATCGGTGCAAGCTTCTGGCCACCGAGCGGCACCCCGCTCAGGATTAGGTGCTCGAAGCCGAGATTTCGCACGGTTTCGAGCAGGTCGCCCAGAAGCGGCCCGGTAGCTGTGTGCTTCCTGCAGCGTTCGACAAAGTCGAACACGTCTGAATCGATCATGCCAGAGACCCCCGTCTCCACGCCCGAAAACAAAGTTTAACTCAAATTAGCAACTTCGAATACTCCCAATAAGTGTGTCCACCATGCAGGACGTGTGGACCAAAATCAGCTAAATCAGCCGGATTGTGACCAGCAACACAGGACCCCACGCATGACTCCAGCATTGCCGAAACGAAACGAGCCGTTCCGGGCCGGCGAAACCGCGCTGCTGCTAGTCGACATGCAGCGCGTCTGGCTGGAGCCCGGCGCCGATCCGGCCCATCCGGAGCGCGGCCCCGATCACTATTTCTACCGGCAGACGGCGTCGCAAACGATCCCCAACCAGGAGCGCCTGCTGGCCGCGGCGCGGGCCAACGGCGTCGAGGTGATCCACACCATCATCCAGAGCCTGACCCAAGACGGCCGCGACCGCTCGCTCGACCACAAGCTGACGCCGATCCATATCGCGCCGAGCCGGCCGGAGGGCCTGCCGGTGCCGTCGCTGGCGCCGGTCGGCGACGAGATCATGCTGCCGAAGACATCGTCGGGCGTCTTCAACTCAACCAACATCGACTATGTCCTGAAAAACCTCGGCGTGCGTTACCTGATCGTCGCCGGCATTATGACCGACCAGTGCGTCGACATGGCGGTGCGCGATGCCGCCGATCGCGGCTACCTCGTCACCTGCGTATCGGACGCTTGCGCCGCCGCCTCGCAGGAGCGCCATGATGGCGCGCTCGAGGCGTTCGGCGGCTATTGCTGGATCGCCGACACCGCCATCATTACTGCCCGTTTCGAAGCCTTGGGAAAAGCTACATGACATCGACCGTCGAACCGCTCGTTGCCGTCGTCACCACCGACCTTTCGGCGATCACGCGCGGCCGCTCCGTCGTCGAAAGCAAGCTGCAGAAGATCGCCGCGACCGGCGTCGGCTGGCTGCAGGCCAATCTGTCGCTGACGCCCTTCAATTCCATCGTCGACCCCAATCCCTGGGGCTCGTCCGGCGATGTGCGGCTCATTCCCGATCTCAACGCGCGGTTTCGCACGGCGCTGACCGGATCGCCGACACCGTTCGACATGGTCGCCGGCAACATCGTCGAACTGGACGGCAGCCCGTGGGTCGGCTGTACGCGGACCATGCTGAGCGATGCGCTGGCGGAGTTGAAGGCGGCGACCGGGCTTTCCGTCATCGCCGCGTTCGAGCATGAATTCCATATCGAGGGCGACTTTGGGCCGGCTCATTCGATGTCGTTGGCCGCATTGCGCCGCGCCGATCCGTTTGCCGCCAATCTGATGGCGGCGCTAGCGGAAGCCGGCGTCGCGCCGGAAGTGGTGATCGCCGAATTCGGCACCGACCAATTCGAGGTGACATGCGAGCCAGCCGATGCGCTCGCCGCGGCCGATCGGGCGGTCGCCATCCGTGAGATCACGCGCGAAGTCGCGCGATGTGCCGGCTGGCGGGCGAGCTTCGCGCCCAAGATCGCGCCGGATGCCGTCGGCAACGGCGTCCACATCCATTTCAGTTTCGTCGACGAGGCCGGCAAGCCGGCGACCTACGATCCGGCCCAGCCGGGCGGTCTTTCCAGCCGGACCGCTTCGTTCTGCGCCGGCGTGCTGCGCCACCTGCCCGCGATCACCGCCATGACGGCGGCGAGTGTGTCGTCCTACTACCGGCTGAAGCCGCATAGCTGGAGTTCGTCCTACACCTGGCTTGCCGATCGCGACCGCGAGGCGTCCTTACGCATCTGCCCGACGGTGACCATCGGCGGGCGCGATCCGGCGCGGCAGTACAACATCGAATACCGGGCAGCCGACGCCACCGGCAATCCCTATCTGTCGCTGGCGGCGATCGTGCGCGCCGGGCTGGAAGGGCTGAAGGCCAAGCTGCCGGCGTCGCCGCTGGTCACCGGCGACCCGACGCAGATGAGCGCCGCCGAACGCAAGAAGCTTGGCCTCGTACGGCTGCCGGAAACGCTGCCGGCGGCACTCGACGCGCTCGTTGCCGACAAGACGGTCACCGGATGGTTCGCGCCGGTGTTCGTCGAGACCTTTGTCGGCCTCAAGCGGCATGAGACCGAGCGCCTCGCCGGTCTCGATCCAGTGGCGGTCTGCGATCTCTACCGGACGCTCTATTGATGGCTGAGCCGCTTGCCAACGCCATCCAGCCTCAGGGTTGGCCACCCGCGGTCGAAGCGATAAACGAAACGGGGCGTTCCGATATCGTTCTGATATGCGAGCACGCGTCCAATCACATCCCGGCCGAGTATGCGCGGCTCGGTCTCGACAGCAGCCATTTGCAGCGCCATATCGCCTGGGACATCGGCGCCGCCGAAGTGACCCGCGCTCTGTCGAAGCTGCTCGATGCTCCGGCCTTCCTCAGCTCCTATTCGCGGCTTTTGATTGATCCCAACCGGCCGCTGGGTTCCAGTGGCAGCATTCCGGTACTGTCGGAAGACATTGACATCCCCGGCAATGTCGGCCTCGATCCGGAGGAACGAAGCCGGCGTGCCGAAATCATGTTCACGCCGTTTCATAACCGCGTGGCCGCCCATCTCGACGACCGGGCGAGGCAGGGCAGAGCGACGCGGATCGCGGCGATTCACTCCTTCACGCCGGTCTACCTCGGTGTCGGCAGGCCCTGGCACGCCGGCGTGCTTTACGATCGGGCAGTCGATTTCGGCCAGGCAGTGCTTGCCGGCCTGCGCGCCGACAGTGCGCTCAACGCCGCGGCAAACGAGCCCTATGTGATCAGCCGCGACGGCGACTATGCCATACCGGTCCATGGCGACGATCGCGGCATTCCCGCAATCCTCATCGAGATCAGGCAGGATTTGCTGGCGGGCCGCTCCGGCATCGAGGAATGGGCGAAGCGGCTGGCCACAGCGTTACCGGCGCAGACAAAGGCTTTGTGAACAAGCTCGGCTCAGTAGCGCAATGCGAGAGCCGAGCCGTCGGTGAAAAGCCTCCACCCGTCCTCAGGAGAAGATTTGCGACAGTTCTTCGACGCTGGTGCCTTCCTTGACCTGACGCAGCTCGACATAGCTGACCGCCGTGGCCACCGACAGCACCATCGACAGTACGGTCGACACCAAGGCTGCCGCCACATCGGCAATGATCCCACCCAACATGACGATGACTGCCAGCATCACCCACTGGATGACCATCGCGATGATCATCAGGATCAGGAAGAGGCCAAATAGCGGCCAGCGGTTGCCCTTGGTCAGGACGCGGCTGCGAGACATCGAACCGAACACGCCAAGCCGCTCCTGGATCAGAACCGGCACCGCCACGCACCATCCGAGCCACAAGATGATGCCGGGAACCAGCAAGGCTATCGACGCCAGGCCCGCACCCAGGGCGACGAGCAGGCCAATACCAAGGGTCGGCAGCAAATTGCGGATGGCTATCTGAATACAGTCGCCAAAGGTCGGCCGCTTGCCGTTCAAGTCCTCGATCGTTGCCCGCACCAGCGCCGACTGGAGCAGCAGCGCGAAAACGAAGGATAGCAATCCCGCAATAACCGTAATCCATGAATTCTGAAACATCATCGAGGGATCGGCCGCGGCGCCGGGGTCGCCCTGCAGAACCGCATCTAGTTGCGGTTGGCTCCACAGCCGAAGAATAATCGCCGGCAAGCCTGAAAACAGCAGCGCGAGCCCAAGGCATAAGCCGATGTTGCGGCCGATCACGGCGAAGCTGTTGTTGAACACTCTGCCGATCTCGAATTTCTCAGGCCGTTCCAGTGTCGTTGAAGCCATGATTTCCCCCGTGTTTCGCCGTAACAGTATCACGGCGCCCTAATAGCAATTCTGCCAAGATTAACCGTGGGCGTCCAGCCCACTTGCAATTCTTGTGCTGCATTGTCAGTGTCGGCTGGGAACTGCAGGTTGCAGGGGAGCGGGTGACGGTGGCACAGCCAGGCACAGCGGAAGCCGAATGGCTGACCAATCTGCACAAGCAGCTGATCGCCGATGAGTCGATCCAGTTCGACCTGCCGGCCTATGTGCCGCCCCAGCCGCCCGACTGGCTGAAGCCGCTGCTCGATCTTTTGTCATCGCTCGGTCCCTACATGATCTATCTGTTCTGGGGGGCGGTGATATCGGGCGCCGCAATCATCCTGCTTTTGGTCTTCCTCGAGGTGAAAGGCATCGCCTGGCGGCTGCCGTGGCAGCGCGCGCGGCCCGAGGCCGAGGCCGAAGAGACCTGGCGCCCCGACGCCGGCGCCGCGCAGATCCTGCTGTCGGAAGCCGACACGCTGGCCGCGCGCGGCGACTATGACGAAGCGGTTCACCTTTTGCTTCGGCGCAGCGTCGCCGATATTGCCGGCCGGCTGCCGGACTTCCTGCGCCCGTCGCTCACCGCGCGCGACATCGCCAATGCCCCTTCCCTGCCGGGAAGGGCACGCCATGCCTTTACCGAGATCGCCCGCATTGTCGAGGCCGCGCTGTTCGCGCGGCGGCCGGTCGGCGCGGAAGGCTGGCGGCAAGCACGTGGCGCCTATGAACGGTTCGCCTTCCGGGATGCCTGGACGTGAGCGCAACGGCGGTCGAGGCGCAGGAGCCGTTCAATCGAAAGACACTGTTTTGGGGGATTTTCGCCAGCCTGCTTGCGGCAGCCGGTTTCTTCCTGCTGTCCACCTATGCTCCCGATTTCCGGCAACCCGGCAATGGCGGCGCCACGCCGCTGTCGAAAAGCGGCGTCGGCTACGCCGGCCTGGCCGAATGGCTGAAGCTGACCGGCGAACCGCCCTTCATGGCGCGGACTGAGGACGATCTCGGCACCGACATGCTGCTGATCGTCACCATTTCGCTCGACAGCGATCCGGAGGCTCTCGACCACATCCTCGACCTTCGTCAGGACCAGAATACGCTCTTCGTGCTGCCCAAATGGCAGATCCTGCCGCTGCAGGAGCATGAAGGCTGGAACATGAAATTCGGGCGATTGCCTGGTTCGATGGTGAACGAGTGGCTTGGCCGGATCGCCGATGCAAAGATTGGTGCCGGCCAAAGTACGCCAAAGCAACTCGACATCGACGGCAGGCTCGTCAACGCCCCCGAAGAATTGCAGTGGGTAGCGGACGAACACCCGGTCATTGCAGCCGGCAAAGGCCAGGCCGTGCTGACGCAAGTGGAGAACAAGCCGTTCTATATCCTGACCGACCCCGACCTGATCAACAACGCCGCCCTCAAGGATCCCGACAAGGCGGCAGCGGCGCTCGGGCTGATCGCCTTGCTCCAGCCGGACGACGGGCCGGTGATGTTCGATCTGACGCTGCACGGCGCGGGGCGGAAGTATGATCTGGCCAAGCTTCTGGTCGAGCCGCCCTTCCTGGCGCTGACACTGACGATCCTGGTCGCTGCGGCGCTGGCGTTCCTGCATGGCCTCGGCCGATTCGGCCCGCCGCGTGCCGACCAGCGTGCAATTGCTTTCGGCAAGCGTGCGCTGGTCGATACGACGGCGATGCTCATGCGGCGTGCCGGCCGGCTGGACGAGCTGGGAAGCCGCTATGCGGCCTTGATGCGGGTGCGCGCCGGCGCGCTGCTCGGGGCACCGCAAGGGTTGCAAGGCACAGCGCTCGACCACTGGCTCGACTCTCGCGATAAGGAGCAAGCTGGCGGCTTCACGATGCGCTCGCAAGCCGCCGGCGAGGCCAAGAACTTGGCGCAGATGCAACAGGCAGCTGAGCGGCTGCACGACTGGACAGCAAGGAGGCTCGGTGAACGTCGATGATGTCAAGGCCCTGGCGACACGGATCAGGGAAGAAGTGGCCAAGGCGATTACCGGGCAGCACGATACGGTCGACCTGATGCTGACCGCCTTGTTTGCAGGCGGGCATATCCTGCTCGAAGGCCCTCCCGGCACGGCCAAGACAATGACCGCGCGCTGCTTCGCCCAAGCGCTTGGGGTCGCCTACGGGCGGATCCAGTTCACACCGGACCTGATGCCCGGCGACATCGTCGGGTCGAACATCTACAACTTCCAGACCGGGCAGTTCACGCTGACGCGCGGCCCGATCTTCTGCGATCTCCTGCTTGCCGACGAAATCAACCGCACGCCACCCAAGACACAGGCCGCACTGCTCGAGGCGATGCAGGAACATGCGGTCACGTTCGACGGCACCACGCATTCGCTCGGCCGCAACTTCATGGTCGTCGCGACCCAGAATCCGATCGAGCACCAGGGCGTCTACCCGCTGCCCGAGGCACAGCTCGACCGCTTCCTGTTCAAGCACCGCGTCAGCTATCCCGGCCCCGAGGAAGAACGGGCCATCATCGTCCATCACGGCGGCGGCTCCGCCTCGCACGACATCGCGCAATATGGCATCGAGGCGCAGACGGACCGCGAGACGCTGCAGGAGGCACTTGCAACCGTCGGCTCCGTCACCCTCGTCGACGATGTCGTCGGCTATATCGCGGCGCTGGTTCGGGCTACGCGCGAAAATGCCGATCTGGAAGTGGGGGCCAGCCCGCGCGCGGGCGCCATGCTGGCGCGGGCGGCGCGTGCCCGGGCGGCGCTGGACGGACGCGCCTATGTGATCCCCGACGACGTCAAGGCGCTGGCAGTGCCGGCGCTGCGCCATCGCGTCATCCTTTCGCCTGCCGCCCAGATCGACGGCCGCCTGGTCGAGCAGATCGTCTCCGACCTGGTCGACCAGACGGAAGCACCACGTTGATCTATCCCAGCGGCCGAGCAGTGTGGGCAGCAGCGGCCGGCGCGGTGCCGGCCTTCCTGGTCGCGCTGGCACTGCCGTCGTTCTGGTATCTGGGATTGCTGTGGAGCTGCCTGCTGCTTGCCTTCCTGGCGGTGGATGCCGCGGCCGGACGCGGGCGGGCATCGCTGAATGCCAGCATCGATGCGCCGCAGCAGGTCGGTGTCGGCGGCGAGTTCAGCGTGCAAATCGCCGCCCGTCACTCGGGGCCGCGCGCCGCGGAGGCTCGCGTCGGCCACGATGCGCGTCTGGCGCCGGTGAGCGACAGCGGTGGGACATTGCTGCCAACCCCCGGAGGCGGGTCGCTCGACCTTCGCTTCCAGGCGCTGCGGCGTGGGATCGCCAGCTTCGACCGTCTTTGGGTGCGCTGGCGCGGGCCGTTCGGGCTGGTCTGGAACCAGGTCGTGCTGCCGGTGGAAAGCAAGGTTGCGGTGCTGCCCGACGTCAGCAGCGCCCGCGGCGAGGCGCTCACGCTGCTGCAGCGTGCGACCCTCGCTGAAGGCCATGCGCAGCGCCGCGCCGGCCAAGGCCGCGAGTTCGACGCGCTCAAGGATTACCAGCCGGGCATGGGCCGGCGGATGATCGACTGGAAGCGCAGCGCCCGCCACGGCAAGCTTTTGGCGCGCGAGTTCCGCATCGAGGAGAACAACAATATCGTGCTGGCCATCGATAGCGGACGCCTGATGTGCGAGCCGGTCGACGGTGTGCCGAAGGTGGATCGGGCGGTGACGGCCGCCTTACTGTCGGCATTCATCGCGCTGAAGGGCGGCGACATGGTCAGCCTGTTCGGCTTCGATGCAAGGCCGCGCGTTTCGAGCGGCGCGGTACGCGGCCCCGCCAGCTTTGCGATGATCCAGAAACGGGCGGCGGAGATCGACTATTCCAGTGAAGAGACCAACTTCACCTTGGCGCTGACCACGCTTTCGGCACGGCTCGACCGCCGTTCGCTGGTCATCGTCTTCACCGATTTCGTCGATCCGATCAGTGCCGAATTGATGCTGCGCACCGTGGGCCGGCTCACCGAACGGCATCTGGTGCTGTTCATGCTGATGAAGGATACCGAACTGGAGGGCCTGGCCGACATGCCGCCACGCTCCGGCGAGGACGTTGCCCGCGCGGTCGTTGCCGGAGGGCTCTTGCGCGAAAGGCAGGTCGTCATCGGCCGGCTGCGGCTGCTCGGGGCGCATGTCATCGAAGCCAACCACAATCGGCTGGGTCCCGCGCTGGTCGAGCGTTATCTGCAGTTCAAGCAGGAGGATCTGTTGTGACGGCGCCAGTACCCGGCAGTGCGGTACGTGGCGACGCGGTACGTGGCGACGCGGTACGCCAGTCGCTGGCCAGCTTCCGCCGCGAGCGCGAGGCCGACTGGAAAGCATTCGAGGCGCTTCTCGCGCGTGTCGAGAAGCGTGCGCCGCGCACGCTTTCCGAAGAGGAGCTGCTGTCGCTGCCCCTACTCTATCGATCGGCGCTGTCTTCCCTTTCCGTGGCGCGGGCGACCTCGCTCGACAACGCGCTGGTCGCCTATCTCGAAGCGCTGTCGCTGCGCGGTTATTTCTATCTCTATGGCGCACGCCGCGGGCTGCGGCAGCGCCTCGCCGATTTCTTCCTGCACGACTGGCCCGAAGCCATTCGCGACCTGTGGCGCGAGACATTGGTTTCGGTCGCGCTGATGGTGATCGGCATTGGTGCAGGCGCCTGGCTGGTGGCATCCGACAAGAGCTGGTTCGACGCGATCATCCCGTCCAGCCTGGCAGGGGGCCGCGGTCCAGATGCTTCGGCCGAACTGCTGCGCAGCATGCTTTATGATGGCGACAATGGCTTTCTCCCAGGCTTTGCCGCCTATCTGTTCACGCACAACGTCCAGGTCGCGATCCTGGCCTTCGCCCTCGGCTTTGCCTTCGCCGTGCCGACGGTACTGCTGATGCTGTTCAACGGCTGCATGATCGGTGCGTTGTTCCAAGTCTATTGGTCCAAGGGACTTGGCATGGAGCTCGGCGGCTGGCTGGCCATCCACGGCACCACCGAATTGTTCGCAATCGCTTTGGCCGGCGCGGCCGGCATGCGCATCGGCACCAGCATCGCCTTTCCCGGCGAATTGACACGCATGGCGGCAGCGGCTCGTGCCGGACGCATCGCCGCGAATGCTATGGTCGGGGTCTCGGTCATGCTGCTGTTTGCCGGGCTGCTCGAGGGCATTGGCAGGCAGACCATCACCAGCGACGTCACGCGCTACGCCATTGGCGGTGGCATGCTGGCGCTGTGGATCGGTTACTTCTACCTGTTCCGGATGGTGCGGCATGGCGATCGGTAGACGCGCCGCCTTCGCGGCTATACGGCCGCTGATCACGCCCGAGGGCGTCGATCTTCGGATAAGGCTGGCCGACGCCGGCACCCGGGCCTCCGCCTTCCTCCTTGATTTCGTGTTCATCGCGGTGGCTGCAATCGTGATCACGATCGTCGCGCTGTTCGGAGTGGGAGGCCTTGGCAGCGAGGGGTTTCAGCCGCTCTTCGTCGTCTGGATCATCCTGATCTTTTTTCTGCGCAACGCCTATTTCATCGTCTTCGAAGCGGGCCGGCGCGCGGCTACGCCTGGCAAGCGGATCGTCGGCATCCGGGTTGCGTCGCGCAGCGGAGACGGCCTATCGATCGACCAGGTCATCGCCCGCAACCTGATGCGCGAGATCGAGGTGTTCCTGCCGCTGTCAATCATCGTCGGACGCAGCGGGACCGACCTTGCCGACACGCTGACGACGGTGTTCGGACTGGTGTGGACGCTGCTGTTTGCCTTGTTCCCGCTCTTCAATCGCGACCGCATGCGGATCGGCGACCTGTTGGCAGGGACCTGGGTGGTCGAGGCACCGAAGCGCGCCTTGCTTGAAGATCTGTCGGCACGGCAGGATCCGGCGGCCGGCGCGTTCCGGTTCAGCCACGCCCAGCTCGACGCCTACGGGATTGCCGAGCTCCACAAACTGGAGGAAGTGCTGCGCCGCGACGATTATTTCGCCCTGCGGACGGTTGCCGAGACGATCGGACGCAAGATCGGCGCGGCACCCCAAGCCCATGACGCGCGCGCGTTCCTGACGGCGTATTATGGGGAGTTGCGGGCACATCTCGAACGCAAGCTGCTGCTGGGCAACCGCAGGGCCGACAAGCATCAGCGGTAGGTTCGCTTTCGCAGCCCTTCTATTGGAGAACTACGATGGCTTGGGTTTGGTACGATCGATTGGATACGTCGTTTCAGCCGGCGACTTTTGACTACGGTTCTCCAGTAACCCCCGTTGATGCGATGACCTCCGTACCAATCGAGGAATCTCGTGGTCGGCCGGTGCTTCGTGCCAGATCCAATTTAATCAATTTTGAAAGCCTTCACTGCCCACCAACTGGCAACCCTCCGGCTGTTGATGATACGTGGCAGGAAATAATTTTGAAATTCGTGCCCCAAGAGTTTGTTCAATTTTATCCAATAACCTTAGTGGCCCGCGACGGAACGACTAACAAGTTTTCTTGGGTTCTGCCACTCAGCCGGGTTCGCTGCATAGATCCAGAACGATCTGATGTTGCCAGCGCGGTGGAAGGAGGTAACGTCTTACATATAATTTCTTGTAATTTTTACGTACACTTTGAGCACTGCTTAGGCAGTATTCATCTGGCAAGAGATGAGCAGCAGTTAAATCATATAGTTTTGTCCGAAGAATTGAGAACTGCACTCGCCGTAACAGGCGAGTCCTCAATGTTTTTTCGACCAGGCGACGTTCCCACGTTGATTAGGCGGAGGGTCCATTGACTAAAGATAGCGCAAACTTTGCCAACCGGCCAGACCGCCCGTCGCTTCTCACCCCACCCAGTTCTCATAATCAGACACCAACAGGTGCAGCGGCGCTGTGTCCTCGTCAATGTCCGCGAAGCGGCCGATTGGTTCGCGAAAGACATTGTCGGTGAGATCGTCGTTGACCGTCGAAACCTCGCCGATCAGCACGTCCTTGCCTTCGGCCCAGAAGGCGTGCCAGACGCCCGGCAGCAGCGTCACGCTCTGGCCTGGGTCGAGCTTCAGCAGCCCACCCGCAGGCAGCCTGTGGATGGTTCCGTCGACAGGCACCGTTACTTCGGCCTTCGGGTCGATGCCGCCATCGCGGTCATGCATGAACAGCTCCAGCACCAGCTTGCCGCCGCCACGGTTGATGATGTCTTCGGCCTTGATGTTGTGGCGATGCATCGGCGACAGCTGGTCCTTGCGCGAGATCATGATCTTCTCGGCATAGAGCATGCCCATGCCCTTCTTCATGTCTTCGTAGCGGCCGTTGCGGACGGTGAACAGGAACAGGCCGAGCTCGTCGAACTTCTCCTGGCCATAATCGGTGATGTCCCAGCCGAGCCGGGAGGAGAAGATCGCCGACGAATCCTGCCGGCGCGCCTTCATCTCTTCGGGGCTCCAGTAGGCGAAGGGCGGCATGATGTAGCCGAACGAGCGGATGAAGGCGTCGGCGTCGCGGATGATGTCGTTGATGGCGGAGCGTTTCATGATCGTGGTTCCTTCCCGTCGCTTTGCGAGCGCTAACGCAATAGCCGAACGTCAATTCGGTGTCGATGCAAACTGCTGTCGCTGGCCCCATGACATGCGGTCCGATCAGGGCCATAAGGTCAACCAATTTTCCGATGGTGAGACCATGCGCAGCATAGACGACCTCGATACGCCGGCGATCCTGATCGATGCCGGCCGCGCCGAAGCCAACATCGCGCGGGCGCAGGCCCATGCCGACCGGCACGGGCTGAAACTCCGGCCGCACATCAAGACCCACAAGCTGCCCTACTGGGCAAAAAAGCAGATCGCGGCCGGCGCCGTCGGCATCACTTGCCAGAAGATCGGCGAGGCCGAAATCATGGCCGACGCCGGCCTGACCGACATCTTTCTGCCCTACAATATCCTCGGGCGGGCGAAGCTGGAGCGCCTCAAGGCGCTGCACGGCCGCGTAACACTGTCGGTGACAACGGACAGCATGGACACGCTGATGGGACTTGCCGCCACCTTTACCGATCCCGGCCACCGCCTGCCGGTGCTGGTCGAATGCGACACCGGCATGGGCCGCTGCGGTGTGCAGTCGGCCGGCGAGGCAGTCGCGCTGGCGAGCGAGATCGACAAGGTCCGGGGGCTCGTCTTCGGCGGCTTGATGACCTACCCGGGGGCGGGCCGCGCCGCAGAGACCGAGGCGTGGCTCGCCGATGCGCAGCAAGCACTTGCCGCATCCGGCCTTGCCTGCGAGCGTATCTCCAGCGGCGGCACGCCCGACATGTGGCGCTCGGGCGAGCATTCCGTCGTTACCGAATACCGGCCTGGCACCTACATCTATCTCGACCGCTACCAAGTCGCCAAAGGCGTCGGCAGCCTCGACGATTGCGCGCTGACGGTGCTGTCGACGGTGGTCAGCCGTCCAACGCCGACACGCGCCATCCTCGACGCCGGCAGCAAGGCGCTGTCCAGCGACACGCTGGGGCTCGCCGATTTCGGCGAGCTGCTGGGCATTTCAGGCGCAAGGGTGACCAGCCTCAGCGAAGAGCACGGCAACGTCACGCTGTCAGGCGACGCCGAGCTTCGCATCGGCGAGCGCGTGCGCGTCGTGCCCGACCATTGCTGCGTCGTCACCAATCTGTTCGACGAGGTGCATCTGATCGAAGGCGACAAGGTGATCGAGACTTTGCCGGTCAAGGCGCGAGGACGGATGGGATGAACCAGGCCGGAGCGCGTGCGGAGGCTTTAATGTATAGAATTTTCCGGACGGCGGAGGGACAGCACCCCCCTCTGTCCTGCCGGACATCTCCCCCGCAAGGGGGGAGATTGGCAGCTCCGCCGCCCGCACCCACTTTGATACGTTGGTAATTGGCGAAAGCAGAAGCAACATCCGATCTCCCCCCTTGCGGGGGAGATGTCCGGCAGGACAGAGGGGGGTGGGAAGAAACTCGACGGATAAGATCAGCCGGGTTGCCGTTCAGCTTGCCTTGCCGCGACGCGGCGCATCGAAATGACACGGCGGCGGCGGATCTCGGTGCGCATTGCCATCAGATGCAGCGCGAAGAACAGCACGGTGAAGCCGAGTGCCATCACCAGCAAGGGCCACAACAGGCTTGGATCGATGGTCGGCCCGCCAAGCCGGAACACCGAAGCCGGCTGATGCAGCGTGTTCCACCAGTCGACCGAAAATTTGATGATCGGAATGTTGATGAAGCCGACCAGGGTGATGATGGCGGCGGCCCAGGCGGCGCGCCCGGCATCGTCGAGCGCTCGGGTCAGCGCGATGATGCCGAGATACATCAGGAACAGGATGAAGACCGAGGTCAGCCGCGCGTCCCACACCCACCAGGTGCCCCACATCGGCTTGCCCCAGATCGAACCGGTGATCAGCGCAAGGGCGGTGAAGACGGCGCCGATGGGTGCCGCCGATTTCAGCGCCACGTCGGCCAGCGGATGGCGCCAGACCAGCGTGCCAAGCGCCGAGACCGCCATCAGCGTGTAGCACATCATGGCAAGCCAGGCGAAAGGCACGTGGATATACATGATGCACACGGTGATGCCTTGCTGGAAATCCTCAGGCGCCGTGAAGCTCATATAGAGACCGACAGCGAGGATGATGGCGGCCACGCTCGCCAACCACGGCACGACCTTGTCGACCAGCCCGACGAACCGCGTCGGGTTGGCAAGGTCCATCCAGCCGGAGAGGCGTGAAGTCGTGTCGCTCATGCGGCTTTACATAGACCGCCGGCGGAGTTGCGGCAACCACGGCGCCGGCGGTCTCTCCTTCTCCCCTTTGTGGACCTGTTGCGCAGTCATGAGCAAAAGCTTGCGGCGGCGGGGTTGCGGCGGTTGTTCGCTTGTTTGCGGGGGATTTGACGTCTTGTTTGGGGTTT